>NZ_JBLOJV010000002.1:0-112566 GCF_047785705.1 Streptococcus pluranimalium
CCCCCCCCCCCCATTTTGTCAAGTATTATGCTTGATTTGACGGGGTTTTAGAGGTTTTTACTGACTATATCTGACCTTTTGGTGGAGGGAGAGAAGGCTAGCAAAAAATCGCCAGCGGGGCTGGCGATTGAGGCTATGAGGGCGCGACAGCAGGAGCGGCTGGCTAATATCGTCTTTTGAATTCACTTTGATACGCTTCGTTTTTTGATTTTGAGGCTCAGACCTCAAAACCTTCTCACGAGGCTTTGCCCTTTCAACTTGCTGTAGGCTAGGCGACAAGATTTGCTTGTCTTCGCTCCAACTTCAAATCGTTCATTACCCTATGTGAGTTTCCTACGTCTCAGCTTTTTGTCTGAAGGTTCATTCATTTGACTATATCACATTTATCCGATCCAAGAGGGGCTTGGAAAAAGTCTTAAAAAGAGTAACTGGCTTAGCGTAAGGTCCTCAAGAAAGGGGGATTCTAAGCCAGTTTTTATTGTTCCATTTTTAAGAGAAAGGCTAATATTGAGTTTTTGTCCAGCCTCAAAAGTGTTTCGCTTGATATCCTTAGCACTATCTTTGCTGGCTCAGCTTCTCTACAAAATAAGCATCCGCACTCACACAGGGTAAGTGTGTTTCTTCTTGATAGGCTGCTAAAAAGTACGGAAAATGGGTGCAACCAAAGACAATGGCCTCAACCTTTAAGGTCTCAAACAACCTGATCGTTTCCTTCAAACCCATCTGGTCTACCATTTCTTGAGCTGGGATTTCCTGCTCGATTGCTTCCACCCAGTCAAGGCTAGAGATGGCATGAACTCTACTCTGGGGATTGGTCAAAGTGATGGCACGCTCAATCCCTGCACTGCCTTGAGCATTGGCTGCGAGAAGCCCCATAGTCTGATAAGACATGGCAAGGTCACGGTAAAAATGCAAGGGGGTTAGGATGTCCAAAGACAAGTCCCTAGACAGCTGGTCAAAATCCACCGAACTGCTTAGAGAGTTGCAGTAGACCAAGACCTGAGTCACTCCTTTTGCTTGGCAATCCTTTAAAACCGCTGTCATGTGGGCATTTTTGTCGGCTTCTTTTAAGACCTGAAAGGCGGTCTGTTCTTGGGGTGTTTGGGAAATGGCTATGCCCAGTATCTCTTGGCGAGTGCTTTTGGCTAAGGCAAGACCAAAAGCTGTATCAACAGGTGTCCCTGCAATGACAGCAAGCATGGCATTCTCCTATCTATGGGTGAAAACCCAATATAGCAAGACTAGAAAAACAAGATTGATCCCCATACGAACCAGATGGTGCAGAGGATTGGGTTTTTGAGCCATCTGAGTCGCGTTACTAATCGCGATAGCAGATATACCAAAAAGACCACCAGCGATCCCATAGATAGCACTTGAATTTCCCTGACCTAGGTAAATATAGGTAAAAGCAATACTGACCAAGACACTAAAAAGCGTTAACCACATGTTACGCTTGGTGATAATCTTGGCACCCAAGCTACCCAGCACAGCAGCAAAGGCAACAACTGCCAAATACAGGCCTAAAACCACTAAAACAACTACTTTCATAAAACCTACCTATCTCCTATCTAAGAACCTTTATTCACCATTTGGCACTTCACTTCAATACAGGTTCTAAACGAATGGTAATGAGCGCTAAGCTCCTGCCATGTCACACTCCTATCATACCATGTTTTCCCCATCGAGACAAAAGCAAGGAATGACTTGACCCTAGGGTCATCTTCTTTTGGTGTCGAGGCTAATGGTGACTGGACCATCATTGATTAAAGCCAGGCTCATATCTGCACCAAAGATGCCCTTTTCAACGGGTACATGAGCAGCTAAGGCCTGATTAAACTGGTCATAAATCGCACGTGCCACATCAGGCTTGGCAGCACCTGTGAAGGCCGGGCGATTACCCTTTTTGGTATCGGCATAAAGCGTAAACTGGGAAACCGAGAGGATGCTGCCCTTGATATCCTGCACCGAAAGATTCATCTTGCCATCACTGTCAGAAAAGAGGCGCATAGCGACAATCTTTCGTACCGCATAGGCGATATCCTCGTGACCATCCTCAGGGCCAACACCAACTAAAAGCAACAAGCCTCGCTTAATCTGACCAACAACCTCTTCATTGACAGTCACAGAAGCCTGTGACACTCTTTGGATAATGATTTTCATAAAAGTACCGCCTTTCTAAACAGTGATGACAAGCAACAAACTAAACAAAGGAGACAAGGGCGTCAGTCGGGTGAGATGAAAGGTCTAGCAAAAAATCTGCTGATTGAGCAGAGAAGCGCATTGACTAAGAGTCTGTACGCTATCTGTAACCTTCCAATCCTATCTCAACATCATTTAGCCGTTGGTACGCTTAACAGAATAAACATCTGGAATAATCTTAATCTTATCCACTACTGCAGTCAATTCAGCAACATTTGGGATGCCAAAGGTGACGTGGATATTGGCAAACTTCATGTCTTTACTCGGCTGTCCATGAAAGGATGAGATGTTTTTGGTGACATTAGAGATAATCTGAATCACATCATTAAGAATCCCTGGGCGGTTGAGCCCATAAATATCAATCTCAGCTTGGTACTCTTTGTGCGACGTGGCATCATCCCAATCAACCTCAATCAAACGCTGTTCGTAGCCGTCTTGACTCTTGATATTGTGGCAGTCCTGACGGTGAATGGCAACACCACGCCCCTTGGTGATATAACCTTCAATCGCATCACCTGGCACGGGATTACAGCATTTGGCAATCCGCATCAAAAGACCTGATGCCCCTTGGATAATGACGCCATTTTCGTCACTTTTAACCTTGATCACATCTTTCTTTTCGGTCTTAACTTCGCCACCCTTCATCAGCTCCTCGGCTTCAGCTTTGACACGCGCTCGCTCTTCCTCACGACGCTCTTTTTCCGTTAGTTTGTTAAACACACTAACGGGGCTAATATCCCCAAAGCCCACCGCAGCATAGAGGCCTTCTTCACTTTTGACACTAAGCCTTGGCAAAATGGCATCAATACGCTTTTTCTCAAGATACTTATTGGCCACATAGCCCTGCTCTTGGAAATAAGTAACCAGCAAGTCACGTCCTTTATTGATGGACATTTCCTTGTCTTGATTTTTGAAAAATTGGCGAATCCTATTACGTGCCTTGGTGGTTTTCACCATCTTAATCCAGTCACGGCTAGGTCCAAAAGAGTTAGCATTGGTGACAATTTCGACCACATCACCTGTTTTTAACTTGGAGGTTAGAGGCACCATTCGACCATTTACCTTGGCACCTGTAGCTCTCTCACCAACCTGGGTATGAATCGCATAGGCAAAGTCAATCGGCCCTGAGTCTTTGGGCAACTCCTGCACAGCTCCTGTCGGTGTAAAGACATAGATACGCTCCGAGAAGATGTCCTCTTTAACCGAATCCACAAAGTCAACCGCATCACCATTTGAAGCATCTTGAAGCTCTACTAGATCTTTTATCCAATTCAAACCAAGTGCTGACTCTTTCTGATCAACTTTGGCAGTAATGCCTTTTTTATAAGCCCAGTGAGCAGCGACCCCAAACTCTGCCACTTGGTGCATCTCCTTGGTACGGATTTGGATTTCGATAGGCCCTTTTGGTCCATAGACCGTTGTGTGGATGGACTGGTAGCCATTGGCCTTAGGATTGGCGATATAATCCTTAAAACGCCCTGGCATCGGACGCCATAACTCGTGAATATAGCCCAGCATGGCATAGACATCACTTTGTGTCTCCATGACACAGCGAATCGCAATTAAATCATAGATTTGATCAAAACGCTTCTTCTTGTCGTGCATCTTGCGATAGATGGAGTAGATATGCTTGGGGCGCCCATAGACATCGCCAAAAACGCCCTCCTGCTCCGTTGTTGACTTGATATTATGGACAATATCATCCACAAGTTCCTCACGCTCACGACGTTTTTCTGTCATCATGTGGGAAATTTTATAAAATTCAACTTCGTTGAGGTAACGAAATGAAAGGTCCTCCAGCTCCCACTTGATGCGGCTGATTCCTAGACGATGAGCCAGCGGGGCGTAAATTTCCATGGTCTCACGGGAAATACGTTCTTGTTTTTCTTTCTTGAGGTGCTTTAGGGTACGCATGTTGTGCAGGCGATCTGCCAACTTAACCAAGATTACCCTAATGTCTTTGGACATAGCCATCAGCATCTTACGATGATTTTCAGCCAGCTGCTCTGCATGAGACTTGTATTCGACCTTGCCGAGCTTGGTTACCCCATCAATGATATTGCGGACATCCTTGTCAAAGAGTTCCTCAATATCTCCCAAGGTAAAGTTAGTGTCTTCCACAACGTCATGCAAAAAACCACAAGCCACCGTCACAGCATCCAAATGAAGGCCTGCCAAAATCCCTGCCACCTGAATAGGATGAATGATATAAGGCTCACCAGACTTACGATACTGCTCCTCATGCGCTTTTTCAGCACACTCCAGCCCCTTCTTAACTAATGCAAGATCCTCCTTGGTCATGTATGCCGCTGCCAGTGCAACAACCTCTTGCCCCGTTAAATCAACTATCTTTGCCATCTTTTCTACCTGCCAAATCTTAAACTCTTATCGTCTCACTATTTTAACACGATTCTTTAGAAAAAGGAATGCACCATCTCATAGACACACGCCAAACGCATGAAAACCTTCTCTTAGTCTTTTTGTGCTTTGGCGTGGTGGCAATACCCATAGCTTTGTCAGTTATCTCAAAGAAGCCCTTTTTTAAAAAAATGGATAATCTAAAAAGGTATACAATTAACACTTTTATATACCTTTTTCATATTATATAACTTTTGCCTAACCTTTTTTAATTGAGAAAATAAACCAAGTAACTTTTCAATACTATCTACTTAAATAGATACTAATTCTACCGTATATTTAACCACCTAATGTGATGAGACTGTCTGCCTGGGCTATGATTTGCTCTCGATGTGAAACTTGTATAATGATATGCCTATCTTTTATAGCATTCAGTATATCAATGACGCGCTCTTCATTTTTGGCATCAAGAGCCGAGGTGACTTCATCTAATATGATTATCTTCCTATCTCTTAAAAGGATTCTGATTAACGAAAGGCGTTGAATTTGACCTCCTGATAAACACTCTGAATCCAATTTCAATTGATCCAGCCCTTCTTCACATCCTAGTTCATCCCATAACTGAAATTCTTTTAAATAATGGGTAATCTCCTCAAGAGAAAAGTTATCTCCCAAGGTTAAGTTATCCCATAAAGTCTCTCCATTGAAAATAAAACTTTGTTGTCCTAAAAAAGAAATCTGATCTAGCCGCTCTTGATAAGGCATTAATGCTACATTTTGATTGTCGAACCTTAAAACACCATCAGTAAGTGGATAAAAGCCGAGAAGTTGTCTCAGTAAACTACTTTTGCCAGATCCACTAGGACCTGTGATAACTAATACCTGACCTTGTTTAGCAGTAAAGCTAATGTTACGATAGATATCTTTATTCTCTATCGTTAGAGCTAAGTTTTCACCAAATATCGCAGTTGGCGACAACAAGGTTGAGCTTTTTGTTGAACGCATCGTTTTAGACAAGTTGTTTTGTTCAAGTTTATTGAAAACAAATGATAGTGCTCCTTGTTGACCCGAAAAATTAGTTAGCGTTGTGGCTAAATTCAAAGTAACTGGTAGTAACTGATATAGATAAATCATAAATGATACTAGAGCCCCAATCGTTATCAACTCCTTTTTTATGCTATAAATTCCAAGCCCAATAATAGTAATCATCATAATCAACAAAACCATATTAATTATTGGAATTAAAATCATACGATATTTCAATCCCTTTAGCGATAAGCGATAAAGTTCCTGATTTTTATCTAAAGTTCGATGGATAAACCACTCGCCTGAATCATTAATCTTTATATCTAATGAAAATTTTGTTAATTGTACCAAACTAGCATTAAGAACAGCCAACTGTGATCTAAATTTTTCTGAAATAGTTTTGAGTCGGATACCTACATATCTTATGATAAGAAAAAGAAATAAAGAGCAAACTAGAATAAATGAAGTCAAGTAGGCTTGAATAGCAAATAACATGATAATAGATCCTAGCCAAGTTAACGTTCCTGTTACCAACGTTGGTAGGGTAGTTGTTAAGACATCACTAATAATTTCAGTATCGTTAGTGATATGATTAGCTATCTCCTCATCTTCACCACCTCCAGATATCATTAGCTCTAAGTGAGAAAGATTATTAATAAGACAATTTCTTATCCTACAGACAGTTTGTTCACCTATAAAACCTAGTATATAATTTCCAATGGTTGTCAATAATATATTGAGGACAAATAAGCCTATTAAGGGTAGAAGACGACTCAGCATCAAATGATTCGATGCCATCTCATTAAAGACAATTTTAATTTGCAGAGGAATAAGTAAACCTAAGCCAGCTGCAACAATTAGTAATAATACACCTATTCCGTAACACAATTTATTGGTACAGTATCGAAAAATAGCAATCATGTTAAGTATTATTTCGTTTCACTAGCGTTTTTGTAATCAGTGTTACTACGGAAATAAGTGCCATCTCAGTCAAAAAAGTTGAAATGACATTACCTATGCCTGGTGTATAACTAATCTGAGCACCTGCTCCAGACAATAAGGCCTGCCATGGAAACAAGAGACCATAGAAAAAAATAATAAGAGTCGCAACAAGAGATGCAACAATACTATAGAAGAACGATATTTTCTGATGGTAATGATAGATTAGACGCCCAAATAAAACTGCTAACAAAAGCATTGGAATGACTGTAGTCAATATGACCAATAAGGGTATACTCACCTTAGTTTTAAAAATAAAAGCGACGAACATCTCTACTATCAAAACAATCAATAACATATAATCAACTTTTTTCATCATAAATAAACTCCTTAAAATATTAGAGAAACACTAGCATTATAAGCATAATGTACCGCCATTGCCATTGAATAACTATCTGTCCAATGCCGTAGCACTGATAAAGCAATCCCTAAAGGCAATCGAACAATCAAATTACTATACCAATCAAAGCCTTGATGCCCCAAAAAAGCAAATAGAATAGCTTGAACAAAAATAACAAAAACCAGCTGAAAGTCTTTTTTTAACTGATACTCAACAAGTCCCCTAAACAACAGTTCCTCTGCAACAGCTGATATGAAAAATGATAGCAATAATAAACCAATCTCATTCAATGACCAATCTTTAAGAACAACAACTGTCGTTATAAGCATAATGGTAAAACTAAGAAGCTTAAAAAACAATATTTTTTTTGTTCTTTCAATAGTTAATCGGTAATTGATTCCAAAGATAAGATGATAAATATAAGCTATTATCATTACAGAGACAAGCAAGGCAATGCGTGTCCCTAAATAAAACCAATCTTGATGATTATGAGGTAAAAAGAGCATCAAAGAAATGGTCGCCACTCCTGTTATAAAAAGAGTCCCCACCACTAAACTAATCGCAATAGCAACGTCTTTTAGTATTTTCGTACTCATAAAATCACCTCAATAAAAGTAAAACATTAGTTCTTGATGCCGACACTGCTGGAATAAAAGCAAATAGCAATGAAATTAACATCGGCAAAGCAATAGCAACAACTATATTCCAATTGGTTATTATGAGCCGAACACCCATGCGATCTCCCAAAAGTGCGCTTAAAGCAAGAACAAATAAAATGGACAGTAAAGAAGCAAAGCAAGCCATCAAAACTGACTCCAAAATAAATTGATTTCGAATATTTTGTCTGGTTGCTCCAAATGCTCGCCTTAAACCAATTTCATTTTTTCGACTGGCAATGGAAGAATAAGTTGTGCTCATGATTCCAAACCCAGCTACAACTAAAGAAATACCTGCAACGCTAGCTATTAAATTTGTTGCTAAAGACGCATTTTTCTTAATCTGGTTAACAACTGGTCTAAAGTCAACAATAGATAGTTCACCCAGATTCCCTTGTTCTGAGTAGGTTTTCAGATAAGTAATAACCTCATTTTCCACTTGTTTCTTACTTCCTCTAAAAGATATTTTTAATTGATTAAACGTTGGCAAATAGGTACCTATTCTCAGAAATTCAGAAGAACTCAGCAGAAAATCTGGAGCCTCTTGCGGCCCTTTATAAAGACTTTCGATAGTTACAATACGATTATTGAGACTGATAAGCTGACCTAAAGGTGAGGAGAGGTTGGGAAACAGTTTTTTAGAAGCTACTTTAGATATAGCTACCCCTTGTTTAACAGCTAACACGTCTAACCCTTCTAAGGTAACTAAGCCCTCGATCTCATCAACTTCATTCTTTGTCGCTCTTCCATAGGTCATGAGGCTCGGTTGTTGATTAGATTGAGATACATTTGTAACGGATATAGTGCTTAGTGACGAATCGTAGTTTAAGACTACCTTGTCAATCATTTTTAAGCTCATTAAACGTGAAGCATCATTTTCAGTAAATCCTACACTTTCAGGAGCTTTAGATAGATTAACAGTAAAAGTATTTTGACCTCCTGTGATGCGTAGCATTTGTTCTGAGACGGATTCTCTAACACCATTTCCTAAACCAAGAACAATTAATACACTGACGACACCAACAATAAGAGAACCAACTGTGAGAATTGTTTGTCTGATATTAGCTCTAATTGGTTTGAGCATATTTTGAAAAAAGAACCAATATTTCATTCACTACCCTCGTTCTTATCATTTATTTGGCCATCAACAATTTGAATAATCCGATCTGCCATTTTAGAAGCTTCCTTCGAATGTGTTACCATGATAACTGTTTTCCCTTGTTGATGTATATCAGAAAGAATGGCCAGTATTTTCTCAGACATTTCCGTATCTAATGCTCCCGTTGGTTCATCTGCAATGATAATATCGGGATTATTTACCAAAGCTCTCGCAATTGCAATACGCTGTTGTTGTCCGCCTGAAAGTGTATTGGGATATTGGTTCATTTTATGAGACAATCCCACCTTATCAAGCAAATATTTTAAATCATCATCAGTAAGCTTTAATGATTTCCCATATAGTAGAGGTAGACTAATATTTTCTTTGACGGTATATTCGGGTAATAGCTTAAAATTTTGAAAGACAAAGCCTATCTTTTCATTTCTCATCAAGGAAATTTCTTTATCAGAAAACTCTGGTAATAACTGGCTATCTAAAAAATAATCTCCACTATAATCATCATCAAGTAATCCTATAATATTAATGAGACTTGACTTTCCTGATCCAGATGGTCCAACTATCGCTAAAAACTCTCCTTTTTGTATTCTCAGATTAATATTTTTTAAAATAAACTGCTCTTTGGAGGGATTGAGTGAGATAGCCTTAGAAACATTGACTAACTTAATCATTTATTTGCTCCTTTAACATTGTCCCAATTGGTATATCTGATAAATTGGCGTATAAAACACCACCTTTGTTAAATAGGTCAATTGGTAAAGATCGCCAACCTTTTTCTTCTGGTAACGTTACCAAAAGCTGATTATCTTTAAGATATTGTTCTGGAATAACAACTGTTTTATAAGGAACAGTTAAGAGGACATGCTGACCTATCCTTAAATCAGCTACTTCGGCTTTAAAAGCATAATACGACAATGTTTTTTCGGTTATGGTTGGTTGGCGATTGATCCAACTGATTTTTGCTTCAACGATTTTTCCAGTTTCTAAAACTTTGGCTTGTAATGCCTGCTCCTCTGAAATTAGCTCACGATCTAGCTCCGAAACACTTGATGCCACATATAGCCGTTGGCTTATTATTGATAGAGTACCATCCTCTCCAATACTAAACATTCCTGCCACAGGTGCTTCATAACCATTTTTGGAGATTTTCTGATTTTTAGCAACGGGCTCTCCATTTTTTATCAATAACTGATCAGTAGCGATATTGTCTAAAACAGTAATATTATCTGATTGAACATCACCCATCAAGAGCAGGTCATCTTGCTTAACCACTTTATAGACTGAAGCTTTTTTCTCTTTTGAGACTTCTGGTGATGATTGACTTTGCTGATTTTGTAAAAAAAAGAGAAGACCTACAAATGGGAGTAACCCTAATATTATCAAGAGTTTTTGTTTCATATCCATAAGACTTTCTATCATTTTAAAAAAGCCTGAATAGCTGATATAACATCAGTCATTCAGACTTACCAAAAATAAATTTATTATTGGTTAATCGTTTGACAAACTAAAATAAAACGTTTAATCCATTTAAATAGTGCGCTTCAATTCTTTAATGTATTGAGGGAAAGAAACACTTAAAAATCCAACACCAACTGTAATTGTTCCTAACAATTTTGTTATATCAAATTTAAACATCATTTATCTCCTAAATATTTATTTTTTTACAAGTACTTGTAAAATTAGTATAGCAAATAATAATCTCAAAATTAATTATTATCGAATAAGAAAATTTTATTCTTTTTAATTTCTTATCCGATAAAAGTGATTTATCCTCTTAAAATGTAGTAAATTATTTATTATAAAGGAGGAGATTATTGATGAAACTGATGTTACTTAATATTTTTTTCATTTGGTCTTTTTGAACTCAAATAAGCAACGGCAAAACCGTTGCTTTTTTCTATATGGTCAAGATACTATTGTTCCAATATCTTAATTTTTATGAGCAGTGATTTTTTAAAAGAATATACTGGTGACTTAATGACTGAGCAAAATCTTTGGCTCCCAATAATTCAAGAGATGTAAAAAAATTAAGCATGTCTTGATCACTCGCAAAGTGATTAGCTTTACATTGTAAAAATCGGTTATAAAATTCTATGAATATCTTTTCTAAAACATCTTGATAGTGAAGCATACTCGATAATCTCTCCAAGTAATATTGGGCATAGTAATTCTCATTTCGTTCAATAAAAACAGCTATAATATTAACTAAGAAACCTTTTATCCCAACCCTATAATTAGATAAATTAATAAATTTTTGACTATCTTGCCACAAAGACTTTGCTATAAATATTAAATCATCTGTGCTATAAAGATCCATCGTATTACCAAATATGAAAAGATCATAACCTGTCCATATCTCTACATTATAAAAATATTGAGTTACTCTATCAATTTCCTCCTTCGTTATTTGATATTCTCCACCTAGACTTTGAAGATTGTTTTGAATTAATACATATTCCAAAAATTGATACATCGGTAAGTTTTGTGGTTCTGAATACTCTTTTAATAACTCTTGCAATCCTGCTACATCATTTCTTTGACGAGATTGAGAAATCCGATAACTTAGCTTTGTTAAATCATCTACGTCATAGTGATTCATAGCCATTCCAAATTCTGCAAAACTCATGTGAAGACCTTCTATCGCCTTTAACAATCTATCAGCGGAAAGCATATTATAACCATTTTCAAATTTAGATAATTGTGATACTGTTAGATTATCAGAAGCAATATCTTTCAGTTTTAATCCACGTGCGAGGCGCATTTCTTTAAAAAGCTCTCCCAGTTCCTGCTTGTCATTAAATTCCATACTGACCTCCTTAGACATGTTCCTCCTACTAGTTTACCACGAAAACAAGCAAAATAGAAGAGCTACAACAGTTAACAACACATCGTATCTATGACAAATTGCTCAGAATGTTTTAATATCCTTAAATCATTTTGGTTGCCAAAAAATGGCTTGCTCACATTGTTTCACCTACCTCATTTCCATAAATCCCAATTGACAAGTGACAATTATGAAACAAAAGTAGACCAGATGCCTAACTTCACACATTTAGTGGCTTTCATCACTATAACTTATTGCCTTAAAATTACCTCAATCATTATGCTATAATAAAAGCTAGAAGCATTATCTTTTTGATACGGAGGTCTTATGACATCACTAACCCTTGTTTACATCAGTCTCAGTGGCAATACCCATAGCTTTGTCACGCGCTTTGCCACATTTCTCAAAGAAACGCACGACATTGAATCCAAATTGATTAATATTAAAGACCTCAAGCATGAAACTTTCCCAATCGAAGAAGAGTTTTTAGCTCTCTTACCAACCTATCTTGAAGGGGGCAATGGCCTTGATAAGGGTGATACCGAGATGTTGACAACCCCTTTGCGTCAATTCATCGCAGCTCACGACAATTATAAAAACTGTTTTGGTATCATCGGATCTGGCAATCGTAACTTCAATAACCAGTATTGCCTATCAGCCAAGCAATATGCCAAGCAATTTGACTTTCCCATGCTAGCTGACTTTGAACTCAGAGGCACCTCAGCTGATATCGAGCGGATTGCGCCAATTGTGATTGAAGCTTGGAAAGCTTTTAGCACATACTATAGTGGATTGAAAATAGATTAGGACAAAGTATAGAATAGCTAACATTATTAGCGTTTATCAAAATGATTCATCGATGTCCTGATCTTAATTCAAATAACTATAATACTAACTTAAAAGGAGTCCACATGAAAACAACTATCGATTATATCACTACCTTAACCAACATCCCATCACCAACTGGGTTTACCAAAACGATTATGAATTACCTCGTTTCAGAATTGCAAAGCTTTGGCTATGAGCCTGTTCGCACGCACAAGGGTGGGGTGATGGTTTCTGTCGAAGGAAAAGACAATGACAAACACCGTGTCGTAACTGCTCATCTGGACACTCTTGGTGCCATGGTGCGCGCTATTAAGCCCGATGGTCGTCTCAAGATGGACTTGGTTGGCGGCTTTGTTTACAATGCTATCGAAGGCGAAAACTGTACGGTTCATGTCGCTAAAAATGGCAAGGAAATCTCTGGTACCATCCTCATGCACCAAACTTCTGTCCATGTCTATAAAGACGCCGGATCAGCCGAACGTAACCAGGCTAATATGGAAGTTCGTTTGGATGAAAAAATGACTACTGCAGAGGAAACACACGCCCTAGGAATTGAAGTTGGCGATTTCATTTCCTTTGACCCACGTGTTGTCGTAACACCAAATGGCTTTATCAAATCCCGTCACCTAGATGACAAGGTCAGCGCAGCTATTCTCCTAAAACTCCTAAAAACCTACAAGGAAGAAGGAACTGAACTCCCATACACAAGCCACTTCTACTTCTCAGCATTCGAAGAAGTCGGTCACGGTGCCAACTCAAGTCTCCCAAGTCAAACGGTCGAATACCTGGCAGTCGATATGGGCGCCATGGGAGATGATCAAGCCACAGACGAATACACAGTTTCCATCTGTGTCAAGGACGCTTCTGGACCGTATCACTATGAACTCCGTCAGCACATGGTGTCTCTTTGTGAAGCGCAAAATATTCCCTACAAGCTAGACATCTACCCTTACTACGGTAGCGATGCTTCTGCTGCCCTTAGTGCTGGCGCCGAAGTCAGACACGCTCTCCTTGGGGCTGGTATCGAGTCTAGCCACTCCTACGAACGTACCCATACCGACTCGGTAGAAGCCACCGAACGCTTGGTTGACGCTTACCTTAAGAGTGAAATGATTGACTGATTGTCTTAACTATTCAGATTCCAAAAATGGAGAAAACTATGATTGAACCAATTGTTATCCCAAGTAAAAAACTCGGAAATATGATCTATGCTCTTGGAGCACTTATGTTTGTCATCTTCGGACTTCTCTTTTTATTCTCATCCGATCTTTTTGCCATCTTAATAGGACTCTTATCGATTGCCTTCTTTGGATGGGTCTTTATCATTCTTATCAAGAGAATTTTTACCAGTTATTCTCTGCTCATTGTTGATGAGCAAGGAATTACAGATCATTCTTCCGCATTGGCTCTTGGTTTTGTTCCCTGGAAAGATATTGAAAATGTCCAACTTCGCCATATGCTCAATCAGACTTTCATTAGTGTCAGTGTTAAAGATCAGGAAGCTTACCTTGCTAAAATGAGCGTCTTGCAACGTAATGCTACCAAAGCGAATCTCAAAATGGGTTATCCACTGATTAACATCACCCTTAATACAACAGGAAAAAATCCGAGAGCTATTTATCACGAAATTGAAGATAAGTTTGGTCATTTTTACAAGAAGTAAGCTACTATGCCCACATTAATCATTATCCGAGGCAATGCTGCTTCAGGAAAAACCAGTCTAGCCCGCGCTCTTCAAGAAGAACTGGGCGAAAATACCCTATTGCTGTCGCAGGATTTGCTGAGACGAACCATGCTACATGCTCATGATGGCTTTGACACACCAACTATCCCACTTCTGTTAAATCTCCTTGAATATGGCTATGACAACTGTCACACAGTGATTTTAGAAGGTATCTTGCGGTCAGATTGGTACCAACCTGTCTGGCAAAAAATATTAGAACTCTATAGCTTAGAAGATATCTATGCCTACTACTACGATCTCCCCTTTGATGAAACCATCAAACGCCATTCTGGGCGTGAGAAAGCTAAGGAATTTGGTCAAGAAGCGCTTAAAAGATGGTGGCTTGACAAAGACTACCTGACCATCATACCGGAGACACAACTCACCTCAAAAATCTCACTTGAGGAAGCCAAAAAACGCATCCTCTCAAACCTCAAAAAGTCCTGACCACCGTCAGGACTTTTTTATACAATCTCCATTTCCAAACCAAAGTGATCACTCACTATTGGGCTGTTGTTACCATCAAAAACAAGGCTTGAGGATATCACCTTAAAGGATTTATCCACAAAAGCATGATCTACTTTGAGGGCTTGTTTGTTGCCTTCCCAGCCATCAATATCGGCTTGAATGGTATGGTCTCCTGAAATCGTATCAGCGACCACATGACTATCCACCAAATTCAAGGAACTGTTGATAACCTCTTGATAACCCTGATTGCCTGTAGGATTGTTAAAATCTCCCATCACAATCAAGGGATTTTTTTCTGTCTCTAAGGCTTTTGCCAAGCGTGGCCACTCAACCTCAAAACCTTTTCCCCACCAAGAGAGATGCAGGCTGACAAGAGACAGAGGCTGACCCTCAACCACTGTCCGAGCCAAGAGGGCTCGGCGGGTATGATAGTCACTAGGGTCTGTCGTCTCAGATGCCAACACATCAGCCACCTCAATCGACGTTTTCGATAGGATAGCGACACCCTCATGAAAGCGGTCATAACCCACATGATTATAAGCCCAACTCCAATAGTAGCTTTTCCCTTGCTCCTCCAAAGCCTCCACTAGCCTGAGAGCATAGTTATCCTCACAAACAGCAGGATTGACCGGCAAAGGACTATAACGAAGGGCCTTCTCAACCTCTATCGACGCCATCAACTGATTAACTTCCTGCAAACAAATCAAATCATAATCTTCCTCAACAATCCATGTCACCAAATCCTGAAACTTCGTCTCCATCTCCTCCTCCATCCAGGAGTGGGTATTTAGGGTTAGTAATTTCATTTGGAAAATCCTTTCTATCACATCCAGACTGACACACAGCACTATCTCCAAAAGCTCATTGGGCTTCGAAATGAAAGAACCCGAGTACTCGACTCAGATTCTTTTCTTTAACTACTGAAGCCTTTAGAGATTGACACGTGCAACCACTTCTTTGGCTGAGTGATGACCAAGTTTCTCCACAGTCACTGACGCAATCTCAGCTGTATTGGTAAAGGCAACAACAGTGGTCACTTGACGACCTGCCGAACGAATCGCATCAAGGTCAGCTACCACCAAAAGGTCTCCTTGAGCCACACGTTGACCATCAGTGACTTTCGCTGAGAAGGGTTGCCCTTTAAGATCAACCGTATCAAGACCTACATGAATTAAAACTTCTAACCCCGTATCCGTCAACAAACTAAAGGCGTGTTTGCTTGGGAAGATGCTAGTAACCACACCTGCGACTGGGGAGTAGATATTACCACTAATTGGCTCGACAGCAAAACCGTCGCCCATCATTTTTTGCGAAAAGACGGGATCAGCTACCTCTGTGATGGCAAGCACTTCCCCATCAGCAACAGTGACAATACTTTCCTCAATCCCTTTAGCAGACCTGCGAGCTTTGACGGTAGCGTCAGCTTTCTGAACTGCAACCGTAGGAATGTCTGCACCTGATTCTAATAAATCTTGAATATCTGACTTGAGGACATCAGCTTTAGGTCCATAAATCGCTTGAACCCCATTGCCTTTGACAATCAAGCCCATCGCACCTGCTTGCTTCCAAGATTTTTCCGAACCAACTTTATGAGTGTCATTAACACTGACACGTAGTCGAGTCATACAGGCATCAACATCAGCGATATTATCTCTACCACCTAGAAGGTTGATGATCTCAATCACTTGTGAATCGGCGTTTGTAACCTCGCCTTTGCTAGACTTCTCTGAAGCATCTCCGAGCATATCAGCGTCGTAGTTACCGTTACGACCTGCGGTCGCTAGATTCATTTTTTTAATCATAAGGTCTGCAATAAAGTACATGATCACTGCAAATAAGAGAGACACCCAAACAAAGTTGATTAGATCCATACCAAGACCTGCTTTGATACCCATCGGAGTACGGGTCAAGAGTTCAATGTTTCCAAATGAGTGAACACGAAGGTTAACCACATCTGCCATCGCAAAGGCTGCTCCTTGAAGCAGAGCATAAACTAGATAAAGAGGCATCGCAGCAAACATAAACATGTACTCTAATGGCTCTGTAACACCTGTCAGAAAGACTGCAGCACCTGCAGAGAGAAACATAGCCTTGTATTTGGACTTTTTATCTGGATCAACATTACGGTACATGGCAAAGGCAAGCCCCATCAAAATACCACTTGACCCAATCATCTGACCAACTTTAAAGCGAGCTGGCGTTACCGTTTGCATCAAATCCGTGTAGGCTGCGGTATCACCTGCACCTTTAAGATTTATCAAGTCTGTTACCCATGCTAACCATAGAGGATCTTGTCCGAATACTTGACTACCTGCACTGGCACCTGTCATGATATCATAGGTGCCCCCAAGTGCTGTATAGTTCATTGGGATCGTCAACATGTGATGAAGCCCAAATGGCAAGAGTAGACGCTCCAAAGTACCATACAAGAAGGGAGCCAGCACAGGTGCTGTGTCTTGTGATGACGCAATCCATTTACCAAAGCCATTGATACCTGATTGGACAAGGGGCCAAAAAAGAGCCAAGATAATCGCTACAATAGCCGAGCGTAAGATGACCACGAAAGGCACGAAGCGTTTCCCGTTAAAGAAAGTCAAAGCGTCTGGTAGTTTACGATAGTTATAATACTTGTTGAAAGCTGTTGCACCAACAAAACCAGCGATAATACCAACAAATACTCCCATATTAAGAGCAGGGTATTCCAAAACGCTAGTAAAGTAGTCTGCAACCACCATCTTAGTCCCTAAGAAACTGGTCAAGGTTGCCTTAGGATCTGCTAACATGGCACTAGAGACACCATAAAGCCCACCTGTGATACGATTGATCAAGATAAAGGATAGACCTGCCGCAAAAGCACCACCTGCACGCTCTTTTGCCCAACTACCACCGATAGCCAAAGCAAAGAGCAAATGAAGATTACCAATAACGGCCCAGCCAATTTGAGCAACGACGTTACCAATGTTGGCTAGTAGGGGCGAATTAGGATCTATCAGAGCGATAGAATTACCGATACTAACCATCAAACCAGCTGCTGGCATAACCGCGATAACCACCATTAAACATTTGCCGAATTTTTGCCAAAATTCAAAGCTGAAAAACTGTTGCCATTTTTCTTTCATGTGAGTTCTCCTCATTTTTTAGGCCCAATGCCCTTTGATGCTCTTAAACCATCAAAAAGTTTTCGGTGACTGGCTTTAGAAAGATTTAATGATATCTTAAGCATCACTGGATTGATTTTTGATTGTTTTTGAGTTGTTGCAAAACGACGCGAGCGTTTGCACTGTTGTTACCTTTATTATAGCACCTTTTTTCAAAATGTAAAGACGTTTTTTAAAATCAAAACAGCTAATACTCCAGAGGATAATAGCTTGACCTTAGATTTGCTGATGGCATAATTCCGTCGCAAAACTGACTGCTGACAGGGCATACAGCGGTGCCGTCTCAGTCCGCATGATTCGGGGACCAAGGCCACATTTAAGAGCACCTGCAGCCTCCAAAGCCTCAACTTCTTTGGGGGAGATCCCACCTTCAGGGCCAAAGACAAAGAGAATCGTAGCTCCCTTTTGGATATCCTTTAACTCACGCGCCAAGACAGCCATTTCGCCTTCTTTAGCAGATTCTTCATAGGCGATGAAAATCTTATCAAAGTCAACTAAATGCCCTAGAAAGTCAGCTTTTTTCTCAAAAAGCTTAACTTCTGGCACACGATTGCGTTTGGATTGTTCTGCTGCACCCAAGGCGATTTTGGCTAATTTTTCTTCTTTTTTAGCTAATTTTTTGCCATCCCATTTGACCACGGACCAGTCAGCTGGAAAAGCCCAGATGCTCCTTGCTCCCAATTCCGTCGCTTTTTGGGTAACCAAATCAAGCTTATCCCCTTTGGGAAAACCTGATGCTATGGTGACATGGACTGGTAATTCCACATCATCAAGCCATTCCTCGACCAGCTCAAAAGAATGTTCCGAAGCATCCAAAACCTTGGCCAAACGCTTGATACCGTCATCAAAGACCAACACAACCTCGTCATCCTCTGTCAAGCGCATGACGTTAAACATGTGCTTGATGATATCTTTGTCAGTTATGGTAACAGGGTTTTCAGGGGCTCCTTTTATAAAATACTGCTGCATTTAGCCTCCAATCACACCGGAAATATCATCGGTTTTCTTGAAAATACAAGCATTCCACTCACCTTGAATCATATGAGTCTCAAGGAAGAAGCCAGCTTTCTCAGCACTTTCGCGAACCATATCCCACTTGTCAGCGATAATACCAGACATGATGAGATAGCCCTCATCCTTAACCAAGCAATAGGCATCATCCGTCAAGTGAATGAGAATATCCGCTAAGATGTTAGCAACAATGACATCTGCCTCGATGTCCACGCCCTTCAAAAGGTCACCCGCTGCCACATGAATGTTTTCCATATTCGGGTTCATGTCGATATTTTCCTGAGCCACGCGCACCGCCACATCATCCAAATCGTAGGCGAAAATCTCCTTGGCACCAAGAAGCGAACTAGCGATAGAGAGCACACCAGAACCTGTCCCAACGTCCAGCACCGTCTCGCCACCACGAAGCACCTGCTCCAAGGCAAAGAGACTCATCTTAGTCGTTGGGTGAGTTCCCGTTCCAAAAGCCATGCCCGGATCCAGCTTAATGACCTTCTCACCAGAGCTAGCTTCATAGTCCGTCCATGACGGCACAATGGTCAAATAATGGGTGATACGAGCAGGCTCGTAGTATTTCTTCCAGCTGTCAGCCCAGTTTTCCTCGGCTAATTCTTTTAAATCAAGCGAGTAATCGCCAAGTGTCACCCCAGATTCAGCTAGTCTATCAAGACCAGTTTTGAGTTCTTTAGTCACCGCAGCCATATCCATGGTGTCAGGATAATAAGCCGTAATCGCAATCATATCCGACTGCTCCACCTCAGGATAAATCTCGCCGAAGCGGTCCTCCTGACCTATATAATCAGCCGAATCGCTAATCGCAACCCCCTGACTCCCCGTTTCAATAAGGAGGTTAGACACCGCCTCCTCAGCCTCACGGCGAATAGTAATCGTTAATTCATTCCAAGTGTTCATAGGGTTTTCTAAAATCCTCTCAATCATTACTCATTGATTCTTGCGCTAGAGCTACTAAATCTAAAACACCATACCTTTTTGAATACTTTATGGGATAAGTATCATAAACAAAATCTATGAAATCATTCCATGTTAATACCTTAGTTTCATCTATGACCGAATCAACTATTCTTCTCTCCTCGTCAGATAAGTTAAAAACTAACTCCTCCTTTGGATTTTTAGACTTTACTAAATATTTTCTGGTTCCAAAATTTGAAATAGTAGGCTCGATACTTAATTCTGGGTCTTCATCGGCAACATCAAAAACATCAGAAACAAAAGGACCATAATGATCAAAATACCATTCAATATCAGTAATCTGACATTTTCTTTGTAAAGCACTTTTCCAATCAATTAAATATACCATTTTTGTTGTTCTAGTTTTTGATAATTCATCGCTGTATGGGTAGTTTTTTACCAGATATCTTAAAACATCATCAACTCTTTGTGTCATTATTCTACCTCTTCCTAACAATTTTTTTATCCATTAAATCATAAAGCAAGCCAATGTATCGAAGCATATCTTTCCTAAGTAACTCTCTTATTCTCTCTTCTTCTACTGCACGCCTATACTTATCTAGTTTATCGCTCGTTGATTCAATGACCACTACTCCAATCGATGGACAATCAGGCTTTGATACGTTTAAAACATAAAACAATCTCGGTTTCATTGTTAATCCATCAATTTCTGATCGTGTATATCCCACCGCATCTTGTTCAGTATAATATTCTTCTGTACCAACTTCAGAAAGGATTTTTATAAAATCTTCACTATCTCCTTCCCAACACTTTGCAATAAAACCTTTATCTTTTTCATATGACTGACGACCTTTTGAGATATAGCTCGGATTCAGACTATACCTTGATATAATTTCAAAATCAGAATTTTTTTCATTACGATAATAAACGGATATTCTTTCTGAACGTAACAGTTTTAATTCATTTGTCAAAAAAATTAGGAAAGATTTTAAATGATTTTCATTTATTTCATCTGCTATTTCTAATTCACGTTCTAGCTCACTCTGCTCTTTTATTTTTTCTTTTAATTTTTTTATTTTCGTTTGAAAACTTTCAGTCTCTATTGAAATTAAAAACAACTCTAACGTAGACCAAATTACTCCTAAAAAAAGAATTATCCATATATTTTTTATAAACAAAGCTGGGATGATAGTTGCGAATAAATATAATAACGACTTTACTATTATGGTTATTTTTGAAGTTTTCCAATATTCAACAAGAGTCGCTTTGAATTTACTTCGCATTTCTTTTAACATATTCTCAATACCTCGGATACCCGTGCCATTCTTTTTCTTCCAAGTCTGCTCTGCCTTTTTCAAAGGTTTCTTGGTCCCATTTTAAGGAGAATTCAGGGATGCTATCATCTTGGAGGAAGTCCATGAGGTCGCTGAGACCTTCTGCTGTCACCTCATTCAAGGTTTTGGCAAAATAAACCAAAAATTCACGTGACAAACCTTTTTTAGGCTCATAGGGAATAGCTACCAGATAGTCTTCTGGATCAAACTTGCTTTTGGCTGGATTGTAAAAGAGGACAAAATCTTCAAAAACAATATCTTCTTTAGATACTTCTGCCGCATCATCAATGACTTCAACCTCTGCCTGATTTTGCGCCTCTAAAACCACAATCACCTCAACCGCGTGATTCTTCTTATCCCAGTCAATGGCAAAATCCACCTCCAAATGCTTTTCTAACGCTTCCTCTAAAACCGACAAAAACCCAAACTTAGCCATAACTGCCTCACTCGAGAAAGGCATTAAAAACCTTTCTCGTTTCCTTATTTATAGTATAATAATTCTAACATAATTTAGACTAAGGACACTAATAAAAATGATCTTTCATCACCTGATACCATACAAGATACGGACGCTTGGGGAGGGATATTATGCCTGATAACTTAGCCTTACGCATGCGACCACGCAATATCTCTGAAGTCATCGGGCAAGAGCATCTGGTTGGGGAGGGAAAAATCCTCCGCCGTATGGTTGAGGCCAACATGCTCTCCTCCATGATTCTCTACGGCCCTCCTGGAATCGGAAAAACCTCTATTGCGAGTGCTATTGCTGGAACGACAAAGTATGCTTTTCGTACCTTTAATGCCACGGTCGACACCAAAAAACGCCTACAAGAAATCGCTGAAGAAGCCAAGTTTTCAGGCGGACTCGTCCTTCTTCTGGACGAGATTCATCGCCTTGATAAAACCAAGCAAGATTTTCTTCTCCCCCTGTTGGAAAATGGCAATATCATCATGATTGGTGCCACAACGGAGAACCCTTTTTTCTCTGTCACACCCGCCATTCGCTCCCGTGTCCAGATTTTTGAGCTGGAGCCACTGGACAATAACGCTATCAAGTCAGCGATCCAAAGAGCGATTTCTGACAAGGATCGAGGCTTTGCTTTCGATGTGCATTTGGATAGCGCAGCCTTGGACTTCATCGCTACTGCCACTAACGGGGATCTGCGCTCTGCCTATAATTCCCTAGACCTAGCTGTCATGTCAACGCCAGAAGAACCAGATGGTAGCCGTCACATCACCCTAGACACGATTGAGAATAGTTTGCAGCGCAGCTACATTACCATGGACAAGGACGGCGACGGCCACTATGACGTACTGTCTGCCCTCCAGAAATCTATCCGCGGCTCTGATGTCAACGCTAGCCTCCATTATGCGGCGCGACTGATTGAAGCTGGCGATCTGCCGAGTTTGGCGCGTCGTTTGACGGTGATTGCTTACGAGGATATTGGTTTGGCTAATCCTGAAGCTCAAATCCACACCGTGACAGCCTTGGAAGCAGCACAGCGAATTGGGTTTCCCGAAGCTAGAATCTTGATAGCCAACGTCGTTGTTGATTTAGCACTTTCTCCTAAGTCTAATTCAGCCTATGTGGCCATGGACGCTGCCCTAGCTGATCTTCGTACTTCTGGTAATTTACCTATCCCAAGACACCTACGAGATGGACACTATACTGGCAGTAAAGAACTTGGAAATGCTAAAGACTATAAGTACCCTCATGCCTATCCAGAAAAATGGGTTAAGCAACAATACCTCCCAGACAAACTCAAAAATGCCAATTATTTTAATGCCAACGAGACTGGAAAATACGAGCGCGCTCTAGGTGCTAATAAAGACCGAATTGACCGGCTCTCTAACTAAAGCGATAGAAAACGTTTGCATTTTTTGACTTGAAATTTTTAAAAAAAGTGGTATGATAGAGATAGAAATAGCTGTGGTATACGAATTCACATCTAAGTGTTGACCGACTAATTCTTTGTATTTCGGGAGACGAGAGAGTCTTGGCAGCATGCAAGCCGTTTACACGCGGAAGCAGCTAAGTCAAGAACGAGTCACCCACCTGCTTTATTGTGCGGGTTCAATACAAGCCGTGAATCACCGGTACCAATACAGCTTTTTCTATGTTGCCTTCTTAGCTCAGTTGGTAGAGCAGTGGACTCTTAATCCATGGGTCACAGGTTCAAGTCCTGTAGGGGGCATCACATGAAAAAAAAGCCTTTTGGGGCTTTTTATTGTTTCTATAACAACTGCCAACTCTGCCAACCCTAGTAGTGTGATAATCTGGAGAAGTTCTCAGGAGCATTGATGGTACGAAAAACACCTGACAAGCTCTCACAGATAGAGAAGCAGCTAGGTAGTTCTTCTCTGCATAAGCTAGTGATCCTCAGGAAAAATCAATCTAGGTAAAACCAGTCAACGATTTATCGTTGTGATGGTTAAAAATCATAAGTCATTCTTAAAGAGGTTGCAAGACCATGATTTCAAGGAGCAACCTGTCAGCTTTTTAGTATTAACAAAGCTATCCCAAGAAATAGGAAAATGAGAAGGGTTAAGCTATCTTTGGGTTGCCACTTTAATTGACGGTATTTCGTACGCCCATCTCCGCCCTGATACCCTCTTGCTTCCATAGCTGTTGCCAAGGCATCCGCCCGCTTAAAACTTGATGCAAATAAAGGGATTAAAATAGGAATGATGGTCTTAACCTTTTGCACTAAATGCCCTTCTCCAAAGTCAACTCCCCTTGCTCTTTGCGCATTCATGATTCGCGTGGTATCATCCATCAAGGTAGGAACAAAACGCAAGCTGAGAGACAGCATTAAGCCAATTTCGTGTGCCGGTACTTTGATAACGCTCAAAGGCTTCAAGAGCGCCTCCACTGCATCTGCCAAACTTAAGGGCATGGTGGTGAGTGTTAGAATGGTTGACATCAAGATAATCAAGACAAATCTCATAAAAATCAGCAAGGCCTGAGCTAGTCCAAAATCTGTGATCTTAAAAAACCAAAATGAGAATAGGGGATTACCTTGTGTGGTAAAAAAGACTTGAAATAAGGTTGTGAATAAGATAATCCCGATCATCGGCTTGACACCATTGATAAAAAATGAAAGCGGAACCTTGGATAAGATGATTGCCACAATGGTAAAAGCTAACAGGATAAGGTTAGTCACCACATTATTGGCCCAAAAAACCACGATAATAAACAGCATCATCGCTATCAACTTGCTACGAGGGTCCAAACGATGGACAAGAGAATCACCAGGGATATATCGACCTAATAGTAACTTATCCACGTTTTATTTCCTCCAAAAATCCTTCGATCGTAATCGGTAATTGAGACAAGAATAACCCTTTTTGACGCATTTTATGAGCTAATTTTGTGATTTTAGGAACACCGACTTGCTTGGCTTCTAAAAAAGCAAGGTCTTGAAAAAGAGTCGCAGGTTTTGCGTGTGCAACGATGCTGCCCTTTTCTAACAGGTAAACATAGTCGGCATAATCAGCGACATCATCTATCATATGTGTCACCAAAACAATCGTCATGCCAGAACGGTGTAACTCCTTAAATAAGGTCATCAACTCCTTACGACCTCTAGGATCAAGTCCCGCAGTAGGCTCGTCTAAAACCAAAAAATCAGGTTGCATGGCTAAAATCCCAGCAATCGCAACCCGACGCATCTGCCCACCTGACAAATCAAAGGGATTTTGATCAAATAAAGCTTCTGGTATGCCAACCTGCTTGAGGCTTTGACGGGCACGCTCAGTCGCTTCTTCAACTGAAACCCCAAAATTTTGTGGGCCAAAAGCCACATCCTTTAAAACGGTTTCATCAAACAACTGGCTTTCAGGAAATTGAAAAACCAAGCCAACTTTTTGACGTAAAGATTTGATAACCTTAGGCTTAGCAGATGGTGTCATTTTGAAATCATCCACATAAACAGTACCTTTTGTAGGGATGTTCAAACCGTTTAACAACTGCATAATCGTTGACTTGCCAGAGCCTGTATGCCCAATAAAAGCAGTATAAGACCCCCGTTCAATCTTTAAGTCAATATCAAAAAGGGCACGCCCTTCAAAAGGAGTCCCAGCTTGATAGGTATAACTTACCTCTTTGAGAGAAATTCCCATAAGTCCTCTTCCAATTCCGTTTCTGTTTGATATTCTTTTGGCGACCATCCAAGCTCCTGAAGAGATAACTGCAAACGAGAGGTAAATGGTAGGTCTAACCCCAAATCCACCAATTCATGACCTCTTGCAAAGAGCTTTTGCGGGGTTAAAATAGACTCAATCTGACCCGACGCCATCACCATCACCCGATCGCTAAGAGCAACCTCATCCAAATCATGAGTGATGGAAATGATCGTCATGTCAAACTGTTTTCGGATGCTTTCAATCGTGCTTAACAATTCGTGACGTCCTTGTGGGTCAAGCATGCTAGTCGATTCATCAAAAATCAAAATCTTAGGCCTTGTTGCCAGCGCACCAGCAATCGCAACACGTTGTTTTTGACCACCTGAAAGCCTTGCTGGCTCGCGAGTCTTAAAAGCAGTCATTCCCACCAATGCTAAGGCCTCACTAACTCTGACGGTCATTTCTTCTTGACTAATGCCTTTATTTTCAAGACCAAAAGCCACGTCATCCTCGACAGTTGCTCCTACGAACTGATTATCAGGATTCTGAAAGACCATACCAATATCCTGACGAATTTCCCAAACGGATGCTTCTGTTAGCGACTTTCCATTGATGCTGATGTGACCCGATTCTGGGAATAAAAGCCCATCCAATAAGCGGGCAGTGGTTGATTTTCCTGAGCCATTATGTCCGACAATCGAGAGCCACTCACCTGGTTTCACATGAAATGAAATATCCTTTAGGGTGTAGTCGTCTTGATCTTCTTGGTATTTAAAGTATACCTGTGATACATCAATCATAGCATCACCCATCATTTAAAAGTATCTTTAAACAAGAAACGAGCACCTTTGAAGTAATCATAACCTGAATAAAGGGTAAAGAACAAGGCGATGTAAAGCATAAGTGTCCCCAGACCCCTGAAATGACAGAGCAATAAAATAACCGCTAGCATTTGAGTGACTGTCTTGATTTTACCTAGGATAGCTGCCGCTAGAACCTTACCACCCGTTTCAACCAAGAGCAGGCGCAGTCCTGTGACGGCTAATTCACGACAGATGATGATTGCCGTCAACCAAGCGGGTGCCATCTTTAAGCCAACAAGCATGATAAAAGCACTCATCACGAGCATCTTATCTGCCAAGGGGTCAGCAAATTTGCCGAAGTTTGTCACCACATGCCATTTACGAGCCAAATAGCCATCTAAGTAGTCTGTAAGACTAGCTATGGCAAAGATGATCGCAGCAGTGATATGCCCAAACAAACTACTCGACAAAGAGGTCAGCAGTAAAAAGAAAGGAATCATTATCATGCGAAGAACGGTTAATAGATTGGGAATGTTTTCTTTTTTTGTCATTATTTTTACTCGATTGTTAATGTGATATAGCCACTCGTGTTAGGTAACAGTGTCGAAAGATCAAGATCTTGACCATTGACTTTAATGCTGACACCCGACGTATTGCCAAGGGCTATGACGGTTTGGGTAACATCTTCTGCTAAGACAACTCTGGTTACAGGTATTTCTTGGTTCAGGTTAGCACCAGCATCATAGTGGGATTGTGAGACTGAAAACCAGTTACTGACGACACCTTCTGACAGTGTCAGAACCAGATCAACAGGCTTCTTAGCCTTTGTGAGTTGTGCAGTCAGATTGACACCATCTGCTGATGGTGTTACAAAAAGACTTGGTGATTCACTAGAGGGACTTGTAGTAGGGCTATTAACAGCCTTGGATTCAAGCCTTGTGGAGGGCTCATTAACGACAGTTCTTAAAGAGCTTTGCCAAAATATCCAAAGCCCCATTATCCCCAAAATGGCTACAAGCATGACAGGCAACAGACAACCAATCCCCTTACTAGATAGTAGCATCATCCTTGAAAGGCGTCGATGGCTAGTTGGCTTTGTTGTAGCCAGTAAGCGGCTGTAGGTCTTGACTTCCCTAGCTTCTACCAAGGGTTCTAGCTGTTTTGCATGCGTTCTTTCTTGCTTTTCGGCCACGGCGATATGGTAGTGACGTAAAATGTCTTCATGGTCTAAGTCAATAGCCTGGGCATATCTTTTGAGATAGGAAATTTCGTAAGATTTACTCGGTAAAAGCGAGAACTGATCCATTTCCATCGCAAGGAGATAAGACGCTTTGATACCCGTTAGGGCTTCAAGGTCTTCAAGACTCAAATGCTTTAATTCACGACCATCTCTTAGTTGTGTTCCAACTGATTTTTGCATCATTGTCTTACCTCCTCATCTTGTTAACAAATCAAAAATGACTTTTGTTGATTGATCTTGATTATTTTTTATTTATAGTGTATTAGCTATCTATAAGTATATCAAAAAAAAGAGTATTTTCCCATGACTTATTTTGGAAATATCGTAACAGTGGTTGAGGCCATATTTTGAACGAAATGGTCGACAATCTCTCGAATCTCGTCAAGACTGATTTGGCGAATCACATCACCAGTAGCCAAGTAATCTGAATCATCTGCTAAACCAAGTGTTATTTGGCTTGCTAATTGATCAATAGAATCCAAAGATTTGATGAAATCACCATACATCTCCTTTTTCAAGAGCCTTAAATGCTCTTTGGAAAAATCAGGGCTATTAGCGTATTTTTCAAAGACTTGTTTGATTTTTTGACTCATTGCAATCGGCTGATCGGTGTCTACAGTAATGGTGACAAACTTAAAGCCAGACGATATTTCTAGGTTGACATCAAAGGAATAGTCAATCAAGCCGCGATCATACCAATTTTGGTAAGACTTAGCTGTCCAACCCATGGTCATGGCTAAGAAAAGCTGTAAACCTATTTTGTAATACTGCAGTGTATAACCCTCTAAATCCCCTATAACTCTATATCCCAGTCCTAACTTAGACTGCTTGACAGCCATAGTCAAGCGGCTATTTTTTATGACAGGCTCTTGTATCATAGGTGTTGTCGAAACCTTATCTTCTAAATTGATCTTTTCATTTTCGTCAATCAAGTTGACAGCGTTTGAGACTTCCTTGACAGCATTGTCAACATCAAAATCTCCCACAACAACCATGGTCAGTTGATTTAAGGGGTAAAAATGCTGGTATGCCGATTTTAAGTCAGCTAGACTGATTTGTGCAATGCTCGAAGCATTACCTCCAATATCCTCACTCAAAGGAGAGTCAGGATAGAGATTGACTAGGAGAGCTTTATTGAGCTGATAGTCGCTATCATCTTCATACATGAGCAGCTCGTTTTGGATAATGGCACGCTCTTCTTCAAGACTCTCAGGGCTTATGTGAAAGGTCTTGACTAGATTTAACAAGAGATGAATCCCTGTATTGACCTTGTTAACGGTAGTAAAATAATAAACGGTTTGTTGATAGGTTGTAAAGGCATTCGCCTCTGCTCCAATCGCTGTAAAGGCTTCTAAAGCATCCTGCCCATCCGTTAGTTCAAAAAGCTTATGCTCTAAAAAGTGTGCCGTCCCAAGAGGATAGGTCATCTCCTGCTCTCCTACTTTTACCTTATGATGAGTAGAGCCAAAAGGAGTTGAAAGGGAAACCTGAGTCTCATTAAAATCAGGCCTAACCACTAAAAGCAGGCGTAAACCACTGTCAAGTATTACTTCCTCAACAGAGATGTCTATGTTGGGATAGGTATGGTGTTTTCTTTGCAATCCTAAGCATTCCCTTCTAAAATATGGATGACTTGTAATTTTAAGGCTTTCGCAATGCCAATGACAGAATCTTTACTAACCTTGTCAATCTCTGTCAACAAACTGTCAATAGTGTTTTTGCGATCGCAATGATGGCGATGATAGGTCAGTTCAATGAGTTGTTTTGGATAATCTTGAGCTGCTAGCAATTGATTTTTTAAAGTCAGTTTAGCTTGATCCAGCTCACTTTTGGTAAATTGACCTAGGTGTAGTTCTTTGGTCTGCTTTAAAATCAAACGCAAAGCTAAGGTTTTATCAGCTTTTTGGATGCCAGCGTAGATGCTAAACAACTGTGAAAAGGCATCATAGTGGCTACCGATAGCATAAGCTAAACCTTTTTTCTCTCTAACGGTTACGAATAATTTAGACGTTGGCAACTCACCTAGTAAAGCATTGTAAACAGCAACAGAAGCCATGGCTTCATCACCATAGCTAAATGGCATGTAATACCCCAAGGTAAGCACACTTTGTTTGCTATCTTTTGGCACCAAACTTTCAGAAATGATATTGGTGTAAGGCTGCTTATAAGTCAGTGACAAGGTTAGGTGCCTCTCCTTAAAAGGAAAGCTCTTTAAAGTGTCAATAATGACGTCATCTTCAAAATCACCAACGATAAAAATATCAATCAGATCATGATGCAACATCCGCTGAAATTCTTGATAAGCTGTGAAAGCATCTTCTTCTGCCAAGAGTTCTTTGGTTGTCAAGGTTGACAAGGCTTGACAAGGGTCTTTGAAAAAGAGATGTTTAAGGGCTTGGTCCGCTAGGTGAAAGACATCCTCATCCTCTGTATCAATGGCTGCCATCAGGTTGGTTTTTTCCAAATCAAAGCTAGCAGGCTGGTATTGCTCAATCCTTATCAAAGGCTTAAAAAGCATCTCTTTTAATAAGTCGAGTAACTGCTGCAGTAACGAATCTTCCTCAAAACTACAAGCGTCACTAATAACAGAGCAGTCAATATCAAGACAATGCACATGTCCTTTGGTGATGACATTGGTCGATAAACTGGCACCATAGAGACTGGCTAGTTTTTTTCGGAGATCTCGATTAGTGGGGTATTTTTGACAAGCCGTTTCCAGCATTTGAGCGACTAAAACCCTCCTAGCAACATTTTTTTGATCCAAGTAACCACTAAAACGACACTTGATCTGGACTGTTTTGAATGATTTATTTTTAATGAGGTGTACATTGACACCTTTGACAATTTCCATTTAGACTCCTTTTAGAAAGGGTAGTTGCATCAATTATACCATTTTTTATGGTATAATGACTTCAAATAAGATACGGAGATCGCAATGGATTACAAATTATTTGACGACTATATAACCCTACAAGCGCTTTTAAAAGAAATCGGCATCATTCAAAGCGGAGGCGCTATTAAAAGCTATTTAGCAGAACACACTCTCTTAGTTAATGGTCAAGATGAGAAACGTCGTGGTAAAAAGCTACGTATTGGCGATCAGTTAACCTTAGTTGACGAGGGGATGACAATCACGCTAACCCAACCAAGTGACTCAGAAATCGAACAACATCAAATGGACTTGGCTGAAAAAAAACGAGTGGCTGCATTGGCCAAAACAATGAATAAAAACAAGCCAAAAACAGCTAAGCCTTCCAGTTCCAAAGCAGTCAAACAGCCCGTACGTTTTCCAGGGAATTAACTCATGTGGATTGAAAGCCTGACTCTCAACCACTATCGTAACTACCAAGAGGTGGTTGCTCAGTTTTCTAAGAATCTCAATGTCTTTATTGGTCGAAATGCTCAAGGCAAGACTAATTTTTTAGAAGCGATTTATTTTTTAGCCTTAACACGGAGTCATCGTACGCGCTCAGACAAGGAATTGATTGCTTTTAACCAAGACAGCCTTCATCTGTCAGGTCTTGTTCATCGAAAAAACGGTAAAATCCCCTTAGAAATTCATCTCTCAGATAAGGGGCGGGTTACCAAGGTCAACCACCTTAAACAAGACCGACTTTCAAACTACATCGGTCATTTAACCGTGGTTCTCTTTGCCCCTGAAGATTTACAGTTGATTAAAGGCTCACCAAGTTTAAGGCGAAAATTTTTAGACATTGACTTGGGGCAAATCAAAACCATCTATCTATCAGACTTGAGTCAATACAATCATGTTCTCAAACAACGCAATGCTTACTTAAAACAGGCCGAAACCATAGATGACACGTTTTTAACCGTCTTAGATGAGCAATTAGCAGATTTCGGTAGTCGTGTGATGCAACATCGCTATCAGTTTATTCATGATTTAGAGCGTGAGGCTAATAAGCATCATGCAACCATTTCAGAAGGGGTTGAAACACTGGCTATTTGCTATGATGCCTCTATTTCCTTTACAAGTCTGTCAACGTTGCGTCAAGATTTTTTACAGCAACTGTCAACACAGCGTCAACGAGATATTTTCAAAAAAAATACCAGTCTTGGGCCTCATCGTGATGATGTGTCGTTTTTGATCAACCAGATGAAGGCTAACTTTGGGAGTCAAGGTCAGCATCGTAGCCTAATCTTATCGTTAAAAATGGCAGAGATTGAGCTCATCAAGCAGGCAACTGGAGATTACCCTATCTTACTCCTTGACGATGTCATGAGCGAACTTGACAATCATCGTCAATCAAAGCTTTTAGAGGCTGTTTTAAAAGAAAATGTCCAAACATTTATGACAACGACAAGTCTTGACCACCTCAAGCAAATGCCAGATAACATCAACGTTTTCACCATCAATCAAGGCACTATAAAATCAGATTCCTAGATAGGATCTGATTTTTTAATATGATTTAACAACACCAAGTAAGATAGCACCTAGTACAAAAAGAAAGGTCCCAATCGTAATCCATCTGATTTCTTTTTTGGTTTTCTTTTCGGCTAGAAAAACAATACCAGCAATGATGGAGATGACCGCTCCTAGCTGAGAAAAACTAAAGGCGATAGCAAGACCTGCTCTAGCGGCAGCCAAGAGCATAAAAATATTTCCTGTCCCCCACAGTAAACCAACGGCAGCATTTTTCACAACAACTGGCTCAAAGGCGATCTTGCCTTTCATCAAAAGAATGGCTCCTAAGACCATCCCTATTGCCATAGGAAGTAGCACCGCTAAGGCATCAAACTGCATAATATTATTAAATAAAACAGTATAAGAAATATAGCCAATCGTTGAGTAAGTCAAGGCACGAAAACCTTTTGGAAAATCTCTACTTTTGAGTGTTTTAAGCTGGGCATCACTATCTTGCTTGCTTAAAAAGAAAAAGCCAATTAAGAGAATGATAAGAGCTGCTAAGCCTAGTACAAACTGAATTCTTTTCGTCCACTCATGGAAAATCAAAGCCCCAATTAAGCTACCTAAAACCAACTGTGAACCACTGGACAAGGGTTGTGCGACAGAGACTCCCATATACTTCATGGCATGAAATTGACCATTTTGCCCAATAGACCACAATAGCCCTCCGATGATACCGAAAAGCCATAAAGTGCTGGTCATTTCAGGTCGAACAATAAGCCAAGAGACCGCTGCAAATAAAAGAGCACCCAAAGTGAGGCCCAGCGTTTGTTGATGAGCAGTTCCCCCAATTTTAGTTGATGTAAAGCCAATCATTCCCCATGCTACCATAGGAACTAAAGCAAAAAGAATACCTTCCACAATCATTACCTTTCATTTCAAGAGTGAGCAAGCACCGTTAGTGCTTCATTAGTATAACTGAACCCTCAATCCTTCAATACCAGTCAATTGAGACTAAAGCAGATAGAACGAGGATATAGTCATTCTTATGACACTAAAAGAGGCTGGAACAGAAACGTCTAGTTTTTTAGGGTCAACAGCATTCATCACATCAAGTGATTATCATGTCAAAAATAGACTAATCACAATGAGGTCCTACAAGCTATCAGCAGGCCATCCTTTAGCCAAGTTTTATGATGCTTACTGCATAGAGTAGTTTGGTGCTTCATTAGTGATTTGGACATCATGCGGGTGGCTTTCTTTAAGACCAGCACCAGACATTTCAATAAATTGAGCATTTTCACGTAACTCTTTAAGATCAGCCGCTCCGACATAGCCCATGCCCGAGCGAATACCACCAAGCATTTGAAAAACAATGTCAGCAGCTGATCCTTTGTAAGCAACTCGCCCTTCAATACCTTCTGGAACTAACTTATTAGCTTCATTGACAGCACCCTGGAAATAGCGATCACTTGATCCTTTTTTCATGGCAGCAATAGAACCCATACCACGATAGGTTTTAAATTGGCGTCCTTGGAAGATTTCCGTCTCCCCAGGAGCCTCGTCTGTGCCAGCAAACATTGAACCTAGCATAACAGCATGGCCTCCAGCTGCTAAGGCCTTGACAATATCGCCAGAATACTTGATACCGCCATCAGCAATGATGGTTTTGCCGTACTCACGCGCAACGCTTGCAGCATCATAGATCGCTGTGATTTGAGGGACGCCGACACCCGCGATAACACGCGTTGTACAAATAGAACCTGGCCCTATCCCAACTTTTACCACATCAACACCAGCGTCATAAAGGGCACGAGTCCCTTCAGCTGTTGCGATATTACCAGCAATCAGAGTCTTGTCTGGGAAGTGTGCACGAATCTCAGCAATTTTGCGAAGAACGCCAGCGGAATGCCCATGGGCTGTATCAATGACAATAGCGTCTGCACCAGCGTCAAAGAGAGCTTCAGCACGCTCAAAAGTATCAGAAGTCACGCCAACTGCACCAGCAACTAAGAGGCGACCAAAATCATCCTTGGCTGCATTTGGAAATTCAATCACTTTTTCAATGTCTTTTATGGTGATAAGTCCTGATAGACGGCCTTGCTCATCAATCAAGGGTAATTTTTCAATACGATGCTTATGGAGAATTTGCTCTGCTGTAGCTAAATCTGTTCCTACTTCAGCAGTGATGAGATTATCACTGGTCATGTGCTCCGCAATCAAAGCATTATAGTCTGAAATAAAACGCATGTCACGGTTAGTGATAATACCGACTAATCGACGACTATCCATGCTATCAACGATGGGAACGCCACTGATGCGGTAGCGCTGCATGAGGTCTTCTGCCTCATGGATTTTTTGATTCGGTGTTAAGAAGAAAGGATCAATAATCACACCGTTCTCGGACCGCTTTACTTTGCGAACTTCCTCTGCCTGCTCTTGGACAGACATGTTTTTATGAATGACACCAAGACCACCAGCACGGGCAATGGCAATAGCCATCTTGCTATCAGTGACAGTGTCCATGGCTGCTGTGATAATAGGAATATTTAAGGTCAAATTGCTAGCCAACTGTGTTTTTAGATTAACCTCGTTAGGTAGAACATGGCTCTCAGCTGGAATGAGTAGGACATCATCAAAGGTAAATCCTTTTTTCAAAAATTTAGATTCCCAATTTGACATGAAATAGTCTCCTTTTAAATTAGAATTTATTTGTACTATCATAACATGCTGATATATTTTGTCAACAAAAGCTTTCTGATATATTTTAAAGAAAAGATTGACGGGACAAGAAGAGCGTATCAAATATTGCTCTTATCTCCCGTTTAGGGGATTAAAAATAATTGATCCCCATAGCATCTTTGACTTCTGAGAGGGTCTGTCCTGCTACAACGCGTGCTTTTTCACTGCCTTTTTCAAGCATGTCAAAGACTTGACCCATATCTTTAGCAAATTCTAAACGACGCTCACGGATTGGTGATAATTCACGCTCCAAAATGTCCAAAAGATAACGCTTGGTTTTAACATCTCCAAGGCCACCTGCTTGATAGTGTTCTTTCATGGTAGCAATATCCACTTGATCTTCTTTGCGACCAAAGATATCTAAGTAATGGAAGACCATGTTGCCTTCAATCTGACCCGGATCCTCAACACGAATGTGATTTGGATCTGTGTACATGCTCATGACTTTTTGACGGACAGTGTCCATATCATCAGACAGGTAAATGCCATTACCAAGTGATTTAGACATCTTAGCATTACCATCAAGCCCTGGCAAACGACCAGCAGCTTCATTTTCTGGATAGAGACCTTCTGGTTCAACCAAGACATCGCACTTGTAAGTGTGGTTAAAGCTACGGACAATGTCACGTGTCTGCTCAATCATGGGTTTTTGATCATTACCGACCGGTACAAGATTGGCTTTGAAAGCCGTGATATCAGCTGCTTGTGAAATAGGGTAAACCAAAAAACCAGATGGAATAGACTCGCCAAAGCCTTTTTGAGCAATCTCTGTTTTCACTGTAGGATTGCGCTCCAGACGAGCCAATGATACCAAGTTCATGTAGTACATGGTTAATTCAGCTAATTCAGGGATTTGACTTTGGATAAAAATGGTTGATTTTTCAGGATCAAGACCTGCTGATAAGTAATCTAGAGCAACATTTCCTATGGATTCCTTAATCATTTCAGATTCCTTGGCATGGTCAGTCAGAGCCTGTTGGTCAGCCAAGAAAACGAACATGTCATATTGATCTTCATTTTGCAAAAGGACACGATTTTTAAGAGAACCCACATAGTGCCCCAAGTGTAATTTCCCAGTTGGACGATCTCCTGTTAAAATAATTGGTCTAGTCATTTTTTCTCCTTTACAGTTAGTTGACAATGTTGTCAATTTATTTAAAATAGTCTTCTTTGGTAAGGACGTAATGCATCATGGTGACAATACGTTCTGGAACTTTTTTATCAAGCTTAGCATAGGGCTCTTCATGACTGAATCGCATACCGAGATTTTGCATAATTCGACCGGAAGCTGGATTTTCTTTATCATACCGAGCAACTAAACAATTCATATCGAGTTTTTCGAAAAAAATTGTTACAAATGCCTTTGCAGCTTCTGTCATATAACCTTGATTCCAAAAACACTTATTTAGGGTATAACCAAATTCAGCACAACCAACCTCTTCCTTTAGATGATGCATATCCAAGGTTCCGATAAACTGACCTGTCTCTTTTAGCTCAATCCCCCAGCGTCCCAAGGGACTAGCTAGATAGATGCTAGCGATAATATTTTTGGTTTCTTCCAGTGATTGATTGGCCGCAAAAGTCCAACGAACATTTTCTTCATCTGAGGCATAGGAAAACATGTCTTTCGCATCTGCTAAGGTCACTGGACTAAGGAGTAATCTCTCTGTTTCCAGAACTCGGTATCGATCTAACTTTTGATAAATTTTTTCCATTCATTACCCTACTTTTTAACATAAAAAAACTCACGTAGATAAATCTACGTGAGGGCGTTTACTAATGTGACGCGGTACCACCTCAATTAACACAGTTGTGTCATCTCTTACCTTATTAAGAATTAAGAAGCATGATACCATTTGGTTTCATGTGAAACATCAGCCCACTTGATTAAGTTATCCTACTGGTTTACAGCAACCACCAGCTCTCTAAAAAGGATTAAACCTAACTACTTATCTGATACATCAATTCTAAAAAAAACACCTTCAAATGTCAAGGTTTGGCTGAAAAACTTGACGAGTATATGACTTTTCCTCATAATAAAGATGAAGAAAACATAGAAAGAGGGAAACATGAACAGACGTATCATTGACTTTTTGCTAGTCACATTGGGAACTTTTATTGTAGCTATTGGCTTTAACACTATGTTTATTGATAACAATATTGCTTCTGGTGGCATGGTGGGAATAGCTGTTAGCTTAAAAAAATTACTTGGCTGGAATCCTTCAACCTTTTTGCTGTGGAGCAACATTCCCTTGCTAGCCATTTGCTACTTTGGCTTAGGACGCGTTAATTTTTTTAAAACCTTGTATGGTTCTTGGATTTTTCCTGTTTTTATCAAATTAACCGAATGGCTACCGTCTGCGACGTCTAACCCCATGCTGGCTGCTATTTTTGGTGGGATCATCGTCGGTTTTGGTCTGGGTTTAGTGTTCTTAGGCAATTCATCTACTGGTGGAACAGGGATTTTAACACAAGTTCTTCACAAATACAGCCCATTGTCTCTAGCTATCGCTATGACGGTTGTAGATGGTTTTAGTGTTGCTATGGGGTTTTTCGCCTTTGATATTGAAACCGTCATGTACTCGATCATTGGTTTGATGGTGGTTTCTTATACGGTTAACATCATGGAAACAGGCATATCATCTGCACGAAATATGATGATTGTTTCACAAAAACATCTTGATATTCGGAAAATTATTGCCTCAGAGCTTGACAGAGGGGTCACGACCATTCCTATCAAAGGAGGTTATACTGACAAGGACCAGGTCATGTTAATGACAACGATTTCTAGCCATGAGGTGCACCGTTTTGAAAAAGCGATTGAGACGATTGACCCATCGGCTTTTGTCATCATCACCCCAGCAAGCCGTGTGACTGGTCGAGGATTTAGCTTGACAAAGGATTATAAAGTCCCTGAAGAAGATATCATCTTACCAGGCTAATCATTGAAAAAAGCTGACTTTTCTAGTAAAATGAAGTATTATTATAGATAAAATGAGGTAATCACATTGCTTACAGTTTCAGATGTATCACTACGTTTTAGTGATCGCAAACTTTTTGATGATGTTAACATCAAATTTACAGAAGGAAATACTTATGGACTTATCGGTGCCAATGGTGCTGGTAAATCAACCTTTTTAAAAATTCTAGCAGGAGATATTGAGCCATCAACAGGACACATTTCACTTGGTCCGGATGAGCGCCTTTCAGTCCTTCGTCAGAATCACTTTGACTATGAGGATGAACGCGCTATTGATGTTGTTATCATGGGTAACCAAGAGCTCTATGACATCATGAAAGAAAAAGATGCTATCTACATGAAGGAAGATTTTTCTGACGAAGATGGTGTGCGTGCAGCTGAGTTAGAGGGGCAATTTGCAGAACTCGGTGGTTGGGAAGCTGAAGCTGAAGCCTCTCAGTTGCTGCAAAATCTTAACATTTCAGAAGACCTTCACTACCAAAGTATGAGTGAGTTAGCCAACGGTGACAAGGTTAAAGTTCTCTTAGCCAAGGCTCTCTTTGGTAAGCCAGATGTGCTTCTTCTTGATGAACCAACCAATGGTCTTGATATCCAGTCTATCTCATGGCTAGAAGATTTCTTGATTGATTTTGACAATACGGTCATCGTCGTATCCCATGACCGTCACTTCTTGAACAAGGTTTGTACCCACATGGCAGACCTTGACTTTGGTAAAATCAAACTCTTTGTTGGGAACTATGACTTCTGGAAAGAATCATCTGAGTTAGCGGCACGTCTTCAGTCTGATCGTAATGCTAAGGCAGAAGAAAAAATCAAGCAATTACAAGAGTTTGTGGCTCGATTCTCTGCCAACGCTTCAAAGTCTAAGCAAGCAACCTCTCGTAAGAAAATGCTTGATAAGATTGAACTGGAAGAAATTGTTCCATCAAGTCGGAAATACCCTTTCATTAATTTCAAAGCTGAACGTGAAATCGGTAATGACCTCCTAACCGTTGAAAACCTTTCTGTCACCATTGAAGGTGAGAAAGTTTTGGATAATATTAGCTTTATTTTGCGTCCAGGTGACAAGACGGCTCTTATCGGGCAAAATGATATTCAGACAACGGCTCTTATTCGTGCTATCATGGGCGACATTCCTTATGAGGGAACGGTTAAGTGGGGCGTTACAACCAGTCAATCTTATCTACCAAAAGACAACACCAAAGACTTTGACAATAACGAGTCAATCCTTGAATGGTTACGCCAGTTTGCTGCTAAGGAAGAAGATGATAACACCTTCTTGCGTGGTTTCCTTGGTCGGATGCTTTTCTCTGGTGATGAGGTTAACAAGTCTGTCAATGTCCTGTCAGGGGGCGAAAAGGTTCGTGTCATGCTCTCTAAGCTCATGCTTTTAAAATCAAATGTCTTGGTACTTGATGACCCTACCAATCACTTGGACTTGGAGTCTATCTCAAGTCTTAACGATGGTTTAAAAGCCTTTAAGGGCTCTATCATCTTTGCCAGTCATGACCATGAGTTTATTCAAACACTAGCTAACCATATCGTTGTTCTTTCTAAAAATGGCGTTATTGATCGTATCGATGAGACCTACGATGACTTCCTAGCAAACAAGGAGGTTCAAGCCAAGGTTCAGGAACTTTGGAAAGACTAAATCACAAAACTCAGTTGTTCATCAACTGAGTTTTCAACTATACTTTACAATGAGTTTACAAGGTTAATCTATGACTTCTACAGTTAAAAGGGGACTCCCCTATTTTCTAGCATTGCTACTGCCTATCTTAATCATGTTTATGGTTCTACTCACCAACGGTATTTGGTGGGGAAGTGATCGGACGATTTTGGCTAGCGATGGCTTTCATCAATACGCTATTTTTGCACAAAGTCTCAGAAATATTTTGCATGGCTCTGACAGTCTTTTCTACACCTTCACCAGTGGTTTAGGGCTTAATTTTTATGCTCTAATCGGTTATTACCTTGGCTCTTTTTTCTCTCCTTTTCTCTATTTTTTCTCTTTGGAGACAATCCCTGATGCCATCTACCTCTTTACTTTGATGAAATTTGGTTGCTCTGGTTTAACCATGTTTGTCACTTTACGACAGCTTTACAGATCTGTCAACACTGCCTTGAACTTAGCCTTGTCTACTTGCTACGCTTTAATGAGCTTTGCAGTCAGTCAACTCGAAATTAACACTTGGTTAGATGTCTTTATCATAGCACCAATCATTATGTTAGGCTTGCATCTCCTATTGGAAAAACGTCGTTTTCTGGTTTATTACCTTAGCCTAGTCATTCTTTTTAGTCAAAATTACTATTTTGGTTTTATGATGGCCATCTTTTTGGCACTATACACCTTGGTCCAGTTAACAAAAACAAGCAGCTGGCGTAATTGCCTCAAGCAGTTTTTGGATTTTGCCATCGTGTCTAGCCTGTCAGCTTTATCGAGTGCTTTTATGTTGTTGCCAAGCTACTTGGACCTCTCCACCCATGGGGAGCAACTCTCACCAATCACTAACTGGTTCTCCAAAGAGGCTTGGTATCTAGATGTCTTTGCCAAGCATGTCGTAGGAGCCTATGACACAACAAAGTTTGGCTCTCTTCCTATGATATCAGTAGGCCTATTTCCTTTGTTGCTCTGCCTCCTTTTTCTCACTATCAAAAGCATTAACTGGCAAGTAAGGCTAGCCTATGGGTTTTTAGTAATGCTTATGATAGCTGCTTTTTATCTTGAACCCCTAGACTTACTATGGCAGGGCATGCATGCCCCAAATATGTTTTTGCATCGCTACTCTTGGCTCTTATCACTTCTAATTATTACCATGGCAGCCGAAACGCTTAGTCACTGGCAAAGTGTGACTGTAAAAAATACTGCAAGTTTGGTGATTTTAGTCGTTTTCGGTTTTTCAGCGACAGCTTTTTGTCATGATAGATATGATTTTTTGAAAACATCTCAAATAATAATGACCATCTTATTTGTGCTTGCTTATTTGGTCATTCTCATCAATCACCACAACACCAGCCTTCCCAGAGGATTTTTACCAAGTGTGACCTTGTTCTTTACAGTCTTTGAAATCTTTTTAAATGGGGGTTTTCTGGTCAGTAGCCTTGGTTCAGAATGGGTATTTCCCACACGTGAGAGCTATGACAAAGATCGTCGCAGCATTGAGGCTCTGGTCACCTATTCAAAATCTAAAGAAACAGCATTTTACCGAACGGAACGACTGCTCCCCCAAACCGGAAATGATAGCATGAAGTTTCATTATAACGGTATTTCGCAATTTTCATCCATTCGTAATACAGCTTCCAGTCGTTTTCTTGATCGTCTGGGCTTTCAATCCCACGGAACAAATCTTAACCTACGCTATCAAAATAATACCATTATTGCAGACAGTTTGTTGTCGGTAAAGTATAATCTTAGCCCTTTTGAGCCACAAAAATTTGGCTTTACAAAAGCAAAAATTGCCGAAAACTTAGCTCTTTATCAAAATGCTTACGCTCTGCCTTTAGGTATTATGTCAAAGCATCGTTACAAAGATGTCAACTTTACTGCCAACACTCTTGACAATCAAAGCCTCTTTCTGAACCAACTAACAGGACTCTCAGAAACTTATTTTCAACGGCTAGCATACCAAACTAATACTCCCACACAAACCTTATCCAATCGTGTTAGCTTAGAGACAAAGCCCTCAGAAACAGCACAAATAAGCTATCAAATAACTGTCCCTGCTCAACAGCAAGTTTATGTTAGTGTGCCTAATTTGAGCCTTTCTGATGGGCAGCAAAAGGAAGTCATCGTTTCTTATGGTCAAACAAAGCAAATTTTTACAACTGATAATACCTATTCTTTCTTTAATATCGGCTATTTTGAAGAGGCCAAAACCGTTACGGTTGACCTAATTTTTCCTGGTCATAGGGCCGTCAGTTTTGATGTACCTCACTTTTATGGCCTAAACATCCTATCTTATCAAAAAGCCATGACTGACTTAAAACATCAAAAGACGAGTACAAAAACATTTCAGAACACTTTACTAACCACTTATCAAGCTGATGCTAACACCTCTATGATTTACACCCTGCCATTTGATAAAGGCTGGAAGGCTCAAGTTAATGGCAAGCCGACAAAGATTCGCAGCGTCCAAAAAGGAATCATGGCTGTGGATATCCCAAAAGGAAAAGGAACTATCCAACTCACTTTTAGGCCACAAGGGTTAAAAGAAGGACTTGCATTATCTCTGTTAGGTTTGCTTTTATTTCTGGTCTATCGTTATGTGATCATCATTTTCAGATAAAAAGAACTGGGCTTAACGTTAGTATTGATGGATTTTGAGGGTTTTCTTTAACAATTTTAAAAGTTTCTGACATATTTGTCATACAACTATCACTGTTAAGTAATAAAAGAAGAGTATGATGGATAAAGTGACCGTGATAATAAAACGTTTAAAGAAAAGAAAGAGACTAATATGAAAAAATTAGCATTATACCTATCCTTAGCAAGCTTAGTTTTAGGAATTGTTTTAAGTTTGTCAGGAGTTTTAAGTTCAAATACACACTCGTCTAAAGCCGAATCACAGGAAGTGACATCAACAACTACTAGCCAATCAAAAGAGTCAGAGAGTAAAACTTCTCAAAAAGCAAGTCCTGTAGAGACTGAGACAGTCGAGACCCAAACAGCCGTTGCTGAAGCAACTAACGAACCGACAAGTCAAGAACCGGTTGTTGCACAAGTGACTCATGTCGCACAGCCAGTCGTTACGACGTCAGCTCATGTGTTGACCAACGGTAATACAGCAGGTGAAGTCGGAACTTATGCCGCAGCACAAATGGCCGCAGCTACTGGCGTTGACCAAGCCACTTGGGAGCATATCATTGCGCGTGAGTCAAACGGTCAAGTCGGAGCTCGCAATGCCTCTGGTGCCTCAGGGCTCTTTCAAACCATGCCAGGTTGGGGATCGACAGCCACCGTGCAAGATCAAATCAACTCAGCACTTAATGCTTATAATGCTCAAGGACTCGCAGCTTGGGGCTACTAATCAAAAAAGAAGTTGATAGCACTGTCAACTTCTTTTTTGATATTCTATTTGCTTAGTAAAGGGATTTATGATAGTGATATTGTCTATACTAGCCTCATCAAAAGATAGTTTAACAATAAAGGGCATAAGTTGCTTAATAGCTTGAAAGTGATTAAAAGCAAATTGGTTATCATAATAATTGATAATGGTCGAAATGGCTGTTCCGTGTGAAGAGATAACAATAGCTGTTTCTTGTTGATTAAGTATCTCTTGCAGTTGTTGGATATTTCGATCTTGTACTTCTTGGAGGCTCTCACCATTGGCTAGTTTATAGTTAAAGTCTTGCCACTGCCGTCTAGAAAAGGCATTAAAATCGTCAATCCAAACATCATCAATTTTACGTTCTCTAAAGTTCTCTTTGATTTGGATGGGTAGTGCTTTTTCTTTAGCAAGTTTATCAACGGTTTGAAGAGCCCGCTTGAAGGGGCTAGCATAAATCCTATCAATGGCAATATCCTTAAAGTAATCTAGTACTAGTTGACAATCTTGTAAACCTTTAGCTGTCAACTCTCTTTCGACATCATTATGATTGTCATAATTAGGCTCAGCATGTCGTATGAGATAGACGGTTTGTTTCATCTAGATACCTCCAAAGATTTCTTGGGCATAGCGTTTGCCAGTCGGGGTGGCAGCCAAACCTCCTTCAGCTGTTTCTTTGAGTGCTGTTGGCATGGCTTTGCCCACTTGATACATGGCATCAACAACTTCATCCACTGGAATTTTGGACTCGATGCCAGCAAGTGCCATATCAGCTGCTACCAGAGCAAAACTAGCCCCCATGGCATTACGCTTGACACAGGGAACTTCAACCAAGCCTGCGACGGGATCACAAACCAGACCCAGAAGATTTTTAATGACGAAAGCAATAGCTTGACTGGCTTGATAAGGAGAACCTCCTGCAGCCATAGTGATGGCTGCTGCCCCCATTGCCGCTGCCGAGCCGACTTCAGCTTGACAGCCCCCTTCAGCTCCAGAAATAGAGGCATTATTGGCAATAACAAGTCCAAAAGCCCCAGCTGTAAAGAGGAAGTCCAGTTGTTCTTCTTCGGTCAGGTTTAATTTTTCAATAGCTGTCGAAATGATAGCTGGAATACAGCCAGCACTTCCAGCTGTTGGAGTGGCACAGACAAGTCCCATTTTGGCATTTTGTTCATTGACCGCCATGGCGTTGCGTGCAGCTGTTAGAATGGTGGTGTCAGATAAGGTTTTGCCCGTTTTGATATACTGATCTAGTTTCAGTGCATCGCCTCCAGTGAGTCCACTAACAGACTGCTCCTTATTTAAACCATCCTTAACGGAGGCAAGCATGACTTCCAGATTACGAGACATGATAAAGCGAATCTCATCTTCTTGACGACCTGTCAACTCAACCTCTGTGGCAATCATTAAATCAGCTACCGAGCCCTTGTAATTGTCTTGGGCCTGCTGAACAAGCTCTGCAATCGTATAAAACATAGTCACTCCTTATCCAAAGTAATTGACATTATAAAGGTTTGGGATGTGTTCAATAGCCTTGACAGCATCTTGACAGTCTCTCGAATCAACTTCAATAATCATAATGGCTTTTTGCCCTGCTTTTTCACGAGTAACGTTCATTTGAGCAATATTGATATTGCAATCAGACAAGATATCAGTCACTTTAGCGATCATACCAGGAACATCTTGATGGACAACAATAATAGTTGGTGTGTTCATTTGTAGGGTTACTGCAAAGCCGTTTAATTCAGTAACTTCGATATTACCACCTCCAATAGAGATTCCAGTGAGGCTCATGCTATGATTCTCGGCATCCTTGACTTCAATTTTGACTGTATTTGGATGTGGTGCATCGCCTTCTTTCAAAATTTCCCAATAGATGCGAATACCCTTTTTATGAGCAATTTCAAGCGAATTCTTAATGTCTGGATTGTCCGTGTCCATGCCCATAATGCCTGCCACAAGTGCTCTATCGGTCCCATGTCCTTGATAGGTTTTAGCAAAAGAATTGTAGAGATGAAAGGTCACTTCTTTAGGCTCTTTTCCAAATATAGAATGGATTAGCTTGCCGATTCGGACCGCACCTGCGGTATGACTGCTGGAGGGCCCAATCATAACAGGACCAATAATATCAAAAACGGATTGAAATCTTAACAGTGTCATTGTGACTCCTCCTGATTATCTGTGCTTACAATTATAACAAAAATAATGATTAAAAGAACAAAATAGAGGCTTGTTTGGAGTAACATGGTATAATAATGACAGAGGAAATTATGTTGATTAAACACTTAACACACCACCGTCTGCTACCTTATGCTATTATTGCGATGTTTGCCTTCTTGCTGATCTTGCCTCAGTTATTGACGGGGGGCTTTATCGTTGGTTCAGACGCTATTTTTCATTATAACCGTTTTTATGATACTGCTATGCAGATCAAGACGGGGCATTACTCTTATTTTTTATCCTTACATGGTTTTCAGCAGTCGGGACGAATTGTCAATGCGGTTTACGGCCCCTTGTTTGCTTATTTTCAAGGATTTTTGGTCTTAATCTCCAAAAATTGGTTTATTTACCAACATCTCTCTCGCTTTGCGATTGGTCTTATTTCTGGCCTATCCATGTATGCTTTACTGAGACAATGCCGCCTAAAACAACACTTGGCTCTGCCCTTAGCTCTTTTTTATGTGACGACCTTCTCCATCCAGTATTGGAGCATGAGACAGGGATTTTCCAGCTGGGGAGCGGCCATTCTACCTTTTTGTTTTATCCCAGCAGTTCAACTTGTTAGATATCACAAAGTCTCGCCCTTACGTTTGGCGGTTAGTGTTGCCTTAATGTTTCAAGTGCATCTTTTGAGTGCCATGTTTCTGATTTTGATGTACTTGCCTTTCTTTAGTTATGGGTGGCTAAGATCAAGTCAAAAAATAGGACTTTTAAAACATATCTCGCTTGCCATTGCCTTGTTTTTGGTTTTAACAGCCAACGTTTGGACAGTTTTCATCGACTTGAACCATGCTAATGATTTACTAACGCCTTTTATCAATGAAAAAATGGGGCAAGATGGCATTACGGGTAGGGCTAAGTATTGGTTGTTTTGGCCAGAACCTTTGCTCGTTTTCTTGGTTGGTCAAGTGCTCTTTCTTGGCTTATGGTTTCGCAAAAAAATAGGCTGGGAATTACTACTACATGTGGTTTACCTTAGTTTTTTACTCTTGTCAACCCATTTCTTTCCTTGGCAATGGCTGGTGGATCATCAGGTTGGTTTGGCAGAGTTGATTCAATTTCCTTTTCGATTTTTTGTTCCAGCGACGGTTTTATTGCTGCTTATTAGTGGGTTAGCATGCCAGCAACTGATCACCAGGTGGCGATGGTTACCCCTGTTTTTATGGCTATTTGTCTTGATTGGCTTTGTCCAAGTCACCAACCGTGTGGATGAGATGATTACTTATAGGGCAGAGCGACAGTTGATCACCAGTAAAAATAAGCATGTTTACCTAAAAGGACATTACAAAACACTCAAGAATAGCTTTTTCCAAAAAGATAAGGCTAGCTTTCTCAAAAGAGTCAGTAAAGCAACGCCAGACTATGTCCCTCGCTACGAACCATTAAATGGACGTAATACTTATTATGAGTACGCCGCCATTTTTATTAAAGACAGACCGTCAATGACAAAGACGGTTGAGGGAAATCGCTTAGTATTGCAGTGGACAAGCTCTGAACCAGAAGCACTTCAGCTGCCAATAGTCGTTTATCAAGATAGCCGGATGATTTATAACGATCGTCAATTAGACAAATCAGACTATAAGCTGTCCTTTCTAGGTAGTCCGACGATTATGTCTAAAAAAGGAGAGAATAAGCTGATTTTAGCTTACAAAACACCGGCTTGGTTTGGCTTCGTAATGGCTATCTCTTTGATGGGTTGGCTGGTGTTAGCTTTTAGACAAACTTGGCGATACTATCAATCCCTTGCTTTTTGAAGGGCAAGGGACACTTAGTAATGCCTTTTACCATATAAAAACTAGACCCTTCAAGTCTAAGTTTACACTCTCAAATCCTAATGGGATTTGAGACCTTAAATTGATGGGAGACTTATCAGATGAATGATAATGCAAAGACTCGTGTCGTTGTCGGCATGAGTGGAGGAGTTGACTCCTCGGTGACCGCTCTGCTACTCAAGGAGCAGGGCTATGATGTTGTCGGTGTTTTCATGAAAAACTGGGATGACACTGACGAATTTGGCGTCTGTACCGCGACGCAAGACTACAGAGATGTCGCAGCCGTAGCGGATCAGATTGGGATTCCTTATTACTCGGTTAACTTTGAAAAAGAGTATTGGGACCGCGTTTTTGAGTATTTCTTAGCGGAATATCGTGCGGGACGAACTCCTAATCCAGACGTCATGTGTAATAAAGAGATCAAGTTTAAGGCTTTCTTGGACTATGCCATGAGTTTAGGAGCTGACTATGTAGCGACTGGGCATTATGCGCAGCTTGCGCGGGACGCAGATGGGACTGTCCACATGCTTCGTGGCGCTGATAATGGCAAAGATCAAACGTATTTTTTAAGTCAATTATCACAAGACCAATTGCAAAAAACCATGTTTCCGCTTGGTCACTTGCAGAAACCAGAAGTACGTAAAATAGCAGAGCGAGCTGGTCTTGCAACGGCTAAAAAGAAAGATTCTACAGGGATCTGTTTTATTGGTGAGAAGAACTTTAAAGAGTTCCTTAGTCAATACCTTCCTGCTCAAAAGGGGCGTATGAAGACGGTTGATGGTCGTGATATGGGCGAACATGCCGGTCTGATGTACTATACCATTGGTCAACGTGGCGGTCTTGGTATTGGTGGTCAACAAGGTGGCGATAATGAGCCTTGGTTTGTTGTTGGTAAAGACTTGTCACAAAATATCCTCTATGTCGGGCAAGGTTTCTACCATGAGTCTCTCATGTCAACCTCACTTGACGCTTCAACCGTTCACTTTACACGTGACATGCCTGAAGAATTCATCATAGAATGCACAGCTAAGTTCCGTTACCGTCAACCAGACGGTAAAGTAACGGTCAAGGTGAAAGGTGACAAGGCAGAAGTTGTTTTTGCTGAGCCACAACGTGCCATCACACCCGGACAAGCCGTTGTTTTCTATGATGGCGATGAGTGCTTAGGTGGCGGTATCATCGACCAAGCCTACAAAGATGGCCTTGCTTGTCAGTATATTTAAAAGACTCTCGAAAAAGACGACCTGTTGCTTGAATCCTCAGCCCATATTTGATAAACTAGCGTTAATCATATCATGAAAGTCAAAGCTCATGGTCTTGCAGGTCTTTTTGGTCTGCAATTATAAGGGTTTTGGCTATTTTTGTGGTTCTACTCTTTTAATCAAGAGAATAGATTATTGCCCTGTAAATTGGAGGAAAAGAGATGGATTTTAGGACGAAAAGAGATCATCAGGTTTACGGAGTGCGTGCGACGGCTTTAATCATTAGGGATAATCAGATACTTCTCGGGAAGCATGAGGATGGTTATCATACTATCGGTGGTGCGATTGAGGTTGGGGAAACAAGTTCTCAAGCAGCACTTCGGGAAATGCAGGAAGAAATCGGTATTGCGGGCGAGATAGTGGGTTTGGCTTTTGTGGTGGAAAATCAGTTTACAGTAGACACTGTTCATTTTCATAATGTTGAATTTCATTATCTTATCACCCCTACTGAAGAAGCGCCGGCTGAGATGATTGAAGGTGATAAAACTTACCTTTGTGAATGGCTTTCTTTGGATAAATTAGATAATTTTAACATCAAGCCTGCCTTCCTCAAAAAGGCTTTAAAGCGTTGGAACGGACAGTTAACGCATATTGTCAATAAAGATGGAGAAGATTAAAGTGGAACATACTTTTAGTGAAACGTTTGACGTGATTGTAGTTGGAGCTGGTCATGCGGGTGTTGAGGCTGCCTTAGCTGCTAGCCGTATGGGGTCTAAGACCTTACTTGCGACCATCAACCTAGATATGCTGGCTTTTATGCCGTGTAACCCATCCATTGGTGGCTCTGCTAAGGGCATTGTCGTTCGTGAGATCGATGCTCTTGGTGGCGAAATGGGTAAAAATATTGATAAAACCTATATCCAGATGAAGATGCTTAACACGGGAAAAGGTCCTGCTGTTCGCGCTCTTCGTGCTCAAGCTGATAAACATCTCTATGCTGCAGAAATGAAAAAAACGGTTGAGCAAGAAGAGCATTTAACCCTTCGTCAATCCATGATTGATGATATTTTGGTAGAAGATGGACAAGTTGTCGGTGTCTTGACAGCTACTGGTCAACAATATGGGGCTCGTGCAGTTGTGATCACAACAGGAACAGCCTTGCGTGGGGAAATTATCTTAGGTGAACTCAAGTATTCATCTGGACCAAATAACAGCTTGGCTTCAGTGACACTGGCTGACAACCTTGTCAAGCATGGTCTTGAAATCGGTCGCTTTAAAACAGGAACACCACCACGTGTGAAAGGCTCAACGATCGACTATTCTGTCACAGAAGTGCAGCCTGGTGATACAAAGCCAAATCATTTTTCATTTCTGTCTAAGGACAAAGACTATATCACTGATCAAGTTGACTGCTGGTTGACCTATACCAATGCAGCTAGTCATGACTTGATTAAAGAAAATCTCCATCGTGCGCCGATGTTCTCTGGTGTCGTCAAGGGAGTTGGTCCACGTTATTGCCCATCAATCGAGGACAAGATTGTACGTTTTGCAGACAAAGAGCGCCATCAGCTTTTCCTTGAACCAGAAGGGCGTCATACGGACGAAGTTTACGTGCAAGGTCTGTCAACCTCACTTCCAGAAGATGTACAACGCGAGCTGATTCATTCGGTTAAGGGGTTGGAAAATGCCGAAATGATGCGGACGGGCTATGCCATTGAGTATGACATCGTTTTACCTCACCAACTACGTGCAACCTTGGAAACTAAAGTGATTTCAGGTCTCTTTACAGCTGGTCAAACCAATGGCACATCTGGGTATGAAGAAGCCGCTGGACAAGGACTGATTGCTGGTATCAATGCGGCTCTTAAAGTCCAAGGCAAGCCTGAATTTATTTTGAAACGCTCAGATGCTTATATCGGTGTTATGATTGACGACCTTGTCACTAAAGGAACCTTAGAGCCTTATCGCCTCTTGACCTCTCGTGCAGAATACCGTCTCATTCTTCGCCATGACAATGCGGATATGCGGTTGACACCACTCGGACGTCAAGTTGGTTTGGTTGATGATGAGCGCTGGCATGCTTTTGAAATCAAGAAAAATCAGTTTGACAATGAGTTGACAAGATTGTCAACTCTCAAGCTAAAACCTGTCAAGGAAGTCAACGACAAAATACAAGCACTTGGTTTCAAGCCATTGACAGATGCCATGACAGCCAAGGCATTCTTACGTCGCCCAGAGATTGATTATCAGGTAGCAACAGACTTTGTAGGATCAGCAGCAGAGGATTTGGATAGTAAAGTCATTGAGCTTTTGGAAACGGAAATCAAGTACGAAGGCTATATTAAGAAAGCCCTGGATCAGGTTGACAAGATGAAACGGATGGAAGAAAAACGCATCCCAGCAAACATCAACTGGGATGCCATTGATTCCATCGCAACAGAAGCCCGTCAAAAGTTCAAGAAAATCAATCCAGAAACCATTGGTCAAGCTAGTCGTATTTCTGGGGTTAACCCAGCGGACATTTCAATCTTGATGGTTTATCTTGAAGGCAATAATAAGGCTCGACGTAAACCTTAAAAGGCTACTTTTAGAGTTTTACCCTTAGACTGTAACAAAAATCAACCTGCCCTAGCTTACTGATTTTGTCCTACCCTTTTTTGTGGTATAATAAGACCTTAAGAGGTTAGTAAATGAAAAGATTTCGTTTTGAAACCATTCATCTTATGATGATTGGCATGATTGTATTTGGTCTTTTGGCGATTAGTGTACGCCTAACATCGTCAGAAACGAGCTTGCTACTGGCTATTTTTGTGGCATGTGCGTTTGTGACAGCGCTGCTATATTACCAAAAAGAAAGCTATCAATTATCTGAAGATGAGCAGGTGGCATTGCTAAGTGAGCAAACTGAGCTTAGTTTAAAAACCTTGCTCGACAAGATGCCCGTTGGTGTGATTAAGTTCAACCCTGAAAAAGGTGACCTTGACTGGTACAATCCTTATTCTCAGCTTATTTTTAGTGACCCTGAGTCAGGGAAGTTTGATAGTCAGCTTGTATCGGACCTGATTGATGCCCATAAAGAAGGGGTTCTCACGCGCAGTATCACTATTGGAGAGATTCGCTACAACTCTTACATGGACTTAGAAGCTGGCATCTGTTATTTTCTTGATGCTAGCCAAGCCCTTTCAGGCAGTCAAGGAGCTATCCAAAAACAGCCTGTTATAGGGATTATGTCGATTGATAATTACGATGATTTCACCGATAATATGGCTGATGCAGATATCTCTAGTATCAACAGCTTTATCGCCAATTTTATTGCGACATTTGCCGAAGAGCACGCCATTTTTTATCGCCGTGTTGCCATGGATCGCTTTTACTTTTTTACGGATTATAGCATCCTTGAAAAGTTAATGGCCAATAAATTTGATGTTTTGGATCGTTTCCGTGAAAAAGCACAGCAATACGAGTTGTCTTTGACCCTAAGTATGGGAGTTGCTTACGGCAATAACAATCATCACCAAATTGGGGTTATTGCCCAAGAAAACCTCAATATCGCTCTCGTTCGAGGTGGCGATCAGGTTGTTTTAAAAGAAAATGAAGAGCATGCAGACTTGATGTACTTTGGAGGTGGGACGGTGTCTACGGTTAAACGTTCAAGAACCAGAACACGTGCCATGATGTCCGCCATCTCAGACAAGATTAAGTCAGTTGATAAGGTTTTTGTCGTAGGGCATCGTCGCCTAGATATGGATGCTCTAGGATCGGCAGTTGGGATGCAGTTTTTCGCTAGTCAGCTCGTCTCAGAGTCTTATGTGGTCTATGACCCCCATGATATGGGAATGGATATTGAGCGTGCCGTTAGTCGTTTGCAAAAAGATGCTGCGACCAAGATAATCACCGTATCAGAAGCCTTGCAGCTGGTTGACCAAAGATCGCTACTGATTATGGTAGATCACTCCAAAATCAGCTTGACCTTGTCAGAAGACTTATTTGATCAGTTTCGTGAGACCATCGTGGTTGACCATCATCGTCGGGATGATGATTTTCCGGACAATGCCGTATTGACATTTATTGAGAGCGGGGCGAGTTCGGCAGCAGAGTTAGTGACCGAGTTAATTACCTTCCAAAATGCCAAAGATCGCAAATTAAATAAACTGCAAGCCAGTCTACTGATGGCGGGGATTATGCTTGACACTAAAAATTTCTCCACTCGAGTGACCAGCCGTACCTTTGATGTCGCCAGTTATTTGAGAAGTTTGGGAAGTGATAGCGCTGAAATTCAAGCCATTGCAGCAACTGATTTTGAAGAATACCGTCAAGTTAACGAGTTAATTTTACGGGCAGAACCTTATAAAAAGCATGTCATGATTGCCTGTGGTCCAGAGGATACACCGTATAACAATGTTATCATTAGTAAAGCAGCTGACAATTTGCTTAGGATGGCTGATATTGAGGCCAGTTTTGTGATTTCTAAAAACGCTAATGGTCAGACCATTATTTCCGCACGAAGTCGCAATGCTGTCAATGTGCAACGTGTTATGGAGCAACTAGGTGGAGGAGGTCATTTCAACCTTGCTGCTTGTCAACGCGATGAGGTAACGGTCAGTGATCTGGCAAAGGAATTATTGGCAGTGCTTGACCAAGAAATAGATGAAAAGGAGTAGATGATGAAAGTTATTTTCTTACAAGACGTTAAGGGCAAGGGTAAAAAAGGCGAGATTAAGGAAGTGCCGACAGGTTACGCTCAAAACTTTCTGATCAAGAAACAATTAGCCAAAGAAGCCACCAATCAGGCCATTGGTGAGCTTAAAGGTAAACAAAAATCAGAAGAAAAATACCAGGCTGATATCTTAGCAGAAGCCCAAGCAACCAAGCAAGTGCTTGATAAAGAAACAACACGTGTGCAGTTTCTGGAAAAAGTTGGTCCAGATGGGCGTACATTTGGCTCAATTACTGCTAAAAAAATTGCAGAAGAATTGCACAAACAATTTGGCATCAAAGTGGATAAGCGTCATATTGAGCTAGACCATCCGCTTCGTGCCATTGGTTTGATTGAAGTTCCTGTCAAGCTACACAAAGAGGTAACCGCTGACATTAAACTAGCCATTAAAGAGGCTTAATGTCAAGATAGGCATGCACTCGTGACAAGGAGGTGAGAGAAAGATGGTGGAGACACCTGAATTACGTGTACAGCCACAAGATTTAGTAGCGGAGCAGTCTGTTTTGGGGGCCATCTTTATCTCACCAGACCAGTTGGTATCTGTTCGTGAGTTTATCGAGGCTGATGATTTCTATAAGTATGCCCATCAAGTCATCTTTAAGGCAATGGTTACCTTAAACGACAGGCATGATGCTATTGATGCTACAACGGTTCGCAATATCCTAGATAGCCAGGGTGACCTACAAACCATCGGTGGTCTTTCTTATATTGTAGAGTTAGTCAATAGTGTACCAACAAGTGCCAATGCTGAATACTATGCTAAAATTGTGGCTGAAAAAGCCATGCTACGTCAAATCATTAAACGCTTGACCCACACTGTCAATGAGGCCTATGACGGTTCTCTTGAGTCCGAAGAAATCATTGCTGGTGCAGAGAAAGCCTTGATTGATATCAATGAGCATAGCCATCGTAGTGGTTTTAGAACAATTGCTAGTGTTCTAGATCAAAACTTTGAAAGTCTCGAAATGCGTGCTCAACAAACTTCAGATGTTACAGGTCTGCCAACTGGCTTTAGAGACTTAGACCGTATTACAACAGGTTTACACCCCGACCAGTTAGTTATTTTAGCTGCTCGTCCAGCGGTTGGTAAGACAGCCTTTGTGCTTAATATTGCACAAAATGTTGGGACAAAGCAAGGGAAGGCTGTCGCCATCTTCTCTCTGGAGATGGGAGCAGAAAGTCTTGTAGATCGTATGTTAGCAGCGGAAGGAATGATTGACTCACATGCTCTACGGACAGGGCAACTAACAGAGCAAGATTGGACCAACGTCATGATTGCTCAAGGGGCTTTAGCTGAAGCTCCCATTTACATTGATGATACCCCTGGGATTAAAATCACAGAGATAAGAGCCCGCTCACGCAAATTATCCAAAGAAGTCGAGGGAGGGCTAGGGCTGATTGTCATTGACTATCTACAGCTGATTACAGGAACAAGGCCTGAGAATCGACAACAAGAAGTCTCAGAAATTTCACGGCAGTTAAAAATCTTAGCCAAAGAATTACGCGTTCCTGTCATTGCTCTTAGTCAGCTATCTCGTGGCGTTGAGCAGCGTCAAGACAAACGACCAGTCCTTTCGGATATTCGTGAATCAGGCTCTATTGAGCAAGATGCGGATATTGTTGCCTTTCTTTACCGTGATGATTACTACCGTAAGGATACAGAAGACACCGAAGAAACGATCGAAGACAACACTATTGAAGTTATTTTAGAGAAAAACCGTGCTGGTGCGCGTGGAACAGTTAAATTGATGTTCCAAAAAGAATACAACAAGTTTTCAAGCATAGCTCCATTTGAGGAGTTTTAGACATGATGATAAAGTTGACAGGTATGTCAATAGACTTGTCAACATAAAGAGGAGAAACCATATGAGTGATGCATTTGCTGATGTAGCCAAAATGAAGAAAATCAAAGATGACATTAAAAACCATGAAGGACAATTAGTTGAGTTGACTTTAGAAAATGGCCGTAAACGGGAAAAAACAAAGGTAGGTCGTTTAATCGAAGTTTATCAGTCGCTCTTTATCGTCGAGTACAATGATCATTCTGATGAACCAGGTGCTATCAACAATTCTTATGTAGAATCTTACACCTACTCTGATATTTTGACAGAAAAAACCTTGATTCGTTATTTTGACGAAGAAGAAACAGCAGAATAGATAAAAGCCTCAATGAGAGGTTTTTTTGTTTACAGAACAGTTGACAGAATAAGTAAAGGAAGTTGACAAGAGATTGGCTATTTCTAATGGAATAATGATTCTCGTTTCCTCTCTTTTTAGCCATTTTCTGTAAAAGAGATGATTAAAAGCCTTTACTAAACTGTGATTTCATGATAAAATACTCTTTGTGTGAAATAATGGCAGTTCAATATGAAGCTCGTCAACAGATACCTTGAAATACAAGTAACCTTGGCTGTTTAGGCGAAGGGCATCTGCACGAATCAGGATTGAACATACTTATTTCCTCAAAAAAGAAGCTTCTGGCTTCCAAAAACAAAGAGGAGGACATTTGACATGTCACGTTATACAGGACCATCATGGAAACAAGCCCGTCGTCTTGGCTTATCACTTACAGGAACAGGTAAAGAGCTTGCTCGCCGTAATTACGTTCCAGGACAACACGGACCAAACAACCGTTCAAAACTTTCTGAATACGGTTTGCAATTGGCTGAGAAACAAAAATTGCGTTTCACTTACGGAATGGGTGAAAAACAATTCCGTAACTTGTTCGTACAAGCGACAAAAATCAAAGGCGGAATCCTTGGTTACAACTTCATGCTTCTTCTTGAGCGTCGTCTTGACAACGTTGTTTACCGTTTAGGTCTTGCAACGACTCGTCGTCAAGCTCGTCAATTCGTAAACCACGGTCACATCCTTGTTGACGGAAAACGCGTTGATATTCCATCATACCGTGTTGAAGTTGGTCAAGTGATCTCAGTTCGCGAAAAATCAGCTAAAGTACCAGCTATCCTTGAAGCTGTTGAAGCTACTCTTGGACGCCCAGCATTCGTATCTTTCGATGCTGAAAAACTTGAAGGATCATTGTCACGCCTTCCAGAACGTGATGAAATCCACCCAGAAATCAACGAAGCACTTATCGTTGAATTCTACAACAAAATGCTTTAATTTTTATATTTATTGCAAAGAAAGCCCGTAGTTGCGGGCTTTTTGTTTTGTTTTAAAATGCTGATTTCTAGTAAAATGTAACCTTTTTTGTGCTCTCACTCCTGTAACCTTGATAAAACCTGTTTTGAAACTTATAAGGCGACCCAAGCCGTCAATCACAGCTTCAAGTTATTTTTCTAAATTTTTAAAAGGTTGGACTTATTGCCCAACCTTTTTCTTGTTCTTAAATTTAAATCAAGACATCGTGTGTTACTGACGATTGTCCTACTCTTACTTTAGTGTGGTAAGTGTTGCGGATTGTTTTTCTTTTTAGAGAGTTATTAGTTAAGTGTAATGTCGCCATCTATGTTGGTGATTTTGAGGGTAGCAAGACTGTCTTTGACTTCCTTGTTAAAGGTGTGGGTAGACTCATCATGGCTGCTATCGATGTGATTTGAAGCTGCAATCTTGTCTGCAATAGATAAGTTAGCATCTGTTACGGTTAGATTAAGATGAGTGGTTTGAGCAATTTGATCATTTAAGATAAGGTCAATATCATCGCCAGCATTAGTGATTTCAATCAGGTTTTTAAGGGTTAGATTGGTAGCACTGATGCGATTATTTTCTCCAGAGAGTGTGACATTATCAAGCTCAGTATCGGTGAAGCGAATTTCACCATCTTGATTGCTAATAGTGATTTTTTGGAGAAGGCTTTTATCAGCGGTTAAGATGGCATCCATTCCAGTAATATCACCGCCTTTGAGGGTTGTTTGGCTTAATGAGAGGTCGCTTGATACGTCTAATGTTAATTGCTCAATAGTGGTCTTGTTGAGATAGAGAGACCCAACTGAAAAGTTAGCCTTATCAATAGTCGTATGATTGGTGTAGAGGCTATCAGATGTCAGGGAGATGTCTTTAATAGGGAAGTGATTGAGATGAACGGTGTCAGATACATACCCTTTAATACTCTCAAAGTGAGCTCCCTTAGGAACTGATAAGACCACACGACGAGTCTGAACGCTTTGGTTATTGAGGTAATAACCTAAAGCCGAGATTGGTCCAATAACAATACTACCTTTGTTTAGTTGTTTGAGAGAGAGTTTTTCGCCATCTTGTTGTACGGATAATTCTCCTAAAATCTTATTATCTGTGTAGTAGCTCAACTGCCACGTGTCATCTTTGGAGGGTTCAATCACCAGTTCACGATTGCTTAAGTCTAGCTCTAACTGTTTAAAAGAGGCTACTTCTTGTGTTATTTTCTTAGCTGTGGTGGCTGCTTTGATGTCTTCTAAACCACCATTACGATGCCCCCAGATGATAGCAAGACTACCAAAGCTAAGACAAAGAAGCGCAACAATCAAAAAGTATTTGTGTGATGTTTTCATGCTTTTTTTCCTTTCTTAGTGATATGACCGATAATAGCAACTAGCGCACGTATCATTATTTTGATGATTAGCATTAACAAGAACCAGAGCAGTAAACCAAATCCTAAAACTAAGAGGAGTGCTCCAAAGCTCATGGCTAAGGCTGGCAAGGAAGCTGGGATAAGGGTAAGGGTTTCCCAAAAGAGCACAGCAACGGTTGCCACACCAGCTACCAACAATGATAGGGAGGTAACCACAAAGGCAACGATCACAGCGACAAAGGTAATTATCAAACCTATCATGACTATGATTGTCGGTATGGCTAGTGGTGCAGCAAAGAGAGCTAAGAGAGCTATCCAGAGGGTTTTGGTCCGTGATTTGTGGTCATTACTATCTTGATTTTCTTGCTTTTCCCAAAGGGCATTGAGGATATCCTGGGCGGCTTCTTTGGGTGTGCCTAACTCTGCCATCACCTGATCTTCGTTATCCACGCCTGCCTCGTCGAAATACTCGGTGAAGTAGTCCATGGCTTCTTGGTAGTCTTCCTCTGGTAAACGGTGCAGGTATTTATCCAACTGCTGTAAGTATTCAGTCCTTGTCATGTCTTAAACTCCCTTCAATAATCCCATCAAGGGTATCCTTGTAACCTTGCCACTGTGCTTTTAGGTAGACTAGGTGCTCTTTGCCATCGGTTGTGAGGGCGTAATACTTACGCTTACGGCCTTGATATTGCTGACTGTAATTGGTGAGATAGCCTGCTTGCCCTAATTTTTTCAAAATAGGATAAAGCGTAGATTCCTTGATGCTTGCCACCAATTTGATGGTCTGGCTAATTTCATAGCCGTAGGAATCTTCCTTTTCTAAAATGGCTAAAATCAAAAATTCAATCAGGCTTGATGATACTGGAAAATGCATGTCATCAGCTCCTTTATGTGTATGATTTTTATATATAATTATTTTACACATATAGTATAGCCCTTCTTTTTTGATATGTCAATATTTTATATATTATTTTTTGATATATTTGGTTCTAAAATCTAAAAAGTGCCTGTTAGCCTTGATATCAAAAGAATGATGACTCAAAATAGTCCCTAACAAAGTCCCATGATTAAAAAACGTGGATCGGTATTGTGGTTTTTTTCACAAAAACACCGATAAACTTCTTTTTATGGTATAATGGAATTAAAGACAGTTACAGACTATAATGGCAAATAGCATATGGGTTAAGATTTTCCTAAATCTCTTTGATGAGGGCAGTTTTAGCAAGATTGCTTTTTCCATTTGATAGGCTAATGTAAGGAAAGGAATTTTTATGATTAGCATCTCAAAGCTTTCTAAGAGTTATGGTGACAAAGAAGTGCTAAAAGGCATGTCTTTTGACGTGCCATCAGGTAGCATTTGTGGTTTGGTCGGTAAAAATGGTGCAGGTAAGACGACACTTTTTCACTCGATCCTAAATTTTGTGACCTACGAGGGAGAGGTTGCCCTAAATGGTGAGCCTCTGACACCAAAAAACAATGCCCGAATCGGCTATCTTCCTGAGGAGCGTAGTCTCATGCCGAAGTTGACGGTTTTTGAGCAGGTGCGTTATCTAGCTAGTCTTAAAGGCATGTCGCGTAGAGAAGTTAGTAAGAAATTGCCGATTTGGATGGAAAAGCTAGAGGTTAAGGGAAAATTAAGCGATAAAATCAAGAGCCTTTCTAAAGGAAATCAACAAAAAATCCAGCTGATCATCACGCTGATTCATGAACCGGAGTTGATTATCTTGGATGAGCCTTTCTCAGGTCTTGATCCCGTTAATACGGCGCTCTTAAAGGACATTATCTTGGCTGAAAGAGACCGCGGAGCAACCATTATCTTTTCAGACCATGTCATGACTAACGTTGAGGAGTTGTGTGATACCTTGGTCATGATTAAGAATGGGGAAATCGTCCTTAATGGTGGTATTCAGGAGATTCGTGAGTCATTTGGCCGTACCCGTCTCTTTGTGTCAAATGATGTGCCAAAAGAACGCCTTGACAACCTAGCTCATGTGACATCTGTCAGCAAGACGAAGCAGGGCTATTGGCGACTGGTTTTAGATGATGAAGCCGCAGGACCAATGCTCTTTCAAGCCATTAGTGGCGGTTATTACATTGCGACATTTGACCAACAAGCGCCAACTATTGATGAAATCTTTAAAATGAAATCGGGGGTAGAATAATGACACAGCTGTTATTAGTAGCTAAAGAAACCTATCTTAGACAGGTCAAGTCTTGGGCCTTCCTCCTCATGATCCTATCGCCCTTTCTCTTTCTGGCCTTTTCACTGGGCATCGGGTATTTGACAGAATCTGCAGCAGTGGATTCAGACAAGGTAGCTGTCGTTTTATCGGACAATGCTTTAAAGAAAGCCTTCCAAGATATTGATGGAACGACCCTAAAGTATAAAACGCCAAAAACCGCTAAACAAGCGCACAAAGACGAGGATATTTCTGGATATGTCCTTGTTGACACCGCAGGCAAACAGATAAAAGCAACCTACTATAGCGATACTAGTTTGGCTGAAAAGACTAAAAGAGACCTGCTCCAAGTCCTAGGGAGCTTACAAGGCCAGCTCAACATGGCAAAAGCCCAGTTAAGTCCACAACAAGTGGAAGCCTTAGCACAAGAGCCTAATTTTAAAGAGGATCTTAAAGAAAAAGGGGACTTGCAAAAAGCAGGCAAATACATTACCTTCTTAGGGCTGACCTTTATCATGTATTTCATTATCTTGACTTATGCAAGTTCAACAGCTCAAGAGATTGCTAGTGAAAAAGGAACCAAAATCATGGAAGTCATTTTTTCAAGTGTTCCAGCCAATCTCTATTTCTATGGCCGTATTTTAGGGATTTTTGGGGTCATTACCACGCATTTAGGGATTTATGCTCTAGGTGGTTATTTGCTTTATCAGTTTTTACCTCAATTTGCTTTTAGTAAGGACATGGTAGACATGGTCAAGCCTATAGTGGATACTGTCATTGATAATTTGGATTGGACCATGCTTTTCTTTGCCATCTTTGGAATTTTGCTTTATGTGGTCTTAGCAGCGCTTTGCGGTTCCTTAGTGGTACGTGTGGAAGATGTCAATAAAGCGGTTCAACCGGTTATGTATCTTGTCATTGTTGGTTTTGTGGGTGCTATTACCCTTGGCCAACAAGGTCAGGATAATCTGATTTTAACAATTGGTTCTTACGTGCCATTTATATCTTCCTTCTTTATGCCGATTCGCCTGATCAATAGTTACGCTACTACTCACGAAGCACTAATAGCTTTAGCTATTTTGAGCATCACAGCTCTTATGGTCACCCTTTACATCGGGAAATCCTATGCTGGCTTGATTTTGCAGACGGATGATCGTGGTTTCATCAAAAACCTCAAACGAGGCCTCAGCCATAAATAATCTATGCGGTAGAAATACTAAAAAACTCACATCTCTATCATACAGAGATGTGAGTTTTTATTACCCTTTTGAGCTAGGGAATTGCTCGTCAACTTAAGAAAAGCTTACTTAGAATAAGCCATGACAAGTGATGTGAGAGAAATAAACGAAAATACAATCCAACAAATAACAATATTATACAAAGCTAAAAATGAGAATAAACTAACACCTAATGGTAAAGATAGTGTAAAAAGTAATCCTAGAAAGTTATTACTTTGAGCCAGCAGATGAGAAGGTAGTTTTTCCATTAAAAGAGCGTCTAATTTGGGTGAAACCTTCCCCATAACGTAAGCAGCAAGTCCTAGTGTAACAATTCCTAAGATGGGTAGTTTCAAAATATTGAATACTCCAACTAAAGCATAGCTAATGCTTTGAATAACTATCAATTCAGAGATGGAACATTTTGAGAAAAAATCTTTTGGGGTTAAAGTTCCCAAAATAGCACAAAAAATAGTAAACGCTTGAATAACAACGAGAGAATTTCCATAGTTTAAGTTGAACATTTGATGTTTAAGAAAATAGAAATGATAGATAGAGTTGATCGCACCTCCTAAAGAATTTAAAAGTAATATAGAAAGAAGAATCTTAATAAAAGAGGAATCTTTATCAATATCCTCAAATATCTTCATCATCATTTTAAACATGTTTTTAAATTGATGTACAAGTGAGTGATCATTTTCTATCTCAGTCACTCTTTCATAAGTGAGCAGCCGAGTATTCTTTAAGATAAGTAGCGATGAGAGTAAAAAGGAAAGAGCGTTTAATATGGCAATAAGTGAGTAATTATGATTAGTTGTTGTTAATAGCCATACTCCTAATGTTTGCCCTGAAATCGTTGCAATGTATGATAAAAATTGTGTAAATGAGTATGCCTCGAAAAAATCTTCTTTATCAATATTTTTTTGCATTATAGGCATACGCAACCCATTAGTATAATCAGATAGGATATCTGAAACAATGTTAAGTAGGCTAACCATTGAAAAAACTAAAAAGGTTTTGTTCGAAATAATAATCGAAATGATTATAAATAACATTCCTTGTAAGAAACCTGTCCAAATTAATAATTGATGTTTATTTTTTGTCTGATCAGCTTTTACTCCTATCCAAAAGGTAAATAACGTAGGGATAATGGTTACTATATTAGCTATAAAAACTGCTATGTGGGAATGCGACATGGAAGTAGCATATACGATAAAGACAATGTTATATAAATAGGAACCAATAGCACTTAAAATTCTTGATAGTGATAGAATTCTAAAGATATTGTTTTTAATAATTAATGTCATTTGGCACCTCAAGGAATCATGATTTTTTGAGAGATAGCATTGATGAAATATAGTATTTCATGTTGCAATTTAGTATCTTTTTTAGATAGTATTGTAGAACTGATTAACAATTCTTGAGATTTATCAAAATAGTTTTTATCGTTTGTGATGTTATATACTTGAAGTAGAATAATGGCAATTCCTAGCATTCCTCTCCATAAATGACTGAACTGAGCATACTCAAACAGTAACGATTGAGATAGTTTTTGAATGTGTGCTAAATATTTTATAGGATCTACAAAAATAAGTAATTGAATGACTCCAGCGGTTCCATCTAAGAGATAAGGAGATGTGGAATCCTCTTCTAAGCTTATGCCTACATTACCTTCACAATCTTCAACTAGTTGGTTAAGTAGCATCTCTATTCCTTTAAAAATAATTTCTTTATCATAAGACATAGAAGATAAATACAGTAATATTCCAGTAAGTCCCTGCATACCCAAATTACTCTCAGCTTTCATTTCTTCAAGCATAGCATCTTGATTAGATAGCAATAGATTATATTTACTAATTAATTCTGTCTGAAATGAGATGAATTTAATTAATTCATGTTTCCAATCTGAAGATACCGTAATACAATTACTTAACTTGTAAGTATATGCTGAACGACGCGTATGTATGGAGCTTTTAAGAATCTGTATTGCTTCTTTGATATTTGGTTCTGCACTCAATAAATAATCAATAGGAATATGGATATTAGAATCTATTCCTTTTTGAAATAATAAAGATTTTAACTCAGAAGTTAGTACAGTATCATTTTTTATATGTAATTTTCCAAATAGATATAGAAATAAATTTCCAATTTTATGACAATCTGCTACAATTCCTTTTTTTAGATGCCATTGTTTAAGAGCTATTTCAGAATAAATTCCTACTAATGGCGATTGATATAGAAAATAAGAATTTTCCATATCAATAAATGTAATTTTTGAATTATGATTGACAATAAAATTATCTGGATGGATATCATTTAGTATAATATTCTGTTCATGAAAATAAAGAACAGTCTCCAAAATACCTAAGAAGCAGTTTTTTAATCTATTAAACTTTTCAATATTTTGAGAAAGCTCTCTTCTTTTATATGAAAATAAATTTATCTTGTTACAAAAGTCTGTTAACTTGTTTCCTTCTATATACTCGTAGATATAATAAGTATTGATCCACTCGTTTACCACTTCAACGCAAGACGCAGAATTAGTATTTAATGGAAGAGATTTTGCGATCGTCCATTCAGTATCTCTAAGTTGCTTTCTATAAACATTCTCCAAACAAATAACATGCGGACGACACTCTTTTATAACAACCTTCTTGTTTGTTTTGATATGAATAGCTTGATAAACATTACCACCATTAGATTCTTTCAATAAACTGTTTACCTGATAGTTGTCGCTTAAATATGAGGGATGGAATACTTGTTTATCCTGAATATCCTCAATCCATTCAGGTAAATCAAAATAGTTTTTTTGAAAATCTTGCCATTCCTCATCGTTAGGGCCAATCAATATTGGTATTTTAGATGTTAGATTTTGACCAGATGATTTTATAAGACCGTAACGATAGAATAATATATTGGAATTCTTGCAATTTCGACCACTTAAAATATAAACACCTTCCATACTCTGAGGAACTATACGATACAGGTCATCTAAAATTTTAATGCAATGCGTACGATCCTTAGGATAGATTGTTATTAACTTCCCAGACTCTCCTGGACTTTCTAAATCAGATAAATTATTTAGAATTTCTATACTATTTTTTAAATATTTAAAGGATAGTTTACATTTTTTTAAATAAGGCATAACTAGCGAAAAGATATCTCTATAATTTTTAGACGTTCCTGAAATATGAATTTTAAATCCAAATTTTGGTAAAGAATAGTCATCAAAATCAATATACTTAAAACTATTAAGATTCATATTTATCTCCATTCCTAATATCTAAAAATGAGTACTTATCTGGAGTATCTATTATTTTTTTTACCTTTTTTTCGATATACTGTTCAAATATTTTTTCCAGATGATTAGTTGATTTGTAGAAGTTATCGTCATAAGTACATTTTTTAATTATCATTACATCAGACATTTTTGATTGACTCCTTAAATTGAAAATACAAGAAAACACTCTTAAATTTACGAGTGTTTTTTGCGACTAATCTAATTCTCTTAAAGAATAGTACATTTATATGTTAAATGTGCTTCTTTTTTCGTAGAATATTTACTAGCTTCACGAATAAATTGAGTCATATCATTTCTCCTTTTCCATTTGATGTATCTAGTATATTCTAAAATGAGTTAAATGAAATAGAATGTTCATATTTTCAAATATTGTTTTTAAAAAATAAAGGAACAGTCATTTGCTATCACTACTGTTCCTCCATCTTTTCTACAAAACATTACGTTATTTTTATGTTTTCTGTTTGAATTTATTCACAAATTAATTCACTAATATATCAGAAAACTGCCTTTTGTAATAATCAGCTATTTCATCACATTTTAATAATTTTAGAACATATATCGCATCTCGAATCTGATTAATGCCTAAATCTTTTTCTCCTTTGCAATATAGGTAATGTCCGTTAGCAATCATATATACTGTTCTCAGGTATAAATCGTTATCATTAAAAAATCTTTTTTGGATCATTTGATTAAAATAAGCAGCTTTGGTTAAGTTATTTTCATAAGTCGATTTAAATAAACCATTAAGCAATATGCTGTGTACCAGATTTCTATTTTTTCGTAATTCTCCGAGGAAATCGATTTTTTTCATCATTTCTCTAGTATATTCAAAATATAGATTTAATGATATTAAAGGGGATATATCTGAAAAAAGCTTTAGTTCGTACTCTCCCCAAATATCTACTAAAAATAAATAATCATACATTTTTTCTTGCTCTTTTTCTGTTAATTGAGTACTTTCATCTAAAATGAACATATGTCCTTTAATGATCAAAGCATTAAAAAAATGGTCTTCTTTTTGTGATATAGTATACTTCGAAATCTCCTCAAGATACATTTTATTCAGCTTGTTTAAATCCTTCTTAGATAGTACTTGCCATATGTTTTCTTTTAAAATCGTATAGTCAGAGGGTTTGAAATCATTGTAAAGGTAAATAAACTCGTCAAGGTCAGTTCTAATATTTTTCAATCCAACCAATAATTTAGTTATTGTCATATCAGACTCACCATTTTCAAATCTACTTAGCATCGAATGACTAAACTCATTTCCTGTAGCTTCTTTAAGCGAAACATTTCGAGACACTCGTAGCATTTTAAACAGTTCTCCCATTGCATTCATCCTTTTATCAACTCCTTTAGTTTCCTTCATCTGCACATAAATCAATTTTGAGATGCTTTTTTATTTATCATTTCTATTTGATAACCAATGACTTCTTGACCTTCTTGGTAGTAGGGCCTCTATTATAATGAGCTTATTTGTGGTTCATGAATATAGGGCATTTGTTAGTTCCTTTCAGACAAATGTGGTGTTTATCTGAGCCTAACATAAATGGCTTTTTTCTGTCTAGCTTAATTTTACAAATTGGGTCTAATTCTTTCTTTGGATGGAAGCTGGCATTATCCATGACGACAACATGTGTCTCTTCTAATGATGGTATGAGTTGATCTTTAAACCACTTGACAAAAAAGGCGCTGGTCATGCTCTGTTTGTCAATCAAAGGTGCAACAAAACGCCCATCAATCTGTCCTGCGACAATGGACGTTCGCTCAAAGCGTCTGCCACTCATTTTGCCATAAATTTTTTGCCCTTTTCGATAAAGGTAGGTGTCAATACCTGTTTCATCACTATAAACGACTGGGATTCCGACCAAAGCAGACAGTACTGCTAAGAAAACGTTAACTTTTTCGGGATTTTGCTCGCGATAGATGGTTGTCTTTTTTTAAAAGTGATGCCATGTTTTCTTAAGGCTTTCCAAACGGCGTTGATGGCACAAGAAAAGTGTTCGGCAATTTCTCGTAGATAGGCATCAGGATGCTCATTAACGTAGGCAAGAAGGTCATCTTTAGGCAGTTTTCGGGGGGATGATTTTCTTGGACGGTCTTTCAAATTCCCTTGAGTTTCTAAAATCATTTCCCATTTTTTCAGGGTAGTTGGGCTAATATTGAAAATACGGCTGACTTCTGCTTTTGTATGACCTTCGTTGACGAAGTCTAAGGCACGTTGTCTAAAATCTTGGCTATATGTCATAAGTCTATTTTAAAACATTTTTAAAGTGGAACAACTATAACAAAAGAAAAAGCCTATGAAATGTTGATTTCGTAGGCTTTGTATGTTCAACTACTTCACTTCCGTAAAGGTAACGTGTTTACGCAATTTTGGTGAGTATTTTTTTAGTTGAAGACGGTCTGGAGTGTTACGTTTGTTTTTTGAAGTAAGGTACAAGCGTTCACCAGATTCTTTGTGTTCAAGTGTAATGTTTACGCGCATGGTATCTCCCTTCTATTATTTCGCTTCAGCTGCTTTAGCGATTTTACGCCCTTTGTAGTATCCTTTGAGAGATACACGGTGAGAGCGTGAATAATCTCCAGTGATTTCGTCAAATTTCACAGTCGGAGCTGTCAATTTGTAATGCGTACGACGTTTGTTTTTTTTCGCTTTTGAGGTGCGACGTGCTGGTACTGCCATTGTAGGTTCTTCCTTTCAATAATAACGATTTCGGGGACTGACTGAGCAGCTGCCCGATTCTTTTAAAGATGATTTTATCATCAACTATACTAGTTTACCATATCATTTTTGTAAAGTAAAGTTACTTGACAAAAAAATAATCCTTGTGCAAATCTTTTTTGCCTATCGAAAATTATACCTAAACATGGTAAAATAAAACCATAACGTCTACAGAAAGGAAAGGGTCTTAAGCTATATCGCTAGGGGAAAACTAAGATTACAGATGATGACACTAATCGCTACTGTCATAAGGCAGCAGCTTATGACGAGAAATCCCTTGCTTAATACTCTTTATCATGACACTCTATGAAACTTCAAAAACCCAAAGGCACTCAGGATATTCTCCCTGAAGAGAGTGCCAAATGGCAATATGTGGAGAATTTTGCTCGTAAGACCTTTGAAAAATACCATTACGGCGAAATCCGAACACCAATGTTTGAGCATTACGAAGTGATTTCACGTTCTGTTGGGGATACAACAGATATTGTCACCAAGGAAATGTATGATTTTTACGATAAAGGTGAGCGTCATATTACCCTGCGCCCTGAAGGGACAGCACCTGTTGTGCGTTCTTATGTCGAAAACAAGCTATTTGCACCAGAGGTTCAAAAACCTGTTAAATGGTACTACATTGGCTCTATGTTTCGTTACGAGCGCCCTCAAGCTGGCCGCCTGCGTGAATTCCATCAAATCGGTGTTGAGGCCTTTGGCTCTAGCAATCCTGCTACCGATGTTGAGACGATTGCTATGGCTTACCAACTCTTTAAAGATCTCGGTATTAAGGATCTTACCCTTCATCTCAATAGCCTCGGAAACAGCTCCAGTCGTCAAGCCTATCGTCAGGCTTTGATTGATTACTTGAGACCGATGCGTGACCAGCTTTCTAAGGATAGCCAGCGTCGCTTGGAGGAAAACCCCCTTCGTGTCCTTGATTCTAAGGAGAAAGAGGATCAAATAGCTGTTGAAAATGCCCCATCTATCTTGGACTTCTTAGATGAGGAAAGCCAAGCACACTTTGATGAGGTGCGTGCCCTGCTGGAAATTCTCAATATCCCTTATGTCGTCGATACGAATATGGTTCGTGGGCTGGACTACTATAATCACACTATTTTTGAGTTTATCACCACCATCAATCAAACAGCATTAACCCTTTGTGCTGGTGGTCGCTATGATAGCCTAGTTGACTATTTTGGTGGTCCTGAGACACCTGGTTTTGGGTTTGGGCTAGGTCTGGAGCGACTCTTGATGATCCTTGATAAGCAAGGCATTGAACTCCCCATCGAAACTGATATGGACCTTTATATCGCTGTTTTAGGAAATAAGGCCAATCGTAAAGCTTTGGAATTGGTGCAGGCTGTGCGTAACCAAGGCTTTATAGCAGAACGTGATTACCTCAATCGTAAGATCAAAGCACAGTTTAAATCTGCTGATAGTTTTAGGGCAAAAACTATTTTAACCCTTGGCGATAGTGAGATAGAGACTGAGCAAGTAACCATTAAAAATAACACTACCCGTCAGGAAATTATGGCAAGCTTTGATGAGTTGACAACTGACTTTGCCAGCGTCATCAGCCGATTACTCTAAAATAGCATTAAATGATGCAAAAAGTCCTTCTGATATGGTAGGACTTTTTCTTATATTTTGGTACAATGAATAAGACTCATACTTTTGTCGTATGAACTATTGAACACATGGAGAAAACAATGACTAAACGTAGTATGTATGCTGGTCGTGTTCGTCGTGAACACATTGGAACAACTCTTACCCTCAAAGGTTGGGTTGGACGTCGCCGTGATCTGGGTGGCTTGATTTTCATTGATTTGCGTGACCGTGAAGGAATCATGCAGTTGGTCATCAACCCTGAAGAAGTTTCAAGTGAGCTGATGACAACTGCTGAAAGCCTGCGTCATGAGTATGTCATCGAGGTTAGTGGTACTGTAGAAGCACGCCAACAAGCCAACCCTAACTTGGCAACTGGTGAGGTTGAGTTGAAGGTGGCTGCCTTGACAATTCTAAGCACTGCAAAAACAACACCGTTTGAAATCAAAGATGGTGTTGATATTTCTGATGACAATCGCCTTAGGTATCGTTATTTAGACCTGCGTCGTCCAGAGATGTTGGAAAACTTTAAATTACGTGCCAAAGTGACCCACTCTATCCGCAACTACTTGGATGAACTTGAGTTTATTGATGTTGAAACACCAATGTTGACTAAATCAACGCCAGAAGGGGCGCGTGATTACCTAGTGCCATCTCGTGTTAGTCAAGGTCATTTCTACGCTCTTCCCCAAAGTCCACAAATCACCAAACAACTTTTGATGAATGCTGGTTTTGACCGTTACTATCAAATTGTTAAGTGTTTTCGTGATGAGGATTTACGTGGGGATCGTCAACCTGAGTTTACACAAGTTGACTTAGAAACGTCATTCCTTAATGAGCAAGAAATTCAGGACATCGTGGAAGGCATGATTGCCAAAGTCATGAAAGATACCAAGGGAATTGATGTGACACTCCCTTTTCCACGTATGGCTTATGATGATGCTATGAACCGTTATGGTTCAGATAAACCAGATACACGCTTTGACATGTTGTTGCAAGACTTGACAGAAGTTGTCAAGGATGTTGACTTCAAGGTTTTCTCAGAAGCGCCAGCTGTCAAAGCGATTGTTGTTAAAGGACAAGCAGACAAGTATTCACGTAAAGACATTGACAAGATGACTGAATTCGCCAAGCAATTCGGTGCTAAAGGACTAGCCTGGATCAAAATGACTGATGGAACTCTTGCTGGTCCAGTTGCTAAATTCTTGACAAGTATTGAAGGTCAGTTGACAGATGCTTTACAACTTGACGAAAATGACTTGGTTCTCTTTGTTGCTGATAAACTTGAAGTAGCTAATGATACACTTGGTGCTTTACGTGGCCGTATCGCTAAAGAACTTGACATGATTGACAATACTAAGTTCAACTTCCTTTGGATTGTGGACTGGCCAATGTTTGAATGGTCTGAAGAAGAAGGGCGCTACATGTCAGCCCATCATCCATTCACTTTGCCAACCCAAGAGTCAGCTCATGAACTTGAAGGCGAATTAGCTAAGGTTCGAGCAGTTGCTTACGACATCGTCCTCAATGGCTATGAACTCGGTGGCGGTAGTCTTCGTATTAACCAAAAAGATCTACAAGAACGGATGCTTAAAGCACTCGGCTTTACAGAAGAAGATGCCTATGAGCAATTTGGTTTCTTATTAGAAGCCATGAATTATGGCTTTCCTCCACACGGTGGTTTAGCCATCGGTCTTGATCGCCTGGTAATGCTTTTAGCTGGTAAGGATAATATCCGTGAAGTCATTGCCTTTCCTAAAAACAACAAGGCAACAGACCCAATGACAAAAGCACCAAGTCTGGTAGCTGACAAACAACTTGACGAACTAGCATTACATCTCAATCTAAATGGCTAAAAAAACAAGATTTTCTAAAAAATTAACCTACTCCTTAAAACGAATAGCCAAACGATTTGGCTTATGGCATACCTTACGAAGCATCTCCAAAGAAAAATATGCAGAGAAAATTTCAGCTTCACTGCTTTATGGAGTCTTGTCTAGTATTGCGGTTAATTTCTTCTTTCAACCAGGGCATGTCTACTCCAGTGGAGCAACGGGCTTAGCACAGGTCATTTCAGCCCTGACAGAAAAGACCTTTAATCAGCCAATCCCTATTTCACTGGCCTTCTATGCTATAAACTTACCGCTATTGGTTTTAGCTTGGCACAAAATCGGCCATAAATTCACCATTTTTACATTTATTGCCGTTTCCATGAGTTCATTTTTTATCTACCTCATGCCACAAATCATCTTGACCAAAGATCCTTTAGTCAATGCTATCTTTGGAGGTTTATTTATGGGATTAGGGGTTGGGGTCGGTCTACGTTCCAGAATTTCTAGTGGCGGAACAGACATTGTCTCTTTGACCATCCGTCAAAAAACTGGACGAAATGTCGGTAGTATTTCTCTTATTGTTAATGGTGTGATTATGATTTTTGCTGGTGTTTTATTTGGCTGGCAATACGCTCTTTATTCGATGGTGACTATTTTTGTTTCTAGTCGAGTGACTGACGCTATTTACACCAAGCAAAAAAAGATGCAGGCGATGATCGTGACCTCAAGTCCTGAGCGTGTCATTGCCATGGTTCATAAAAAATTACACCGTGGCGTCACCTCCATCAACAATGCTCAGGGAACCTTCAAAAATGAGGAAAAAGCGGTTCTTCTAGTGATTATCACACGAGAGGAATTCACCGAATTCAAATACCTCATGGCAAAGGCAGACCCAAAGGCCTTCATCTCTATCTCTGAAAATGTCCAAATTATTGGAAGGTTTAAGGATGATTAGAGTAGGCTAGACACTGACAACTGATAAACCAAAAATAAGCTGAAATCGCTAAATGATAAGCATTAAATAACTGAAAATAAAAGAGTTTAAAAAGAGGTAATGATATGAAACTTAGATGGCACCTTTCAGATAGCATTCATCTTATCTGGATTACATTTGGTGTTGCGCTTTACACATTCGGTTTTGTCAATTTTAATATGGCTAATCACCTTGCCGAAGGAGGAGTTGCTGGTATTACCTTGATCCTTCATGCCCTCTTTGGATTAAATCCAGCCCTATCGTCGCTCCTCATTAACCTGCCCCTTTTTGTCCTTGGAGCAAGAGTTTTCGGTAGAAAATCACTGCTGTTAACCATCTATGGCACGGTGACCATGTCCATTTTTATTTGGATTTGGCAACGTGTTCCCATAGCATTAGGTTTGCAAAACGATATGATGCTGGTCGCTATCGTCGCTGGGATTTTTGCCGGTGTTGGTAGTGGTATCGTCTTTCGCTATGGTGCTACCACTGGTGGGACAGACATCATCGGCCGCGTATTAGAAGAAAAGACAGGTATGAAGTTGGGGCAAACCCTGCTTTTGATTGATGTTTTGGTGTTAGCATCCTCTTTAGTTTACATCGATTTAAAACACATGCTTTACACCCTGATAGCCAGTTTTGTCTTTAGCCAGGTCTTAACCACTGTGCAAAATGGTGGCTACATGGTTCGTGGTATGCTGATTATCACCAAAGAATCAGACAAGGCTGCCGCTACTATCTTACAAGAGATCAACCGAGGTGTGACCTATCTACAAGGTAAGGGAGCCTATACAGGACGAGGTTTTGATGTCCTCTATGTTGTTTTGAATCCTAATGAAGTACGTGATGTTAAAGATATTCTAGCAGAGTTAGACCCAGACGCCTTTATATCTGTGATCAATATTGATGAAGTGATTTCTTCTGATTTTAAGATTAGGCGAAAAAATTATGACCGAGATATTTAAAAATCAAGTTGACAATATTGTCAACCTGATTTTTTTGTAGTGATATTCTCAGTCAAGCTAGAGTCTAGATGAACAAGGCTTACATATTATCTGGTGCTTCCACACCGAGAAGACGAAGAGCCTCTTTGAGAACAGTTGCTGTCGCGTATGAGAGGGCTAGGCGGCTATCACGTTCTGGATTAGCGTCAAGAATACGTGTATGTGCGTAATATTTGTTGAAGCTTTGTGCCAAATGAATGGCAAACTTAGCAATGATTGACGGCTCATAGTTATCGGATGAACGCTTGATCATACGCGGAAAATCTTGAATTAGCTTGATGATTTCCCAGCTTTCATTATCAGATAAGCTGTAGGTCGCTTCAGCATTTGGAGTGAAGTCAGCTTTACGCAAAATGGACTGGATACGAGCATGAGCATATTGGACATATGGTCCTGTCTCTCCCTCAAAAGAAACCATGGTATCAAGGTCAAAGTCATAGCCATTCATGCGATCCGTCTTGAGGTCATAAAATTTGATAGCCCCAACTCCGACAGCATGTGCAACAGCTTCTTTATTGGGAAGATTTGGGTTTTTAGCCTCAATTTGTGCCTGGGCACGAGCGACTGCCTCAGCAATAGTAGGCTCTAGCAGGATAACATTGCCTTTACGCGTGGATAATTTCTTACCTTCTTTGGTAACAAGTCCAAAGGCAACATGGTGCATATCGTCTGACCAGTCATATCCCATTTCTTTGAGGACTGCTTTTAGTTGCTTAAAGTGAGCCGATTGTTCATTACCGACAACATAGATGGATTTAGCAAAATCATAGGTCCGTTTACGGTAAAGAGCAGCTGCTAAATCACGGGTGATATAAAGGGTTGCCCCATCTGACTTTTTGATAAGAGCAGGGTATTCAATACCGTAGGCTGCAAGGTCAACGACTTGGGCACCTTGTGACTCTTTTAGAAGCCCTTTGTCTTCTAAAAGGTCAAGGACTTCTTCCATCTTGTCATTGTAAAAGGCTTCTCCGTTATAGGAATCAAAGGAAACATCAAGTTCCTTATAGAGACGGTTGAATTCCACAAGACTTTCGTCGCGGAACCATTGCCACAAAGAAAGAGCCTCTTCGTCTCCAGCTTCTAATTTGCGGAACCATTCACGCGCCTCTTCATCAAGCGACGGGTCTTCTTCAGCTTCAGCGTTGATACGAACATATAGTTTCAGAAGTTCAGCGATAGGGTCTGCTTCAACAGCAGCTTGATTACCCCATTTTTGATAGGCGACAATCAACATGCCAAACTGCTTGCCCCAATCTCCTAAATGATTGATACGAACAGGTTTGTAACCTAATTTTTCAAAGACATTAGCCAAACTATCAGCAATAACGGTTGAACGCAAATGTCCGATTGAGAATGGCTTGGCGATATTTGGACTAGACATGTCAAAAGCAACCTGTCGACCTTGCCCTAAATTTTGGTCAGCATAATGACTACCATGCTTAATGACATCAGAAAGGACTTGTCCTGAAATGGTTGATTTATCTAAGAAGAAGTTGATGTAAGGGCCTACTGCCTCAACCTTTTCAAAAGCAGAAGTATCGATTTGCTGAGCCACTTCCGCAGCGATTAGATTTGGGGCTTTGCGGAGAACTTTGGCTAATGTAAAGACTGGAAAAGCAAGGTCTCCCATGCTTGCATTTTTAGGTGTTTCAAGTAGAGTTTCAATGGTGCCTTGGTCCAAATCCTTTAAGACTTTGGCTAGCTCAAGCGCAATTAATGATTTATCAGTCATGGCATCTCCTGTAATTTTATTGTACTAACTATTTTCTATTTTAACATATTTTCAAAAATCTTTAAGAAACTTTTGACAACTTGACAAAGAATTTGATAAAAGATGCAAACAATAGTCTTTTTTGTTATAATTTTAGTCAAAGTCTGACTAACAAAGGATGGAAAAAATGTCAAAAAAAAAGCGTCTCGAAGAAATTAAGCAACTGATTAAAACCAAACAAATCAGCACACAAGAAGACATCAAACTTCATTTGGAAGAAAAAGGTATTTGTGTGACTCAAGCGACCTTGTCGCGCGATTTGCGCGAGATTGGCTTGATCAAGTTACGCAGTCAATATGGTAAACTCTACTACAGTTTGACCGAGCATGGGGTCGAATCTTTTGGTGGGCGTATTCGCGCCTTTATTCAGAAAGTATCTAGGGCACAGTTTATGCTGGTTTTAAATACTAATCTGGGTGAGGCAGATGTTTTAGCTAACATCATTGATCAAGAAGGGCGTGAGGAGATTTTAGGCACTGTTGCTGGAGCTAATACCCTCCTGGTCATTTGTCAAAATGAAGAGAGTGCCAAAACTATTTGTCAAGAAATAACAGTAGAATTACAGAAGGATTAAGCATGGTTAAGGACAAGATTTCTCCTGGAATGCAGCAGTATCTGGATATTAAAGCCGATTATCCAGATGCTTTTTTGCTTTTTCGCATGGGTGATTTTTACGAACTATTTTACGAGGATGCGGTCAAAGCCGCACAGTTATTAGAGATCAGCCTGACCAGTCGTAATAAAAACGCTGAAAATCCCATTCCCATGGCTGGTGTTCCTTATCATTCTGCTCAATCCTATATCACCATTTTGGTAGAAATGGGCTATAAAGTCGCCATCGCCGAGCAGATGGAAGATCCCAAGCAAGCTGTTGGCGTGGTTAAACGTGATGTTGTGCAGGTTATCACACCAGGAACAGCAATAGATGCCAGCAAACCAGACAATGCCAATAACTTTTTAGTGGCATTGGACTTTGATGGTGAGCAGTATGGCTTGTCATATATGGATTTATCAACAGGTGAATTTATGGTGACGGTCTTGACTGACTTTTTAAGTGTCAAAAGTGAAATCCAAAACCTTAAAGCCAAAGAACTGGTCATTGGCTTTGAACTATCCCAAGAGGAGCAAGAGATTTTCACCAAGCAGATGAACCTCATTCTTTCTTACGAAAATCAGCTGTTTGATCAAGATGACCTCATCAGTAATGGCTTAGCTAAGGTTGAAAAAAGCAGTGCCTCAAAACTACTCTCCTATGTTCACCATACACAGATGAGAGAGCTTAGACACATTCAACACCTGCTACATTATGAGGTAAAGGATTACCTTCAAATGACCTATGCGACCAAGTCTAGCTTAGATTTGCTAGAAAATGCTCGTACAGGTAAAAAACACGGCAGTCTCTTTTGGTTATTGGACGAAACGAAGACAGCCATGGGAATGCGGCTCTTAAGGCAGTGGATTGATCGTCCTCTGATTCGTTTGGAAGATATCAAGGAACGTCAAGATATTATTGAAGCCTTCTTAAATGATTTCATCAATCGAAGTGATTTATCAGAAAGTCTAAAAGGTGTTTACGATATTGAACGCTTAGCTAGCCGTCTTGCTTTTGGAAAGGCATCTCCTAAAGACCTTTTGCAGTTGGGCAATACCTTGACACGAGTTCCGACCATAAAGTCCGTTCTATTAGCTTTTGATAAGCCTATTATTGACAAGGTTGACAAGGATATTGACACGATTTCTGATCTAGAAGCCTTAATCAGTCTGGCTATTGATCCAGATGCACCAGCAACGATTTCTGAAGGTGGCATCATTCGTACAGGCTTTGATGACACTTTAGACCATTATCGAAAAGTCATGAAAGAAGGGCGTGCTTGGATTGCAGATATTGAAGCCAAAGAGCGTCAAAATACAGGTATCACCTCACTCAAAATTGATTACAACAAAAAAGATGGCTATTATTTCCATGTCACCAACTCTCATTTAGCCTCAGTGCCAGATTATTTCTTTAGGAAAGCAACTCTAAAAAATTCGGAGCGTTTTGGAACAGCTGAATTAGCTAAGATTGAGGGAGATATGCTAGAAGCACGTGAGCAGTCTGCTAATCTGGAATATGATCTTTTTATGCGCATCCGTGCCCGCATCGAGACTTATATCGAGCGCTTGCAAGCTTTGGCCAAGGTCTTAGCTAAGGTCGATGTCCTTCAAAGTTTAGCGCTTGTCGCTGAAACCAATCACTATGTGAGGCCTGAATTTAACAATCAGCATATCATTGAGATTAGAGAAGGGCGACATGCTGTGGTGGAAAAAGTCATGGGAACACAGGTTTATATCCCAAATAGTATTCATTTTAACCAAGACACCAATATACAACTCATTACAGGGCCAAACATGAGTGGTAAGTCAACTTATATGAGACAGTTGGCTTTATCAGTTGTTATGGCGCAGTTGGGGTCTTACATCCCTGCAAAAACAATACAATTACCGATTTTTGATGCCATCTTCACGCGAATCGGTGCAGCAGATGATCTCATCTCAGGACAGTCAACCTTTATGGTCGAAATGATGGAAGCCAATCAAGCCATTCAGCGAGCAACGAAGCAGTCTCTTATTCTCTTTGATGAGCTGGGACGTGGTACAGCGACTTATGATGGCATGGCCTTGGCTCAATCCATTATTGAGCATATCCATGATAAGATCAAAGCAAAAACAATGTTTGCCACACACTATCATGAGTTGACAGCCTTGTCAACATCATTGACAAATCTTGTCAATGTTCATGTGTCAATCTTAGAAGAAAAAGGCGATGTGACCTTCCTCCATAAAATCGCAGAAGGTCCCGCAGACAAGTCTTATGGTATCCATGTCGCTAAAATTGCAGGTCTGCCAAAATCTTTACTACTAAGGGCTGATCATATTTTACAGGATTTAGAGAGTCACACAGTTAAGCTAAGAACGAGCGAAAAGGTTGCAAAAACCAACTCCAATCCTGGTAAAGAATCAGAGCAATTAACACTGTTTACAGATGAACGCCACAGCCAGCTACTAAACAAGTTGGAGGCACTTGATGTCTTGACAGTAACTCCGATGGAGGCAATGACGATTTTAGTTGACCTCAAGCAACTGCTCTAAAGATTTTAAAAATCAAGATGATAGTTTGGACAACAACCTATCATCTTGATTTTTAAAGCGTATCAACGCATACCGAGGCTGGAATAAAATTTCAGTCTTTTTAGCGCAATCTTTGACTCTATTAAAAGGTTGCCAGACCATTTGTGTTATAATAGTTACCAATACTAAAGCGAGGTTCGTATGAATAGAATTATTGAACTACCAGAAATATTAGCCAATCAGATTGCTGCTGGTGAGGTGATTGAACGACCAGCTAGTGTGGTAAAAGAGTTGGTTGAAAATGCTATAGATGCCAAAGCGACTCAAATTACTATTGAAATCGAAGAATCTGGATTGCAAAAAATTGTCATCACCGATAATGGTATCGGTATGAATCGCAAGGATTTAGAGTTGAGTTTACGACGTCACGCAACCAGCAAAATCAAAAATCAAGCGGACTTGTTTCGTATTAGAACGTTGGGTTTTCGTGGGGAAGCCCTGCCTTCGATTGCTTCGATTGCGCACTTGACGATGGAGACAGCTAGTCAAGATGACCCTAGTGGGACTTCCTTATTTGCCAAAGGAGGTCATATTGAGTCAATCGAGACGATTTCACGCCCCCTTGGAACAAAAATCTCTGTGGAGAATCTTTTTTATAACACACCTGCCCGTCTCAAATACCTTAAAAGTTTACAAGCTGAATTGGCTCATATTGTTGACATTATCAACCGACTGAGTTTAGCACATCCAGACATTGCCTTTTGCCTAATAAGTGACGGTCGTCAGGTGATTCAAACAGCCGGGACAGGCGACTTAAAACAGGCGATTGCTGGCATTTACGGCCTTAATACTGCTAAAAAAATGACTGAAATTGCCGCAGCTGATTTGGATTTTGAGGTATCTGGTTATGTTAGTTTACCTGAGTTAACAAGAGCCAATCGTAACTACATAACACTCTTGATCAATGGGCGTTACATCAAAAATTTCCTACTCAACCGTGCCATTTTAGATGGTTATGGTTCAAAACTGATGGTCGGTCGGTTCCCGGTTGCAGTCATTGATATTCAGATAGATCCTTACCTAGCTGATGTCAATGTCCATCCTACAAAGCAAGAAGTTCGTATCTCAAAAGAAGGTGAGCTAATGCGTTTAATTAGCTCAGCTATCAAAGATGCCCTACAAGAGCAAGAGTTGATTCCAGATGCTTTGGAAAATCTAGCTAAATCAGCCACCAAAAAGGGAACTGATGCTGTTCAAACCAGTCTAAGCCTGAAACAAGCTCCTATTTATTATGACACTAATGCCCAGGATTTTCTTGAAAAACCTGCTGTTTTAGAGGAGTCAACCCAGTTTGATCCAAGTGATTCTGTAAACTTTGTTGACAACGATGTCAAGAGAACTGTAAATCTACCCTCAACGATTAAATATGCTGAACGTGATCCTAGCCTGCTGGAAAATCACAATCATGGTCGCCTAGACTTTCAAAATAAATCAAAAATCAATCGTCTGATTGAAACTCTGGAAAACGAAGAAACGTCAACTTTTCCAGAATTAGATTATTTTGGACAGATGCATGGAACCTATCTTTTTGCTCAAGGTAAGGGAGGTCTCTATATCATTGATCAGCATGCTGCTCAAGAGCGGGTCAAATACGAGTATTACCGTGATAAAATTGCTGATGTTGACAGTTCGTTACAGCAGCTTTTAGTCCCTTACTTGTTTGAATTTTCGGCAGCTGATTATCTGAATTTACAGGAAAAAATGCCACTCCTAAATCAAGTCGGCATTTACTTAGAACCTTACGGCGAAAATACCTTTATTCTACGTGAACATCCTATTTGGATGGCAGAAGAGGAGATTGAGTCTGGCGTCTATGAAATGTGCGACATGCTGCTCTTAACCAATGACGTTTCTATCAAAAAATACCGTGCAGAACTTGCCATCATGATGTCTTGCAAACGCTCGATCAAGGCTAATCACAGGCTTGATGATTCTTCTGCTAGAAACTTGATTTACCAATTATCCAAGTGTCAAAATCCTTATAATTGTCCACATGGACGTCCTGTTTTGATTAACTTTTCATCGTCGGATATGGAAAAAATGTTTAGAAGGATTCAGGAAAATCATACTAGTTTAAGAGATTTAGGAAAATATTAGGTTGACAATATTGTCAATTTAGTTTTAGAGGGAGATTATGAGAGAATTTTTTACCCTGCCCAAGCAGTTGCAGTGGCGGGAGGAATTGCGCTTTATTTCTATCATTTTAGGAAGTGCTATTTTTCCGTTTATGTCCATGTATTATGTTCAGTATTTTGGAGCTTTTATCACGGGTTTACTCGTTATTGTGACGCAGGTTGTTAGTTTTATTGGCATCTTGTACGGCGGACACTTATCGGATTCACTAGGTCGTAAAAAAGTAACGGACCTCGGGAATTTAGGGGTCTTACTGGGTTATGTATTAACAACTTTTGCTAATCTCCCAGGACATGTTGAGCCTGTTTTGACGTTTGTGGGGATTTTTATTGTAGAAGTGGCGTCCAATTTTGCCCATCCTGCTTATGAAGCTATGTTGATTGACTTGACGACCGAGGAAAATCGTCGCTTTGTATATACAATCAACTACTGGCTGATTAATGTAGCTGTTATGATGGGAGCAGGCATTGCAGGTGTTTTCTATGACCATCATTTCTTCGAATTGCTTCTCGTCATGACAGCCATTGCAGCCTTTTCATACCTGATTATGCTCTGGAAATTTGAAGAAACGCGTCCAGAAGATTTTGTTTTTACTCATGGTCGAGGAGTATTGGCTACTTTTAAAAATTATAGCGAAGTGATCAAAGATAAGACTTTCATGGTTTACACTATGGGAACCATTCTCTTTGCGGCAGTTTGGGGACAGATTGATAACTACCTGCCGATTCACTATAAAACCTTGTATCAGGAAACTGATCTCTTTGGCATTCTTATCAGTGGACCTAAGTTGCTTAGTTTGGCAGTACTTATCAACACCGTCCTGATTGTTCTTTTGATGACGACATTTAACCGTTTGACAGAGAAAATGAAACTGTTGCCTCAGTTGATATTAGGAGCTAGCACTTTTGCGACAGGGATTTTTGCGGCACTAACTTTCAAGACCTTGCTACCAATCATGCTTGCAGCAGTGGTTTATACAATAGGTGAGATGATTTACATTCCAGCAAGTCAGGTCCTCCGTGTCAAGATGATGGACGAGAATAAGATCGGTTCTTACTCAGGTTTTCTAGCTATTTCTCAGCCTTTGGGGATGATTATTGCTGGTGCTATGGTCTCACTCAGCGATTTTACGGGAGTATTAGGGGTTCAGTTGACCTTTATCATTATTGCCTCTCTAGGACTTTATCTTATGGTGCATTCTGCTAAGTTGCATCATCTTTCTTAAGGAGAATTTATGTACGATTATATTAAAGGAAAATTGACGAAAATCACCGCTAAGTTTATTGTCGTCGAGACAAATGGTTTAGGCTATATCATCTATGTTGCCAATCCCTACTCTTTTTCAGATCATGTCAATCAAGATATTCAAATTTACCTGCATCATGTGGTCAGAGAAGATGCTGATCTGTTATTTGGCTTTCATACCGATCACGAAAAAGAGGTTTTCCTCAAGTTAATTTCAGTATCAGGGATTGGGCCAATGACGGCTCTTGCTATTGTAGCTGTGGATGATAATGAAGGACTTGTTAATGCGATTGATAACAGTGACATCAAGTACCTCATGAAATTCCCTAAAATTGGGAAAAAGACAGCCCAGCAAATGATTCTTGATTTGGCTGGTAAATTTGTTGATACCCCAATGGAAAATGGTAAGGCGCCTAAAACTAAGACTGTTGCAACTAATGAACAGTTGGATGAAGCTATGGAAGCCCTCTTGGCACTTGGTTACAAAGCAAGTGAACTCAAGAAAATCAAAGCCTTCTTTGAGGGAACTAATGAGACAGCAGAACAATACATTAAATCAGCTCTTAAAATGCTGATGAAATAATAAGAAGTAGAGCTGTAAAACGATGGAGGTTTCACATGAAACGTTGTTCTTGGGTTAAAGCATCAAACCCTCTCTATATCGCCTACCATGATCAAGAGTGGGGTAAGCCACTTCATGAGGAGCAGGCTTTGTTTGAGTTGCTCTGCATGGAAACCTATCAGGCTGGTTTATCATGGGAAACTGTTCTCAATAAGCGTCAAGCTTTCCACGACGCTTTTTATGATTATGATATGGAGAAGGTAGCTCAAATGACAGATGACGAACTGGATAAACTATTGGAGAATCCAGCCATCATTCGTCACCGTCTGAAATTGTATGCAACCAGATCAAACGCGCAAGCTTTTTTAAATATTCAAAAAGCTCACGGCTCGTTTGATCATTATATCTGGTCCTTTGTTGATGGTGTTACTGAAAATAATGACGTGCCAGATTATCGTCAAGCGCCAGCTAAAACAGAGTTATCAGAAAAAGTGTCTAAGGCTCTCAAAAAAGCAGGCTTCAAGTTTGTAGGACCTGTCGCTGTTCAATCTTTTCTTCAAGCAGCCGGATTAGTCAATGACCATGAGAATGATTGTGATTTTAAATAAGAGAGTCTAGACAAGAAGTCTAAAAATAGAAAACGGCATAGGATAACATCATTAAGAGACCTTATTCTATGCCATTTTATATTGTTCAGTGTTCAACAGAACGTTTAGTATTGAAGTTTGTATTCATTTTAGAATATTAAATGCAGAAGAAGATAGACAGCAACAAAGCCCAAAATCATAGGAAGTAAGAGGTCTAGCACATGCCAAAACAACGTTTTAGAATGAGATGGTGCTTTGATCGGTTGAGTGATTTCACCTGCTAAAAAATCACTAATATCCTGATAGGTTTTTAACTGATAATCACTTTTGTAGCGGTCAACTTGAAAACTTTTATAAACCAACCAAGGACTAGAAATGATCAAATTAAGCAGAAGTCCATTTTCTCTGAAAAAATAAAAACTAAAAATTGATGAGATAACAAACCAGATTAATAGTAACGTAAACTCGATGGATAATTGTTGAAAGTGTTGATGTGCTTTCATTGATAGACTCCTTTCAATTTTAGGTAGATCTTCTTTAAGCAATTCGTGAACAGAGATATTGAAATACTCAGAAATAGTCATGAGACTTTGTAAATCAGGATAAGAGTAACCGCGTTCCCAGTTGGAAACGGTTTGTCTGGTAACATAAACCTTGCTTGCTAGTTCTTCTTGAGTGAGATTCTGGGTAGTTCTTAACTGATAGATATGTTGACCAATTTTCATGATTTGCCCTCCTTTACTATGACTTTATTATAGTTATTCTGCTAGGTTAAAGCTAGCAAATATTTTTAACATGTCGTAATTCAAAAGGTTAGTGACATGTTCATCTTTACAATATGTTGACAATTCTGTAAACCCATCAAAATTTAGGATTTTTAGAGATTAGATTAGGATCGTTAAGGACTGGGAATTTTTTGCTACATTAGGGTATGTATTTACTTGGAAATGCTAAAAGTTGGTGATATTCTCAAATTTTTGGGAAGTGGTCTAGTAGTTTATCATAATGATTGACAATCCAGTGATTGAACCCAAAAGAATAATTTTTAGCAATTTATGCTAAAATGTAAACAAGTTTTCGAATAGTAAAGTAGGTGGGTAAATGAAAGCAGAGTTAATTGCAGTCGGAACAGAAATCTTAACTGGACAAATCGTTAACACCAACGCCCAGTATTTGTCAGAAAAAATGGCAGAAATCGGTATTGATGTTTACTATCAAACAGCTGTTGGGGATAATGAGAAAAGACTCCTATCGGTCATTGATATTGCCAGTAAACGTAGTGATCTGCTTATTCTTTGTGGGGGATTGGGACCAACAGAGGATGACTTAACCAAGCAAACCTTGGCTAAATATTTGGGGCGAGACTTAGTTTTTGACAGCAAAGCCAAGCAGAAATTAGATCAATTCTTTGCGTCACGACCTAAACACAGCCGTACCCCAAATAATGACCGTCAGGCTCAGATTATTGAAGGAGCGACTCCGATTGAAAACATTACTGGACTGGCTGTCGGAGGTATCTTGACAGTTGATGATGTGACTTATATCATTTTACCTGGCCCACCAAGTGAGCTAAAACCCATGGTACAAAAAAGCTTAATGCCTTTGTTAGCTAATAGCGGTGAGCAACTCTACTCCCGCGTTCTGCGTTTCTTTGGTATCGGTGAAAGCCAGCTGGTGACGGTCCTAGCAGACCTCATCACACAGCAGACTGACCCGACACTTGCTCCCTATGCCAAGGTTGGTGAAGTGACCTTGAGGTTATCAACCAAGGCGACAAATCAACAAGCAGCTGATTTGAAGTTGGATGCACTGGAATCCCAAATTTTAGCAAGACAAGGTTTGGATGATTTACCACTCAAAAACCACTTATACGGCTATGGTGAGGACAATTCCTTAGCCCGAGTGACGGTTGACTTGTTGAAGGCTTCTGGTAAGTCGATCACGGCTGCAGAAAGCTTGACCGCAGGGCTTTTTCAGTCGACAATCGCTGATTTAGAAGGTATTTCTGCTATTTTCCAGGGTGGTTTTGTGACCTATAGCTTGGCTCAAAAGGCTGCGATTTTAGGAATTCCGGAGGATGATTTAAAGACGCATGGTGTTGTTAGTGAGTTTACAGCTAGAGCCATGGCTGAGGCTGCGCGTGAGAAGGTCGGGGCAGATCTTGCGATTTCTCTGACAGGTGTGGCAGGCCCTGATAAGCTAGAAGGACAAGCCGTTGGAACGGTCTTTATAGGCTTAGCCAGTGCAAAAGGCAGTTGCGTTAAAAAAGTCTTTATTGGAAATCGCAGTCGTTTCGACATTCGCTATATTGCCGTTTTACATGCCTTAGATATGGTTCAGCAAGCATTGCTAGCATGATTATATTCACTTAATTTGGTATAATAAAAAGGTTGATACCTTTATTATTTCTAAAATCATTAATAGAAATAACACCGTAACACTACTCTATATCTGACTGTTAATTGATGTAACAGTTGGTTTTAATCAAAACTATAGGAGACTATTTTGGCTAAAAAACAAAAAAAAATGGAAGAAATCACTAAAAAATTTGGGGAAGAACGTCAAAAAGCCCTTGATGATGCTCTAAAAACAATCGAAAAAGATTTTGGTAAGGGAGCTATCATGAAACTTGGGGAGCGTTTTGAGCAAAAAGTTCAAGTCATGAGTTCAGGTTCATTGGCACTTGATATTGCTCTTGGTGCTGGTGGTTATCCTAAGGGTCGTATCATTGAAATTTACGGTCCTGAGAGTTCCGGGAAAACCACTGTGGCACTTCACGCTGTTGCTCAGGCCCAAAAAGAGGGTGGAATCGCCGCCTTTATTGATGCCGAGCATGCCCTGGATCCAGCCTATGCTCAAGCACTTGGGGTCAATATTGATGAATTACTTTTGTCTCAACCAGATTCGGGAGAGCAAGGGCTTGAAATCGCTGGTAAACTCATTGATTCTGGTGCGGTTGACTTAGTTGTTGTTGACTCGGTTGCAGCCCTTGTGCCACGTGCAGAGATTGATGGGGATATTGGAGATAGCCACGTTGGTTTACAAGCGCGTATGATGAGTCAAGCCATGCGTAAATTATCATCTTCTATCAATAAAACCAAAACCATTGCCATTTTCATTAACCAATTACGTGAAAAAGTCGGTATAACCTTTGGTAATCCTGAAACAACACCTGGTGGTCGTGCCCTTAAATTTTATGCTTCCGTTCGTCTTGATGTTCGTGGTAACACACAAATCAAGGGTAGCGGTGATAAAAAAGACCAAAATGTTGGTAAAGAAACTAAAATCAAGGTTGTCAAAAACAAGATTGCCCCACCTTTCAAGGAAGCTTTCGTTGATATTATGTATGGTGAGGGAATTTCTCACACTGGTGAGCTGATCAAGATTGCTAGTGATCTGGATATTGTTAAAAAAGCTGGATCTTGGTTCTCTTATAATGGTGAAAAAATCGGTCAAGGTTCTGAAAATGCTAAAAAATACCTTTCCGAACATCCCGAAGTCTTTGATGACATCGACCAAAAAGTACGAGCTCATTTTGGCATGAATAACACTACTGATGCTGAAGGTGAAGAAAAAGCAACGGAAGACCTCTCAAAAGTAGAAGTAGAGACAAAAACAGACGAACTTATCTTAGACCTTGATAGTAGCATTGAAATTGAAGAGTAAAAAAACAGTCCAGCGGACTGTTTTTTCATGAGCCGAAAAATAAGAGAGCGAGTTAAGTCCAGCGGACTGTTTTTTCATGAGCCGAAAAATAAGAGAGCGAGTTAAGTCCAGCGGACTGTTTTTTCATGAGCCGAAAAATAAGAGAGCGAGTTAAGTCCAGCGGACTGTTTTTTCACGAGCCGAGAAATAAGAAAGTGAGTTAAGTCTAAGTCCGAAGGAGATTTTTAAATTGCACATTTAAGAAATTGTTAAGTTTTTAAGCCATTTGACAGTAAACTCTTGACAAATCCATAAATAGGTCCAAAGACCTATATACTTGATGATAAACACATGCTATAATGATACTATCATGGGATAGAAAGTGAGAATGTACATGATTAAAATTTATACCATCTCAAGTTGCACGAGCTGTAAAAAAGCAAAAACGTGGCTCAACGCACACAGGCTCCCTTATAAAGAACAAAATTTAGGAAAAGAAACACTAACCAAGCAAGAAATATTAGCAATTCTCGCTAAAACAGAAAGTGGCATTGAGAGCATTGTGTCATCAAAAAACCGCTATGCCAAAGCTCTGAATTGCAACATTGAGGAGCTACCCCTAAGCCAAGTGATTGACTTGATTCAGGAAAATCCACGTATTCTTAAAAGTCCAATCTTGATTGATGATAAGCGTCTGCAAGTTGGTTACAAAGAAGATGATATCCGTGCTTTTCTACCGCGTAATATCCGTAATGTCGAAAATGAACAAGCACGCCTACGCGCAGCATTGTAAAAGAAATACCAAAAAACAGTCGGGATTGTGCCTGACTGTTTTTTGGCGATTACATTATGGTGGCTTACAGAGTTTTCATCATATTGACCTAATTAAAGCGTTTTTGGTGTTGGGCGTTAAACTGTTGTTGCAGGTTAATCTTGGGCTTGGGCTGAACGTCAAGCACAGGCTGGAGGAGTTCGTCTAAGAGAGACTCGGCTTCAGATAAAGTAGATTCATCATTTATTTCCTTTTCGTCATAATCACCTCCTCCGATTTTATAAGCAAAAACGGTATCATAGCTAAAAAAGTATTCATCACCACTAGAAATATTTAAGAGATAGTATTTGTCATAAGCGTTATAATAGGCTGCATAAGAAGTATCTTTCTTAAAGACTGCTCCGTTGCCATCTAAGTCAAAGTAATGGGTTTTTGTTCTGGGATCTGTGATATCATGTGCATAGTCCACAATAATCGCTAGTTCTGGGTGTGTCCCTGCCTTTCTAGGCATGTGCTGGACATAGTAGCCTGCGTAGGCGGCTAGGTTATAGGCAATATAGAGCTTTGCCACACCAAAAAGGAGAAGGCTAAACAGAGTGAGGAGGAGAGTGATAAGGAGAGTTTTTTTCATCGTATTGACCTAATTAAAGCGTTTTTGGTGTTGGGCATTAAACTGTTGTTGCAGGTTGATCTTAGGCTTAGGCTGAACGTCAAGCACAGGCTGGAGGAGTTCGTCTAAGAGAGACTCGGCTTCGGATAAAGTATGATCATTGTATATTTTTTCTTTTTCTTCATAATCACTCCCTCTAACTTTGTAATCGAAAACAGTATTATTACTAAAAATATACTCATAATTATTAGAAATATTTCGGAGGTAGTATTTGTCATAAGCAGTATAATAGGCTGCATAAGAGGTATCTTTCTTAAAGACTGCTCCGTTGCCATCTAAATCAAAGTAATGGGTTTTTGTTCTGGGATCTGTGATATCATGTGCATAGTCCACAATAATCGCTAGTTCTGGGTGCGTTCCTGCCTTTCTAGGCATGTGCTGGACATAGTAGCCTGCGTAGGCGGCTAGGTTATAGGCCATGTAGAGCTTTGTAACACCAAAAAGGAGAAGGCTAAGCAGGGTGAGGAGGAGAGTGATAAGGAGAGTTTTTTTCATCGTATTGACCTAATTAAAGCGTTTTTGGTGTTTGGCGTTAAACTGTTGTTGCAGGTTAATCTTGGGCTTGGGCTGAACGTCAAGTACAGGCTGGAGGAGTTCATCTAAGAGAGACTCAGCTTCAGATAAATTGTCTTCAGTAACTTCTTCTTTTTGATAGTCACTTCCTCTAATTTTATAAGCAAAAATGGTATCATAACTAAAATAATAGACATCATCATTCAAAACATTGCTTAAATGATATTTTTCAGGAAAAGTATAGTCAGTAACATAAATGGCATCTTTTCCTAGCTTGCTTTTATGAACTGTGCCGTTTCCATCAAGGTCAAAAGTAACATTCCCTTTGGTCGGTTCTGTGATATCATGCATGTAATCAACAATAATTGCTAACTCTGGGTGCGTCCCTGCCTTTCTAGGCATGTGCTGGACATAGTAGCCTGCGTAGGCGGCTAGGTTATAGGCGATGTAGAGCTTTGCCACACCAAAAAGGAGGAGGCTAAGCAGGGTGAGGAGGAGAGTGATAAGGAGAGTTTTTTTCATCGTATTGACCTAATTAAAGCGTTTTTGGTGTTTGGCGTTAAACTGTTGTTGCAGGTTGATCTTAGGCTTGGGCTGAACGTCAAGCACAGGCTGGAGGAGTTCCTCTAAGAGAGACTCGGCTTCAGATAAAGTAGATTCATCATTTATCTCCTTTTCGTCATAATCACCTCCTCCGATTTTATAAGCAAAAACGGTATCATAGCTAAAATAATATTCATCACCATTAAGAACATTGCTTAAATAATATTTTTAAAGTATAGTCAGTAACATAAATGGCATCTTTTCCTAGCTTGCTTTTATGAATTGCACCAGTTCCATCAAGGTCAAAAGTAACATTCCCTTTGGTCGGTTCTGTGATATCATGTGCATAGTCCACAATAATCGCTAGTTCTGGGTGCGTTCCTGCCTTTCTAGGCATGTGCTGGACATAGTAGCCTGCGTAGGCAGCTAGGTTATAGGCGATATAGAGCTTTGCCACACCAAAAAGGAGGAGGCTAAGCAGGGTGAGGAGGAAAGTGATAAGGATGGTTTTTTTCATCGTATTGACCTAATTAAAGCGTTCTTGGTGTTTGGCGTTAAACCAGTGTTGCAGGTTGATCTTAGGCTTGGGCTGAACGTCAAGCACAGGCTGGAGGAGTTCGTCTAAGAGAGACTCAGCTTCAGATAAATTGTCTTCAGTAACTTCTTCTTTTTGATAGTCACTTCCTCTAATTTTATAAGCAAAAATGGTATTATAACTAAAATAATAGACATCATCATTCAAAACATTGCTTAAATGATATTTTTCAGGAAAAGTATAGTCAGTAACATAAATGGCATCTTTTCCTAGCTTGCTTTTATGAACTGTGCCGTTTCCATCAAGGTCAAAAGTAACATTCCCTTTGGTCGGTTCTGTGATATCATGCATATAATCCACAATAATTGCTAACTCTGGGTGCGTCCCTGCCTTTCTAGGCATGTGCTGGACATAGTAGCCTGCGTAGGCGGCTAGGTTATAGGCGATGTAGAGCTTTGCCACACCAAAAAGGAGGAGGCTAAGTAGAGTGAGGAGGAAAGTGATAAGGATGGGCTTTTTCATCGACGGCGTCCTTTCTTTTTAGGGGCTCTGTGAAATACTTTGGTGATGTTTTTGATGACAGTCTTGGCTACCTTTACGACTGGGGCAATGACAGCTTTAGAGACTTGCTTAATGATAGAAGCTGGTTTTGGAGGAGCAGCTGGGGCTGGCTGTGGTCTTGAGGGTGCTGCCGTTGGCTTGGGAGCTGATTGAGGTCTAGTTGAAGGGCGTAGAGGCTGGACCTGAGCAGGAGGATGGTAGACTGGTCTTGAAACAGGTTTGGGAGCTTGAGTAGGTTGGGGTGATTTGGTAATAGATTGAAGCACTTTTGAAACGGTCTTTTTTACCACACCAGAGACTTGCTTGATTGTCTGATGGGTTTTCTTGGCGATTAGTTTGCTAGCCGTGGCGATAGGCTGGATGATCCTACTAGACTTTAGGGTAGCTATCTCTTTGACTGCCTTGAGAGGCTGTTTCTGCCACTGATGTAGCGTTCCTTTTAGGGCGATCTGATCAGTCAAGGCTAGGTTTTTAGCGATTGGTTTTGAGGAGCCCTTGTACTTGCCTAAGCCGAAGGCCAAAGCTGCAAGACCTCCCAGAGTAGCTAGAGGAACTAAGAGATCTAGCGTAGCAGCTGTTTTGGCTAGCTTTTGATCCTTGTGATAGCTTTCTAAAAAGAGACTTTGACGCTTTTTGGTCAGGTCTTTCTGCCCATAGTAAGCCTTGATCCGCTCATTGAGAGGGAGTTTGCGATAGCGAGGATGCTGGCTGAGGATAATAGCATCCATGTCCGAGTAGATGTCTTTTTGGGAATTGGTGGTTAGAAAATCCCCCACAAGAGAGTTGAGCTGTAGGATATTTTGTCTATCATAGGCTCCTAAAACAGGACGCAAAGCCAGTTCCCTCCAGAAGCGCTGCCAACTGATCCTTAGTAATTGTTTATTTTTTAGTAATGCTTTATTTAATAATAAATCTTTCCAAGAAAGATTGAAGACTGGTAGCCTCACACTAAAGAAACCTTTCATCATTTCAGTCATATGCCCTTTTTGGTTTTCCAAAGAAGCCAGAGTGGTCATGACATGGGCAAAGTCAATGTCGGCACTATTATTATAATGGTTCTCCTGGATAGATTTTGTCATCACCTTATTAAGATTACTTAAGCCTTTACTGATGCCTGTATCTGTAAAATTATTTAATAGATTTTGTAGCCTATCTTCTTGATAGACGTCTTTTGCCAGAAGGAGGGCTAAGTCACGATCAACCTTGGTCTGGTTTCCTCGGTGTTTTTGCTTGAGGGTCTTAGTGACTGAATCAATATAGGCAAGCGTTGCTTTAGCATCTTTCAGAGCATTTCCTTCATCATTGTTGAGGTTGAGATTATCCCTAAAATGCTGGGCTTGGCTATCAGTAGGTACTTGCTGGCGAGTGTAGACTGGGATAAGCTCTGGGCTTATCCGAAGTGGTGGTCTTTGAGGCGACCAAGAGCTCGTCAGTAGAGGCAGACCTGCTAGATCATTAGTAGCAATAACTGGATAGTTTAATGCTGAGCTTGGCTGATGGGTCTGGACAGTCACTGTGATAGGAGCATAAGGCCTTTCTTGACCTGAGACTGGCTGTGGTTTGGGAGTTGAGAGAGACTGGTTGTTACTTGGTTTTGGACGATAGAAACTCCGATGAAAGACAAGCACGATTAGCTCTGGCAGGCTAGGCGCTTTAACCACCTTAGGCTGGATGGGATTTTTAACAGAGATTGGTGCTATCGGAGCACTTGGTTTGATAGCTGTCTTAAGGCTAGGTGCTTGAGGTTTTTGGGGAGCTAGAGGCTTCTCAAGAGTGCCATACTGAGGCTTGGTCGGTTTCTGTGGTGCTGGTCCTAGATCTGGCAAGGCGATCTGTAAAAGCTCTGGCTTGACTGGGGCGATGGGCTCTGGTCCGAGCACACCCTTTGCCTTGACATCGCTATTAAAGGCAAACCAGTAGGCAAAGCCATCCGAATTTCCAAAGGTAAATCGGATAGGCCCTGTTGACTTCCCTACAATCGCTCCGATATAAGCATCAGGACTGTTCGCGTGATCCCAATCAGGTGCGACACTTTCTTGTCTGATATTTGAGTGATTCATGGCACGCCCATTTTGCACCGTGATGGTTGAGCCAGTAATAGGGAGCAGTTGCCCATTATAGCCTGCGACATATTCGCCACTTGCGTTGAAGGAGTTGATACTAGCAAAGCTGGTTAGAGCATATTGACTAGGAGTTGGGATGATTTCTTGATCGTTAGCATCAAAGAACTGAACCCTCATCTCCATCTCAAAAGAAGCCGTTGTCTTATCATCCTTATTGTAAACATGAGCATAGACTGTGACTGTAGGATCACTAATGGCTTGAAGGATAACCGACTGGTCATAATGAGTAGAAGACAATAAAGTATAGGTGTAGCGAACCCGCTTTAACTTATTGCCAGAAAAACTAGATTTTCTAGACCGCTATAGTCCACTTGAACTGTATCTCCCACTCGCATGTAAGCGGCATTCCATTGCCCTTTGTTACGAATGGTTGTTTGGCTGACAGGTGTTGTCAGTGTTCCTGGATCTAACCAGCCCATTCCATTTTTGCTCAAAGTAGCCAACTGCTGGGGTGAAAGGTACTTTCCAGTAAAGGTTTGGGTGGTGTTTGGCTCAGATCTAAAGATGAGGTTTTGAGCGACAACCTCAGAAAGATAGCCAAACTGGCCTATTTTTCCTTGAGCTTCTGCTACCTGCTCATCGTACCTTGCCCTGGCAACTTGATAAGTCTTAAGCTCAACCTGATAGCCTTCCAAAGCTTTTTGGTAGGCTGATTGTGCCTGTATTTGTGCTTGTTTGGCTTGTTGCTGTTTTTTCTCTTGCTCTTGATAAGCTAAAAGGTCACGCTCATAGGCTAGTTGCGCTGCTTCGTATTCTTGTTTTAAGACTTCATTGCTAAGCTGTCCTTGTTCAAAAGCCTTGAGTTTGTCATGGTATTGCTTAAAGTCATGATCATACTTTTTGAGAGCTTCTTGATGATGGTCTTGGCTTTGACGATTTTCTTCTAGGATTTGTTGATAGGCATTTTCTTGCTCTTGATAGGTGGTGTAGGCCTTACGATAGACTGCTAACTCTCTAAGATAAGCCTCATAGTCACGACTAGCTTGCTCATAGGCTGCTTGGTCTTTGAGATAGGTTTGATAAGCCTGTTGGTCTTTTAGGTAGTTGCTTTGATCAATCAGCGCTTCTTGTCTTGCTTGCTCAAGCATACCAATCTGATGTTTGGCGTCTTTTTCAGCATCCTCAAAACGATCAAAAGCCACTGGTTGACTTTCAACCGCTAAAACACCAGCTTGGCTAGCTTTGGTGATGGCAGCATCTAGTGGAGCAAGGTTAGAATCATCACTAGATAGATTGGTGGTCGCTAAGGATGGGCTTTTACTAAGTTCATCTGCATGAACGGTTTGATAATTTCCTAAAACAAGACTGGTGCTAAAAAGAGCAATACCCATAGATTGTCGTAAAATCGTTTTCGTTGTCATAGAACCTCTTTATGAAATCATATCTTTTCTTTTTATTTGTAGTTTATTTTAGCATATTTTCTAAGGATTGTGATGTCCTTAAAATGATTTCAACAAAAGATTAGACAAGTCAATAGGTATCATTACTATCAACAGTCAAAAAAAGATTGAACAATGAGTTCAACCTCTTAAAATTATTTTAAAAAAACAGCTTGATACAATGCTTGATTGGTCATTTGGAAGGTTTTTAAACGACCAAAACTGACCTCACGAATTGTACTTTTTTTGATTTTAGGTTTCAAACAGCCTTACAAACGAGCGCTGAGTTCTGCACCGAGGTCTTCAAATCCTGGCTTGCCAAGGAAGGCAAACATGTTTTTTTTGTAGGCTTCTACCCCTGGTTGGTCAAATGGGTTAACGCTGTTGAGGTAACCTGAAAGACCGATTGCCAATTCGAAGAAGTAGATAGCGTAGCCAAGTGTGAATTCATTTTGCTCTGGAAGTGTGACGAACATGTTTGGAACGCCACCATCTGTGTGGGCAAGAAGCACACCGTCAGTTGCTTTTTTGTTTACAAAGTCAACGTCTTTGCCTTGGAGGTAACCAAGACCATCGAGATCTTCAGCCATTTCAGGGATCAGAACGTTTTGACGTGGTTTGTCCACACGAATAACGGTCTCAAAGATATTTCGATAACCTTCTTGGATGAATTGTCCAAGTGAGTGAAGGTCTGTTGAGAAGTTAGCAGATGTTGGGTAGATACCTTTTTGGTCTTTACCTTCTGATTCACCAGCTAATTGTTTCCACCATTCACCGAAGTATTGAAGTGATGGCTCATAGTTAGCCAAGATTTCAGTCACGTAACCTTTGCGGTAAAGCACGTTACGAACAGCTGCGTATTGGTAGGCAATATTGTCAGAGATCTTATCTGATGACAATTCCTTGCGAGCTGCCTTAGCGCCTTCCATAAGAGCAGTGATATCAGCACCTGATGCAGCGATTGGAAGAAGACCTACAGCTGTAAGAACTGAGAAACGTCCACCGACATTGTCTGGCACAACGTAAGTTTCCCAGTTGTTAGCGTCAGCTTCGACTTTAACAGCGCCTTTAACTTTGTCAGTTGTCGCATAGATGCGTTTGTTAGCTTCTTCTTGACCGTATTTTTTAACCAAAAGTTCCTTAAAAACACGAAAAGCGATAGCTGGCTCAGTTGTTGTCCCTGATTTTGAAATCACGTTTACGGAGAAGTCTTTATCTTGAACGTACTCTACTAAATCAGCAAGGTAAGTTGAGGAGATAGAGTTTCCAGCGTAAAGAATCTGAGGGGCTTTGCGTTCTTTTGCAGTTTGCAAGTTAGCAAAGTGGTTGCTCAAAAAGTCGATAGCTGCTTTAGCACCAAGGTAAGAGCCACCGATACCGATAACGACAAGAACGTCGCTATCAGCTTTGATTTTTTTAGCAGCTTCTTGGATACGAGCAAACTCTTCCTTGTCATAGTTTTCTGGGAGGTCCAACCAACCTAAGAAGTCTGAACCAGGTCCAGTGCCTTGACGAAGCAGCTTATCTGCTGCGGTTACCTGCACTTGCATGTAATCAAGTTCATGTGGTGCGACAAACTGATCAAGGACTTTAGAATAATCAAATTGAAGATGTGTCATATCAATACTCCTGTTCATTTTTTAACTTAACTACTATCATACTCTTTTGTGAGTTTTTTTTCAATCATTTCAATAGAAATCAAATGGACAAATCAGCCCATCAATGAACTCTAAAACTGAGTCATTTCAGTAATTCTATTACTTATTGTAAAAGAATAGAAAAATAAAAAAAGCTGAGAAATCTCAGCTTTAAAGATAGTCCGTACGGGATTCGAACCCGTGTTACCGCCGTGAAAAGGCGGTGTCTTAACCCCTTGACCAACGGACCAATAGATGTTATCTGTAACACTCTTATTATTATAGCAGAAAATTTTTCTTTGTCTAGACTTTTTTTCAATTTTTTTTAACTATTGCAGATTGGCAGATTTTTTGATAAACTAATGGAGTTGATAAAGGTCTCATAGCTCAGCTGGATAGAGCATTCGCCTTCTAAGCGAACGGTCGCAGGTTCAAATCCTGCTGGGATCAAAGTAAAAGAGTCTGGTAATATGCCAGATTCTTTTTTTCAAAAACTAATAGCTTAAACCTTTACTTATGATAAGGACTGCCTTGTTGAATCATAAAAGTACGGTAAATTTGCTCGAGGAGAACTAGGCGCATAAGCTGATGAGGTAAGGTCATTGAGCCAAAACTCATGAGATGGTTAGCCCTCTTTTTGACACGCGCATCTAAGCCTAAACTACCTCCAATGATAAACGTAAACGTGGAATAACCTGAGAGAGTCATTTTCTCCAGATGTTTAGCAAAATCTTCTGACGAGGCTTGCTTTCCCTCAATAGCAAGCGCAACGACATAATCTCTATCTCCGATTTTACTTAAAATCGTATCACCTTCTTTTGCTAAAATAGTAAGATTTTCTGCTGGGCTAGCTTGATCAGGGGTTTTCTCATCAGCTAATTCAATCACGTCATATTTGGTAAAACGTCCTAGGCGTTTGACATACTCTGCTATACCTTCTTTTAAATACTTTTCTTTTAATTTTCCAACACAAATCAGCTTAATTTTCATGCTTTGATTATACCATAGATAGCTGTTTTTCACACCTTATCCACATCTTAGTCACCATAATACCTTTTTAAAAAAGTTGATTTAGAGGGATTTCCACAAAATAACTAGACTTATCCACAGCCTGTGGATACTTTCTTTTTTTAAACCTTTAAGATATAATTAAGACACTTCATTTATGATGCTAACAAATCATTTAAAAATAGATAGGAGCGATTGATTTGAACAAAAATACTCACTTTAAAAACACTCTCACAACAGTCATCATAGCACTAGGTTCTGGTTTGATAGGAGCTTATGCGATGTTACAATTTTCTGATCACAGACCAGTATCCCTAAATAGCTCTCAATCACTAAAAACCAGCGATGTCGTCTATAATAACACAACAAACACAACCAAGGCCGCTAAAAAAGTTCAAGATGCTGTTGTATCTGTTATTAACTATCGAAAAAACACAGGAACTTCAGATGATCTCTATCGCCAAATATTTGGTGGAAATAATAATGAGAGTCATTCTGAAGAAAAATTAAGTATCTATAGCGAGGGATCTGGCGTTATTTATAAAAAAGCAAATGGCTCAGCCTATATTGTCACTAATAATCACGTTATTGAAGGTGCAGATAGTATTGAAATCATGCTCTCTAATGGCACTAAAGTAGTCGGTGAATTAGTTGGTGCTGATACCTACTCTGACTTGGCTGTTGTTAAAATTGCTGATGACAAAGTAAGCATCGTTGCAGAATTTGCTGATTCAGATAAGTTAAATGTTGGTGAAATTGCTATCGCTATGGGAAGTCCTCTTGGTAGTGAATATGCCAATTCTGTCACACAAGGTATTGTTTCCAGTTTGAGCCGTATTGTAACCCTTAAAAATGAGAATGGCGAAACTATCTCAACCAACGCCATTCAAACAGACGCTGCCATCAATCCTGGTAACTCTGGAGGTGCTCTTATCAATATTGAGGGACAAGTTATTGGAATCAACTCAAGTAAAGTAGCATCAAAGTCTGAAAAATCTGTAGAAGGAATGGGATTTGCGATTCCAGCCAATGACGTGATCAAAATCATCAATCAGTTAGAAAAAAGTGGGCAGGTCACACGTCCAGCCCTAGGAATTTGGATGGTTGATCTAAGTGATCTCTCAACAGGTGCTATCTCAGAACTCAAAATTCCTAATAAAATCACTGCTGGTGTTGTCGTTGCTTCCGTTCAAAATGAGATGCCAGCAGTTGGAAAACTAAAACAGTATGATGTCATTACTGCTATTGATAATAAAGATATAACATCTGCTAGTGATCTACAAAGTGTTCTTTACGGCCATCAAATTGGTGATACCATCAAAATAACTTATTATCGCGGTAAAGACAAAGAAACCGTTGATGTCACATTAAGCAAGTCAACACAGGGTTTAGAAAATCGCTAACTTAGCATGAGTGTGACCTTTCAATCCGCATCATTAAAAGTCATGACTAAAAAAACTATTGGGACTAATCGTTGGTCCCAATCTCTATGTCATCATGTTACCTCTAAAGGAAACCAAGTAATGGAAGATATGTTAAAAGATATCCTCATCAGTGATATCACCAAAAATCCTAATCAGCCGCGACAATTATTTCATGAAGATGCCATTAAAACATTGGCTGAATCCATAGCTAATAATGGGCTGATTCAACCCATTATCGTTAGACCATCTGATGTTATTGGTTACGAATTGATTGCTGGTGAGAGACGACTACGAGCTCATCAATACCTTGGTAAAACATATATTAAAGCCGTTATTACCCAAAAAAGCCATCAAGAAAGTATGAAACAAGCTCTGATTGAAAATCTCCAAAGAGCTGATTTAAATCCCATTGAAGAAGCTAAAGCCTATCAAAATATCATTGATAAGCTTAAGATGACCCACCAAGAACTAGCAGTATCCATTGGAAAATCTCGTCCTTATATCTCTAATCAACTACGCCTACTGCAACTTTCCAAGTCTTTTCAAGATGCTATTGAAAAAGGATTGGTCACACCAGGACATGCCAGGTTAATTTTAGCCTTATCAAAAAAAGAACAAGACAGTTGGTTAAAAACTATTATCCACCAGGTCCTAAGTGTCCATCAACTGGAAAAACAGCTTAAAAAACAGAAGGATAAAGTAACTTCAAAAAATAAAACGATTTTTCAACATCATATTGAGATAGAACTTCAAAAATCACTTGGTTTGGAGGTCAAAATATCAGGATTCCAACAACAAAAAGGATACCTGTCCATAAGCTTTGCCAATGAAGAGGAATTCAACAGAATTATCAACAAGTTAAGATAAGCTGTTGATAATAACAATCTCAAAAACGGACTTATACACACTTAAACAGCTAAAACTATTGGTCATCACTCAGGTATTTTTTTTAATAAAATACCCCACTAAAGGCTTTGGTATCAATAGATTAACTGTAACATCATCTGATTCTAAAAGAGAAGTTGTCGATTTGTCAGTAGCTTCTCTTTTTATTTTCCACAACTTGTGGAAAACTCCTTTGAACAATGTGGGTATCATTTATAAACTTGTGGAAAACTTTTTGAGTTTATGATAAAATGTTAGAGACATAATCAAGAAAGAGAGGATAGCTATGACCGAAAACGAACGTCTCTTTTGGAGTAGGGTTTTGGAATTGGCTCATAGCCAATTAAAACAAGCGACTTTTGATTTTTTTGTAACTGATGCAAGATTAATCAAGATTGACAATCATGTCGCAACGATTTTATTAGATAGTGAGATTAAAGAATTATTTTGGCAAAAAAACCTTCAGCCCTTTACCTTAACTGCTGGATTTGAAATTTTTAATGCGGAAATTACCAATCACTATATTTTTCCAGAAGATGATTTACAAGCCTCAGAAACAACTGGAATCACTCATCAAAGCACCAGCTTAACACCTAACCCACCTGTACTGGCTCATATTGACTCAAATCTTAATGACAAGTATAGTTTTCAAAATTTTGTTCAAGGAGATGAAAATCGCTGGGCAGTTGCAGCCTCTATTGCTGTAACAGAAGGTCCAGGAACCACTTACAATCCTCTCTTTATCTATGGTGGTCCAGGCCTAGGTAAGACCCATTTATTAAATGCTATTGGAAATACCATTTTAAAAGATAATCCTAATGCTAGAATTCGCTACATCACCGCTGAAAATTTCATGAATGAATTTACCAAACATTTGCGACTCAACACTATGGATGAGCTAAAAGACAAATTCAGAACCCTTGATGTCCTTCTCATTGATGATATTCAATCTCTCCCCAAAAAAACAACCAATGCTGGGATTCAAGAAGAATTTTTTAATACCTTCAATGCCCTTCATGTCAATAACAAACAAATTGTATTGACCAGTGACCGTAATCCAGATCATCTAAATGACTTAGAAGACCGTTTGGTCACGCGCTTCAAGTGGGGACTGACAGTCAATATTACCCCGCCAGATTTTGAGACACGGGTAGCTATTTTAACCAATAAAATTCAAGAATACGACTTTGATTTCAAAACAGAAACCATTGAGTATCTAGCTGGCCAATTTGACTCCAATGTCCGAGACTTAGAAGGAGCTTTAAAAGATATTAGCCTAGTAGCTAATTTTAAAAAATTAAAAGTCATCACCGTTGATGTTGCGGCAGAAGCCATCAGGGCTCGCAAGAAAGATGGTCCTCAAGTCACTGTTATCCCAATCGAAGATATCCAGACAACCGTCGGTAAATTCTACGGGGTAACTGTCAAAGAAATCAAGGCTACCAAACGAACACAGAACATTGTCTTAGCCAGACAGGTTGCCATGTACTTGGCACGCGAAATGACCGATAATTCCCTTCCTAAAATTGGAAAAGAATTTGGTGGCCGTGATCATTCGACCGTACTTCATGCCTATAATAAAATCAAAAACATGCTAGCTCAGGATCAAAGTCTTCGTCTTGAGCTGGACAGTATTAAAAACAAAATAAAGTAGTTGTGGATAAGTTTTGTGTTTTCTTGTCTTTTTTCCACAAGTTGTTAACAAGTCCCAAAGATTGCGTTTAGACGGTTTTAAAGACTTTTCCACAGTATCAACAAAGCCTATTACTAATACTATATATAATACTTTAGATATAAAGGAGTATCCATGATTTCATTTGCTATTAATAAAGCTTTCTTTCTCCATGCTTTAAATGCGACTAAAAAAGCTATTTCAACTAAAAATGCCATTCCTATTTTATCAACCATTAAGATTGAAGTGGCTACTTCAGGAATCACTTTAACAGGATCAAATGGTCAAATCTCAATAGAACATTTTATTTCAATTGAAAATGATGACGCTGGCTTGTTGATAACTTCTACTGGTGCCATTCTTTTAGAAGCCGGATTTTTCATTAACATTGTATCAAGTTTGCCTGATGTGACTCTTGATGTTAAGGAATTACCCCACTATCAAGTTCAAATCACAAGTGGTAAATCAGAGATTACCCTAAAAGGTAAGGATGTTGAACAATACCCTCGCCTTCAAGAAGTTGATACTCAAAACCCCTTGATTTTAGAAACCAAAACCTTAAAACAGGTGATTGCAGAAACAGCTTTTGCAGCAAGTACACAAGAAAGTCGTCCTATCCTAACAGGTGTCCATGTCATGCTAAAGGATAATCATATTTTTAAAGCTGTAGCGACAGATTCTCATCGCATGAGCCAACGTCAATTAACTTTAGAGAAAAAATCAGCTGATTTTGATGTCGTAATCCCTAGTCGCTCTCTACGCGAATTTTCAGCCGTTTTTACGGATGATATTGAAACCGTTGAGATTTTCTTCTCAGCAAGCCAAATCCTCTTTAGAAGTGACAATATTAGCTTCTACACACGTCTTCTTGAAGGAGCTTACCCAGATACTGATCGTCTCTTAACAGATCAATTTGAAACAGAGGTTATTTTTAAGACAGTGACCCTTCGTCATGCTATGGAACGTGCTTTCTTGGTATCCAATGCGACACAAAACGGTACGGTCAAACTTGAAATTGCAGATAATGCAGTCAATGCCTATGTTAACTCACCAGAAGTTGGAAAAGTCCATGAAGAACTGGATATAGAAACCTTATCAGGTAATGATTTGATCATTAGTTTTAATCCGACTTATTTGATTGATGCGCTAAAAGCCCTAAAGAGTGAAACAGTTTGCATTCGTTTCTTATCACCAGTACGACCATTTACCCTAGCACCGGGTGATGATAGTGAGAACTTTATTCAACTGATTACACCTGTACGTACAAACTAGTCTTATTAATCAAACCATTTAGCAGGTCTAGGTGGTTTTTTTAAGCTCATAATTTGGTATAATAAACCCTAAGGAGAAAAAGCATGTATCATGTGGGAAGTAAGGTTGAAATGAAAAAACCTCATGCCTGTCTCATTAAAGAAACTGGTAAAAAAGCTAATAGTTGGGAAATCACCCGTCTAGGAGCTGATATTAAAATCAAATGCACTAATTGTCAGCATGTGGTGATGATGAGCCGTCATGATTTTGAGCGTAAACTCAAAAAAATCTTATCGCAACCTCAATAAGCCTATTAAAATCAATTTTTAAGACCTTTTGCAACCATTAGTTGCTCTCAAAAGTGCTGGTAAATAAGGTCTGCCTGCCTTATACTAAAACTATCAAAAAAGAAGGGATGATCATGATTATGAGTGTATTTGCAGAACAACTCAAAAAACTGCGAACAGAAAAAAAGCTTTCTCAAGATGCCTTAGCTGAAAAACGTTATATTTCTAGGCAGTCGATTTCAAAGTGGGAAAATGGTGATGCCACACCAGATTTGGAGAATTTAATTAAGTTGGCAGAGATTCTAGACGTTAGTCTAGATCGACTCATATTAGACAAAGAACCACAAGTAAAAATTGAACGAGTAGTCGAAACAAGAGAAGCAGAGAGACCAATGAACTTTTGGGAATTTTTATCGGGCTTTTGGTGGATTTTGTTTCCCTTATTAGGATTTTTGTCTTGGTTTTTGCCACACATCCTTCCAAATGTCTTTGGGTAAAAAGTCTGTCAGATGATGGGCTTTTTCCTTTATTTTCTGCTATAATAGACTTGATTGAAAAAAAGATAAGGAAGTTATAGACTATGGCTTTAACAGCAGGTATTGTTGGTTTACCAAACGTTGGGAAATCAACGCTATTTAACGCAATTACAAAGGCTGGTGCAGAAGCAGCCAACTACCCATTTGCCACCATTGATCCTAATGTTGGGATGGTTGAAGTGCCAGATGAACGTCTTAATAAATTAACAGAATTGGTTAAACCTAAAAAGACAGTTCCTACAACCTTTGAATTTACAGATATCGCTGGTATCGTCAAAGGCGCTTCTCGTGGCGAAGGTTTGGGCAATAAATTCTTGGCTAATATCCGTGAAGTCGACGCTATTGTCCATGTTGTTCGTGCTTTTGACGATGAAAATGTCATGCGTGAGCAAGGGCGTGAATCAGACTTTGTTGATCCCATCGCTGATATTGAAACCATCAATTTAGAGTTGATTTTAGCTGACCTGGAATCTATTAACAAACGCTATGCGCGTGTTGAAAAAATGGCTCGGACGCAAAAAGATAAAGACTCAGTGGCTGAATTTAAGGTTTTAGAAAAAATCAAACCAGTTTTAGAAGATGGCAAATCAGCTCGTACCATTGACTTTACAGAAGAAGAGCAAAAAGTGGTTAAAGGGCTATTTCTCTTGACCACGAAACCAATCCTCTATGTCGCCAACGTTGACGAGGATAAAGTTGCAGAGCCAGATGAGATTGACTACGTCAAAGCCATCCGTGAATTTGCAGCGACTGAAAATGCCGAAGTTGTTGTGATCTCAGCGCGTGCTGAAGAAGAAATTTCTGAACTTGACGATGACGATAAACAAGACTTTTTAGAAGCTATTGGTTTGACTGAGTCAGGTGTCGACAAGTTAACACGTGCAGCTTATCATTTATTAGGACTTGGGACCTACTTTACAGCTGGCGAAAAAGAAGTGCGTGCTTGGACTTTTAAACGTGGCATCAAAGCCCCTCAAGCAGCTGGAATCATCCACTCAGACTTTGAAAAAGGCTTTATTCGAGCTGTGACCATGTCTTATGATGACTTGGTTCACCATGGCTCTGAAAAAGCCGTCAAAGAAGCAGGCCGCCTGCGTGAAGAAGGAAAAGAATACATCGTTCAAGATGGCGATGTTATGGAGTTTCGTTTCAACGTTTAAGATTGAACAATAAGTAACTGACTGGAAGTCACTTCCAGTCCTTTTGTGCTTGTATGGAGAAAATATGACAAAATTGATTGTGGGCTTGGGAAATCCTGGTTCAAAATATGACAATACGCGACATAATGTTGGGTTTATGGCAGTTGACACTATTGTAAAGGAACTTGACTTAACCTTTACAGAAGATAAAACCTTCAAAGCTTATGTCACAAGCGGTTTTATTGAGGGTGAGAAAGTTTATTTGATCAAACCAACTACTTTTATGAATAATAGTGGCATTGCTGTTAAAGCACTCTTAACCTACTACAACATTGCCATCGAAGACTTGATGGTGATTTATGACGATTTAGATATGGCAGTTGGGAAAATTCGCTTCCGCCAAAAAGGCTCTGCCGGTGGTCATAACGGTATTAAATCCATTATCGCTCATATCGGAACACAAGAATTTGACCGTATCAAAATTGGTATCGGTCGCCCTCAAAATGGTATGACCGTTATCAATCATGTCTTAGGAAAATTCTCATCAGAAGAAATGATTACAATTGACAATACGCTTGATAAAGTTGACAAGGCTGTCAATGATTATTTAAAAATGGATGATTTTGAAGCGATAATGAGACGATACAATGGCTAAATTAGGATTAACAGATTTACTACTACAAAATAAACAAATACAAAATTGGATTTTAAAAGCTCATACAGGCCGTCAATTGGTTATGGGGTTATCTGCTTCCAGCAAAGCTTTAGCTATTGCAACAGCTTTTAAGGAACATCAAGGAAAATTCCTTATTGTGACATCAACACAAAATGAGGCAGAACAGCTGCTCAGTGATTTATCAGCTCTTCTTGATGATTGTTATTTGTATCATTTTTTTGCAGATGATGTCGCGGCAGCAGAGTTCATCTTTTCATCACTTGATCGCAGTTTATCCCGTTTAGAAAGCCTTAATTTTTTACAAGATCATACGGCAAGTGGTATTTTGGTGACATCAATCATTGGCACAAAAATCATCTTGCCAAGTCCTAAAGAGTATCAGAAGGCACAAATCACTCTAACAGTAGGTATTGATAAGGAACTTGATAATATTGTCAAACAATTAGCACAACTTGGTTATGAACGTGTCAACCAAGTGTTAAGTCCAGGAGAGTATAGTCGAAGGGGCGACATTCTTGATATTTACGAAGTCACAGAGCCTTATCCTTTTAGAATCGAATTTTTTGGTGATGAAATCGATGGTATTAGACGATTTGACAGTGAGAGTCAAAAATCCTTAGAGAGCCTAGAAGAAATTAGGATTTCACCTGCAACAGACATTCTGTTTCATCAAAGTGACTTTGATAGAGCCATCAGTAGGTTAGAAAAAGAAGTTGACAAGTCTCTTAACAAGGAGTTGACAGGTTATTTGACGGATGTCTTATCAGTGACAAGAGAGGGTTATCGTCATAAGGACAGTCGTCGTTTTTTGAGTTTTTTCTATGATAAAATCTATAGCCTCTTTGATTACCTTGATAATAAAACGGTTTTAGTTATTGATGATTTTCAAAAACTGATGGATCGTCATGCTCGATTTGAAGTAGAGATAGCCAATTTATTGACAGATGATTTACAACAGTGTAAAGCTGTGTCAAGTCAGATTTACTTTGCAGATACCTATCAAAAACTGAGACAGTACCAACCAGCTACTTTTTTTTCCAATTTCCATAAAGGATTAGGAAACATCACATTTGATACCTTGCATAACATGACCCAATATCAGATGCAGGAATTTTTCAATCAGTTTCCTCTTTTAGTAGATGAGATTCACCGCTATCAAAAGCAAAAAGCAACCATCATCCTTCAAGCTGATTCTCAAAAAACTTTGGAGAATTTACAAAAAACACTACAAGAGTATGAGTTGGACTTACTGATTTCTGATAATCAGCATATCGTGCCCCATCAAGCTCAGTTGATGATTGGTCACTTGTCAAAAGGTTTTTATTTGGCTGATGAAAAGCTTGTTCTAATCACAGAACGAGAGATTTTCCATAAAAAAATCAAACGCCGTGCTCGCTCTTCCAACATTTCTAATGCTGAACGTCTTAAAGATTATAATGAATTAGAAAAAGGAGATTATGTTGTTCATCAAGTTCATGGTATCGGGAAATTTTTGGGAATCGAAACGCTAGAAATAAAGGGTGTTCACCGTGATTATCTGACCATCCAATACCAAAATTCTGACAAGATTTCATTACCGATTGAGCAGATTGATAGCTTATCTAAGTATGTTTCAGCAGATGGTAAAGAACCAAAAATTAATAAACTAAATGATGGTCGTTTTCAAAAAACCAAACAAAAGGTCACCAAGCAAGTTGAGGATATCGCTGATGATTTATTGAAACTTTACGCTGAGAGAAGTCAACTCAAAGGTTTTGCCTTTTCACCAGATGATGATGACCAGCGTGAATTTGATGAGGATTTTGCTTATGTAGAGACTGAGGATCAGTTGCGCTCTATTGCTGAGATTAAAAAAGACATGGAGTCTGACAAGCCTATGGATCGCCTCTTGGTTGGTGATGTTGGCTTTGGTAAGACTGAGGTTGCTATGCGCGCTGCTTTTAAGGCTGTTAAAGATGGCAAGCAGGTTGCTATTTTAGTGCCAACGACGGTACTGGCTCACCAGCATTATGTCAACTTTAAAGAACGTTTTGACAACCAAGCTGTCAACATTGAGGAACTCAGTCGTTTTAGGAGTAAGAAAGAGCAAACAGCTGTTTTAGAGGAATTATCTAAGGGTCAAGTTGACATCATTATTGGAACTCACCGCCTACTTTCTAAGGATGTGATCTTTTCAGATCTGGGCCTCATCGTCATTGATGAAGAACAGCGTTTTGGAGTCAAGCATAAAGAAACCTTGAAAGAGTTGAAAACTAAGGTTGATGTTTTGACCTTGACTGCTACGCCAATTCCTAGAACACTTCACATGTCTATGCTGGGTATCCGTGATTTGTCTGTTATTGAGACACCACCAACCAATCGTTATCCTGTTCAAACTTATGTGATGGAAACTAATCTTGGCATGATTCGAGAAGCTGTTTTGAGAGAATTAGACCGTGGAGGACAGGTTTTTTATGTTTACAATAAAGTTGACACTATTGAGCAAAAAGTAGCAGAATTACAAGAACTTGTCCCAGAGGCAAGTATTGGTTTTGTCCATGGTCAAATGAGTGAGATTCAGTTAGAAAATACTCTTCTAGACTTTATTGCAGGGGTTTACGATGTCTTGGTTGCAACAACCATCATTGAAACTGGAGTTGATATTTCTAATGTCAATACCCTCTTTGTTGAAAATGCTGACCACATGGGCTTGTCAACCTTGTATCAACTTCGTGGACGTGTCGGACGTTCTAATCGGATTGCTTATGCCTATCTCATGTATCGACCTGACAAGATTTTAACGGAGGTGTCAGAAAAACGTTTGGATGCCATTAAAGGCTTTACAGAACTGGGTTCAGGCTTTAAAATTGCCATGCGTGACTTGTCTATTCGTGGTGCTGGTAATATCTTAGGTGCTTCACAAAGTGGCTTTATTGATTCTGTTGGGTTTGAAATGTATTCGCAACTCTTAGAAAATGCTATTTTGAAGAAACAAGGAAAATCGCAAGTTCGCCAAAAAGGCAATGCAGAGCTTAATCTGCAAATTGACGCCTATCTACCGACAAACTATATTTCGGATGAACGTCAGAAAATTGAAATCTACAAACGTATCCGTGAACTTGACTCACGCACTGCCTACCAAGAACTTCAAGATGAGTTGATTGACCGTTTTGGAGAGTATCCTGATCAAGTTGCCTATTTACTAGAAATTGGCCTTGTCAAATCTTACCTTGACAGCGTCTTTACAGAATTAGTTGACCGTAAAGATAGTCAGTTGGTCGTTCGTTTTGAAAAAGTGGCTCAGACCCTCTTTTTAACGCAAGATTACTTTGAAGCCCTATCAAAAACCAATCTCAAGGCTCGCATCAGTGAACATCAAGGAAAAATTGAAGTCATTTTTGATATTCGTAACAAAAAAGATTATGAGATTTTGGAAGAATTGATTCAGTTTGGACAAGGATTTGCTGATATTAAAGAACGTAAAATGGAAGACAAATAACCATCCCCCCTTGTCAAAGCCTTTTGACATAAAAATACCTTCATGACAAAGGACTTGTATGGTAAACTAAACTCGAGTTAATTAGACTAAAGTTATCAAGGAGGTCGAAATGAAGTTTCATAATCGCTTAGTTGATTTAAGAAATAGCAAAAAGCTCTCTCAAGAAGAATTGGCTGAGAAACTTTATGTCTCACGACAAACCATTTCCAATTGGGAAAGAGGTAGAACTTACCCTGATATCAACTCACTATTATTGATAGCAACATTTTTCGATGTCTCCTTAGATAATCTAATTAAAGGAGATGTGGACATTATGAAACATCAGGTTGATCAATCGCAATTCAAAAAGTGGCTTGTTGTTGGAGGAATTTCTTGGTTTTTATTTTCAGTTGTTGTTCCGACAAGATATTTGTTTTCTATAGGGGTAGTTTCTCCTATTTTATGGTTATTATCATGTCCGATGATTTACTCAGCTTTTCAAATTTTTGACATCATGAAATCGTCAATTACAGACTTATGCTGATATCTTGAATTTTTTAGATCCTAAGAAAAATACTAAAACAAGTCTTTTTAGTGAACTGTGGTTTGGTATTAGTATTCTAGCTGTTATTTTCTTGATTTTCTTTGTAGGGACTATATGTTCAGCTTTAATATTCTGGTAAGAGAATTCATAACTCTCTTTTTATTTTGATGGTATGTACCATAAGCTCTGCCATTTTCACAAAAAAATGATAAAATGTAAGAGACAGTCTCAAAAGGAGAAGAGTATGCGTTTAGACAAATATTTAAAAGTATCACGGATTATCAAACGTCGTCCTGTGGCTAAAGAAGTTGCAGATAAAGGACGTATCAAAGTTAACGGTGTTTTAGCCAAATCCTCTACAGATTTAAAATTAAATGATGAAGTAGAAGTTCGTTTTGGAAATAAACTCTTAACCGTTAGGGTATTAGAAATGAAAGACAGCACTAAAAAAGAAGATGCTACAAAAATGTACGACATCATTAGTGAAAAGCGAGTAGAAGCCAATGAAGAAGCCTAATGTTGTTCAGCTTAACAACCATTACATCAAAGATGAAAAACTCAAATATCGCTATGAAATGGAAGAAAATGCCAAACGTCATCGATTTATGGGTGGGCTACTATTGATTGTCATGCTTCTTTTTATCCTGCCAACTTATAATCTCATTAGTAATTATCATAAACTACAAGATAAACAACGACTTGTTAAACAGTTAAAAACAGACTACCAAGCGGTTTCTCAAGAAGTTCAAGACAGAAAGAAGTTAGCCAATAGTTTAAAAGACAAAGCTTTTGCTGCCAAATACGCCAGAGCAAAATATTACTATTCTAAAGAAGGGGAAATGATTTTCCCCGTGCCAGACTTATTACCGAAATAATGGAACAGTTAATCGATATCATAGAGAAGTTCTTGTATTATTCTGATGACAAATTAGCAGAACTCTCAGAAAAAAATCTAGCCCTAAGACAGGAAGAAAGTGAGGAAAGCGAAAAGTAACATGAAGAAAATCATTCTTTTGATGCTCCTTCCTTTTTTCTTGAAGTCTTTCCATGTGGACAGCACTGAGGTTGATGTGGCACTGACTGATGCCCAACGCTATGAGTTATCACATACAGCAGGCTCATCACTAACCTTGCAACTACCTCAAAACCCTGTTTTAAAAACCACTATTTCAGTCTATCAAGATCTTGATTTAAACCTTCCTGTCAAAATCTTATCCCCAACAGACCCTCTACAGATCACAGCTGTAAGTCTCAATCAACTCGGTCTACCAGTCTTTCATTTGGCTGATGACACCTACATGCTAGCTGATGAGAGCCTTTATTATCAAGATATTATTTTAGAGCAAAGACCGCTTTCAAAGACATATTGGACACGAAAAATTGACACCATCTACAATAGTCCTTATGTCAAAGGAAGCCAAACCTTATCTCAAAAACCTCAAGATTTTACGCCAGTTAAGGTGACTGCTGTTGCGACAACTCATAGTGGTACTTATTACCAATTAGAACACTATGGTTGGGTTGAAGAGCATTTCCTTTCTAGTCAAGACACACGGATGGAAAAAGTTCAGGAGATGCTTCATCAGAAATATCAAAAAGCTGATTATAGTATTAGCGTTAAGCAACTAGAGACGAATCAAGTGGCGGGAATTCAATCTGATAAGCCTGTTTACATGGCCAGTCTAGCAAAACTTCCTGTTTTGTATGCCGCGCAAGAAGCCATTCATCAAGGAAAAATAAGTATGGACACCACATTTAAATACACTTCAAAAGTGAATGATTTTTATGGGGCTTATGATCCCAGTGGTAGTGGCAGCCTTCCTAAAGAAGCAGATGATAAAGATTATACTGTGGATGACTTGATGAAAAAAGTGGCCAAGGAGTCGGACAATGTAGCCAGTAACATACTGGCATACTACATTACTAATCAATTTGGTGCGGCTTTTCAAAAGCATCTCAAAAAAATCTCTGGAACAACTTGGGATATGAGAAAGCGAGAGGCTTCACCAGAAATGATCAATAAGGTGTTGGAGGCTCTTTATCATCAAGACGGTTTTGTTCTAGATTATTTATCGGAGACGGATTTTGATGATCAGCGGATCTCGAAACAAATTACTGACAAGGTATCGCATAAAATTGGAGACGCTTACGACTATAAGCATGATGCTGCTATTATTTATACACCATCTCCTTTTGTTATGACCATTATGACAGATAAGGCAAGCTATGATGATATAACAGCGATTGCAATGGATGTTTATGAGATTTTAAAATGATGAAAGCAGATGATTTTTTACAACATGTTACCAAAAAGCAATTTTTCACAAGACATCAAAAAGTACTCATAGCGGTTTCAGGTGGAGTAGATTCGATGAATCTACTGCATTTTTTATACGTTTCACGTGAAACTCTTGGTATTGACATTGGCATAGCTCATGTCAATCATCATCAGCGATTATCGTCTCAAAAAGAAGAAGATTACCTTAAAGCATGGGCTAGACAACAAAGTATTCCTTTTCATTTGGGACATTTTGAGGGACAGTTTAGCGAAAAGAGGGCGCGTGATTACCGTTATGCTTTTTTTAGAGAGCTGATGCAGGTACATGGCTATACCGCCTTGGTAACTGCTCACCATGCTGATGATCAGGTTGAAACGATCTTTATGCGTCTCCTTCGTGGCAGTAAATTACGTTATCAATCTGGCATCAAGGAGCGGCAGGCATTTGCTCAAGGAGAGTTGATTCGTCCATTTTTAGCCTTTACCAAAAGTGAGCTTCCCTCTATTTTTCATTTTGAGGATGATAGTAATCATGACAATCATTATTTGAGGAATCGTGTCCGAAATCGTTATTTACCAGATTTGAGAAAAGAAAATCCCAATATTGATGAGGCCCTTCTCAACCACGGCAGAGATGTGGCCATGCTGATAGAGGCTTTGCAAGAATTAACCAAAACCATTGATAGTCAAGATTGCAAAGTCTTTCAAAGTCAATCCCCGTTAGTCCAACGGTTTTTACTGGAGGATTACTTAGCTAATTTTTTAGATTTGCAAATTGGAAAATCCCAATTTGAGCAGTTATTACGTCAGCTTAATAACGCTAAAAATTATGACTTTCCGTTAAAAAATAATTATCATTTTAACAAAACGGCAGAGCGTTTTATGATTGAAAAAATCAGTCCAAAGACGGATAGTCAGCCCAAAGAAATGGTGCTAAAATATGGCTTACTGGCTACTTTTGGAGAGTATGCTTTTTCCTACAAATCAGAAGCAGACACTGAAGAGACTTATGAGACTTTTATCCCATTATCAGGTTTAGCACCCCTGACATTAAGGCATCGCAAACCAGGTGATAGAATTTTTGTCAAAAAGCTTTCCAAAAAATTGCGACGCTTTTTTATAGATGAAAAGGTGCCACACAAAGAGCGAGAAGAAACGATTATTGTTGAACAAAACAATGAAATCCTAGCTGTATTGTGTCAGGGAAAAACATATTTGAGTAATCCTTCTTATCATGATATAATGAGGGGAAAATTGTATATTCAAAAAATCTAGAATGGTGAGCAATAATGTTAGAAAAAGATATTAAAAAAGTTCTTTATTCTGAAGAAGAGATTGTGGCAAAGTCAAAAGAGCTTGGTCAACAGTTAACCAGAGATTATGCAGGTAAAAATCCTCTACTTGTCGGGGTTTTAAAGGGAGCTGTTCCTTTTATGGCGGAGCTCATCAAACACATTGACACGCATGTAGAAGTGGATTTCATGGTGGTTTCTAGCTATCATGGTGGTACAACATCTAGCGGTGAGGTCAAAATTTTGAAAGACGTTGACACGAATATAGAAGGTCGCGATGTTATCTTTATTGAAGATATTATTGATACTGGTCGTACGCTTCTTTATCTGCGTGATATGTTTAAATACCGTAAAGCAAATTCTGTAAAAATTGCGACCTTGTTTGACAAGCCAGAAAATCGTGCTGTTGCTATTGATGCTGATTATGTCTGTTACGATGTTCCAAACGAGTTTATCGTTGGGTTTGGCTTAGACTATAACGAGCATTACCGCAATCTCCCCTATGTAGGTGTTCTAAAAGAAGAAGTCTACATTAAGTCACAAGATTAGAGGGTCACTTCATTTAATGAATAATAAAAATAATAACGGCTTTGTGAAAAATTCTCTGCTTTATATATTGATTATCGTTTTTTTAGTAACGGGATTTCAATATTATTTTAGCGGGAATAACGCTCAGAGTCAGCGAATCAGTTATACAAGTTTAGTAAAACAGCTTAAAAAAGGCGATATTAAAACCGTAACCTACCAACCAAGTGGTAGAATTTTAGAGGTGACTGGAGAATATAAAAAGCCTAAACAGACAGAAACATCCACTGATTTAGCCTTTTTAGGAAAATCTAGCCAAAAAGTCACCCATTTTACAAGCATGATTTTATACAGTGATTCAGCTTTAGATACTATCCAAAAAGCATCAGATGATGCTGGTGTTACCATTAAAGTCAAGCAAGAAAGTTCTAGCGGCACTTGGATTTCTGTCATCATGAGTTTCTTACCCTTGGTTATCATGATTGTATTTTTCAGTATGATGATGAATCAAGGTGGCGGCGGTGCTCGTGGTGCCATGAGTTTCGGAAAAAATAGAGCTAAGAATCAAAGCGATGGCAAGGTCAAAATACGTTTTTCAGATGTTGCAGGTGCTGAGGAAGAAAAGCAAGAACTGGTTGAAGTTGTCGACTTTTTGAAAAATCCTAAAAAATACAAAGCACTCGGCGCTCGTATCCCTGCTGGTGTCCTCTTAGAAGGTCCTCCAGGAACAGGTAAAACACTACTTGCTAAGGCAGTAGCTGGTGAAGCAGGTGTACCATTCTTTAGCATTTCAGGGTCTGACTTTGTTGAAATGTTTGTTGGAGTTGGTGCTAGTCGTGTTAGATCTCTATTTGAGGATGCTAAAAAAGCAGAACGTGCCATCATTTTTATTGATGAAATTGATGCTGTTGGACGTCGCCGTGGTGCTGGTATGGGTGGCGGAAACGATGAGCGTGAACAGACTCTTAACCAACTGCTTATTGAAATGGATGGTTTTGAAGGAAACGAAAGCATCATTGTGATTGCAGCCACCAACCGTAGTGATGTTTTAGATCCTGCTCTTCTACGTCCTGGACGTTTTGACCGTAAGGTTCTTGTAGGGCAGCCTGATGTTAAGGGTCGTGAAGCCATTTTACGTGTTCATGCTAAGAACAAACCTTTAGCAGATGATGTTGACTTAAAAGTTGTTGCTCAACAAACCCCAGGATTTGTAGGAGCAGATTTGGAAAATGTTCTTAATGAAGCTGCTCTAGTTGCTGCACGTCGCGATAAAAAAGTTATCGATGCCTCTGATATTGATGAGGCAGAAGATCGTGTGATTGCAGGGCCATCTAAGAAAGACAAGTCAGTTTCTAAACGAGATCGTGAAATTGTAGCTTATCACGAAGCAGGTCATACCATTGTTGGATTAGTGTTATCCAATGCTCGCGTAGTTCATAAAGTAACTATTGTGCCTCGTGGACGTGCAGGTGGTTACATGATTGCTCTTCCAAAAGAAGATCAAATGTTATTATCAAAAGATGATATGAAAGAGCAATTAGCAGGTCTCATGGGTGGTCGTGTAGCAGAGGAAGTAATCTTTAATGTTCAGACGACTGGTGCTTCTAATGACTTTGAGCAGGCAAGTCAAATGGCTCGTGCGATGGTAACAGAATATGGAATGAGCGAGAAATTAGGGCCTGTGCAGTACGAAGGAAATCACACTGTTCTAGCAGGTCAAATACCACCAGAAAAATCATATTCGCAAGAGACAGCCCAAATCATCGATGATGAAGTCCGCGACCTTCTAAATGAAGCGCGACAAAAAGCAGCAGACATCATCAATGATAATCGTGAGACACATCAGTTAATTGCGGAAGCTCTTCTTAAACATGAAACATTGGATGCTGCCCAAATCAAATCAATCTATGAAACAGGTAAAATGCCTGATATTGTAGACCAAGAAGATGAAGTGCACGCCTTATCTTACGACGAAATCAAAGAAAAAATGACAGAAGACTAAATGTTCAAAAATCAGCATTGATAATCAGTGTTGATTTTTGGTTATTATAATGATCCCAATTTGTAAAATTAAGCTAGACAGAAAAAAGCCATTTATGTTAGGCTCAGATAAACACCACATTTGTCTGAAAGGAACTAACCTAAATGACCTATACTGATGAACCACAAATGAACTTGTTATGATAGAGGCATACTACCAAGAAGGTGCAACAGTCAGTGCTATTGT
>NZ_JBLOJV010000020.1:0-30075 GCF_047785705.1 Streptococcus pluranimalium
ACTGGGTAGTCAACCTTAAGTGGAGACAATCTTCCAATTTCAACAGTCTCTCCAACTTCCAGCTCAAGGTAGGTTTTTCGGAACACCTCCGCAAGTTCCTCAAAGGCGTTCAATCTCGGCTGTATACTCACCATCTTATTTTCTCTTTTCCATTTTGGTATGTACATATTACCGTTGAAACTAAGATACGTCCAGCTATCTGTTGCGATATAAGCGATATTTTTGACGATTTTTTATCTATACTTTTCTCGATTTAGCAAAAAGAGAGGGGGGGATATCTATTCCCTCATACTCCTTTACCCATGTCCCCCCTTTGTGTCTACGGAAATAAATCCCTCTCAAATTCACCAATATCTCAACTACCTCAACTGAGGTAGTCACTCTGATACTTCCCCACCCCAAAGCAAAAATCCTTGTTTCCAAGGCTTTTAATAATACTTTCGTTCAACCGTTTCTAGGCTTTCACCAGCAAACCAACTACCTCGACGTGATTCGAATCGGTAGTCAAGCATATAATCTTTATAAACTTGATTGATCGCTTTATTCTGATTTGCTTCCTCTTCTGAAAATGCCGAATCCGTCATGTAGGGCTTGATACGAGCGTTATTTTCACCCAACTGGACCTTGGTGAAATATTGAGTGAGAAATTCTTTGACAAGCTCATCTGATAGGACTGTCGCTCTTTCCTCCTGCTTTTTCTTTGACACAAGTTTATTGGCTTCTGCTCGTATTTGGTTCTCTGTTTGTTTTGAAACGGATTGTGAGCCAATCGTGTAGCCAATCATGACCATAAAACTGACTGCGATTAAACCTCCGATTCCAATCAGAAATCGAGCCTTCACTTTATTTAACATGGCTTACTCCTTTATTAGTGATAGCCTCATCATATCAAGATTAGCTTGGAGATTTTATCACAAGAAAAAGGACTACCCATTGGTAATCCTCCGTGTTAAACTGTTCTATTTCTCCACCACTTCATAATAATGCTAAAAACAAGAAATAGATTCAAAGCAATAAAAAATCCTGTAAAACTCCAAACTCCATTAGTTGCTAAATCTTCTGTATAAAGGTATCTCTCAGTAAAGAAGAGGTAAACTCCATAGATTTCGATAAAGACTAATCCACTGATGAGTCCGATAAGAAACAAAGCACCTGAAACTTTCACAATCCGATAAAGGACAAACAACATCAGTCCTATTGCTACGATAATCAAAAGGCTTTGTAGAATTTGCTCCAACATCTTGCACCTCTTTCTAGGTTAATTGCTTGCGATAATAGTCAGCCTGTTCCTGGTCAAGTTCATCAAGTTGGGCAACCAAATCAAGGTATTCTGCCTTCGTCACCTCATCTAAGTTTGGAAAATCATACTCACGAGTTGTGATGATAAGTTCCAGCTGTCCAGTGATTTCACGCTTTGAAAAGCTATAATCAAGAGTTTCGTCTTCATACTGTTCCTTTAAGGTTTGGTAGGTTGCTCTATCTTCTGGACTCGTAAAGCCTTGTGCCAACCAATCTTCAAGTTGATAACGCATTTCTTCTAGTGTTTGGGTCATGATCTATTCTCCTTTTGTGATTTCTTGACTTCATTTTACCGCGTTCAAAATTATTTGTCAGCCTTTTTTCTTATATCTCAAGTGCTATTTGTTGCTTCTTTTGGAGTGTTGTATCTTCACTAAACTTGGCCAAAGCTGCATCTATCACTTCAATCTCTGCTTCTTTTTCAACCAAGGGAGCCAAAACATCATACTTAGCCTTTACAAGCTGATAGTCCTCTTCCTTTGGAAAGACTTTTTCAACTTCTACTTTGGCTACTCGTAGCTTATCCTTTAAATCCTTTACCAGCTCTTGCGTCTTTTCTTGGTCATCCATGATATGGTCAATGGCATTGCTAATCCGTTGAATGGTTCCCACGTCTGATTTCAAATCAAGTGCGACAGTATACTGGTTATCACCTACAATCATTAAAGAAATGGTTTCTGGTAAGGGCTCACTAGCACCTCGTGTAGTCATTTTCAAATCAAATCCTCTAAAGTTGGCCAGAGTCCGAACTTCCTTAGTTTCTGAGCGGTTATAGGTAATGAGTTTTCGCAGATAGTCCCCAGCTTCAGCACGATTATCCATTGCTTGATTGTCAAATCGCATGACAAAATCTTGCGCCTTTGTTGCCAAAGATTGGGCAATATCTTTATCGTATTGACTCAACCGTTTTTCCATAGTAGGGATGTGCTTCTCGCAATAGGAAACTGTGTGGCGGTATTCATCTTTTGAGCGATTAAAAGCTCGTTTTTGATTTTCTAAAACTGTCAGTTCATTTTCCAATTCCATTTTGAGTTTGAGATAGGGGTTTCCAGTGGCTAAAGCCTTAAAGTCAGAAGCTGTCATGGTTTGTTCATCAATGTCTTCTGCCGACCGCACAGGGTCTTTTGAGGTCATAATCTGAGTGATATATTTGAGCTTATTCTCCTGTGTCTGCCAGAGGTAATTGTCAAAGCTCCCTTTAGTGATATAGTGATAAATATCCACCTCCTGGTGCATATTCCCTTGTCGAATCAGTCGTCCATTTCGCTGGACAATATCAGTCGGTCATTTTTTGCGGACAGTTCAATACATGCCCTTCGGTTCCTCTCCCTACTCCTGCGTTTGCTCTCGTTTGATTTCTCCCTCTGTATCCTCTTAGCACAAGCGGGACAATACTTTGATATTCCAGAGCTGGGGACGTATTCAACACCGCACACCGTACAATTTTTAGGCTTTAACGCCGTCCACCGCTTTGTGGGTGTGATATGTAATTCACCGACAAAGCCGATGAATTTATAGTAAATCTTGATTTCCTGCCTTACTGTCCCGTCCGCAAGTTTCTCACGTTCCGAAACAAGTATCTTGTCTATGAGTGCGTTTATGATGGTTGCGTCCAACTCTTTCAGCCCCTGATAGTTGCGGATTAGGGATAGAAAGTCCCTCACGCCCTGCGATTTCTCATAGCTGTCATTGAGCGTTTCCGTTACCTCTTTCAGCCGTGCTTCAATTTCAAGCTGCTCTTTCTGGTATTTCCCCGACATCATCTCAAAATTCCGCTCCGTGATACGCTCCATTACCTTGTCCTCATAGAGAGAGGAAAACAGCCTGTCAAGCTCCGCAAGGCGTTTGTTCAGCTTCTTCTTTTCTTTCTCTAATGATTTCGCCCTGCTCTGGTCTGTTTCCGTGAGCCGCCTTTCTATGGCTCTGACCGCCTTTTCATCATTGACCGCCATATCCGCAAAGCGGTTGATGTCGGCAAGGACGGCATTGAATAAGTCCCTCGCTTCAATGCTGTGTGCGGTACACATAACATTGCCATATCTGCCATAATTATTGCAGGTGTATTGTACGCAGTCGATGATGTCGGGGCGTTTCCTCCTGTTGGCACTCGCCGCCCGCATCGCATAGCCGCAGTCCGCACACTTGATAACGCCCGAAAAGATATTCTCAAATCCCCCTGCGTTCTGCTCCCGCCTGCGGCTCGTCATAAGCTGCTGTACGGTGTCAAATTCCTCCTGCGTGACTATCCCCTCATGGGTGTCTGGTATCACTTCCCATTCTTCGGGCAGCTTAGAGGGGCGTTTCTTGCTTTTCATGTTGGCTGCAATCCGCTTGTAGCCTGCAAGGTTGCCCGCATATATCGGGCTTCTTAAAATGCCCCTCACGCTGTTCTCGCTCCAAATATAACGGTTTTCCTCGTTATCCTCAAAGTACCGCTCATAGCCTGTTGCCCCTTGCTCCACCGCATAAGCGGCAGGGCGTAGGATATGCTGTTTGTTGATGTGCTTGCGGATTTTGGCGATGCCGTTGCCCGCTAACGCAAGGTCGAATATCTCCCTTACCACATGGGCAACTTTGTCATCTATCAGCAGATGGTTGTGGTCGGCAGGGTCTTTGACATAGCCATAAGGGGCTGTTGTTCCCATGAATTTCCCCTGCTGAAACCTCGCACGGTACGCCGATTTTATCTTGACTGACACATCGGCAGAATACATTTCGTTTAGGATGTTGCGGAAAGGCGTGATGTCCATAGCGGATTTGTTTAAGGTGTCCACGCCGTCATTGACCGCTATATACCTCACGTTATGCTCTGGGAAAAAGACTTCCAGATATAACCCACAATCAAGATAGTTCCTCCCCAGACGGGATAAATCTTTTGTAATCACGCAGTTTATCAGCCCGTTTTCAATGTCCTTAATCATATTCTGGAAACTTGGTCTTTGGAAATTTGTTCCAGAGTAGCCATCGTCAACATACGTTTTTGCTAAATGCCATCCCTGCCTTTTCACATAATCCGTGAGGATGGATTTTTGTGTCGCAATGCTCGCACTCTCGTTATCCGTGCCATCGTCCTTTGATAAGCGGCAGTAAATGCCGACTTCATAAATCTTGTTCTCCGTTCTTATTCCTGCCATACTGTAAAACCTCCATATCTGTCCTAACGTTTTCATGTTCCATTGCGTACATTCTAAGCGGACAGCCCCTCATTGTCGAAGGTGTCGCCCTCGGCAATCTTCTTCCGAATATCCTCGGAGATAATCGGGACAAACGCTTCTGCAACGGTCTGTGTGCCGATATATTCTCGACTGATAATCATTTGTACTTGCCCTTTTGGCACAATACGCTTTCTTCTTCCAGTTGTTTTCCTATCCTCGCCCATACTTAAATCTTCCTTTCCAGACAGGGCAGGAGAACGTCTGGAAACGCCCCGCCCTGTCAATCAGATACCATCAATCCCCGCTGTTTACTTCTTTCTGTAATGCTTCAAGGAGTGCCGCTGCTTCATCAGCGTTCAACGTGATACCCTTTCCGCACTTCTCACGGTTCGGGGAAAAGCTGCGGATGTCATATTTCGGCTCTCTCCCGTTCCATGAAATAAGATTGATTTCCTTTGTGTAGCCGCTGTCACTCGCAGACAATACGGCGATTTCCTTTACAATCTCATACTGGATTTCTTTCATTCCTTACCTCATTCTCCTTAAAATTCTGTCTTTCTTCTGTTCCAAATTCCTGCATTTACTTCCCGAAAAAAGAAGGTTAGCGGCTGTCCCTGCTCCGTTTTCTCTGCAACTCACGTTCCAGAAGTCGGATGATGGTTTCCTCCATCTGCTTCGGCGTTGTGTCCTTCGGAAAGTATTTTTTCAGTTTGCTTGTGTTGATTTTCAAGGTTTCTTTCTGGTTTCCCTTTTCCTCCGTCATAATGGAAAATATCATATCCATGTCAAGCTGCCCGCTCTGGCTCATGCTTTTCATCCGCTGTGCCTGTGAGAGTGAGGGCGTTGCTTCTTCGCTCTCCATCGTGGCAAAGAGATTTTCCTGCTCGTCTTTCTTCAAAAAGGACAGTTCCACCGCAGGTGTGAGGGCGATTTTCCCCTCGTCCACCATCTGCAAAATCGGCGGTATCAGTTCCGTCAGGCGGATAAAACGCTGGACGGTCATCCTGCCCACGCCGAAGCCCTGTGCCACTTTGTCGTCCGTCCGCAACTTCGTCACAACTTGTGACGAGGTTAAGTCTGTGCGGAAACCCTGCCGCTTCATGGCTTCGGATTTCATCCTGTAGGCAAACGCCCGCTCCGATGGCAGGATATTTTCACGCTGTAAATTACTGTCTACAAGGGTGATGATGGCTCGGTCACGGTCTAAGGGCAGGACAAATGCAGGCACGGTATTTATACCTGCAAGTTCGGACGCACGGACACGCCGCTACCCCGCAATCACTTCATAACCGTTCCCGTCCTCTTTCGGGCGTGTGATTATCGGCGTGACAATGCCAAATTCCTTGATGCTTTCCGCTAACTCTGACAGCGTTTCATCCTCCACAACATGAAACGGATTGTCGGGAAACGGGTATAAATCTTTGGTCTTTAACACCTTAAAATCCTGTTTCTTCATTCACTTTTTACCTTTCTCTTGATTTGTTTCTGCCTGTTCTCTGTAATTCTTCCAACACTTCTGGCGGTATCTTTGAGAGCAGCCGCCCCATCTGCTCGTTGGTTCTCTGCAATTCAAATATCCTCTGGTTGGCTTTCTGCACCTTTAATTCCTGCTCGTACTTTTCATCACGCATACGCCCTGCATAGTCGGCTTCCTGCCCGATTTGCTCCTTTAAGCTGTCGATATACGCCTGCTGTCTGCCGATTTCCTTAGAGAATTTCTCCACTTCGGGCAGCCATGCGGCAACCAGTTCCAGAGCCTTGTCACGCTTTTTCCCTGCGTTAAAGGCGTTGATGTCGGACAGGGCAGACACGATTTCCCCATACTGCTTATCAAGCCTGCCGCCCAACTTATAGAGCCATGTGGGGACGTGTTTCCGCTTGGTTTCCATCGAAGATTGACCTCTCTCAAGCTGATTCCAACGTGAGGACATCCGCTCATGGTAGGCGGTCTGCCACTCCGACAGGCTCTTTTGATTGCCTAAAATTGTTTTGGCGGACAGCTTATTGTCTGGTGTAATCGGCACAAAGCAGAGGTGCATATGGGGCGTTCTCTCGTCCATGTGGACGACTGCGGAGAGGATATTCTGCTCCCCGACACGCTCCGAAATGAAATCCAGAGCCATCGTAAAATACGCTTTCTGTTCTTCGGGCGGTAACTGGTTCATAAATTCTGGTGAAGCCGTGATGAGCGTTTCCACCATCATCACGCTGTCTTTCCTTGTCCTGCACCCTGCTTCGGCTACCTTTCGGTTAATCTCTTTCTTATAGGTGTACTTTGGCGGTGCGACAAGATGATAGTTATTTTTAGAGCGTTCCATGTCGATATCTGGGTTGCTTTTGTAGGCTTCTTTCTTCCGCTCGTTGTGGCGTTCGCAAGCCGCAACGCCGCCCGCTTTGCGTTTCTGGAAACGCAGGATTGCATAGGGCATAATCCATCATCTTCCTTTCTTCGGCGGGTAACTGCCCTTTGGGTGACAGCGGTGACGGTGGTGACGGCAGTTTTGGGATGCCCCCTGCCGATTGCCGTAACTGTCACCCTTATCCCCTGCATGACGGTCATGACGATGGTGACGGTGTTTTTGGGATACTCCCTCGCAAGAGCTGTAACCGTCATGCCGCCGTTCTTTTATCCGAAGCCGCAAGGCGTAGGATAGCAGGGCGTAAGACCTGCCATAAGGGAGTCCAGAGGGAACGTCTGGCACACGGCTCTTTGCAGGGCAAAGTGTAGTGTGTTACACCCTGTAAACGCAGTCGGAAAAATCGGAGAGATTTTTCTGACCGCAGGGGTGATTTTACACGCCCGAAAAGGGCGGGTGAATCCCACGCCTGCATTTTGCGTTTGCGGGGTGTTCTCCCGTAGGGATGACAGCGGCAGGGTATCCTAAAATCACTGTCACTGCCGTCACCGCTGTCACCCGCAGGGCAGAGCCGCCAACTTTACATGGCTTTAAGCGTCAATGACAGTAACAGGGGGTATCCCAATATCGCTGTCACCGCCGTCACCGCTGTCACCCGCCCTCCTTGCAAGGGCAATCTGCCTGCCGTCTTTCCTGCGGCTGTACTGGTAGCAGATACGGTTCTCGCTTAAAAATGTGGTGTGATATTCATTCAGCCATTTCGTAATCACCGTGGGTATGGTTTCCGTTTCCCCCATAGCGGCTAACAGCTCCGTTGCCGTGCCTGCCCATTCTTCCTTATCCCTCATAAAATCCACCAACCGAAAAAGGACATCTGGTATCGTTTCTTTCGCAAGCTGCTCCTGCGTTTTCCTCTCCACAAGTTCCCAACTGCAATCACGGAAACGGAGCGTGTATTCCTGATAGGGCGTGTCCCTGCCCGTTACATACAGCTTGGCGGTGTCAGATGCCCGTTTCTCCTTTTCCAGAACAAAGGTAGCGTCCGCACTCCCCGTTAAGCCTGTCGTCCCAGACACCTTGTTGAACACATCGCTGTCATTCTGCTTTCGGATGTGGTGTACGACAATGACCGCCAGAGAGTGCCTGTCGGCAAAATCTTTGATTAGGGAGATGTCCCCATAGTCGCTTGCATAGGCGTTGTCTTTTGAAGCTGTACGGACTTTCTGCAAGGTATCAATGACAATGAGCCTGCTGTCTGGATAGTCTTTCAGATAATCCTCAAGCTGCACGATAAGACCGTCTGACAGCTTGCAGCTTGCCACGGCAAAATGAAGCCGCCCGCTCGCTTCGTCCGTCAAACGGAACAGCCTGTCCTGTATGCGGCAGAACGTGTCCTCAAGGCAGAGGTAAAGCACATCGCCCTCCATTGTCGTCATGTCCCATAAGGGGATTCCCTGCGACACGCATAAGCACAGCTTCAGCATGAGCCAGCTCTTGCCTATCTTCTGTGAGCCGCAGAACAGCGACAAGCCTGTGGGGATAAGGCTGTCCACCACAAAGGACGGCTTCTCAAGCGGCTCATAAAGGAGCGTTTCGGCGTTGACTGTCTGTAACTTCTGCATGGGTTTCCTCCTTTCGGGCAGTTATCTTGTTTTTGTTGCACATAGGCGTTGACCTCCTTAAAAATAGATTTACTCCCACGAAAAAAGTGAGAGTATGTAATACCGCCAATCCCACACAAATAAAAAACAGATTTCTTTTTCGGGCGGTGTCGGTCATGGTTGGAGATATTTCCTCATTTCCGCTTTTACTTTCTTCTTTGCAACAGCAACGGATTTCTGTATTGCAGAAGCGGTGCAATGCTCCATAGCGGCGATTTGGTAAAAATTGAACTCATACTCGTAGTAGAGCAGGAAACGTCGCCTTTGTATCTCTGGCAGTCTGTCAACCGCCTTACAGAGCAGTTCCGCCCGTTCTGCTTCAATCATTTGTTCCTCAATGCTCTTAGGCAGCTTTAACGCCCGCCTGTTCAGCGTTTCGTCCCATACTTCCGAAAACTCCCTGTGCCGCTCGTCCCATTGGAGAAGATTCCTGTTCCTGCGTTCCATCTGCCGAAATTCAAAGAATAACTGCTCGGATACTTCCAGTTCGTGGTGTTCCCCCTGCCCGTCCTTAAAACTGATAAAATACCTTATACCGCTTTCCGTGGATTCCTCCCGAAGCGTGTACGCCTTAGCTTTATATGCCATCCCGTTTTCCTCCTGCCAAAAATAAGCGGGGAGATTCCACTCCCCACCCAGTAGCCCGCAGAATAATGGGATGTATTAGACGCTTACAAAATTTTCCGAAGCTTCTTCCGCAGATGGTCTAACCTCGCATAGATGGCACCAGTCGTCAAATGCACAAGTGGGGCAATCTCCTTTGTGGAATACCCCTGCATTTTCAGCAGGACGATTTTCAAGGTACGCCCGTCCACCGTGACTAATACTTGATAGAGATTTTCGCTCTCAATCTCGTCCAGTAACTCCGCAACTGTATTCACCTCCGCTTGCCGCTCCCTGTCTGCCATGTCCTCAAGGTATTCCGCAACGTCATTCGTCCATCGGTAAAACCGCCTGTTGGAATTGAAGTCTGCCCTGTCCGCTATGCGTATCTGCTCAATGGTCACTTCATCAACGCCGCACTCACGCAGCAGCTTTTCCTCCGCTTCTTTCCAGATACGCCATTTCCTGTCCTCCCGTCCGTGGTTGTATGCCATTCTTTCTTCCTCCAATCAGAATTGATTGAGAGGGCAGAGAAAAGCCCCCTCATTTTCCCAAAGGAAAAAACAAGGGGGCTGAACGCCTTAAATTTTAATTTTCTATTATCTTTCTTAGTTTTCTTAGGATTCTGGCTTTGCGTTTGTTCACAACGCTCTGGGTTATGCCTAACCTCGCCCCGACTTCACGCTCGGAAAGTCCGTCAAAAAAGATTGCCTGTATCAACTCCTGCTCACTATCCGACAACAAAGGCAGGGCGGCTTTCAGCCTGTCCACCATAACAGCATTGACAACGGTTTCCGCAATGTCCGCCACTTCATCAGCGATAAAGTCCAGAGGATTCCCCTCGCTGTCCGTAAATCCGTCCAGAGATAGCAGGCTGTTCCTCGCATCTAATTTTTGCAGGTAACGCCACCGCTCCCTGTCACGGTAGAAGTCCGCATATTGCTCCCTTACGACTTCAAGCAGACAACCTTGGACGGGGATAAACAGCTTGTCCATATATCCCTTGTCGGCTTGCCTGCGGCGGCAGAAATCCGTATAGGACAGTTCCACATAGCCGCCGCTTTCTTTGATATATACTTTTCTTGGTGCGTATTTCACCGCTAATACCTCCAATCTGAATTTTTGAAATGTAAAAATCCAGATGGAGAGGCGGGGAGCGGCAACGCACACCAGAAACAGCCCTGCGGCACTTTCCAACAAAAAACGACAAAAGAAAAACCGCAAAGGCTCTGTGACCTTCACGGTTATGGGAAATACAAATTCTGTTGTATGGAGATTGTACTTCCACTTTCAAGGTGAGAAGTACCGCTGCACTGGCAGAAATTTTTTTAACTGGTTTCCTGCCATTCTCTGATATGCTATGTATTGATAAATTTTACTTCGTATGAGCAGATGAATAACCGCCCGAAAAAAGAACATAAAAAAATCCCTCCAAATTTAAAAACAAATTCAGAGGGTAATTTAGGGTATAACAAAATAACCCACCCGAATATCGTTTTTTTTATTTGGTGAGTTTGTTCTTTCAAATACGAAACAAAAAGAGCCGATGATTCGTGAATTGTTCCACAATTTCATCGGCTCTGCGTCTTAAGCGTCTGGCTCTTTGATGACAGTTATCTTCAAGTTGTCAACTTTAATCAAGCTTTCTTGTCTGCATTTTGGACAATAAAGGGGATAATTCTCCAAAACAGTGTCCTTCCTAATTTTATTACGGGTTTTGCTCCCACAAACAGGACACAATATCCATTCGCATTTCATCATAATTAGTCTCTAATCCTTTCAAATCTCATTTTATATGACTTTTGCAAGCTGTTAAGCTAACTTGTGGAACATATGCCGAACCTTATCTATACGGCTATTCGGGCGGCGGGGTTGGCAAATAAATTTACCAATAGCTGGCTGGTATCCTTTTAACTCTGTCAAGCAGACTCCCTGCCCATTTGTGAAATAAGTTAAATCGTTCCTGTATTCTTGAATACATCTGGCAGGGATTTCTCCTTTCAGAATGACCTCGTCATTCTTTACCTGAGTACTTACAATATCTGCACAATACCTTGGGGCATCATGATACGCCCGTGAGAGATATTCCTGCGGTGCATAAATTTCAAAGTGGAGATATGGCTCTAATAGTTCTGTCCCTGCTTTTTTTAAAGCCTGCTCCAATACGATAGGGGAAAGCAGCCGAAAGTCTGCGGGGGTACTTACAGGACTATAATACAATCCATATTCAAAACAGATTTTACAGTCTGTCACTTTCCATCCATACAGCCCCTGCTCGCAGCCATAAAGAACCCCCTCCATAACCGCATTTTGGAACGATTGGTTTAAATATCCAAGTGAAACTCTGCTTTCATACTGCACTCCGCTTCCAATAGGGAGCGGCTCTATGGACAACCCGACAGAAGCCCAGAAAGGATTTGGCGGGACTTCTATGTGGATGGTATATTCTGCTTTTCTAAGCGGTCTTTCCATATATATAACAGTAGGCTCTTTTATTTCTGCCTCCACATGGTATTTTTCCTCAAGGATGGCACAAATGACTTCCATCTGCACATTCCCCAAAAAAGAAAGTATAATCTCATGCGTTGTAGTATCCACATAATATTTTAAAAGAGGGTCGCCATCTGAAATTTCTGTAAGTGCCCCAAGCAATATTTCCCGCTGTTCAGATTTCTTTACTGCAATCGTTGTTTGGAGCATAGGGAGAGGATTTTCAATAAATTTTCTCTGCGGCAACAGCATTTCGTTCCCCAAAATACTGTTTAGCTGCAAAACATCATTTGGTAAAATTACAATATCACCAGAGCAGGCTGTATCGGATGAATATAATTCACCGTTTGTCGGAACACACATCTCTGTGATTTTTATTTTCTCTTTTTCAGATATTTTAATAACATCCCTCAAATGCAATGTTCCGCTATATATACGCACATAAACAAAACGCCGCCTTTTCTCTGAATATTCAATCTTAAAAACCTGCCCGCATAGTTCAGATTGACCTTCAGGCGTTGATGAATAAAACTTACTGGCAATCACTTCTATAAGCTGCCGAATCCCCAGATTGTTTTTAGCACTTCCGTGATAAACGGGAAATAACGTTCCGTTTTGGAATCTCCTGTTTTCTTCCTGTTCCAGTTCTGACATTTTAAACGGTTTCCCTGACATATATTTCTCTAATAGTTCATCGTTTCCCATAATTACCGCATCCCACTGTTCCATATCGTCATTGTCCGTTACATTTATATGGGGATGCTGCCCAACCTTTTGCTTCACTATAATTTCCGAAGAAAGCTTTGCTTTCATTTCTTGATATACCATTGGCAAATCAATCCCCTCTTGGTCAATTTTATTGATGAAAAAAATTGTCGGAATCTTCATTGTCTGTAGTGCATGAAACAGTATACGGGTCTGTGCCTGTATGCCATCCTTTGCAGAAACTAATAATACTGCTCCGTCTAATACGGATAAAGAACGGTATACTTCCGCCAAAAAATCCATATGGCCTGGCGTATCTATAATGTTGACTTTTACATCCTCCCACTGAAAAGATGTCACTGCTGTCTGGATAGTGATTCCCCTTTGACGCTCCAAATTCATTGTATCTGTCCTTGTTGTGCCTTTATCTACGCTCCCTGGTTCTGCAATTGCACCACTGGTATACAATAAACTCTCCGTTAATGTTGTCTTTCCTGCGTCAACGTGAGCCAGAATGCCTAAGTTAATTATTTTCATGTGATTTTCCTCCTATCAACACCCAAAAAAGGGCATAAAAATACCCAGTGATAAATACTCCTATCACTGGGTAAATAACTCCAATAGCCCCAAAACACTTATATGTTTTCGGGCATATAAAATTACATGATAAAAGTATTCTTAAACTGGGTACAAAAAACTAAGCCCCATATTAAAAGTGAAACGGGACTGCTACTTTTTGTTCCCACTATCAAATTGACAGTTTATTTAAGAATATCTTGCCGCATATTTATTAACTCCTTGTATAATACTGAATCTAATTATATTCCTTAACCCTTTATTTGTCAAGCTGACAAACTAAAGCAGAAAAAGCGGCAGGATTTCCCCCTGCCACTAATCATCTGTTTATGCAAAAATAATTTCCTTTTCCACAATCTCCCTCGCACAAGCCCTTATGTTATTGAGGCATCCTGTCCATTCTAAGGCGTTTTCTGCCTTTAGCTGTTCCGTTATGCCCTGTGCCTGTTTCATACCCTCTATGAGCCTTTCAAAGCGTTCCTGTGCCTGTCTGTCAATGTCGGCAAGGTAAGCGTTAAGTCTGCCGCTTGTAAGAAGATTGGTGTATGTAACTTTGCAGTGATGCTTCAGATAATCCAAATGCCGCTGTCCCCAGATGCCTATCGGCTGTTCTTCTTCGGCGGGTACAGTTAAGCACGGTATTAAATAATCGCCTTGCCTTTCGTATTTGCCGCCCATTTCCTCAAAAATTGTCTTTGCCATTGTCTGTTACCTCCACATTCTTTTTTATTTTGAATGTCCGCAAAATCCGTCCTACATCAGAGGGACGCCAAGGAACATCTAAATGGTGGACAGCTTTCATGCGTGATTGCACGTTTAGACCCGTTCCACCTTTTTCCGTAGAAGCCATGAGAATCCGCACTTCACCACTATTGACCTTTCGTGACAGAGAATTTTTCTTCTCATCAGTATTGGCATCATGCACAAAGGCAATTTCTTCTTTTGGAATCCCTCGATCAACCAGCAAAGCTTTCAGTTCATTGTAGACATCAAACCCTTCTTCCTTACTTTTAGGAGTTCCAATATCTGAAAAAATCATCTGAGTGGCTTTGTCTTCAGCTCCATCACGGTAGATTCGTTCGACATTATCCACTACTTGAAGGATTTTCTGATTATCCGATAAGGAGTAAGCAGGGTCAATCAACCGCATATCAATGGCTAGTTTTCTGGCTTCTCCTGTGTAGGGTAGGATACTAGCGAGGTAGTCATTGCGACCCCTTTTCCATTATCCCCCCACCGAACCGGACATGATACTTTCGCATCATCCGGCTCTCCAGTAATTTCATTTCATAAACGTGTATTTATTGAACCATTATGTATTGCATGGTGACAATCCCGACAAGTCACTAGCGTTTTTCGACATCTTGCTGACATGATTTCTTTCCACTTTGGAACTAATTTCCCATTGTGTTTGTTCAAGTCTGCTAATTTTCTGATATGATGTACCTCTATGTTCTCCTCACTTCCACATAGCTCACACTTATTTGCGAGTAATCGCTTGATAAGCTCTGTTCGACCACCATAAACTTGATACGGAGCATCTTCTATTACAGCTTTCTTTTTATAAGAAAGTGAAATGCCACCCCATGTTGCAACTAGAGGAGGTTTATCTTCTCGAGGCACAACTACCTGTAAACACGGCACAGTTCGGCCATTCGTGCTAGTTGTGGTAGTCTTATATTTAGCTAACATTTTATTAATGGATGACTTATGTTTAAATGCTAATGTTTTAAGGAGTGATGTTTCCATATACCAATAGACTTTTGAGAACCATGACAAATTTTGTGCCAATATATAATATTGAACCAACCCTCTATATTCTTGTTGGTAAGTTTGAACGATACTAAAGTCATCATCATGCAATAAGTTATTACGATGAATAGCTTTACCATTTTTCATGTATTGGCGGCATTTGCTTTCAATAACTGATGCAGGTACAAATAATGCGATAACACCATTGGCACTCCGTCTCCCTTTGTTATCAATATAATCATTGACACGTTGTGCTTTTATCTTATATCCCAGAAATTTAGCTGATTCTCCAGTCGCATGGGTAATCAAAGTCTTTTCTTGAGAAAGCTCCAAAGATAACTTAGTATTTAAAAAGTCTCCAATTTGCTTCTTTATAGCCTTTGCCTCAGCTTTTGAACCTGTAAAGCCTAGAATAAAGTCATCCGCATACCGAACATATCTTAATCTCCGATAGCTGGTATCATAAGTATCAACTGAAGGGAGATTTCTTCTCTCAACAATTAACTGATGAGCTTTTTTATAATCTCCTTTATCCTGATAGCATTTAATTCTTCTACTCAAACGATTATAGGCTGAGTTTGCTTTCTGCTTGTTACCTCTTGTATATTGAGGTATCAGTTCTTCACCGACCCACTTATCAAATTGATGTAAATAGATATTAGCTAATAAAGGACTAATAACTCCACCTTGCGGTGTTCCACTAATAGTCTTGTGAAACTTCCAATCATCAAGATATCCTGCCTCAAGCATATTTTTGATAAGCCTAATAAACCGACCATCCTGAATTTGTCTAGACAACATAGTGATTAATACATCGTGGTCAATCGTGTCAAAATAACTAGAGATATCTCCTTCTATGAACCAACGTGTCCCTTTCCAGGTCTGAATTTCTTGTAAAGCTGTATGACACCCTCTTTTTGGTCTAAAACCATGAGAATGTTCACTAAATTGTGGCTCATAATAGGCTTCTAATATCATGCGAATCACTTCCTGAAGAAGTTTATCACTCCATACTGGTATTCCCAAAGGACGGTGTTTTCCATTCTTTTTAGGAATGTACTCTCTCCTAGCTGGTCTCCAATAATAGGTTTCTCGTCTTAATTGTTCAATAATCATATCTATTTTTTGAATAGACATTCCATCAATCGTTTCCTCTGAAACACCCTTTGTCATTGCTCCATTATTCGGGTATAACTTTGCATAGGCTATCAGATAGAGTTCACGATTAAATAGTAACTTATAAACCCTTTCGAGTGGTTTATCTTGTTTTCCACGTTCATGAATGACCGTTAAAATAGTTTTGGCTGTACGCATCCCACGCACCTAATCCTTTCTAACTAATCGAAATTACCTGTCACCCTTCGCCATGTACAAGGATTTCCCTTGCTCGGACTACTACGGTGACTCCGTTACCATAAGGGTCTCCCCTCTTAGGCAATCCTGCTATTCGTTAAAAATGTACGTTCTAGTAACCCTTAGGTTCCTCACTCATTCCTTTATTCATACTTATCGTATGCTCTTTTACTGTAGAAAGTTATTCGTCCAAAATCACAACAACGAATATACAGTAACATCGGTCTCAGTTACTTTCCGATGGGCGATGCTTTGCACCTAGTCAGAATTGAGGTTCAAGCAGTTTAGCCTTAACCATAGGTTACGGAACTTGCGGCACATCAAAGCGTTGTAACTCGCTCCTTATCCGCTTTACTAACATGCTATTGTCCCCTTTGGGTTTCCCCGCTAGGTTAGTTAGTTGCTCCTATTATTTACTTTCAATAATATCCCTCTGTGAGGGAGATACATTTTTACGCTTAACAGCGCACGATTTTAAGCATGTTATCTCTACTTGGATCAACACTACCTGACTTGATAGCGTCCGAACGCTCTACCAGCTCTTCTAAATAGAATTTCTGAGCTTGCGTTAACTCGCTTTCCACCGCAATAATCTTAGCTTCAGGTACAGGTAAGTCGAGCATATCTGAGGTCTGAATATCGGCAGTTTCCTTGTAGATTCGCATGAGTTCAGGAAGGTTGACAAATTTCTTGAACCGTTTCTTGGGTTGGTACTTATCTCCTGTCGGGGCTAGTTCCATAGAGTTTTCAATATTCCCAAAAGCCCCAACCCATGAATCAAAATTGGATACCTGGTATCGCTCTAAAACATCAGGTTGAATGTAATTCATCATGGTGAAAAGTTCACTAATAGAGTTAGAAACTGGTGTTCCTGTCGCAAAAACGACATTTCTATCTCCATGCTCTGCCTGAACCTGTCTCACCTTCATCTCCATGTCTACGTTCTTTTTTGAAGTCGTGTTGGTAATGCCGGCTACATTCCCAAGTCCAGTGATTGGACGGATATTCTTGAAGTGATGAGCCTCATCCACAAAGAGAAAATCAATGCCAAGGTTTTCAAATTCGATAAAGGTATCTCGCTCTAGTTTTTGGAGTTCTTCCAACTGGTGCTCCAATCCCTTAATCGAACGCTCCGCTTCTTTCACCGTATAATCAGAATCACTTCCTAGCTTGATTTCTCTGAGTTGCTCAAGTTTGTCATTGATATAGGTGACCTGTTTTTCACGACTCATCGGTATTTTCTCAAACTGGGAATCCCCAATGACAATCGCATCATAATCCCCTGTAATAATCCGAGACACAAACTGCTTACGTTTGGCTTTGGCAAAGTCTTTCTTAGTGGTCACATAGACTTTTTTGGTTGGGAAGAATTTCATGATTTCTTGACCAAACTGAGCAGTCAGACTAGACGGCACCACATAAAGTGGTTTATGTACCATTCCGAGTTCTTTCAGTTTGAATCCTGCCCCAAGCATGGTCAAGGTTTTTCCAGACCCTACCTCATGGGCTAGTAGGGCACGTTTTTCCTCCACAATTCGTTGAATGGCATTCTTTTGGTGAGGACGTAAGGAGATATTCTGGGCAAGTCCATCAATGGTTAAATGACTACCATCATAGGACTTTGATACTGTACGATTGTAGAGCCTATTATAGGTGTCTTCAATCATTTGTTGGACTTCTGGATACTTTGCTACAAAACCTTGAAAGAGTTCTTGTAGGTGTGTTTCCTTGGCACGTAGGACCGTTGTTTTCTCCACATCTGTCACATTCTTTTTCTTATCCCCTTCGACAACTTGTTTTGTGATCGTTGGTTGATTGGAATTCAGGAGATTTTCGAAGATTTTTCGACCACTATCATAGCGTGAAGCAGGGACACCTAAACTCCTATCCGTTGCGTTGGAATTGGTGTAGGCAAACTTAGATTGGTAAGTGATAACCCCGTCAATGGGACTGACTTCAAGGACTGTTGCTACTTCTTGGTCTGACAGTTCATAGGCTTTCCCCATAAAGGTTTCTTGGGCAAATTTTCCGTAAACAGACAAAGGAATCCAGCGTGAACCGATTCGATAATCAATGTCTGCCAAAGTAATACGTGCTGGTTTAATAGCTTCTAGAAGTCCTGCATAATGTGACCAGTTAAAGTCCTGATTGTCTTGTTTGACGAATAGGTCCACCACTTCTGACTTGGTAACGACATCCCCTGACAGAAAGTCTTGGCGAGAAACATAGGTCAATTCTCCATTCAAATACTTCTCAGGATCAGGCATAATGAGGTCGCCTAACTCCTCAATCAAGGTCATCTGCGAATCAACCTGATAGATAGACATCATATAAGCGAAATCAACACCTCGTCCGTCAGCCAAGCTCGAATTTAAGGCATCAAGGGCAGTATGTACCTTTTTAACCTCTTTTTCAGGACGCACTAGAGCCTTCTCAAAGGCAAGAGATTTAGTATAGATAACAGACTTTCCACTTGGATCCAGACTTTCATCTTCCAAACTAGCAAGAAGCGAATACTTATCATCACTATCAAAAAGATTGCGGTTCACAGCACTATTCAAATACCCATAGCGTTTGACAAAGCTATCATAGGTACGATTGAGTTTACCTAACAAGTGGTTAAAGGTCTTCTTATCATAGTCATAATGGCGTTGAATGGCAATGACCTCTTGGTAAGCATTGCGAATATCGACCATTCCTTTGATTCGTGCCACTTCTTTATCAGACAAAGGAGCTTCATAGAAAACTGTCTTTTTATAATATCCCTTAAACTGACCACGTTTGGCTGCATCATCGGTCACATAGACATCCAGAGCAGTGCTATCAGTCACTTCTAAGGCATTAAAGCGATCAATCTGCTTTTGAGAATGCTTGGTGTCCCATGCTTTGAAGTTGCCCTCTTCATCGACATAGTAACTGATTTCTTCCGTCTTGGTTCCGACTCGAATGCCTTTGTTATCTCGATAGTAAACTGTAGACCCCTGATAACCAAAACTGTACTGACCTAGATTCTCCCTCATTTCAGCTGGAATGGAGGTATCAATGACTTGTTTGGTCAACACATCTGGGTTAATGATGACCTCATTTCTATCAATTTCTCTTGGGGCCTTAACGTGATTTAGAGCAGTTTGGACACTTACAATCAAGTCATCACTAGTCCCCTTAACAGACAGTGTTCCGCCGTTAAAATTTCTGACCTCGTAGGTTCCTAGCACTTGGCTATTGTATTCTCCATCAAAGTAAGGATTGAGCCAAATGCGACTATCCTTGTCATAGCGAATGGAACCTGAAAAGGCTAAGTCGTCTGCCACATATCCCTTGTTCAGGTGTTTCTGGAAGAATAACATATCCGTTGTGACACTCGTTCCTGCAATGGCCTTAAAGGCAGAATCAGGCAGTCGAACCCCACCAAGAAATTCAGTTGTCTCACGAATATCTTGTAAAATGTTTTCTGTTCGCTTATCCATGGTTCCTGTTGAAGAGATAATCGCTACTTGTCCACCATCATGGACCAAATCAAGTGACTTTTTGACAAAGTAATCATGAATCATGTAAGGCCTATCGTACCTGTTATCCGCAATTCGTATATTGGCAAAGGGCACATTTGAAATCACCAAATCAAAACTATTATCGTTAAAAGCCACCGTCTCAAAGCCCTTAATTTCAATGTGACTATTGGGATGAAGGTGTTTGGCAATAGCTCCTGTAATTGTATCTAATTCCACACCATATAACTCACTCTTTTCTCTTAAGTGTTTGGGCATTGCTGCAAAGAAATTCCCTGTTCCCATGGAAGGATCTAGGATTTTGCCACCTGTAAAGCCATCTCTTTCCAACTTATCCCACATCTGACGGATAAGGGCAGGGTCTGTATAATAGGCTGTCAGAGAGGACTGTTTCATATCCGAATACTCTTTATCTGTGACTAGGCTTTTCAGTTCTTCTCGTTCCTTAGAAAATTTTGGATTATAGTCATCAAAAAATTCATTGGCTAGTCCACCCCAGCCTACATACTTGGCAAGGAGTTCTTGTTCATTTTTACTTGCCTGGCGGTGTCCCGTTTCAAGTGTTTTAACCAAACGAATGGCCGCAATGTTTGTCTCAACCTTATCTCTAGCAGTCTTTGGATAAAAGTCCGTCATATCTTCTGGAAAATAAAAGTCCATTACTGGAATCTCTGGAATTGTTTCGACGACTTCCTCTTCAGGAATTTGATTATCTGTTTCTTCAAGATCAGTATCGTTATGACCTTTTTCTGAACCATCTGGTTCCAATAGTCCAATACTCTGAACTCGCTCCTCTTCCAGAAATGAAAAAAGATTTAGTTCTTGGCCCGCTTCTGCTAACTCTGTTTGTGGTTCTGTCTTTGGCTGATGAAGTGCCTGACTGACTTCTTCCCAGGTCCTCAAATAAAGAACTGGATTTTGTTCAATGATATCCGAAAAGTCATTGACTAACTCAATCCGAATCAAACCGTTCAATCGAGCATCGCTGACCGACACGACCTCAAAGGCCTGTCCCTTATAGGAAACCAATGACCCCAGAGGAAAAGTGTCCAATACTCTCTGGACTAGTGGATTTTCCGCAAATTCTTCATCAACTACTTCTTTTCTCTCAGCTTTCTCTAGCTTGCTCATCCAATCTCTGAGGGTTAAATCTGGCTGATTGCGTTTATCTTTTTCAAAATGTTCCGCATCTTCTCTACTGAGTTCTTGGTGTAAAAAGGCGTAGGCAACTTGTCGCAACTCTTCAAGGGAAAGATGGCTACCAAAGAAAAATTCAACCTTTTCATGACTCAATCCCATTTGGAGTAGTTCTGTCGTAAGGGCTAGTTGGGTTACCGAGGCTTTGGGATAACCACCTAATAAAGCAAGGTCCGCATTTTTCAAACGAAAACGACCTGCCGCATCCAATAAAATACCGACTTGGTCTGATTCAAACTGAGATAAATCAATCCCTACCTGAGTCAATTTTTCTTGATTTTCTATCCTAATGGCTTGTCCAATTTTTTCTAATTCCTTTTCTTCGACTGTGGTCAGCGTTCGTTTCAGCTCATAGGGACTACCATTAGCCTCTAGATAGGTTAGTAACTCTTCTCCCTCAAAGACTGGTATCATTTCCATATCAGTATCAAAATCACCTCGTCTAAAACTTGGGACTTTGGAACGTTCATTTCGAATTTGGTCAAAATATGTTAGAATCTCAAATTTACGTCGTAAGGATAACTCTTCATAAGCTGGCAGATGACTGGTTTTTCCTATTTGAACATCTAGTTGAGACAAATCTACATCCAAACTAGCAATAATTAGCGATCCCTCTTCTCTAAATGATATTGCTTGATGAACACTAGCTTTGTGCTCATCACCAGTTTCTTCATTTTCTAGAACTGTTTCATCAGCTCTTGTCTCCAGCTCAGGCTCGTAAGTTAAGAGAAACTGTTCAATATCTCGGCTAATCCGATCCGCTAAATTATTAGCCACACGATACACATTGACCAAATTAGCTCCCCTACTCTTTTGTAATAGAGAATCTGGTGAAATAGTTTGGTAGTGTCCATTTGAGTCTAATAATTGAAAACGAGTGGCAAGATTGAACAAGGCCACTTCAATCACCAAGTCTTTTTCAGACGGCGATAGTTTGTCGAGTTTTTGGAGACCAGTTTGGCCGAAAACTTGTGTATAGGTCAATAGATCATGAGCAGTATCATAGGGACTAGCCTGGACAAAAGCTGAAACATCTGTCTCAAAGTGAAGTACCTGAACAGATCTTTTGATTCCCTGCCTATTGGTCATAAACTGACGAATAAGACTATCCCACTCCTCATCAAAATGCTCTGCTTGGTAATATAAAAACGCCTCAAGCAAGGCTCTATCACGAGGAATAGTGGCTCTCATCATTTGTAGTAAGACTTCTTGATTCATTTTCCCTCCCATTTTAAAAGGGCTGAGAGTGTTTCTCAGCCCTTTGAGTTAATCTAGGACCAAGGTTCGTTGGTCTCTTTCTTGTGGAATACCTTCCATTACAATTGCCACATAGTGTTGTAAGAAATGACTTTTCTGGTCTAGTAAATCTTTTTGCAAGGCAAGGTGAACCAAATCTCCAAAATAATCCTGACTGGAAATAGCCAAGTCCTGTTGGATCATGGCCTGTAAGGTTTCAAGGCTAAGTGGTGAATAATCGTCACTATCCAAAACCTCATACTGTTCCAAGGTTTCTGAGAGACTATTTGAGGACATTAAATCCATAATAAAATTAGAGCCTTCACCTGTTCGGTACAGCTTTTCCAGAATGTCAGTCATATCTGCCTGTACTTCATCCTGATAACTATCAACTTTAACTCGTAGCTCATCACTTATCAAGGATAGGTCATCCTCATCCATATAATCTTGATAAACCTGATTGAGGATTGTTCTATTAGAAATACTTAATTCCAAAGAGAGAAAAGCTTTGATAAACTCTTGGTAATCGACCTTCTCCATTTCAGACAAAGCCTCTTTCATGGTGTCAAAGTTCCAAGCCATCACACAACTCCTTTTGTGGGACTAGTGGTGAATGTCCAGATTGTAGCTCTTCTAAATCAGCTTGACCATCACCATCTGTGTCAACAGACTGCGGATTGGTTCCCAAAGCTAGTTCCTGAGCATCTGTCAAACCATCTTGGTCTGAATCCTTTTCATAAATAGTTTTTGGATTCATCTACTTCTCCTCCTTTTTCTTCAGTCCATAAGCCGTACCAAGTAGAATACCAGCTCCAATCAAGCCCAAAAGGGATTCCTGTTCCCCTGTATTTGGCAAAACGCTTGCTGGAACAGGCGGTGCAATAGTCTCAATTGGTGGTTGAGGTGGTGAGGGTTGATTTGGACTTGGTTCTTCAGGTTGAGGTGTATGTGTTACAACTGTATTTGAGCTGATGACATAGCCATTCACTGTATGAAGGTAGGTATTCTCCACCTGACCAGTCGCAATCCGTTTCATCTGCAGGTAAACATCTGCCTGAAAGGCTGAACCATCAGAGATAGTCTCTAAAAAGGATTTATCAAATGAAATTGACACTAGGCCATTTTCTGTATCCACCTGTTGCAAGGTATATTTCGTGACTTCTGTCCCCTCTTTTAAGACAGAACCGTCTTTGAGGATGACATCCGTCATCAGATAGCTGCGATAAACACCATTATACTCATCATGCTTTTCATCATAGTTATCTTCAAAACCATATTCAAATAAATCAGTCGCACGATTGCTTGGAATCAATGCTCCAACCAAGCGATAGTTAAAGGTTTGATGCAAGGCCACTTCTTTCCCGTCAAGGCTCTCATATTTATGAGACAAGTCGATCACCACATCTTTTTGTGGGTCTAATTTTGGAACATTATTAACCACTGTTTCCGTGACATAGGCCAAGCCAAAATCAATCTGATAGGCTGTATTTTCATACTGACCACCTGTTTTGGTCAACTCATTTTTAACTGTCATCGGAAGCGTGACAACTAAGGTTTGACCAGTCCTCACATAGGTCTCATAAAAGGTTTTGGGATCATCGCTACTAAGGACCTGAATGGCTCCTTTAGGTGTAAACTGGCGTTTAGCCATGGCATCTTGAACAACTTTCGGAGCTTCTGACAAACTAGCGTATGTGCTAACAGAAATACCAGATACACGATTGCCATCCTTATCCAAAACTTGAATGCCGTCAGGAATTAGGGTAAGGGCTTCTTCTGGGTAATCGTCTACCATGTAAAATCCCTTGGCAAGAACATCATCCGTCACGACCATGTCCTTGTATTGACTGTAATCCAAGACAATTTTGTAATAATTGACCGTATTCGGAAGAACAGTCTTTCCATCAATTGAAATACCTTCTTGGTTGGTATTAGACTTATGTGGAGTTACTTTAGGGACAAAATTGGTCACCGTGTTGGTTTCATAGGCTTGCCCAAAGTCCACCTGATAAGCCACGTTTTCATAAGACTTCCCTGAATTAAGCATGGTTTCCAAAACCGTCATCGGAGTGACAATGGTAATATTCTCCCCCTTGGTCACATAAGATTCAAAAAAGGCTTGTGGGTCCTCAGGCATGAAAACTTGAAAAGCTCCTTTAGGCTGAATTTTTTGTTTCGAAAGGGCTGCTTGTAGCATTTTAGGAGCTTCTGATAATTGAGAATAAGCCTTCACCGTGATTCCTGAAACTGTTTTGCCATCAGATGTGACAAACTGAATAGCTACTTCATCCGGCAATAAAGCTTCTTCTGGATAATCATCCACAAAGTAAAAACCTTGTGCAATCTGAGTGTTGTCTGCTTTAATCCCTCGGTATTGGTCCAAGTCCCATGAGAGAGTATAGTGATTTTGAGTTCCCACTAGCATGGGCTTCCCATTGATGTCTACTTTTTCTTTATTGAGGTTTTGTTTCTTGGGTACTGGAGAAACAAGGGTGTTGGTCACTTCCTTGGTTTCATAGCCATTGCCGAAATCAACTTGATAAGCCTTGTTTGTATAGGTCTTAGTTTGACCATAGAGACTATCTTTAACTGTCATTTTGGTCAGTAAAGCTAAAGATATTCCAGTTTGAACATACTGGTCATAAAAGGCTTGGTTGTCATCCGGCAAAAAGACTTGAAAGGCACCTGTCGGTGTAATCTTAGCACGAGCTAATTTATCTTGAAGGTCTTTAGGTGCTTCATTTAGGGAAGCATAGTTTTTAACCGTTATTCCTGATACCTTCTGACCATCAAGGGTTGTAACACCCGTGCCATTTTCCACCACATCAAGCACTTCCTCTGGGTAATCGTCCACAAAGAAGAAGCCTCGTGCAATTGTCTCTTTAGCAGAACGATCTCCCTTATACTGGTCCAAATCCCAAATCAATCGGTAGTGGTTGGTTGTGCCTAGGGCTACGACCGTGTCATTAATGAGGACACCATCCGCATTTTCATTGTTTTTATCTGGTGTAATGAGTGTGGTTGTCTCCCCATCACCTGGTGTACGAACCGTTACAACATTTGAAGTGACTGTGTAAGCATTGGTTGTACTCTTGTTCAAAAGGAGTTTGTAACTATTGGAATAGGTTGCCCCATCATTTTGAACAGAACCATAGAGTTTTGGAGCAGTCAGTTGATAAACCTTGGTTAAATCTTTATTTACCTCCTGCAACAAGTTTTCCTTTGCGGTCAAGGTCACAAAATTCTTAGTCTCATCAAAGCTAAGGACATAGTTTCCATTCTCTTTTTGTGTTGTTTCCTTATCAAATAGGTAACCAGCAGGCAAGTAGTCCTCAAAAATGAGACTAGTCGTTTGGGCACGATTGGGCGATAAGGCATCAACTGTTAAGGGATAAATCACCGTTGAATCTTTTGCGACAGTTTTCTCATGAAGATTAGCTTGGTCACTATTGACCACTTCTTTCATAATCTCTGGAGTTGTCGTCAAACGGTACGCATGATAATGGACAGTTGGTGCTTGTGGTGGCGTTGGAAGTTCTTTTGGAGTAGGTTTAACAGGTAAGGTTACTTTGGTCAAGGTCAGACTAGGCTGCACCACTTCTTTCAAAGGCTTTGGCGTGAAGGTCACAGGCTTTTCTGGTGTAAAAGTTTTTGGAATATAGACATCTGGTGTTACCGTAATAGGTTCTGGAATGGGTTCAAGTTCCACCGTTACATGAGGTTTGGGACTATATGGTGTTACAGTACGTGCCACTGGTAGGGTATTTAAGGCAAACCAGTAAGACAAACCAACATTCTGTGGCATATCACCTTGGCCAAAGGTGACTGTGTAGGTATTTCCTGATGTAACTGTTGAGACAATTGCTCCTTTATAAGCATAACGACTTGATGTGGTATCCCATTCCTCAGGTAAATTCAAATCACTTGCACGGTTGGAACCCAAAGAACGTGCTAGACCTTCATTAGTCACTTGAACGGTAGAACCATTAATCGGCACAAATTTCCCAGAAGTATCTTTGACATATTCTAGACCAATGTCATTATGATTGAGGGAAGAATGTGTGAAGACTCCTGGCTTTTCTTTGGAGAAGGTAACTTGTGAACCGTCTTCCAAGAAATACTTAGCAACTACACGAAACTCCATCTTGTCTGTTCGCCAGTCACCGTTTCCGTCATTTCGATAGGCAATAAAGCCCTCTGTGGGATCGTTTGGTACAACCAATTTCACGGCATTGGTTCCAGCTGGTGATACAAGGTTGGTAATTTCGTAAGTCACTCGACTAATCTTTTTACCATCAAATCGTGCATTTTGAAGATTTTGATAGCTAAAACTAAGAGTCTCACCTGTTTTGAAGCTGTCATAGATAAAGAATCCTGTTGAATCCAAAATTCTTGAGTAGCCACCCAGCATAGCATCACCAGTTGAAATGATCTGATTAGGATTTCGGGTATTGGCTCCATGTTGTGCTTGTGGCTCACCGTTATTGAGATTGAGGGCTTGAGCAAGGGCTTCAGAAATATAACCTTCTGCACCTTTTGAAATCTCGGCTAAGTCACGTTGATAGCGTTCCAATTCTTTGGTATTATAGGCATTAATCGCTTCATTCTCTTTTCTGGCTGTGGCTTCTTTTTCTTTATTACGTTTTGTAATAGCTTCAATCTCGGCTGCACGATTTGAAACTAATTGTTGTTTCTCCTGATTAGCTTGATCTACTGCGGCTTGACCTGTACGGTTTTCAGCATCAATAGCTGCTTGACCAGCCTGATTACGCCTTTCAATGGCTTCATTATCTGCCTTTGCCTTAGCAAGTCCAGCTTCATTTTCTTTTTGAATAGCCTGATTTTTCGCAACAATATCATCTGCCTTTGTTTTCTTTGTTAGATAATCCGCTACAGCTTGTTCGTTAGTTGATTGAATGGTTTCAACCGCCTTGCCATAGTTTGTATAGTCTAGTACAGATGTCCCATTTCCTGATGAAACTACTTGTTCTTTCACTGTCACATCAGCATCTGCATACCGAGTTTTTAGGTCATTGACTTTAGAATCAACCCAAGCATTTGTCTCTTTACCAGTTTGGTTGGCCTCTTCGTAGGCCTGTGACAGCTCCTTATTATCCTGTTCGATGCGAGCTTTTTCATCCTCATAAGCTACTTTGTCAGCTTTGTAGGTTTCAGTGACTTCATTAATCGCCTCAACTTGATTTTGGACATCTGCTTCAGCTTTTGAAATTTGTTGGTTGGTCTCTGCCGCAGAAGTTGTATTTCCCAAATCCATTGGACTATCTTCAACCGTAGAAACACCTTCAACCTTTGCCTCTTCTACTGCTTTTGTTACCGTATCATGTGGTACAGTGACAGCAATCGCACCGCTATATTGTCCAGTTAACGCTAAACTTTCAGTTTGTTCAGATACAGGGTTTGGCTGTACTTCTGGTAAATTTGTGGCTGGATTCTCCGTTCGTTGGATGGTGGTGTCAACTGATGACGTGACTTCATCAGCATGTGCAACCGTTCCTCCCCAAGCAACAACAGCAGTCACCATGGTTCCAAGGGCAACCGAGCAAAGGGTTCGGTATTTTTTACTCTTACGAAAGACGTGTTTCTCGCCTTTTTCCTGATTGACAAGAAAGTGATAATTACATGTTTTGGTCATAAATAGTCCTTCTTTTCTTTTATTCTCTAGCAACAAATTGTCACTCTTTCCTCATCATAAAAAAGAAGGCTTGATTTTGTTATCACAATAAAATGAGGGAAAAGAAAATGTTGCTTTTATACCACAAATATTGTAAAATTGTAGTGTAAAAGCAACAAGTGGGAGGCCGTATGTCAAAAAAAGAGATTCTACTCGATTTTATAGAAAAGAACAATGGCATTGTCACAAACAAAGATTGTAAAGCACTAGGTATTCCAACAATATATTTGACAAGACTAGAGAAAGAAGGCATTATCTTCCGAGTTGAAAAAGGTATTTTCCTAACCCAAAACGGAGACTATGATGAATACTACTTCTTTCAATATCGTTTTCCTAAGGCTATTTTCTCTTATATTTCGGCACTGTATCTACAACAGTTTACAGATGAAATTCCACAATATTTTGATGTGACAGTTCCTAGAGGCTACCGCTTTAATACTCCTCCAGCTAATCTAAATATTCACTTTGTCTCTAAAGAATACAGCGAGCTAGGAATGACTACTGTACCTACTCCTATGGGAAACAACGTAAGGGTATATGATTTTGAACGTATTATTTGTGATTTTGTGATTCATCGAGAAAAAATAGATACTGAACTTTTTGTCAAAACACTTCAATCTTATGGGAACTATCCTAAAAAAAATCTAGCAAAACTCTATGAATATGCGACAAAAATGAATACTTTAGAAAAAGTTAAACAAACTCTGGAGGTTCTAATATGAACAAAGCTAAATTAACAGCACTCTGTCATAAAATATCAAAGAATACTGGTTTAACCTTTAATTCCGTGATGACCTATTACTTTCTTGAAGTGATTTTGAAAAAATTAAGTCAGAGTACCTATTCAAATCACTATATCTTCAAAGGAGGATTCCTACTTTCGAATGTCATCGGAGTTGAATCTCGTAGCACTGTTGATATTGACTTTTTATTCCATCAAATAACACTATCAGAAGAAACTGTTAAACAGCAACTTGAAGAAGTTTTAGCAGATTCTGAAAAAGGTATTTCTTTCACAATTCAATCAATCACAGCTATTAAAGAAAGTGATGACTATGGTGGCTATCGAGCAACAATTTCGTGCCAACTTGAGAATATTAAACAAGTTATCCATTTGGATATTGCGACAGGTGATGTTGTAACTCCTCAGCCGATAACATACGACTATAAAGCTATTTTTGATGAAGACAATTTTCCAATCATTGCTTATACAATTGAAACAATTCTAGCTGAAAAACTCCAAACCATCTATTCACGAAACTTCTTGAACAGCAGAAGCAAAGACTTTTACGATGTTTATATTCTTTCAAAACTGAAGAAAGAAGACATTGACTTCATTCAGTTGAGAAATGCCTGTCAGAGAACATTTTCATATCGCGAAACAGAACTCGATTTTGTAAAGATTATTGAACTACTCGAGAGGTTCAAATCTGACCCTATTCAGAATAAACAATGGCAAAATTATTCAAAAAAATATAGCTATACAAAAGGGATTTCACTTGCAGATGTTCTTGATGAGATGATTCGTCTCATAACAGTTCTCATTTCTATACATTCTGATTAATCGTGACAAAAAAACACAAAAGATATGCTAACAAATCAAGTTATTGTTAGCATATCCTTTTTTTATTTCGTCGTATAAGCAAAACTCAAGCTACTGTCCACTCCAGATAATTTACGGAAGGTATAGTTTGGATTGCCATTATAGTTGGTTTCTGAGATAAGAAATGAGCCATCTGAGTAGACTTTCTCCACAAAAGCCACATGTCCGTATTCTGTTGGTGTGCCATGTCCTCCTCCCGCAAAGGAAAGAATAGCTCCTGCTTGTGGACTTGTCCCTGTCTCCCCACCGAGACTTGCGGCTGTTCGTACCCAATCTTGGCCATTGCCCATGGTACTGATAATCGGCAGCACAACCGATAACCTCCGAAGAATACTTAAAAATAAAAAAAAGAGGAGGACTGACGCATCAGACCCTCCCAGACGTGACTAGCACACCCCAATTCGATACAACTATGATACCACTAATTTCGTTTTTCGTCAATAAATTTACTTAATTGTTGAATTGATGTTTTTCTATTTGTACTGATAATCTTAAAGAGAATATCACGATTATTGAGTGAAACATCAAATCGTTCAACAATTTCATTGAATTGATTGATGTAGTTATTGAGGACTACTGTATCAAATTTTAGAATGTTCAAAGTCCAAATTAGTAGAATGAAATAATCTTCAATGAAAACACAAGTGAATGTCGATAATCCTAAATCTTGTTTTATCTGTTTTTTGAGTGCTTTAGATACACCGCTTGAAAAATTAGCATCAAAAATCGCACTGTTGTGCATGGTAGCATTCCTTAACTCAATAAGAGCATTGACAACTAACTCGAGAGAGTTTGACCTATTTGGAATGATCGTGAAATCTTGATTCAATTTTTCACGACTTGACTTAGTTAAACTTCCTAAAAATCTACTAAACTGTCCTAGAGTAATA
>NZ_JBLOJV010000021.1:0-29462 GCF_047785705.1 Streptococcus pluranimalium
ACATTTATTTTGGAAAGATAGCGAAGAGGCTAAACGCGGCGGACTGTAAATCCGCTCCTTCGGGTTCGGGGGTTCGAATCCCTCTCTTTCCATATTTAAACGGGCATAGTTTAACGGTAGAACTAAGGTCTCCAAAACCTTCAGTGTGGGTTCGATTCCTACTGCCCGTGTTTATTAGTATGGCGGGTGTGGTGAAGTGGTTAACACATCAGATTGTGGCTCTGACATTCGGGGGTTCGATTCCCCTCACTCGCCTATTTTAATGGGGTATAGCCAAGCGGTAAGGCAAGGGACTTTGACTCCCTCATGCGTTGGTTCGAATCCAGCTACCCCAGTTATACTTGCCGGCGTGGCGGAATTGGCAGACGCGCTGGACTCAAAATCCAGTGTCCGCAAGGACGTGCCGGTTCGACCCCGGCCGCCGGTATGATTTTACTGTTAGTTTATCTAACAGTTTTTATTTGTTTCATGATTAACTGGTTAAGGAGTGTAGTATGCTATTATCAGAAAAACTAGATAGTTTTTTAAATGCTTTGATTGCTAAAACAGAGCATCAAAATGAACTATTGATTGGGAAGTGCCAAAGTCATTTGAGTTTGACAAGTACTCAAGAACATATTTTGATGTTGTTAAAAGATGGAAAATTAACAAATTCGGATTTGGCTAAAGCCTTATCCATAACTCAAGCTGCTGTTTCTAAGGCTGTTAAGCAGTTGATTCAAAAAGATCTTGTAGTATCTGTCAAAGATGGGAAAGATGGTCGTGTTTCTTATCTAACTTTGACCAGTGAGGCCATGCCGATTGCAGAAGAACATGCTCAACATCACCTATCCACTTTGCAAGTGTACGAGGGGATACTCTCTGACTTTTCTGACAGTGAGCAAATCATTATTGCTCGTTTTATGGACGATCTATCAAGAAAGGTGCTTTAGTTTTGCGTTATATTACGGTTGAAAATTTGGTATTTCAATATGATGACGAGCCTGTTCTTCAGAATGTTTCTTACTATTTGAATAGTGGCGAATTTGTGACACTTACTGGTGAGAATGGTGCTGCAAAGTCAACTTTGGTTAAGGCTACACTAGGTATTTTAAAGCCTAAAGCAGGTCTTGTGAGTATTTCTGAGAAAAATACTTCTGGAAAAAAGTTAAAAATTGCTTATTTACCACAGCAAATTGCTAGTTTTAACGCTGGTTTTCCTTCTACTGTTGAGGAGTTTGTGACTTCTGGACGTTATCCTCATCAAGGTTGGTTTCGTCGAATGACTGCTCACGATAAGGAACATGTGCAATCTAGTTTGGAATCGGTTGGCATGTGGGATATTCGCCATAAGCGCATTGGGAGCCTTTCTGGTGGCCAAAAACAGCGCATTGTTATTGCTAGAATGTTTGCCTCTAATCCAGATGTTTTTGTGTTAGATGAACCAACGACTGGGATGGATGCTGGGACATTAGATAATTTTTACAAGTTAATGTACCATAATGCACGAAAGCATGGTAAGGCGGTTCTTATGATTACTCATGATCCTGATGAGGTTGCTCAGTATGCTGATCGTAATATTCATCTAGTGAGAGATCAATCTTCTCCTTGGCGTTGTTTTAATATTCATAAGGAGGACTAATCATGTCTACTATTTCAGAAATATTGTCTTATGAATTTATGCAACGTGCGATTCTAGCTATTGTTGCGATGAGTCTGTTTGCTCCAATACTTGGTCTTTTCCTGATTTTAAGACGGCAAAGTCTTATGAGCGATACTTTAAGCCATGTCTCTTTGGCAGGTGTTGCTTTTGGTATTTTATTTGGTGTTTCAACCACTTGGATGACAGTCTTTATTGTCATTTTAGCGGCTATCCTTTTGGAATACTTGAGGGTTGTTTACAAGCATTATATGGAAATCTCAACGGCTATACTCATGTCTTTGGGCTTGGCGGTTTCTTTGATTATTACCAGTAAATCGGAGAACACTTCAGGAGTTAATCTGGAGCAATACCTGTTTGGATCTATTATTACAATCAATCGAGAACAAGTCATTGCTTTGTTTGTCATTGCTAGTGTAGTTTTACTTCTGTCAGCTTTTTTTATCCGCCCTATGTATATGTTAACGTTTGATGAGGATACAGCCTTTGTTGACGGTTTGCCAGTGAGACTGATGTCTCTCGTTTTTAACATGCTTACAGGTGTTGCCATATCTTTAATGATCCCAGCAGCGGGTGCTTTATTGGTTTCGACAATTATGGTTTTACCAGCAAGTATTGGCATAAGGCTTGGTAAGTCTTTTAAAACTGTCATAGTGAGTTCTGTGATTGTTGGTTTTATTGGAATGCTTTTAGGAGTTCTATTGTCTTATACTTGGGAGACGCCAGCCAGTGCGACGATTACGATTATTTTTATTGCTATTTTTTTAGTGGTTAATTTACTTTCTCATTTTCGTAAAAATACTTAAAAAATTAGTGAATATCAAGAGAAGAGGTAGGTCCAGACCTATCTTTTTGTTAAATGAAAGTCATTGAAAAGGGTTGGCATTGCTTAAAGACCATAGGATTGTTCTTTGACTTGCAATAGCCTTTTTATTTCAATGAAATTGTAACAATAGCGTAACATACTGGTGATTTTTTTTGATATAATGTTAGATGTCTTAATTATATAGGAGTATTTTTAATCATGAAGAAAAAAATGTTATCAGCTATTTTATTGAGTGGTGTGACACTTGGAGCGACTGCATCTATTAGTGCAGAGGATTATGATGCAAAAATCGCTGTCAAAGACGGTGTTATCACTAACTTGACTGGTCAAAAAGCTGCCGCACGATTAAAAGTTGAATCTATTCAAACCCAAGTAGGTGCTTTGTCATTAGAGCAGACTAACTTAGAGTCTCAAAACATTGCCTTAAAAGAAAAATCGGATGAGTTATCGGATGAAATCCAAACCTTATCAGAGAAGATCATTTCGCGTGGAGAGTCTCTCAAAAAACAAGCTCGCAGTGCTCAAAAGCAAAACACAGCAACAAATTACATTAATACCGTGGTTAACTCAAAATCCATTTCAGAAGCTATTAGTAAAGTAGTGGCTATTCGTGAGATTGTTTCAGCTAACCATGAGATGCTTGAAAAACAAAAGGCAGATAAAGAAAAACTTGCTCAAAAACAAGAGGCTAATCAGGCAGCAATCAATACGATTGCTGCAAACCAAGAAGCTCTAGCTGCTAATAAATCAACGTTAGAAACTCAAGAAGCACAATTAAAAGCTGCACAAGCCAATCTAGCTGTTGAATTAGCAACTGCTGAAGGGGATAAAGCATCGCTTTTAGCTGAAAAATCAACGGCAGAATCAGTTGCCGCTTCTGTTTCGACGTCACAATCAGTTGCCGCTTCTGTTTCTGCTTCTGAATCAGCGTCAGCTGTTGCCGCCGCAGCATCAGCTGCAGCTGTAGCATCAGAAGTTGCCGTGTCTCTAAGCGCTAGCTCAGCTGCATCAGTAGCTGCTGGAACATCTGCCACAGCCGCAGCTGCGTCAACTAATCCAGTTAGACCAACAGCTACTCAGGCATCTTCTCCAGTTTCAGTTCCAACTATCACAACTGCTGGCAACACCTACCCTATAGGACAGTGTACTTGGGGAGCGAAATCGTTAGCTCCTTGGGCTGGTAATAACTGGGGTAACGGTGGACAATGGGCAATTTCAGCCGCAGCAGCAGGATTTGCTGTTGGTTCAACACCGACTGTTGGTTCAATCGCAGTTTGGAACGACGGTGGCTATGGTCACGTTGCAGTAGTGGTAGCCGTTGAAAGTCCAACTCGTATTCAAGTTATGGAAGCTAACTACAATGGTAATCAGACCATCGGAAATCACCGTGGCTGGTTTAACCCGACAGCGACTTATCAAGGATCAGCTGTTTACATTTACCCAAGATAAGAAATCAGGAGGATTTTGTTCCTCTTTTTTCTTTTGGCTTAATCGTAATATTGTTTGAAAAAAAGTCTTAAAAACGGTAGAATAAGAGTGACTAGATAAATGGAGGAAGTCATGTCTTATTCTAATCTAAAGTTGTTTGCACTATCGTCCAACCAAGAATTAGCTGAAAAAGTTGCTGAGAATATAGGTATTAGCCTTGGGAAATCAACCGTTCGTCAGTTTTCTGATGGGGAGATTCAAGTTAATATTGAAGAATCAATCCGTGGACATCATGTGTTTATTTTGCAGTCAACTAGCTCACCAGTTAATGATCATTTGATGGAAATTTTGATTATGGTAGATGCTTTAAAAAGAGCCAGTGCTGAGACGGTCAATGTGGTCATGCCTTATTATGGCTATGCTCGACAAGATCGTAAAGCGCGTTCGCGTGAGCCTATTACCTCAAAATTAGTAGCAGACATGCTGGAAGTGGCTGGGGTCAATCGTTTACTGACAGTAGATCTTCATGCGGCTCAGATTCAAGGATTTTTTGACATTCCTGTTGATCACTTGATGGGTGTTCCTTTAATTGCCGATTACTTTGATCGACATGGCTTGGTGGGAGATGATGTTGTCGTTGTGAGTCCTGATCATGGTGGTGTTACACGTGCTCGTAAGTTAGCACAGTTCTTGCACACCCCGATTGCGATTATTGATAAGCGTCGTAGTGTGGATAAAATGAACACCAGTGAAGTGATGAATATTATTGGTAATGTTGAAGGCAAACAGTGTATCTTGATTGATGATATGATTGATACTGCCGGAACGATTTGTCATGCTGCCGATGCCTTGAAGGAGGCTGGAGCGACACATGTTTATGCTTCTTGTACGCATCCTGTTTTGTCTGGACCAGCGCTAAACAATATCCAAAAATCAGCTATTGAAAAATTGGTGGTTTTAGATACGATTTACCTCTCTCAAGAGCGTTTAATTGATAAGATTGAGCAGATTTCTATCGCTGAATTGATTGGGGATGCTATCGTTCGCATCCATGAAAAACGCCCCCTTTCTCCATTATTTGAATTATCAACTAAAAAATAGCGTTATAGCAGGCTGGTGTTACACCAGTCTTTTTATCGTCTTTAGTAAAAAATGCACTAGATATCCTATTGCTTGGCATGTTTCTAGGGTAAGGCTACCAGCCTTTTAAAGTGATTGTAGTAGGAAGTTGTGCAATCTTTCAGGATTTCTTGTATAATAGGGATACTATTTAAAGGAGTTCTACTATGGATGTCAGTCAACGTTACAATCGTCATTTAGATCAGCTAGATGTTTCATTGATTCGTCAGTTTGATTATTCTATTTCGGGTATTCCAGGGATGCTTAAAATGACTTTGGGTGAGCCTGATTTTCCGACGCCTCAACACATTAAAGAAGCTGCTAAGAAGGCTATTGATGACGATAAGAGCTATTATACAAGCATGTCAGGGCTTTTAGCATTACGACAAGCTGCTGCTGATTTTGTCAAGGAAAAGTATGATTTGACCTATAATCCTGAAACGGAGATTCTAACGACTGTGGGTGCAACAGAGGCTATTTCAGCGACAATGGCAGCCCTCTTAGAACCAGGAGATTGCGTGCTGTTTCCAGGACCAGGATTTCCTGTCTATGAAGCCTTGACCAAGATGTATGGTGGCGAGTTTGTTGAGCTGGACACGTCTCAGACAGCTTTTATCCTGACACCCGAAATGCTTGAAGAGGCAATCATTGCACAGGGTGACAAGCTCAAAATGTTTATTCTGAATTCTCCAGCTAATCCTACTGGTGTGGTTTATACCCGTCAGCAGCTTAAGGCTTTGGCAGAGGTTCTTGGTAAATACCCTATTCATGTGATTTCAGATGAGATTTACTCAGAGATTACTTATACTGATGAGGGTCATGTTTCGATTGCAGAGTATCTCCCAGAGCAAACCATTGTCATCAATGGCCTTTCCAAGTCACATGCGATGACTGGTTGGCGGATAGGCTTTCTTTTTGCCCGGAAAAGTTTGTGTGCGCAGCTGGTTAAAGCGCATCAGTATTTGGTTACTGCAGCGACGACTGTCACACAGTACGCGGCTTTGGAGGCCTTGACCAATGGTAAGGATGACGCCCTACCTATGCGCGATGCCTATCGTAAGCGCCGTGACGTGATGGTCGCAGCGTTGACAGAACTTGGCTTTGAGGTGGTTAGCCCTGATGGTGCTTTTTACATTTGGGCTAAAATCCCTGGTGAGGCAGGTCGGGATTCCTATGCTTTTTTGGAGCGATTGGCTCATGAACAGGCAGTTGCGTTGATTCCTGGCATTGCCTTTGGGCCTTATGGAGAGGGCTATCTTCGGATCTCTTATGCTGCTAGTATGGCAGTTATTCAAGAAGCTATGAAACGCTTGAAAGCCTTTATGACAGCTGATGATAAGTAAGGAAACAAGAGGTATTGTCCTCTATAATCGTGAGTTTCGTGAATCAGATAAGCTGGTAAAATTATTTACAGAGACGGATGGCAAGCGAATGTTTTTCGTGAAACAGGCAGCTCAATCAAAGTTGGCAGCTGTCATTCAACCCCTGACGGTGGCTGACTTTCTTGTCAAACTCAATCTTAATGGCTTATCTTACATTGATGATTTTCGAGAGGTAGCTCCTTATAAGGCGATCAATGCAGACTTGTTTAAGTTATCTTATGCGACTTATATCATGGCTCTTGCTGATGCGGCCATACCAGATAATCAGGTTGACACGGCCTTGTTTGCCTTTTTAGAAAAGACCTTAGCTTTAATGGATGAGGGCTTGGATTATGAAGTGCTAACGTTGATTTTTGAGATTCAATTATTGGAGCGTTTTGGGGTCCAGCTGAATTTTCACGAATGTGTGTGTTGTCATCGGATTGGTTTGCCTTTTGATTTTTCGTTTCGCTATTCAGGTCTTCTTTGCCCAGCACATTATGATCAGGATAGGAGCAGAGCTCATCTTAATCCTAATGTGCCTTATCTTATTGATCGTTTTCAGTCGCTTTCTTTTGATGAGTTAAGAAGTATCTCACTAAAAGACGATACGAAAGCTCAATTACGACAGTTTGTTGACAGTCTTTATGAGGACTATGTAGGGCTACGTTTGAAAAGTAAGGCTTTTATTGATGATTTGGCCAAGTGGGGAGACATTATGAAATAAGAATTGTCATCAAGGCTGAAAATCCATCTCAATCATGCTATAATAAGAAACACTGAGGAAGAAGCTCTGCTATTTTCCCAAAGACAAAGAAGTAAGGAAGTCAAATCATGAAACGTATTGCCGTCGATGCTATGGGTGGGGATCATGCTCCTAAAGCGATTGTGGAGGGTGTCAACCGTGCCATTCAGGATTTTTCAGATATTGAGGTGCAACTTTATGGGCATGAAGATAAGATTCGTGAGTATCTGACTGTCAAAGAGCGTGTGACTATTATTCATACTCAGGAGAAGATTGATTCGGATGATGAGCCAACAAAGGCTATCCGCCGTAAGAAAGAAGCCTCTATGGTCTTGGCTGCTAAAGCGGTTAAGGAAGAGCGGGCGGATGCTCTTTTGTCAGCAGGGAATACGGGTGCTCTTTTGGCTGCAGGCTTGTTGGTTGTGGGACGTATCAAGGGCATTGAGCGTCCGGGTTTGATGTCAACTCTACCAACGACCAATGGTCAGGGATTTGACATGTTGGATTTAGGAGCCAATGCGGAAAACACCCCAACTCACTTATTACAATATGCTGTTCTTGGTTCTTTTTATGCTAAGACTGTCCGTGGAATTGCCAAACCTCGTGTTGGTTTATTGAATAATGGCACAGAGGCTACAAAGGGAGATACGCTTCACAAAGAAGCTTATGATCTGCTTAGTCGAGAGCCGTCCATTCATTTTATCGGAAATGTGGAAGCGCGTGATGTGATGCATGGAGTGGCTGATGTTGTTGTGACAGATGGTTTCACAGGGAATGCTGTTTTGAAAGCCATCGAAGGCACAGCCATGACTATTATGGGGAGTTTGAAATCGTCGCTAACATCAGGTGGTTTTAAGGCGAAATTGGGTGCTCTGCTCTTAAAAGATAGTTTGTATCAGTTAAAGGAAACGATGGATTATTCATCAGCTGGTGGAGCGGTTTTGTTTGGGCTTAAAGCGCCGCTGGTTAAATCTCATGGTTCTAGTGATGCTCAGGCTATTTACCACACGATTAAACAAATCAGAGCCATGCTAGCAACCGATGTTGTCAATCAGCTGGTCACTACCTTCTCTAAGGAGGTGCAAGGTGACTAAAGAAGCCATCAATCAAAAAGTGCTGACAGTGATACGTGAGCAAGGCTATGATGATATAGGAGTGACGGTAGAATCCAGTCTTCGAGATGACTTAGGTGTCGATTCGATTGGCTTGATGGCAGTTATCATTGCTCTTGAGGATGCCTTTGAGATGACCATCCCTGATGAGGATATTGATCGTTTGATCACTATGGGAGATTTATTGACCTATTTAGAACACAAGATCGGGTAAGAAAAAATCTCTTTGACTCAAGCAAAACAGCAACGGCCTTAGTGCCGTTGCTGTTGGTATTAGAGAGACAGACTTGTGTCAACAAATCCTAGAAAAGCTATCCGCATAAGGCTGAGCTAGTTATTGCCAGTGCAGGCTATGATAGTGAATAGACTCTTCTAAACTGAGATCAGCAAGGCGATCATCACCTTACCATATCCAACAAGAAAATGACCTTAAACAAAAACAGAGACTCGCTATGAATGTGAATCTCTGTTTTTAAATAGCTGAGAAAGACTTTTATCTCAGGGATGCTTTTTTAGTAATGCTTAACAACGCTAATCATCTTATGGCTTTCTGACCTTGGATAGGGTGACCCAAGTGCCACGATTACCAATCTTGATATAGGCACCGTTACTTGGTTTATGAATTTTTAAGACCTTGTATTGTCCTGGAATGGTGAAGTAATCACCTGGGTATAATATTTGGTCTCCTGTCTTGACACCATTTCGATCCGTCTCAATGACAGGCGCAGGATCAAGATAGTTGAGTGCGGTAGGCATTCCTCCTGCTAGATCACTACTAGATACCAATCCACTCCAAAAACTCTCTGTAACCTTGAAAGCTCCTGTGAAGACAATCGTGTCTCCGACACCAATTTCAGTGGTTTTTGGAGGAGTGACTGGTGTAGAAGGTTGCGCTACTTGAGTGGACGGGGTTTTTGGTGGCTCTGCTTGTGTGCGCAAGGCTTCAACGGCAATATAGCGTCTGATACCACTGCCACCGATATAGCTGATCCACTTGTAGCCGTCAGCCTCGACTGTCTGATCGTAATGAACAGACTGTCCAGCATTATAGAAAGCAACATCGGCTGCGCTTTGCTTTGGTTCGCTCTTGATAGCGGAACGGCTAGTGAAGTAATGAGTGCCTCTTGTAGCTGATATTTTAGGAGTAGTGGTAGACTCTGGGTGAGCAGGAGCAGGAGCAGGAGCAGGAGCAGGAGTTGGGGTAACTGGTGCTGGATTTATGGTAGGTGCTGGACTTGGTGGTGTAGGTGTTGTCACGCTAGGTGTTGCTAGTCGGCTAATCGGAATATAGCGTCTATTACCACTACCGGCAATATAGCTGATCCACTTGTAGCCGTCAGCTTCTACGACCTTGTCATAGAAAACACTTTGGCCTCTATCGTAAAAGGCTAATTCAGGGCTTGTTATTTTCGGTTCACTCTTAATAGAGGAGCGGCTAGTGAAATGATAAGTACCACTTGAAGCGATGGTAGGTGTAGAGCTTATAGGGCTAATTGACACTGATTCAACAGATGGTGTTGATATATCTTTAAAATGAATATAGCCAGACACCTGACTCTTATGAAAACTGCGTTTCCAATATTTTTCTGGACCTTGACCAGCATTAAAGTTGTATTCCTCAACGGTCACGATATCCCCTTGCACATCAGCAACCCAAGCGACATGCCCATAACTTCCAGCGCCATTGACGCCATTTCCAAACCAGGCGACAGAACCAACAGCAGGGTTCATATCCACACGGTAACCTTGAGATCTCGCAACCCCACCCCAAGTGATAGCATTGCCATAGCCACCAGGTAGGGTGAAACCATTGGCTGAGTTTAATCGAAAAGCTACAAAAGAAGTGCATTGCCTTTTGAACATGCCCCAACTGTCTGGTCCCCAACCTTGCTTCCAATGAGCAGGGTAATTATCTCCTAAAACAGCGGCTTGGGCAACAGCTTGACCAGTAGTCAAGCTAGTACCAGTTAGTACAAGGGCAAGAGCACTTGCAGTTGTTAACTTAGATGTAAATGTCATTCAATATCCTCCTGCTTATCTATTCGCGAAATCCATCCTAAAGCGATTATTTTTCTAAAAAAAATAAGATTCGTAAAAAGTTTAAGAAGGCAATGATACAAAAAATTCATTCCTAAATAAACGTTTTCCCTTCCAACAAAAGCCTTGATGATTTGTACTGACCCCAAAATTAAGTGGACTTGAAGAAAAAGCTATCACGTGGTAGAATTAAGTAAAATATTAAGTAAGTAGGTGATACCATGGAAAATATCGTCCCTGTATCTGATATGCGTTATTATAATCAAACGCTGAGTGATGTATCTGTTGGCTCTCAAGTAATCTTAACCCGCAATGGAAAGGCAGAGTATGTGGTTGTTGATATTGAGGAATGGCGACGTACAAAAGCGACGTTGCGACTGTTCGAAGAACTGCAGAAAGGCTATCGCTCCCTGGCTAACGAAAAGACCTATACGCCAGATGAATTGGCTGAACGGTTAGGGGTGGAGTGATGAGCTATAAAGTGATAACCTCAAGTGAAACTGTCCGAGACATTGAAGAGGCGGTTTTCTATAAAGAGAGCTTGGGAGTTTATCTAGAAAATATCGTTAAGTTTAAGCAAGCTGTGGTGTCAACTATCCGAAAATTGGCAGATTCGCCTAAAATTGGGTCAAACTTATCAGCCAGAATTGTCGAGGAAACTGAGATTAAATATAGCGTGATTGACGATTATATCTTGTTTTACGAGATTGAGGCTGATACTGTCAAGGTACTACGTTTGTTACCAGCTAAAACCAACTGGATGAATACAATCTTGAAGTATTTGTGATATGATGTCTGTGAGGCACCTCAGCGATACGGTCGGTGGTGTGAATCTCATTTCCGTAGGGCGACTGGAAACGGATAGCTCAAAGGGCGCAAATTTGTGTCGGGTGTGGGACTGCCTTCAGCCTTGGGCTGTAAAGACCCCTAATACTTCTAAATGAGATTGACCCTTTTGGGTCATTTTTTTGGTATTAGTCTGGTTTTCCCTTAGTAATTGATCCCAAACTTTTAATGAACCGAAATGATAATTCTTATCCAACAATCGTGCTACTGCCGTCACGATAATCTTTTTTATGATAAAATAGAAGAGAAGATTGTTTAAGAGGAGGTGTTATGATGAAATCAGTCATCTCTAAGAGTCCAGTTGTTCCAACAGAACTAAGTTCTGAAGAAATTGCTTTTTTGACGTCTGTGACTTTTGGATCAGTGATTCAACCCAGGAAATGTGATGTGCTGTTTGTTTTCAGTGGCACGCATCCAGGACATTGGGAGAAGGCGATTGAAGCCTATCACAAAGGGTTTGCCCCAAAGATAGTCGTTACCGGTGGCCGAAGTTTAACTGGTACTGCTCATCCAGATTGGAATGGGAAAACAGAAGCTCAGGTGATTATTGATCGTTTGATAGAAGCTGGCATCCCAGAAGAAATAATCATTTTTGAAGATCAATCTACCAATACGCTGGAGAATGTCTTGTTTGCAAAAAAAGTTTTTGATTTTAAACAGGTTAACACGGTGATGTTTATCTGTAAAAGCCATGCAACCGGAAGACAGTATCGCACCTTAGCTCAGCATTTACCTGAAGGCATTGCCTATATCCCTTATACTTTTGATGCAAGTTATCAAGGCAATCCGGTTTCTCGTGATAACTGGATGACTTTTGAAGAAGGCAAAAGGAGAGTGTGGGGCGAGTACTTGAGAATACTTCATTATGGCGAAAAAGGTGACATTCTGCCGTTGGAAAAGTAATAGGATCAATAGTGTGAAGGAGGTTTCTATGATAAAAATTATTGTTCACGCTTTTATAGAAAATGGTCACGTTGGTGTTGTTGAAGTACTCTATGCCTCGACTGACGAGATTTCTATTTCTGATAAAATGGCAGAGCTAGAAAAGCAGTTTGCAAATGATTATTTAGCTGTCTATGATTTGCCACTTGATACAGACTTAAACAAACTAGACCACTATCCGTCGGTTGCTATTGGTAAAGGGGAGTTTGGGGAAGGGATTAGATGTTAAATTATTTTAGAAGAAATATAAAAGTGTTGTTTTTGATTATTATTTTGATTTCTTTTTTAGGGCCTATATTCTCTAAATTGTTATCATTTCTATCCCCTTTTTTGAATGATTCAGTAGGAGATTGGTTGAGTTTTTATGGATCTATGGCTGGGACAGTTATATCGGTACTCATTATCCATTTACAACTATTTCTGGAGAAAGAGCGTGCTATGGAACAATCTAGACCGGTATTGATTTTAAGTAATGAGTATCAAACTATAAAGTCTGGATTCAAAATATATTATGATAATAAGTTTTGGTATAGTCTAACTAAGAGAAATAAAAATACAAATAATGTATCTAAAAGGAGTTTTGAAGAATTTTATCAGACATCAGATAAGATGGATAAAGCATTATCAATAGAGATATTAAATGGCCAACCGTTACTAAATTTGCATATTATATTTGATAATCGTTCTCCTCAAATTATTCCTAAAATTGATGCAAACGAGCGAATTTACGTTATTTCTAAAGAGCATCAGAACTCAATTTTTTCGCATTTGATGAGTAATAATTTTCATTTTAATCATCTCCCCAATAAGATAACCTTGTATTATACAACATTATCAGGAGAAGTTATAAAGACTCTCTATCAATTAGATGATAAAGGGAACTGTAGACTAATCGAGAGAAGATACAATGTAGATTATCCAGAGCAATCTATTGATAGTCGGACATGCGATTATATTGTTAAAGTTTAATTGTATTAGATAGGAGAAAAAACATGATCGAACGTTATTCACGCCCTGAGATGGCGAACATTTGGAGTGAAGAAAATAAATACCGTGCTTGGCTTGAGGTTGAGATTCTAGCTGCTGAGGCTTGGGCTGAGTTGGGAGAAATTCCTAAGGAAGATATCGCTCAGATCCGTGAAAAGGCGGATTTTGACATCAACCGTATTTTAGAGATTGAGCAAGAAACGCGCCATGATGTGGTGGCATTCACGCGTGCGGTATCTGAAACGCTTGGCGAGGAGCGTAAGTGGGTTCACTATGGTTTGACCTCAACTGATGTTGTGGATACGGCTTACGGTTATCTTTACAAGCAGGCTAATGATATTATCCGAAAAGACCTTGAGACCTTTACCAATATCGTGGCTGATAAGGCGCGTGAGCACAAGATGACCGTCATGATGGGGCGTACGCACGGTGTTCATGCGGAGCCAACAACCTTTGGTCTCAAACTAGCAACTTGGTATAGTGAAATGAAGCGTAATCAAGAGCGTTTCGAGCGTGCAGCAGCAGGTGTTGAAGCTGGTAAGATTTCAGGTGCGGTTGGTAACTTTGCGAACATCCCTCTCTTTGTCGAAGAATATGTCTGTGAGAAACTTGGCATTCGCCCTCAAGAGATTTCCACACAAGTTCTGCCTCGTGACCTTCATGCCGAGTATTTTGCCGTCCTAGCTAGTATTGCGACCTCAATCGAGCGTATGGCGACTGAGATTCGTGGGCTTCAAAAGTCTGAGCAGCGTGAGGTGGAAGAATTCTTCGCCAAAGGGCAAAAAGGTAGCTCAGCAATGCCTCATAAACGTAACCCGATTGGGTCTGAAAACATGACAGGCTTGGCACGTGTTGTCCGCGGACACATGATTACAGCCTATGAGAACGTCACCCTCTGGCACGAACGAGACATCTCTCATTCATCAGCAGAGCGGATCATCACACCAGACACAACTATTCTGATCAACTACATGCTCAATCGTTTTGGCAATATCGTTAAAAACTTAACAGTCTTCCCAGATAATATGCTTCGCAACATGAACTCAACCTTTGGCCTAATATACAGCCAACGTGTCATGCTCAAGCTGATTGAAAAAGGCATGACGCGTGAAGAAGCCTATGACTTAGTACAACCCAAAACAGCCTATTCGTGGGACAACCAAGTCGACTTTAAACCTCTACTAGAGTCCGATGACAACGTCACATCCCTTCTAACCCAAGACGACATCGACCAACTTTTTAACCCTTCTTATTACACACAAGCCGTCGAAGACATCTTTAAACGCTTGGGGTTATAGAGGGTATGGTATATAGAAGAATATCGTCTTTAAGATATTAATATTATTATAGTTTATCTCCTTATTAAATATTTAAGCCCAAACGAACAATCTTAATCTCTAGGAAACTGGAGAAAAGATTGGTTCGTTTTTTATCAAAAAATATTGCATAATAATTAAATAAGTAACAAAAAATAAGTTAATTATGTTATAATGGAAAAACGAGAGGGAGATATGATATGTTTACAAATTTTGGTTCACGATTAAAAGCATTAAGAATTGAAAGAAAATTAACCAGAGAAGCATTCTGCATGGATGAGTCAGAATTATCTATACGACAGCTAGCACGTATTGAACTTGGACAATCTTTACCTAATATTAAAACGGCTTTGTTCATAGCTCAGCGTTTAGGTGTTTCGTTGCAATTTCTAACAAATGGTGAAAATTTAGAACTTCCTAAAGAATATTTGGATTTAAAACACCATATTTTGCGTGTACCGACTTACTCTGATCAAAATCGGATATTAGTAAAAGAAGCTCATTTTGATACCATCTATGAAAAATACTATGATCATCTTCCTGAAGTTGAAAAATTAGTTATTGATACCTTGCAAGCAACCCAGGATTCATTGATAACAGAAAATATCAATTTTGGGATTAGTATTTTAGGGGATTACTTTGAGCAGACAAAACGAAAGACAGTCTATGACGAAAATGACTTAGTTTTAATCAATTTATACTTAACTTATTTGGATTTAGAAGGTTTTGAAAGTGAATACTCTGACTCTGTATTTAATGGTCAATTATTTAACCGATTAGTGGAACAATCTGAAACCTTCACTACAGGTGAGTTAATCGTATTATCGCAATTATTGATTAGTATCTACGCTATCACTTTGAAAGATAATCGACTAGTTGAGTTAGAGCGAGTATTACAAATGATTGATTACACGATGGAGAAAACTAAAGATTTCAGTAGGCTACCTATTCAAAAAATATTAGAGTGGAAGTATCAACTATATGTCAAACAGAATAAGGATGGGGCAAAAAATAGCTATGATAAAGCCCTATTATTTGCACAAATGACAAATGATAGCTACTTAGAGGAACAGCTAACGATTGAGTGGCATAATGATATGCAAAAATAAATTGTGATAGAATACTTCATTTTTTAGCAAAGCACCATGACATTTATGACATGTTGATTTTGAATTATTTCATTTATAATAAACTCATCACTGAAATAAAGGAGTCAACAAATGAATCGATTTTTTAAAAAATTAGTTGTTTTTAGTCTTATTCTTACGGTAATCACGATGCACCTTAGAGGGGCATTACCATTTGTAGATTGGTGGAGATTATAATAAGTTACTGGAATTGTCGTCTCTTAGTTTTATGAGACAACAAACAAAAAGCACGACCCCCACACGAATCCACTTTCTCGGGTAATGCTTTTAATTACAATTTGATAAGGACATGTGGCTAGTAGATAGTGACATGTCTTTTTTTCTGCTATAATATGAGCAAGGAGTTTATTATGAAAAAAGTGTGTTTTGTTTGTCTTGGTAATATTTGTCGCAGTCCCATGGCTGAGTTTGTGATGAAAGAGCTGGCGGGTGAGGGTTGGCAGATTGAAAGTCGTGCGACGTCGTCTTGGGAGCATGGCAATCCTATTCATCAGGGGACTCAGACTATCCTTCGTGAGAAGGGTTATGCCTATGATCACTCTAAGACGTCTCAGCAAGTAACGATGGCTGATTTGGCTTACTTTGATGCGATTATTGGGATGGATGAGCAGAATCTTGCGGATTTACGTCAGCTTTCTGCGGGTCAATATGATCATAAGATTCATCTTTTTTGTGATGGCGGTGTGCCAGATCCTTGGTATACAGGAGACTTTGAGGAGACCCATATCTTGATCCGTAAAGGCTGCCAGGCTTGGTTGGAAGCATTATCCTAAAAAGGAAAAACGATTATGAAACAGCTTATTGATGATATTAAAAAAATAAAGTGGACAAGAACCACCGCTGAGATAGTGACGGTGGCCCTGATCATTATCTTGGGATTGAGTGTCTTTTTAGTCCTTTTGAGGGAGAAAAAAGTGGTGACCTATGATCACCGTACGATTACTTATCGCGGAGAAATGTCCAATAACCGTATGAATGGATACGGCAAACTCACCTATGCCAACGGTGATACCTATCAGGGACAGTTCAAGAAGGGGACTTTTGATGGGCAAGGCACTTATCAATCGCAAAAAGGCTGGTCTTACACGGGTGAATTTCACAAAGGTCAGGCTCATGGTAAGGGTGTTTTGACGACCCATTCAGGAGAGACCTACAAGGGCGAATTTAAGCAAGGGATTTATCAAAAATGAGAATAAAATGGTTTTCGCTAGTTCGAGTGACTGGCCTCTTATTGGTTCTTTTGTATCATTTCTTTAAGCGACAGTTTCCGGGTGGCTTTATTGGGGTGGATGTTTTCTTTACCTTTTCTGGTTTCTTGATTACTGCCCTCGTGATTGATGAGTATAGCCGCTCTAAGGCTTTTGATGTGCTTGGTTTTTTAAAGCGTCGCTTTTACCGTATCGTCCCGCCTCTTGTGCTGATGGTTTTGGTGACTGTGCCGTTGACCTTTTTAGTGAAGCCAGATTTTGTCGCTGATTTTGGCAAGCAGACGGCTGCTGCTCTGGGATTTACTACCAATCTCTATGAGATCTTTACGGGCAGTAGCTATGAAAGTCAGTTTATCCCGCATCTTTTTGTTCATACATGGAGTTTGGCGGTTGAGGTTCATTTCTATGTGATTTGGGCTTTGGTGATGTGGTTCTTATCGAAGAAAAAACTCAGTCCAATCAAGTTTAGAGGCATGATTTTTATCGTTTCAGCCATCCTTTTTGGCCTGGGCTTTTTGAGCATGTTTGTCAGGGCTTTTGTGACTAAAAATGTTTCTTTGATTTACTACTCCACCCTCAGTCATAGCTTTGCCTTCTACTTTGGGGCGATGTTTGCAGCATCATCGGGGATTTCAGAGGTAACCCATCGTTTTAAACGTAATAGTCAGTTGTGGTCGCTTCAGCGAGTGATTCTCTATTTCCTGGTCAGCTTTCTTCTTTTAGGGTTACTGGCAGTGATGCTAGATTTTAATCAGCAATTGACTTTTCTCTTTGGTTTTCTTTTAGCGACGCTCTTTGCGGCTACCATGATTTACTCGGCGCGTGTCTTGCACGAAAAGACACCCAAAGCCAAAGAACCCCTAGTAGTGACCTTCTTGTCGGATATTAGCTATGGGATTTATCTGTTTCATTGGCCATTTTACATCATTTTCAGTCAGTTGTTACCGAACTGGCTGGCGGTGCTCCTGACCCTGATATTCTCCCTTGTCTTATCAAGCCTATCTTTCTATCTCCTAGAGCCTTTTATTGCTGGGAAAATCCCTCGTATCCTTGGTGTGGAAGTGGATTTAAAACCCTACTGGAAAGCCTTGGTTGGGTTGGGTGCAGGTTTAGCGGTGCTGCTTATGGGAGTGATTACGACGGCACCCAAGCTTGGTGCCTTTGAGACAGACCTCTTGGTCAATGCACTCAAGCAATCACAAACCCACCTCACCAGAACCCACCGAGTCACTGCTGGTGATGTTGATGCTCTGAGTGATGTAACCATTATTGGTGATTCTATCGCCCTTCGCTCGCAAAATGCTTTTATGACCCTCATGCCAAAGGCGCAGTTGGATGCGGCTGTCAGTCGAAACTTTGAAGATAGCTTTGCTATTTTTGACAATCATATCAAAAACAATAGCTTGTCACAAACAGTTGTTGTGGCGGTAGGGGTTAACTCAACCAGTGATTATCAGGCAGAAACGCAGAAATATGTAAAAGCTCTTCCCAAAGGACATCGTCTTGTCTTTGTGACTCCCTACAATGCCAAAGCCCTAAGAGATGTTGAGGCTGTCCGAGATTACGAAGTAGCTTTGGCAGAAAAATACCCTTATGTTGAAGTAGCAGATTGGTATCAAGCAGCGATTGATCATCCTAACATTTGGTTGGCGACGGATGGCGTGCATTATTCAGACACTAGCACTGTTGGTTCAGAACTTTATGTCAAGACTATTCAGCAGGCTGTGGAAAAAGTAGCCAAACAAACGGCTAAAGACTAACAAACAAGGTTGATTTTGGAGTGTTCCCAAGATTGACCTTGTTTTTTTCGCATTTTAAAAAAATTATTGAGAAAAAGCTTGCCTTTTTTAAAGAACAGTATTATACTAATAACATAAATAGTTAGTTAGTTGACTAATTAACTATAAAACTAAAGGAGGTGGTTTCAGAGATGAATGATGCAACACCTATTTACCTGCAAATCGCACAATTTATTGAAGATGAAATTCTATCCTCTCACTTCAAGGTTGATGATAAAGTCCCTTCAACCAACGCTTTTGCTAAAATGATGCAAATCAATCCTGCAACGGCAGGCAAAGGGTTAAATGATTTGGTTGATCAAGGGATTTTATACAAGAGACGAGGGCTGGGCATGTATGTGACCTCAGAAGCACGAGAGCTAATTCTCAAAAAAAGACAAAATGCCTTTAGCCAACAGTTACTGCCAGCTTTTCTGCAAGAAGCGAGACGCTTAGAGATACCGCTGGAGGCTCTCATAGGGATGATTAAGGAGGAAACCGATGCTTAAGTTAGAAAAAATCAGTAAAAAATACGGTCAAAAACGTGTCTTACAAGAGATTCACTTGGATTTTAAAGACCAGACAGGTGTTTACGGACTTTTGGGACGTAATGGTGTTGGTAAGACCACTATGATGAAAATCATCACTAATATGGTTGCCAACTATGAAGGTCGTGTCAATCGTGACTTTGACTTATCCCACATTGTCTTTGTGTCAAGTGATGTCGCAGCTACCAATGGTTTGTTTCAAGGAAAAATCACCAAGCTCATGAGCTACTACACAAGCCTTTACCCTAAGTTTGACGAGACTTATGCTAGAGAGTTACTCGCTCGTTTTGGACTGGATCCTCAAGCTAGAATCAAAAAACTATCTACAGGTAATAAAACCCTTGTCTACAACATCTTGGGACTTGCTACTCGTGAAAAGGTAACGATTTTTGATGAGCCAACTAACGGCCTTGACTCTGTTAACCGTCAAAAATTTTTTGAGGTGATGTTGGATGATTATACTCAAGAGCCTCGGCTTATCATCCTCTCAACTCATCTCATTCAAGAGATTGAGAACTACCTGACCCATGTTATCCTGCTTAAGGATAGTATGATCTTGATGGATGATGCTATTGAGACCATCCAAGCCAAAACCATGCGTATTAGCAATGCAAGGATCGCTCATAAGCGGGTCTTACATGAGCGACACATGGGCAGCATGACAGAGACCTTTGTCTTTGATACACTTTCAGATGAGGATGTTCAAGCAGTGACAGCACAGGATGGCACCGTGACCTATTATGATTTGCAAACACTCTTTAACTACTTGGTGGAGGAATAAGAATGAAACGACTAATCACATTAAGAAGTCTGCAACTTTTGGAACACTTAAAACAAGCAAGCCTTGTGATGGCTGTCATGCTTGCGATAGGCGGTTTTTTGGGAGCGATTGTTTATTTTTGGGGATATACTCAGGAGTTTGTTCAGCTAGGTTATCTCAGCACTCCTCATGTTTTAAAAGGTCTTGGGCAACTCATTTCAGTTATTTTAACACTCTGGGTGGTGATCAGCTGCTTTAGTGATGGCCTGTCTGATTTTGATGCAGCCCTGAGATTTGGTGTCAATCGTCGCGATTATGCCATCGCTAATTTTGGCATCTATACCGTGATGAGTGTCTTACAGACCTTAATCATGTTTTTCTCAGAAGAGCAGGTTTTCCTGTCGATACAAGACCTATCCCTAAACTTTTGGGGCAATCTTAGTGGTTGTTTTCTAACTGCTCTCTTTGCCTTTGCGATTTACAAGCGCGGTTGGGAAGTTCTGTTTCTCCTGTTGATTATTCCAATTGTTTCTGGGATCGGCTTTGTCTTATTGGATGCCATCCCAACTTCTGTCATTGTTGGTATAACAAAAATGTTCCTTAATATGCCTCCCTATGCTCATCAAGCGCTAGTAGTGGCTCAAACGATCTTGATGATTACTTGCTACTATTGGGTTGTTGCTAAAGTTGAAGTTAAATGATAATCACTAAAAACCCCCTTTCAATCCTGACAAGTGTCTTGATAAGACTTCTTGGATTGAGAAGGGGTTTTGGCTCACTTTATTATGAACTCATCACATCTGCGGATGGTATGATAGCACTGCTTATTTTTCAAAGGTATGTTTATGGTTTAGGAAAATAGAGAGAAACTTTTGTTAAACGTTTTTTCTCAGATTGAATGCTCATATGAAAAGAGTCACCAAATTCTAATTTAAGTCGCTGATAAACATTTTTTAGCCCAATACCACTAGAGATAAATTCTTCTTCCTCAATTTCAGTCATATTCACCAAATGCTTAGGGAATCCCTGACCATTATCTGAAATTGAAATGATAAGATGATCTTTGTTTTGTGAGACCTCAAGACATACAAATCCTAGCCAATCGACTGGTTTAATACCATGATAAATAGCATTCTCTACGATAGGTTGTAAGATGAGTTTGGGTAATCTGTAATCGTCATAGGTAGGAAGTTCGTGAATCTTATAAGTTAATTTTTCTCCGTATCTTTGCTGTTGGATATAAAGGTATTGCCGCACATGATCTATCTCATCTTTTAGCCTAATTTGTTCGTTACCATTATTGAGTGCGATTCGGAAAAATCTTGCTAAGGATTTGGTTAATGCAACAACACGTTCTCCATCATTAAATTCTGCCATCCAGACAATGGTATCTAAAGTGTTGTATAAAAAATGAGGATTAATTTGACTAGCAAGAGATTGAAGTTCATATTGGCGTATACTTTGTTCGTTTTCTTGGATACTAGCCATCAAAAACTCAATTCGGTCTAACATAGCATTAAATTGACGTGCAAAGTCAACTAATTCTACAGCACCTGTTTCCCTAGCTCTGATAGAAGAATTTCCTTGTCCAACTTTTAAGATAACAGCCTGTAAATTTTTAATTGGTTGCATCCAACGTTTTAAAATTAACCAAATCAAGCTACTACAAGGAATCAAGCTAATAAAACCAATTATAAAAAATAATCAAAACAACTTTTTTTCAATGGCACGAAGAGCATCTAAAGAGGAAACACCAACTAAGGTCCACTGTGTATTTGGAATAGCGTAATGATAGACATATTCTTTGTGGTTGGCTGTAAAATCATTAGAGATGGAAAAATAAGATCTTAACTTTTCCGTTTCTAAACGACTTGTAGAACTTTTATTCTTAGGGTGGTAAACAAGATGTTTATCAGCATCAATGATAAAGGTAGAGCCGGTTGAACCTAAATCTAGACGATCTAAATAAGTTGCTAAGGTTGCATAATCAATATCTAAGCGCAATACACCTAAATTATTCCCATCCATATCTGAAATTTCTTGAGTTACAGAGATAATCCAAGTTGTTTTGATGAGCTAAGCGAGCAGGTAGAAGAACCGGCATCATAGCCTCATCTAATATGGCTTTTTGATACCAGTTCTCTTCCATCATGTTAGAAGATGTTTGTATGTTTAAATCCTTGTCTGTAGAGATGACCTCTCCAGTCCTACTAACTAAGGTAGCAGCAACCAAATCAGGTTCGGCTTCTAAAACAGCTTGCATAATAGCGAGAGCTTGCTGTTGATTTTCAGGATTTGAGGATGTTAAATAGGAAATCACGGATTGATTTTTGACAAGGCTATTGCTAGTTTGGCGCAATTTTCCTAAATAGTCTTCAATAAATTTTCCAGCTTGATTGAGACTGTTTTGAGTAGCATGGGTTGTTAAGTCGCTAATGACTTGAGAACTTGTTTGATAATAAACACTACCAAGTATAATCGAAAATCCAATAATCATGAGGATAAAAGAGACAATCAACTGGATTAAAAGGGAAAGTTTTTTCATGTACTGTGTTCTTTACGGTATTGCTTTGGTGTCATTCCAGTTTCTAGCTTAAAGCGTTGAGAAAAATAGTTTATATCTTCAAAGCCAACACTGTGCGCAATTTCGTATATTTTCCAATCTGTCGTAAGTAATAATAATTTTGCTTTTTTTACCCGCTCAGCAATGATATAGTTTTGAAAGGGTTGACCAAGTTCATCCTTAATCAGTCGGGAGAGATAATTAGGAGAAAATCCTAATTGATAAGCTAACGATTTGAGGTTCAGATTTGGTTGATATAATTGTTTTTGGATGGTTTTTTCTATATCTGAGAGTGCATGAGTTTGGCTTAGTTTTTGAATTTCACTTTTTTGACGAGCTGTTTTTAATTGATTACAAATTCTACCAATCAATGCTTCGATATCTGTTCGTGAGAATGGTTTGAGAAGATAGTCGTCTGCTCCTAGTTTAAGTGCAGACAAAGCATAGTCAAATTCGTCATACCCTGTCAAGAAGACGACATGTGTTTGAGGATGTTTTTCTTTAATCACTTGAGCTAATGTAATTCCGTTCATGTGAGGCATGTTAATATCTGTTAAGACAATAGAAGTAGGATTTTTTTCAAATATAGCCCAGGCTTGACGCCCATCAGCTGCTTCTAATACAGAATCAATACCAAATTGTTTATAATCAATGAGGGTAAGAAGCCCTTGACGAACCAAAGGTTCATCTTCGACAATTAATAATCCAAACATTGTTCACAAATACCTTTCAATTACAACCTTCTTAGCAAAAAGGTGTTGTTGACAACTAATCAATGTAATCCAACAAGTAATCATAGCCTTCCTTAGCCATATTGGCCTTAGGAATGAAACGAATGGAGAGGCTGTTAATACAATAACGTAGCCCACCTTTATCTTTTGGGCCATCTGTGAAGACATGTCCTAGATGAGAGTTGCCAACACGGCTTCTTGCTTCAACTCGCTCCATATTAAAACTATTATCCTTGTGATAGGTTACTACATCTGGGCTTATTGGTCTTGAGAAACTCGGCCACCCACAACCAGATTCAAACTTATCTTTGGATGAAAAAAGGGGTTCGCCAGTCACAACATCAACATAAAGCCCCGCTTCAAATTGATCCCAATAACGATTTGAAAAAGCTCTTTCAGTATCATTTTTTTGTGTCACAGCATATTCTTCTTTAGATAACTTGTCTTTTATCTCTTTGTTAGTTGGCTTCATGTATAGATTCGCATCAATCACAGGAAATGAAGCAGCATTGACATTGATATGACAATAGCCATTTGGATTCTTTTTCAAATAATCTTGATGGTATTCCTCTGCTAGAATATAATGGTTTAGAGGTTCTACTTCGACTGCAATAGGCTTCTCAAATTTTGGGGATTGTTCTTTAATAAATTCCTTAATTATTGGCAAATCTTCCGATTTACTATAATAAATACCCGTTCGATATTGACGCCCAATATCATTACCTTGTTTATTAATACTGGTCGGATCAATAATACGAAAGAAATGTAATAATAGGTTTTTCAAACTAACTTGATTAGCATCGTATTGAATATGCACCGTTTCGGCATGATCTGTTTGGCTTATTAGATGATAATTAGTCGTATCTCCATGTCCATTGGCATAGCCAACAGTGACATTATCAACTCCTGGGATACGCGAAAAATATTCTTCAACTCCCCAAAAGCACCCACCGGCTAAATATAAATGCTGTACCGTCTTCATGTCATTATCCCCTTTCTTATTTTTAAGAGACATACTCTGGCTAAAGGCTCTGTCTTGGATTGTTTTGAATTGTGAGGAAGTTACACTTTCAGATTGCTTCATCCATTGCCAACCGATTAGAATTATTATTCCAATAGCTACAAATAATATCATTTTCCAATAATCTTTCCACATAGTATCATCACCTTAGGTTAACGAATAGCTTCTAGTTTGTTCTTAATGTCCATCTTGCTCATAAATCCTACGTGGGTCTCAGCTAGAGCACCATCGCTTCCAATAAAAACTGAAGTTGGGTATGCCCTAATACCAAAGGCCTCCATCATTTTTCCACCCTCATCCAGTAAAACAGGTATATGTTTGTATTGCAAACCATCATACCATTTTTTGAACTCCTCTGCTGATTTTTCGCCTTTTTGATTTGGAGATATAACTGAGAGAACCACGTAGTCTTCCCCTTGCTCCATAGCTAATTCTTCGGTATCAGGAAGGCTTGAAAGGCAAATGGAGCACCAAGATGCCCAGAATTTTAAATAGACTTTCTTTCCTTTAAAGTCAGATAGTTTATAAGTTTTGCCATCAATTCCCATAAGAGAAAAATCAATAGTTTTGTCCTTATCAGTCATCATTGTGTTGTGATTTGTCATCTTGTCGTCTTTCATGAACATTTTTTCTTCTGTTTTATGAGATAGCTTACTTGTTTGCTTTTGTCCGCAAGCTCCTAATAATACTAGACTGCCTAAGCTCATTGCTATGAGTGATTTTTTCATGATGTTATCTCCTTTAAGTAGATTCTGTTGAATGTTGCATAATGAAACAATGATTTACTTTTAATGAAAGAGTGTAGCGAGATTGTTGATATCACCAAATATCATTAACAGCCCCATTAGTATAATGAGAACCCCTCCCATTTTTTTTAGTGTTCTCAAATGTGGTTTTAGTTTGTTAAAGTGATTGAGAGTCCATTTAGAGAATAGAGCGATGATGAGAAATGGTATAGATAATCCTAAGCTATAAACCATCATGTAAAATCCCCCTGATAATCCCCCTTGATGTCCAGACGCTGCCAAGGCTAGAACAGAACTTAAAACCGGACCGATACAAGGACTCCAACCAAGACTTAGACTAATTCCTAGCAAAAAGGCCTTCATAAGTTGACCGTGCTGACTTGTTCTTTGAAAATTAATCTGCTTTTGACGGTAGAGAAACCTAATAGATAAAATTTCCATCTGATGTAGTCCAAGGATAATGACGATAATACCTAAAACATATCGAAGCCATGGACTGGATAAAAAATGCCCAAAAAGACCTGCACCAAAACCAAGAATTATAAAGACTGTTGAAAGTCCTAAAATAAAGAATAGAGTGTTGATTAAACTAAACCAATTTACTTTTACTCTTAAAATAGAGATAACTTTTTCTTCTGTTTCATCTAAAAGAATTCCTAGGTAAACAGGTAGAAGTGGAAAGATACAGGGTGAGAAAAATGATAGGGTACCTGCTAAGAAAACAGATAGTCCAAACAAAATATACGACATGGATAACGCCTCCTTTTAAACTTGTTAGATTTATTATAGAGTAATCCTCTTTCAAAGACTATAGATTTTAAACAGGAAAAACTTGATTATAATCAGATAAACTAAACATTAAAGCTGTCTCGCAAAATCTTTAAAGCGTACCAACTAAAAACCTCATCAATCTATCAAGTAGGCTGATGGAAAGCTATTTTTTTAAAATAGTTAGAGAAGATTTCAGCAAATTATGCTAAAATAAAGACCATAACCCTACGACATATAATTGAGGAAGACAATGACAGTATTATACCAATCGACACGTGATGACAACAATAAGGTAACAGCCAGCCAAGCCATTCTTCAAGGGCTAGCAGCAGATGGTGGTTTATTCACACCTGTAGCGATGCCAGAGGTGCATTTGGACTTTGACCAGCTAAAGGAGGCTTCTTATCAAGAAGTCGCGAAAATAGTATTATCCGCTTTTTTGGATGATTTTACCTCAGAAGAGTTGGAGGACTGTATCACCAAGGCTTATGATGATGCCTTTGATACCAAGACTATCGCTCCTGTGGTTAAGTTGACCCATCATTACAACCTAGAGTTATTTCATGGCTCAACCATTGCCTTCAAAGACATGGCTCTGTCTATTTTGCCCCATCTCTTGACCACATCGGCTAAAAAACAAGTTGTTAATCATAAAATCGTCATTTTAACGGCAACATCAGGAGATACAGGCAAGGCAGCTATGGCAGGCTTTGCAGACGTCCCAGGCACGGAAATCATCGTCTTTTACCCTAAAGATGGTGTTAGCAAGATTCAAGAGCTGCAAATGACCACCCAAGAAGGGCAAAACACCCATGTTGTGGCTATTGATGGTAACTTTGATGATGCTCAAACAGATGTCAAGCGTATGTTTAACGATACCGACTTACGTGATCGCCTCTTGGCACAGGGGATGCAACTCTCATCAGCCAACTCCATGAATATCGGCCGCTTAGTGCCTCAGATTGTTTACTATGTCTACGCTTACGCCCAACTCCTCAAGACTGGTGACATCGACAAAGGACAGGCCATCAATGTTACGGTTCCCACCGGAAACTTTGGGAACATCCTGGCAGCCTACTATGCGCGTGAGATTGGTGTTCCGATTGCAAAGCTCATTTGTGCCTCCAATGAAAATAAAGTCTTGACCGACTTCTTCCAGACAGGTACCTACAATAAAAAACGAACCTTCAAAGTTACCAGCAGCCCATCTATGGATATCTTGGTATCTTCAAACCTCGAACGCTTGATTTTCCATCTCGTGGGAAATGATGCCACAAAAACAAAGGCATTGATGACAGCCTTACCCTCTCAAGGAGAGTACAAACTAGATCAAGCTAATCAGGATATCTTAGATTTGTTTGAAGCAGGATTTGCCTCAGAAGAGGATACCGAAAGAGAGATCAAGAGGGTTTACGAGGAAGATCACTACATTGAAGACCCCCACACGGCGGTGGCTTCTAGCGTTTACCGTGCCTATCGTGACCGTACCAATGATGCTACTCCGACAGTCATTGCCTCAACCGCTAGTCCTTATAAGTTTCCACGCGTAGTCGTCAAGGCCGTAACAGGAGAAGATGCTGGCGGTGACTTTGTCGCAGTTGCCAAGCTTCATCAGCTATCAGAGGTGTCAGTGCCTTTAGCCGTTCGTGACTTAGAAGCACAGCCAGTCCGTCATCAGACTGTAGTTGCAACTAAAGACATGCAAAAAGCGGTTGAAGATTACCTAGGAGTTTGACATGTCTATCCTGTTTGAGTTAGCCAAATACCCATTACTTGAGACGCAAAGGTTATTACTAAGACCGATGACCAAGGATGATTTGCAAGATTATCATGCCTTCACCTCTGATGATCACAACCTGCGATATGCCTTTTACCCCCATCAAACGATTGAGGAAAGTTGGCAGGAATTAGTCTTGTATAACCTTCAATCTCCTATCGGCAAGTATGGGATTGTTGAGAAAAAATCCAACCGTCTCATCGGTAACATCGCCTTCAAACTAACCGATAGAGACGATACTTTAGAGATGGGTTACACCCTGCATCAGGATTATGCTGGGCGAGGTTACATGACTGAGGCAGCCAGTGCTCTTAAAGCCTTAGCCCAAAAACTACCTCATGTAAACTACCTAACAGCAGTAACCAATCATAATCATTTAGCCAGTAGAGCTGTTTTGGAAAAGATTGGCATGATCTTGGTTGACCAACAACCTAGCAAGAGTCTAAGAGGAGATGATATCCTGTCCGTTGCTTATCAAGTCAGCGTGTAGAGAGTAGATGGCTGGTCTCTTCTATCTCTGAAAGAACACTCACAACAATACCAATGAAAAAAGAATCTCAAAAACTGCTAACCATCGCCCTCCCAGCTATGGTCGAGCAATGTTTACACATGCTGACAGGATTTATCGACAATTATTTGGTGGCTCAGCTTGGGCTGGTTGCGGTGTCAGGTGTCGCGATTGCTAACAATCTGATAGCCGTTTACCAAGCTCTTTTTATAGCACTTAGTGCCGCCATATCGAGCCTTCTATCACGCTATAGAGCTCAAGGTCAGTCGCAGAAGCACCTTCAAGGCATAGCTGATGCTCTTTGCCTAACCAGCTTGATAGGCATTAGCCTAGGCTTGCTATCGCTTCTTGGCAATAGCTGGTTACTAAGCCGGTTAGGCACACCAACACCAGCAGCGCAAGAAGGTGGCCGCTATCTAGCGATTGTTGGCGGGGGCGTCATCAGTCTAGGATTACTCACTAGCATGGGCGCTATTGTTAGGCTTCAAGGGCATACCAAACTCCCAATGCAGATCAGCCTCCTGACCAATGGACTCAATGCCGTATTGTCTGCTCTGGCTATCTATGCCTGTCATCTTGGAGTGGTAGGCGTAGCCCTTGCTACCGTGATAGCACGCCTTGTGGGCGTTTTGCTATTGATGAGAAAGCTTCCTCTGCTAGCTATTCTAAGGCAACTACGTTTGGCGATTGACAGGTCTTTCCTTCAGATGGCACTACCAGCAGCAGGAGAACGCTTAATGATGCGGATCGGTGACCTCCTGCTCATCTCGATTATCGTGACTTTTGGCACCGATGTCGTCGCCGGCAATGCTGTTGGTGAAACCCTGACACAATTTAACTACCTCCCAGCCATGGGCATAGTGGTAGCGACAGTGATTGAGGTTGCTTCACATACTAGGGAAAATCCTCGTAAAGCTAGAAAGATTGTGATCAACAGCTTCTACCTATCGACCCTAATGATGTTTTGCTTAGCAGCTCTTGTCTTTTTCTTGAAGTCTCCTCTCACCAGTTTTTTTCTAACAGATCCCAAAGCCCTAGCAGCTAGCCAAGTCGCTATCAGCTATTCTCTCATTGGCGTACCCGTGACAGCTGGAACCTTAATCATGACCGCCACCTGGCAGGGCCTAGGAAATGCTAAACTGCCTTTTTATGCCACAAGTCTAGGCATGTGGATTATTCGGATTGGACTAGGTTATGTTTTAGGAGTGACTCAGAACATGGGACTAGAAGGCATCTGGCTAGCAACCGTCTTAGATAATCTTTTTAGGAGCCTCTTCCTAGCCTATCTCTATCACAAAAACATCATAACGACGATCAGAACTCCCTGAAGTGCAATATTGTCCTTACACTATTTTTCATTATTTTAAAACGCCAACAGTTAAGAAGTTAAGACATTTGTCTTGGCTTTTTTTTTAGATATCTTCGCCTCAAAAAACGCTTAAAACCCCTATCATGACAAGCAAAATACTTGACAAAATGGGGGGGTAAAATATAAGTGATACATTTATGGCAAAAAAACAAGAAAGGGAAACTATGTTAGGTAAC
>NZ_JBLOJV010000022.1:0-28971 GCF_047785705.1 Streptococcus pluranimalium
GAAAACGTCGGGACGACGAAGCTTAACCCCTCATTAAGTTAGCTACTTTAGCTATCCTTAGATCAATAATCAAATGATTCAAAGATGTCAGCTAAGCTCTAGCTTTCCATATTGAGAATAAGACCCATTCCTAATCAAACAGGAATGGGTTTTGTTGCGTTTGATCTTAGTATGTTTGTCAACTGTAGTGAGTTGATGAAAAGCTAACACCTGGAGTCTGGGACAAAAGTCATCCTTATTAAAGCAAAAAGCAACGGTTTTGATGCCGTTGCTTTTTGCATTGAAGAGATAGTCTTGATAAAATATATAGCGAAATGAAATTAAAATAGTGCATTTATAATATAATAGTTTTATGGCATATTCATTAGATTTTCGTAAAAAAGTTCTCGCCTAATGTAAGTGAACAGGTAGTATCACAGAAGCATCAGATGTTTTCCAAATCTCACGAAATACCATTTATGGCTGGTTAAAACTAAAAGAGAAAACAGGGTTCGATACTTATTTTTATCGAGAATACAGTCGCTCATTAAGATGTCAATTGATAAAAGGTAAAATATTTGGAAAAAAGTATCAGAGGATTTCTTTGGTTGCAGGGCTGATAAATGGTGAGATAATCGCTCCGATGACTTATGAAGAGACAATGACGAGCGACTTTTTTGAAGCCTGGTTTCAGAAATTTCTGTTGCCAACCTTAAGCACACCATCAGTTATGATTATGGATAATGTAAGATTCCATAGAATGAGTAGGCTAGAACTCTTATGTGAAGAGTATGGCCATAAACTTTTACCACTTCCTCCATACTCACCGGAACTTAACCCTATCGAAAAGTCTTGGGCAAACCTCAAGAAAAAAGTGACGGAACTATTCCCAGAGTATCAGACAATTGATGAGTGTTTAAATCGTGTTTTTTAAAGTGGAATGACTATAGTATAAGGAATCTGAAAGCAGCCGTGAGATAGATTGATGAATGCTTATCTATTCTATCCGACATTCTTTTTGATGTCCTTATGACTGTTGGTTAGTTGGTCTTCGTTTGGCAAAATCCACAAACCTAAATTTATCTAATTTATGACGGCTTTCGGTAAATTGAAATTGCTCTCCATTGGTTAAAAAGACCTTGGATTTGACCGAAACAACATGATGCTCACCTGCTAGATCTAAAAGAATGCTGTCCTGCTGGTTGCTTTGATCAATGGTAATCTCTTTTTGAGCTAAGTCAATTAGAAGGTGGAGGTGATTTTCGAGATAATCGTAGATAGAGTGCTTGGCGATGTCTCGATCAATGACAGGAACTAGATTTGTCAGCAAATAATCAATGTCAAGAACTGAAGCCACATTGTCCATGACCCTTTGACGAGTGATTCGCCAGACGTGGCTTCTAAGGGGAAATCCAGTTAGTTTTGATAGTTTCTCGTCAACAATCAGTTTGTCAATAGCGATGACGTTGGTCATGGTTTCCATCTCTTGTGCCTGTGTAATTTCTTGAAAGCTAGTTAGAGCTGACACGGGGAAATTGATACGTTCGTGCTTAATGACTCGAGAGCCGCTACCTTGTTTTTTCTGAATCAAGCCATGTTGAACCAAGAGTTTTAGGGCTTTTCGGATAGTATCGCGGCTGACACCAAACCTTTGCCCCAGTATTTCTTCGCTTGGAAGGAAATCATTGACCTGATAAAGGCCTTGATTGATGTCGGTTTCTAATTGCTGAAAGACGTGTTCATATTTTTTCATGAGATGGGTTATCCTTAATTTGTCTACTTTTTTACAGACAAGACACCTTATTTTAACAAAAATTACCCTTAAAATCACCAAACAACTTGCCTACAACTATGAAAACGATTACAATTTCTTTGTAAATAAATTTATCTACGTTTTCAAAAATATCTGGAGCAATCCAAGTAAACCTCAAAGGAGTTTGATTCAAATGGGAAAATTTGACGCTCAAGCTAAGACTCTCTTAGCTGCCATCGGTGGCAAGGAGAACATCAAGGCTGTCACACACTGTGCGACACGCCTGCGCTTTGTTTTGGCTGATAATAGTAAGGCTAATATCGCCGACATCGAAAAGATTTCAGCGGTCAAGGGAACCTTTACCAACGCAGGGCAATTTCAAGTGATTATTGGTAACGACGTGCCTCTTTTCTACAATGACTTCACAGCTGTTTCTGGCATTGAAGGTGTTTCTAAAGAGGCTGCTAAGTCAGCAGCCAAAAGCAACCAAAATCCACTTCAACGTGTCATGACCATGTTGGCTGAGATTTTCACACCGATTATTCCAGCCATCATCGTTGGTGGTTTGATTCTTGGCTTTCGTAATGTTTTAGAGTCAGTCGGTATGCCATGGTTGGGACAGCAGATTGTTGATGGGGCTAAAGTTTTTGATACAGATGGCAATCCGGTGTGGAACACCATCACCATGGTTTCGCCATTTTGGAATGGGGTTAACCATTTCTTGTGGTTGCCAGGTGAGGCTATCTTTCATTTCTTACCGGTAGGGATCACGTGGTCCGTTGCTCGTAAAATGGGAACGACACAAATCCTTGGTATCGTTCTTGGTATTTGTTTGGTATCACCACAACTGCTCAATGCTTATGCTGTGGGAAGCACACCAGCTGCTGATATTGCTAAAGACTGGGTTTGGAACTTCGGTGCCTTTAGCATCAATCGAATCGGTTATCAGGCGCAAGTGATTCCTGCTCTCTTAGCTGGGCTTAGCTTGTCATACCTTGAAATCTTCTGGCGTAAACGCATTCCAGAAATGGTCTCAATGATTTTCGTACCGTTCCTATCCCTACTTCCAGCTCTTATCTTGGCACACACTGTCTTGGGACCACTAGGATGGACTATCGGTAAAGGCATTTCATTTGTGGTACTGGCTGGTCTGACAGGTCCTGTTAAATGGCTCTTTGGTGCTATTTTTGGTGCCCTTTATGCCCCACTTGTCATCACTGGTCTTCACCACATGACCAACGCCATCGATACGCAGTTGATTGCGGATACAGCCTCTAAAACAACGGGTCTCTGGCCAATGATTGCTCTCTCAAACATGGCACAAGGTTCAGCGGTATTAGCTTACTTCTTCATGAACCGTAAAAATGAACGCGAAGCTGAAATCTCACTTCCAGCGGCGATCTCAGCCTACCTTGGCGTCACTGAGCCAGCCCTCTTTGTGGTTAATGTCAAGTACGTTTACCCATTCGTCGCAGGGATGATTGGTTCAGGACTTGCAGGTCTCTTGTCAACGACCATGAACGTTCAAGCTAATGCGATTGGTGTTGGTGGTATTCCTGGTTTCCTTGCTATCAATGTAAAATACATGGTGCCATTCTTTATCTGTATGGCAGTTGCCCTGATTGTGCCATTTGTCTTGACGGTTGCCTTTCGTAAAGCTAACTTTCTGACAAAAGCTGAAGACGAAAAATTGGCTTCGCAAGCAGCAACAGCATCTGTAGAGCCTGTTTTTGTCGAAGCAGCCAATGCCAAATCGCCTCTATCTATCTTAAGTCCTTTGACTGGAGAGGTAAAACCACTTTCTGAGGCAGTCGATCCTGTATTTGCTCAAGGTGCTATGGGACAAGGTGTCCTGATTGAACCATCTGAAGGTGAGCTGGTAGCTCCTGGTTCAGGCACTATCTCAGTGCTTTTCCCATCAAAACATGCTGTTGGTCTTGTAACTGATGAGGGTATGGAGATGCTCATCCATATTGGCATGGATACGGTCAATCTTGATGGTCAAGGCTTCACAGCTCATGTCGCAAAAGGTGATAGAGTTGAAGCTGGTGACCGACTGATTTCATTTGCTATAGAGCAGATTAAAGCGGCTGGCTATCCCGTTGAAACACCCGTCATTGTGACCAATCATGATGGTTATAATGTTGAGTACGTAGGCACTCTGCCACGTCATATCTCTCGAGGAACTCATCTCCTAACAGCAAGAGCTACTAAATAAGATGTTGACAAAGACAAATAAGATAGGTGCTGAGATACGTTTCAGCACTTATTCTTTATCAGCTAATCCATTAAGAAAGGACAATCATGGCAATCGACAAACGTAAGGTTGTTTACCAAATTTATCCAAAATCATTTAAAGACACGACAGGTAGTGGTACTGGTGACCTCAATGGGGTTACTGAGAATTTGTCATACCTTAAAGAGCTAGGAATTGATATGATCTGGCTTAATCCTTTTTATCCAAGTCCCCAACGTGATAATGGTTATGATGTCGCTGATTATACAGCGGTCAATCCAGATTTTGGGACTATGGCGGATTTTGAAGCCATGATTGCACGTGGCAAAGAATTGGGTATCGACTTTATGCTGGATATGGTGCTCAACCACTGTTCGACAGAGCATGAATGGTTCCAAAAAGCCTTGGCAGGTGACCAATATTATCAAAATTTCTTTATCTTACGCGATGAGCCGACGGACTGGCTGTCTAAGTTTGGTGGCAATGCTTGGGCGCCATTTGGGGATACTGGTAAGTACTATCTTCATCTCTTTGATGTCACTCAAGCTGATTTGAACTGGCGTAATCCAAACGTCCGTGAAGAACTCTTTAAAGTTGTAAAATTCTGGCAAGACAAGGGTGTTAAGGGCTTTCGTTTTGATGTGATTAACTTGATTGGTAAGGATGAAGTCCTCGAAGATTGCCCAATCAATGACGGTAAGCCAGCCTATACTGACCGTCCAATCACTCACAACTATCTCCATGAACTCAACCAAGCTAGCTTTGGTCAGGATGATTCCTTCATGACAGTCGGTGAAATGTCAGCGACAACAGTGGAAAATTGTATCCTGTACACCGCGCCAGAGCGTGAAGAATTGTCCATGGCTTTTAATTTCCATCATCTCAAGGTGGATTATCAAGATGGGCAAAAATGGACCATCATGGATTTTGACTTTGATGCTTTACGAACCCTTTTCCATACATGGGGTGAAGGCATGAGTAAAGGCAATGGCTGGAATGCTCTTTTCTACAATAATCATGATCAACCACGCGCCCTTAACCGTTTTGTAGATGTGGATCATTTCCGTAATGAAGGGGCGACCATGCTGGCTGCTTCTATCCATTTATCACGTGGAACACCCTATATCTATATGGGTGAAGAAATCGGAATGATCGATCCAGACTTTGACTCAATGGCTGACTATGTGGATGTTGAAAGTCTCAATGCCTACCAAATCATGCTCGATGACGGTAAAACACCAGAAGAAGCATTTGCCATTATCAAAGCCAAATCACGTGACAACTCCCGTACACCAATGCAGTGGGATGCCAGTCCCAATGCTGGATTTACCACAGGGATACCATGGCTAAAAGCCGGGAAATCCTACAAAGACATTAACGTGGCCAAGGAAAAAGAAGGTATCATCTTCAAATTCTATCAAGACTTGATTAAACTTCGTAAAGAATTACCGATTATAGCTGAAGGAGACTATCAAGCAGCCTTTTCAGCTCACGATAAGGTCTATGCTTTTGAGCGTTTCTTGGATCAGGACAAGCTATTGGTGTTGAATAACTTTTTTACGGAAGAAGTAACCCTAGAGTTGCCGCCACCTTATCACAACGGTCAAGTGTTGATCAGTAACTACGAGGTGTCACCTGTGTCCGATAGCCTGACATTAAAACCCTATCAAACCCTAGCGATTTTGGCGGGGAAATAGCGTCTTTGACAAAACTCTAACCACTAAAAAAAACGAACAAAGATTATCTCTTATTGCATTGAAAGAGTATCTTTGTTCGTTTTTATAGGCAGTTTATTAGACAATCAGGTTGCATCATATTATTTTTCTAAACTACAGTTACTTGAATTAAGATTAGGACATCGATGAATCATTTTGATAAACGCTAATACTGTTAGCTATTCTATACTTTGTCCTAATCTATTTTCAATCCACTATAATTTTTTTATTCCAGATTCTTTTAATTAGACTGTGCTCAATCTTAAATGGAGGAAGAAACCGATCAATAATAAGACTGATAAGGCTATAGCAACTGTCACAATACCTAGACTGCTCGCAATAGCTACCCCAGCTAAAGATAAAACAGATGGTAGTATCATGGTTACTAAGGAGATTGCTGATTGAACAGATCCTATAGCTTTTTCTGGTATCAGAGACAAAATCATTTCTTGTAGGCGCGGTGTTAGCGTACCACCCATGAAAGCACTAGCCATAGTACCTAACAAAATGTAGAAGAACTGTTGAGAGAAAAATCCAAGTACAATCATCATTTCCGCCATGAGACAAAGAAGCATATGGGATTTAAGAGACATTTTTAAAGAAACGTAACGACTCAATAGGCTACCAATAATTAAGCTAGTCATACTAATAACGACCAGGGCTGCTAAGGCTTCTCCGGTTTTCAGATTTAGGAAAGGCTTAGCAGTCAGTAAGAGCGTGCTGATAGGTGGCAGCATGGTTAAGACGGCTTGTAAAATGGCGACTACCCAAAGCAATACCATAACAGTTTTCAAACTTAACAAATACGTGATCGATTCGACCAAATGTTGTCTAAAATTCTCGACATTTAAAGGTTTTTCCATTTCTAAACCGATCTCAAGTGCTGAAAGATGTCCTTTGATCAACAAGATACCAAGAAAAGCAAATAAGAAGGTCACGACATTAAACCAAGTGATGACTGCAATATCAAAGAAACCGAGTAGAATCCCACCGCCAAGATTTCCTAAAACGCGTGTCAAGGCACTCGTTGCCTGTCGAAAACCAAGAGCTTGATTCATATTATCAGTAATGAGGCGGGTGTAAATAGGGGTCAAAAGAGATCCTGCAAAAAATCCCAGCGTATCTGATATAAGGTTAATCAGACAGATTAAGACTACTGAAAGTAAACTAAAGCGTGTGCTCATCAAGATAAGAGCGGCGATACTATAGAGGATGATTTTTACGAAGCTGATAAGGGTATACTTAGCCATGCGATTTTTTTGAAAATCAGCGATGACTCCCCCAAAGAACTGTAATAGTTGAGGGATGGTCTCTGATAAGGTAATCAGAAAAACAGCTAAGGGTGCAAAGGCGTAGGATGAGACATAGTTGATAAAAGCAAGGTAAAAAAAGGTATCCCCAATGCCTGATATCCACTCGTTAAGTGTCAGTTGCCTGAAAGTTGCATTTTTTATAAATAGGTGCATTGTTATATTCCTCAATTCCTTAATTCAAAAGGGAAACCATATCCAAGAAGTCTGTTGATGTTTTAACCCATTATAAGGCATATAGACTTCTTGGTCAAGGTTTTTAGAGAAAATTCTAAACATTTATAAAAATTCTAAAATGGCGATCGCTTACCTAACAATGAGAAATCATTGACATTTCAAATAAACTAACCTATGCTATAATGAGATGTGCAAAAACCACGTATAGACTAAACGACAAAACCTAAGATAGCCAAGGAGTTCATCAAGGTAGGTCAAAACGCTATGGTTTTGGTTTTTAAGCGTATGAATCACAATCAAGGTTAGAAAAGGACTGACATGTTACGCCAACTACAATTAACTTATATCAATAATAAAAATAGCATTCGAATGATTAGTTTCAGTCTAATCTCCGTTTTGTTACTGATGCTGACATGGGTGTTTGACTATGGTTATCCTGTCTTGAAGATATACCTCCCCCAAGCCATCCTTCTCTCAAAAGAAGTATCGACCTCTTTTTTGTCTAACCTATCAGGGGTTTTTCTCACAGTTACAACCCTCACCTTTACGACGATTTTGACGATTTTAAACCACTATGCGTCAGCTTTTTCGCCCCGTATCTTGCAAGATTTTATTGAAAAAACCAATGTCTTGAGCTTGTTTGGGATCTTCATTGGTGGCTTTTTTTACACGGTTTGGGCTCTCTTTTTCATGAGCAATCTGTCTGACAATGTCATGATGGTTTCTGGAACGATCGGTGTTTTCTATGCCGTGGCTTCGATGATTGCCTTTATTTTATTTGTTCGGCGTGTGTTAAAGGATATTAGGGTGGATAGTGTCATTGACACCATTTATCGTAAAGCTTATGATTTGGTTAATCAAGAAGCCGAAGCGCGTAAGCAATCCGAACGTTACAATCCAGATGATATTGTAGAAGGCATCCAGATTTACGGACAGTCGACGGGCTATCTTTACGAAGTCGACACCGAGTCCTTAAAGAAAACCTTGAGCAATATTCGCTGTGAGCTGGTCATCACCAAGAAAATTGGCGAATACATTCCCAAAGGCATGTATATTGCGACCTTAAATATTTTTAAAGAAAACAAGATGACCAAAGATCAGAAGTTAGAGTTGGTTAAGGCGGTTTCAGATGCCTTGATTATCAATATTGCAAAGAATGACCAGGCTGACTATCATCTGGAAATCAGCTACCTGATCGAGATTGCTCTTAGAGGGCTTAGCCCAGGGATTAACGATCCCAACACTGTAGTGACCTGTATTGACAAGCTGGGATTGCTGCTTGGCCGACTGTTTTCTAGCCGTAATCATTTCTTGGTATTGGCGTCTGATGATACGACTAAAATCATCTATAAATCTTACTCAGTTGAAGAAGAGATGTACTTGACCTTCAACCAAATCCTTTTTTATGGCAAGGGTGAGCCAGCCATGTCAAGGGTTATTCTAGAGAATATCTATATGATTTACATGATCTCAGACGACTCCGCTCGTTCTGAAGTGAAACGATTCTTTAACTACGCCTATGACATCTGCTACAATGCCTTAGAAAGTGACTTGGACAAGAAAAAACTAGAAGAAATCAAGGACGATTTCACCCATAATCGTGACCAACAATCAGACCAAGAAACCCTTAGAGAGTCAGAATAACCTTTTCTGCTAAACGATCTAAATAGCTAAAAACTGCTCCTGTTATCACGACCTTCCCAAATCCAATCAACGATCTCAAGTCAAAGAGTGAAAAGTCACTCTTTTTTTGTTACAATAGCATCTAATGATAGTTGACCTATCTAGTCACACAAAAGATACAAGGAGAAATGAATGACACGATTACAAGATGATTTTTTTGATGCCATCAATGGCGAATGGGAAAAAACAGCCGTTATTCCTGATGACAAGCCTCGAACAGGCGGTTTTTCAGACTTGGCAGATGAGATCGAAGACCTGATGCTAGAAACAACGGATGAGTGGTTGGCTGGCAAAAATCTGCCAGAAGGAGATGTTTTGGCTAATTTTGTCAAATTCCACAAGTTAGTGGCTGACTACGATGCGCGTGATAAAGCAGGGACAGAGCCTGTTCAAGCGCTCATCAAAGAGTATCAAGACCTCACATCCTTTGAAGCATTTGCAGGACGTATGGGTAACTGCGAGATGGAAGGCAAACCAAATCTCTTGCCCTTTGGTGTAGCCCCAGACTTTATGGATGCTCAGACCAATGTCCTCTGGGCTTACGCTCCTAGCCTAATTCTGCCTGATACGACCTACTACCAAGATGGCAATGATAAAGGAGAAGAACTGCTAGCTCTCTGGCGTCAATCACAGGAAGCCTTATTACCTCAATTTGGCTTTTCAGACCAAGACATCAAAGACATGCTAGATAAGATGATTGCATTGGACGCTAAACTAGCGAACTATGTCCTCTCAAGCGAAGAGTCGGCGGAATATGCCAAACTCTACCACCCCTATCATTGGGATGAATTCACTAAGCTAGTGCCAGAACTGCCTTTGGATGCTATCTTTACCGACATTCTGGGGCAAATTCCAGATAAGGTTATTGTCCCAGAAGAGCGTTTTTGGACAGAGTTTGCTTCAACTTATTATTCTAAGGACAACTGGGAAAACCTCAAGGCGGAGTTGGTTTACAGTGCAGCCACTGCCTTTAATGCCTACTTAACAGATGAGATTCGTGTCCTATCAGGAGCTTACAGTCGTGCCCTTTCAGGAACACCACAAGCCATGGACAAGAAAAAAGCAGCCTTTCATTTGGCACAAGGCCCATTCAATCAGGCCTTGGGACTCTGGTATGCTGGTGAAAAATTCTCACCTGAAGCCAAAGCAGACGTTGAAGCTAAGGTAGCCACCATGATCGAGGTTTACAAAGACCGCTTGAGCAACAACACTTGGTTGCAAAAAGAAACTATCGACAAGGCTATCACTAAACTTAACGTCATCACCCCACACATCGGTTACCTTGAAAAATTACCAGAAACCTATGCTAAGAAAGTGATTGATGAAAACCTATCATTGGTGGAAAACGCTAAGAACTTGGCTAAGATTTCTATCGCTCATTCTTGGAGTAAGTGGAATAAGCCAGTGGATCGTGACGAGTGGCACATGCCTGCCCACATGGTCAATGCTTACTACGATCCGCAACAAAACCAAATCGTCTTTCCAGCTGCGATTTTACAAGCACCGTTTTATAGCTTAGAGCAGTCTTCATCAGCCAACTATGGAGGCATCGGAGCTGTGATTGCCCACGAGATTTCACACGCTTTTGATACCAACGGTGCTTCCTTCGACGAGCATGGCAGCCTCAATGACTGGTGGACAGAAAAAGACTATGCTGCCTTCAAAGAACTAACTGATAAGGTCGTTGCTCAGTTTGATGGGGTACCTTTTGCTGGAGGCAAGGCTAATGGGAAATTAACCGTATCAGAGAATGTGGCAGACCTTGGTGGCCTAGCAGCCGCACTTGAAGCGGCTAAAAAAGAAAGTGACTTCTCAGCCGAAGATTACTTTACTAACTTTGCTAAAATCTGGCGTATCAAGGCACGTGAAGAATACTTGCAACTGCTATTATCAGTGGATGTCCATGCCCCAGGCAAACTCCGTACCAACGTCCAGCTACCAAACTTCGCTGACTTCTTAACCACCTTTGACGTCAAAGAAGGCGACGGCATGTGGCGTGACCCAGCCGATCGCATCCTTATTTGGTAGGATTGAGACAAGATATTAGGTTCACAAAAATACACCATGATGACGCTTTGATTTTGAGTAGCCATCATCAAAAAAAGATAGGTTCGTTATCCTATCTTTTTTAGTCACTAAAGTCAAAACACTTGAGCCTTCTACACTTGATACGCTTTAAACATCAAGAGTGGGTTCTTGACTTGTTTTGATACCCCATGGCGTATCTTATTTAGCTTAGATTGATTTTTGTCACGTATCAATCAACTGGAGTGCTCATCAAGTTGTTTTCAAAAGGTCGTGGATTGTGGTATGATGAAGAATGGAAAAAGTGAGGTCATTATGAAAAAAGCATTATTAGTCATCAATCCCAGTGCAGGAGGAGAAAAGGCTAAGCACTATCGACACGCGGCTACTGCAAAGCTAGCATCGTATTTTGATGAGGTGGAGGTCAAGGAGACTCAAAAAGGTGGTGATGCTCGTGATTTTGCGAGAGCTGCCGCTAAAGAAAAGATTGACAGTGTCTTTGTCATGGGCGGTGATGGAACGGTCAATGAGGGGATTAGTGGTTTGGCAGAGCAAGACTACCGACCAAAATTTGGTTTCTTTCCACTTGGAACGGTCAATGATTTAGCACGTGCCTTGGATATCCCCATCAATCCACAAGAAGCCATTGATGCCCTTGATTTTGAACATACGAAACCTTTGGATATTGGAAAAATCAATGATCATTATTTCATGAATGTCATTGCCATTGGGGTTATTCCTGAGGCTGTTCGAGATGTGTCAGCTGAGGACAAAACCAAGTTTGGTAAGATGGCTTACCTCATCTCAGGGCTTAAAAAAATCGTCCAGAATGAAACCTATGCCTTTGCCTTAGAGGTGGATGGTGAAGAAATTTTGGTCGAATCAACAACACTGTTAATAGGTCTTACCAACTCCATAGGAGGTCATGAGAATTTCTTGCCTGATGCAGAGGTTAATGATGGTCTCCTGCATCTGGTTTATCTCAAAGACAGTAACCTCTTGGAATCCATCAAGGCTATCCCAAGCCTCGTGCAAGGAGTTACCGACTCCAATCAAAGCATTGGCTATCGCACTTTTGAAAAGGCCCATATTGCTTTGACCAACAAGCATTCTCTGGGGACTAATGTTGATGGGGATGAGGGTGATGATTTACCAGTTGACGTGACGATTTTACCCTCTCACCTAACGGTTTATAGCGGTAGATAGTAAAAACCCCTCGTTTGGTGATTATACCAAATGAGGGGTTTAAGTATGGCTTATCTGATAGCTATTATGATACGAGAGTTTTTGTTTCCAGATTAGTTGTTAGCTCAAGGTCTTTTTCACGTAGACGATGGTAGAAAATAGATTCTATAGCAGTTATATAGGGGAGGGTATAAATAGCAGCTAAACCGCAAGTGAAAAAGGTTAGGAGATGCCAGCCGATAAGGCTTAGTTTAAGTTTCAAGAGTTCTAAAACATGCCCTTTCATGAGGCGCTTGCTTTCTCGGATCGCAGCTAAAGCCCCCTGATAACGATTTTCTCTCACTTGATCATAGATGACAAACACTGTCTGAGAGTAATGAAATGATTGGCGTAGAAATAATATTAGACTAGGGATAAGTATTAAAAGTCCAACCAAGGCCATGATCAGTAAGGGAAAGCCGTATCTTAATTCTGTGTCAACAACCCACACCAATAAAAAAGGAATAACTAAAACAATTCCGATGGACATCATGATAGAAACAGGTATTAGCAGTAAGCTTTGGATCCACGAGGTTAGAAGCAATTTGACAAAACGTTTGCCAGAAAAAACGAGTGTTAGATCATGGAAAGTCACTGTTTGACGTTCCTTTCGGATGACTTCAAGTATGGCAAAGAAGGCTGAAATGCTGAAGAAATCAAGCGAGTAAAAGACAATTCTTGGAAATAGACCTACTCCAAAATCTCCGTCTTCTACCCCGGTGTCTGTAAAAAGCTGAAAGAACTCTTTGAAGACAATGCTGAAGTTGACAATGGTTAAAATAATCGGTAGCGCAAAAAGAGCATACTTACCAGATAAGCCTTTTAGCAGGGCCTTTGCTTCTTGTTTGATAGTTGGCATGATTTTCTCCAGTCTGATGTTAAGATGACTTTTGGGTACATTATACCACAAATCATAAGAAACTAAAATGACGTGTCAACTTTACTGGATTACTCTTATTTTAGAAATACCAGACTTATCGGAAGAAGTAACTGACATCTGTCAGGTTATTTGGTAAAATAGCTAGGTTGACTCATTAAGGGGATGATTTGGAGTCTTACTTTGGCTACCTCAAAATCCTAGTCTTTGATGAGATTTAGTGTTAACACAAGAACGATTGATATAGTGGCTTGATAAAGGCATCAACTAAAGCAAGTCGCTACCAATGAAACTGGCAGTTATCAAAGAACCTGCTGATGCCTAATCGTCATTTCACTGACTACAAAAAACAAGGAGTTATCATGACAGAGCATCCTATCAAATACCGCTTAATCAAGAGGGAAAAACATACTGGCGCCCGTCTGGGAGAGATTGAGACCCCTCATGGCACTTTTTCAACCCCCATGTTTATGCCAGTTGGTACACAGGCAACGGTTAAGACCCAATCGCCAGAAGAGTTGAAACAAATGGGTTCTGGTATCATCCTCTCAAACACCTACCATCTTTGGTTGCGTCCAGGAGATGAGCTTATCGCGCGTGCCGGTGGCTTGCATCAATTTATGAACTGGGATCAGGCGATCCTCACAGACTCTGGTGGTTTTCAGGTTTATTCCCTAGCTGATAGTCGTAATATCACTGAAGAAGGAGTGACTTTTAAGAACCACTTAAATGGCTCTAAAATGTTCCTCTCACCAGAAAAGGCTATTTCGATTCAGAACAATCTTGGTTCGGATATTATGATGAGTTTTGACGAGTGCCCACAGTTTTACCAACCTTATGATTATGTGAAACATTCTATCGAGCGAACCAGTCGCTGGGCGGAACGTGGGCTAAAAGCCCATCGTCGCCCGCACGATCAAGGACTTTTTGGTATTGTGCAGGGGGCTGGCTTTGAGGATCTTCGACGTCAATCAGCTCGGGATCTTGTTGGGATGGATTTTGCCGGCTACTCTATCGGTGGACTTGCCGTTGGTGAGACGCACGAGGAGATGAATGCTGTTCTTGACTTTACGACGCCAATGTTACCTGAGAATAAGCCGCGTTATTTGATGGGTGTCGGCGCACCAGATAGCTTGATTGATGCTGTGATTCGTGGTGTTGATATGTTTGACTGCGTTCTGCCGACACGTATCGCTCGTAACGGGACTTGTATGACTAGCGAGGGGCGTTTGGTGGTTAAAAATGCCCAGTATGCCGAAGATTTCACGCCACTTGATCATCATTGTGATTGTTACACCTGTCAAAACTACACGCGCGCCTACTTGCGCCACCTGATCAAGGCTGATGAGACCTTTGGGATGCGCTTGACCTCCTACCATAATCTCTATTTCTTGATCAATCTGATGAAGCAAGTTCACCAAGCCATCATGGACGATCAGTTACTTGACTTTCGTGAAGACTTTGTGGAACGCTATGGCTACAACCAGTCAAAACGGAATTTCTAACACAGATTGGATGCGCTTTTGCTATCTTGATGATCATTAACCGTTCATCTTTTGTAACCGATAAGGAGAGGCTGGATCATAGGTTCGGTCTCTTTAAGTGATGTTAGAAAAGATCATGGATGTCGGTTGATAGTCTTTAAACATCAAAGCTAGTTCTCTGACTTTCCTTGATGACTCCCAGTTATGCCTTTGACTGGTTGGCGTTTATTCACTCTTACGATGGCATCTAAAAAAGAGTAAACCTTTTTGGGTTATAGAGTTGACACTTTTTAAAAACTCAGCTAAAATGATAGAGCAGATGTTTTGGAAAGAGGTTGTTATGCTGTTTCAGGGGATTGGGCTAGACCAGCAGAGTCGTTGTTGTCACTATCATTCAGCTCTTGATATTGTTTCTCTAAAGTGTGGCATGTGCCAGGCTTACTATGCCTGTTACAAGTGCCATGATGCGATGGAGACACATTCGTTTGAGCCAACTAGGGCTAGTGAGCCTTTTCCGGTTCTTTGTGGTGTTTGCTTGCGTTTTCTGTCTTTATCAGATTATAAATCAAGCGCGTGCCCGTACTGTCAGTCGGCTTTTAACCCTAACTGCCAACGTCATGCTAACATTTATTTTACCTAAGGAGTTTTAAAATGAACCAGACCAAGTCTTTGCTTCACGTTGCTTTAATGGCGGCTTTAATCATCATACTAGGCTTGATGCCTCCAATTCCTTTGGGCTTTATTCCTGTGCCAATTGTGCTTCAAAACATGGGGATCATGCTTGCGGCTTTACTGCTAGGCGCTAAAAAAGGCAGCTTAGCCATCCTTGTTTTTTTGATTTTAGGTTTGTTTTTACCTGTTTTTACGGGTGGTAATACCACTTTTGCTGTTTTGGCAGGTCCCACAGCTGGCTATGTCTTGGCATGGCTTTTAGTGCCAGCTGCATTAGCGGGTTTACGACAGTGTTTCTCGTCTTCTCATCCCTTAGTGATTTTTGGTCTTGTTTGGCTATCAGGGGTTCTGATGGTTGCGGTCATTGGCAGTATTTACCTGTCACATTATACCCATACGCCGTTACTAACCTCGCTCTTATCAAACCTTATCTTTATTCCAGGGGATACCATCAAAGCCCTTATTGCGACCCTTATTGGAACAAAATACCGAAAACAGTTGGGCCTTGATTAGAAAATAGACTATTATGAGCTGGACTTCCAGCTTTTTTTGATGTTGGTCTTTGTCGATTTTGTGTTAAAATAGTAGTAGCTACTATCAAGGAGAGATCATGTCAGACTTGTTTGAAAAACTCATGGAACAGATTGAAATGCCGCTTGAACATCGCCGTTCGAGTGCCTTTTCATCTGCGGATATTGTGGAAGTGACCGTGCATTCTCTTAGTCGTTGTTGGGATTTTCGGTTTTCGTTTGCTAAAATTCTCCCAATCGAGATCTACCGAGAGCTTGAGATGCGGCTGGTGTCAACCTTTAAAGCAGCTGATATCAAGGTTTCTTTTGCTATTTGTGTTGATGAGCCAGTCTTTGACCAGGACTTGTTACAGGCTTATTATGCCAAGGCTTTTGAGCATAGTCTGTGCTCAAGTGCAGGATTTAAAGCTACTTTTTCGAAGCTGTCAGTGTCCCATCAGGATCAAAAGGTCAGGATTACAGGGCCAGACTATGTTGAGCATGAGCATTTCACGAAAAATCATCTCCCCAAGCTAGCCCAACAATTTGCCTTGTTTGGTTTTGGTGACTTATCCTTTCAAGTGGTTTCAGACCAAACCATGACTGCTGATTTAAAGTCATCTTTTGAAAGTAATCGTGAGGCGCTTTTAGACCAAGCTGCGCAGGAAGCACTTCAAGCTCAGAAGGCTCTAGAAGCGGCAGGTCCTCCGCCAGAAGAGGCTAAAGCAACGTCAAGAGTTGACTATAAAGACAGAGCGAGTAGACGTCAATCTGGTTTTGAAACGGCTGAAATTACGCCTATGATTGCTGTTCAGACAGAGGAAAATCTCCTCGTCTTTGAAGGGCTGGTCTTTGATGTCGAGAAGAAAACGACTCGTACAGGTCGACATATTATCAACTTCAAGATGACAGACTACACCTCAAGTTTTGCCATGCAAAAATGGGCTAAAGATGATGATGACCTAAAAAAATATGACATGATTGCTAAAGGCGCTTGGCTACGTGTTCAAGGAAATGTTGAAAACAACCCGTTTACCAAGAGCTTGACTATGAACGTTCAAAAGGTCAAAGAAATTGCCCATACACCTCGAAAAGACCTCATGCCAGAGGGGCAAAAACGGGTGGAATTCCACGCTCACACGAACATGTCTACTATGGACGCTCTACCAACAGTGGAATCGCTCATCGACAAGGCAGCGGAGTGGGGGCATCCTGCGATTGCTATTACCGACCATGCCAATGTGCAGAGTTTTCCGCATGGTTATCACCGCGCTCGTAAATTAGGCATTAAGGCTATCTTTGGGATGGAAGCTAATATCGTAGAAGACAGTGTGCCTATCACCTACAATGAGGTTTCCATGCCTTTAAAAGAAGCGACCTATGTTGTCTTTGACGTGGAAACAACAGGGCTTTCAGCCGTTAATAATGACCTGATTCAGATTGCAGCCTCAAAGATGTATAAGGGTAATATCATCGAGCAATTTGACGAATTTATCGACCCTGGTCATCCTCTTTCTAGCTTCACGACAGAGCTGACAGGGATCACAGATCAGCACCTTCAAGGGGCTAAGCCCTTAAAACACGTTTTGGAAGAATTTCAAACCTTCTGTCAAGATACTGTTCTCGTTGCCCATAATGCCACCTTTGACGTTGGCTTTATGAATGCCAATTATGAGCGTCATGGCTTGCCACTCATTACTCAACCTGTCATTGACACCCTAGAGTTTGCCAGAAATCTCTACCCAGAGTATAAGCGCCATGGTCTAGGTCCTTTGACTAAGCGTTTCCAAGTTGCGCTTGAGCACCACCACATGGCTAACTACGATGCCGAGGCAACAGGACGTTTGCTCTTTATCTTTATCAATGATGTCTTGGAGCGCCATGGCATTGCCGATATGGCAGACCTTAATACCAAGCTGGTTGCGGAAGATTCTTATAAGAAGGCTAGGGTCAAACATGCGACTATCTATGTGCAAAACCAGACTGGCCTTAAAAACATCTTCAAGCTAGTCTCCCTCTCAAATGTCAAATACTTTGAAGGGGTTGCTCGTATTCCAAGAACGGTTCTAAACGCTCACCGAGAAGGTCTCCTGCTAGGCTCAGCCTGCTCTGAAGGCGAAGTCTTTGATGCTGTCTTAACCAAGGGTCTGGATGCGGCGGTTGAAGCAGCAAAGTATTATGATGTTATTGAAATCATGCCACCAGCTCTCTATGCTCCTCTTTTAGCTCAAGGAACTATCAAAGATGAATCGGGTATTCAAGAGACCATTCAAGACCTTATTGAGGTTGGTCGTCGCTCAGACAAGCCTGTTTTGGCAACGGGGAATGTTCACTATATCGAACCCGAAGAAGAGATTTACCGCGAAATCATCGTTCGCAGTCTTGGTCAAGGAGCGATGATTAACCGTACTATCGGACGTGGCGAAGGGGCTATGCCAGCGCCGCTTCCTAAGGCTCACTTTAGAACCACTAATGAAATGTTGGATGAGTTTGCCTTTCTTGGGGAAAAATTGGCTTATGAGGTTGTCGTGACCAATACGCAAGCTTTCGCTGAGCGTTTTGACAACATTGAAGTCGTAAAAGGAGATCTTTACACACCATATATCGATAAGGCTGAGGAGACTGTCGCTGAGTTGACTTATGAGAAGGCTTTTGAGATTTATGGCAATCCTCTGCCTGATATTATTGATCTACGGATTGAGAAAGAGTTGACCTCTATTTTGGGAAATGGCTTTGCCGTGATTTACCTAGCTTCGCAGATGCTGGTTAATCGCTCCAACGAGCGAGGTTACCTTGTGGGTTCTCGTGGGTCGGTTGGTTCTTCCTTTGTGGCGACCATGATTGGGATTACAGAAGTTAACCCCATGCCACCACATTATGTCTGCCCAAAATGTCAACATAGTGACTTTATCACAGACGGGTCTTATGGTTCAGGCTATGATTTGCCAGACAAAGAGTGTCCAGAGTGTGGCACACTGTATCAAAAAGATGGTCAGGATATTCCCTTTGAAACCTTCCTTGGTTTTGATGGGGATAAGGTTCCCGATATTGACTTGAACTTTTCAGGTGATGACCAACCGTCTGCCCACTTGGATGTGCGTGACATTTTTGGGAAGGAATATGCCTTTCGTGCTGGAACGGTTGGTACTGTTGCGGATAAGACTGCCTACGGTTTTGTCAAAGGTTACGAACGTGACTATGGTAAGTTCTACCGCGATGCTGAGGTGGATCGTCTGGCAAAAGGATCAGCAGGTGTCAAACGAACCACTGGCCAACACCCAGGTGGGATTGTCGTTATTCCTAACTATATGGATGTCTATGATTTTACCCCTGTGCAGTACCCTGCAGATGACACGTCTGCAGAGTGGCAAACCACTCACTTTAACTTCCATGATATTGATGAAAATATCCTAAAACTTGATATCCTCGGGCATGATGATCCGACCATGATTCGTAAACTTCAAGACCTTTCAGGGATTGATCCATCCGAAATTATGCCAGATGATCCAGGTGTTATGGCACTCTTTTCAGGAACAGAGATCCTTGGAGTGACAGAAGAACAAATCGGCACTCCGACTGGCATGCTTGGGATTCCAGAGTTTGGCACCAACTTTGTGCGTGGCATGGTCAATGAAACACGTCCCAAAACCTTTGCGGAATTGCTTCAACTGTCAGGATTGTCCCACGGAACAGACGTTTGGCTGGGCAATGCGCAAGACTTAATCAAGCAAGGCATTGCTGACTTGTCAACGGTGATTGGCTGTCGAGATGACATTATGGTTTATCTCATGCACCAAGGCTTAGAGCCTAAGATGGCCTTTACCATTATGGAGCGCGTGCGTAAGGGGCTTTGGCTGAAGATTCCTGAAGACGAGCGCAACGGTTATATCCAAGCCATGCGTGATAATAATGTTCCAGATTGGTACATCGAGTCTTGTGGAAAAATCAAGTACATGTTCCCCAAGGCCCATGCGGCAGCCTACGTTTTAATGGCTCTTCGTGTAGCCTACTTTAAAGTACATCATCCACTTTATTATTATTGTGCTTATTTCTCCATTCGTGCCAAGGCTTTTGAGTTAAAAACCATGAGTGGTGGTTTGGCAGCTGTCAAGGCAAGGATGAAAGATATCGCTGATAAAAAACAGCGCAATGAGGCAACAAATGTCGAAAATGATCTCTTTACAACACTTGAGTTGGTCAATGAAATGCTCGAGCGTGGTTATCAGTTTGGGCAATTAGACCTTTATCGTAGTGATGCACTGGAATTTGTGATTGATGGTGATACCTTGATTCCGCCGTTTATCGCACTTGAAGGCTTGGGAGAGAATGTCGCTAAGCAAGTGGTTGCTGCACGTCAAGAGGGTGAATTTCTCTCAAAAACCGAGCTACGTAAGCGTGGAGGCTTATCAACAACCTTAGTTGATAAAATGACGGACATGGGTATTCTTAAAAACCTTCCAGAAGACAACCAACTAAGTCTCTTTGATGATTTTTTTGCCTAAGAGAGATTCAAAGGTGACTTTGATGTTAAGATTGATGACAACAGGAGTTTGAAGTCTTTCAGCTTCTGTTTTTTCTTGACCCTATTCATGCCTGATGGTATCATGGCATTCAATACCCTTTGACAATTAACACGACAAGTTGGTGGCTGATCTTGGGTAACCCTAATGTTACTCTTGGTGTTTATAGTCAACTGAATTAACGCTCAAACAAGGAACTGAGACGCAGACAGCATAAACAGTTTACTAAACGGTTTGAGGTTGGAGATGAGAGTACGGCAAGTTGAAAGCTCATCGTCCCATAATGAGGTCTTGAGGTCTGAGCCTAGCAATCAAAGAGATTGATGTCGTTGGGTATCGATAATGTCAAAAAACTAAGGAGATGGTGATGAGCGCACCAGATGAGACGGCTTTAAAAGCTATGATTGTTTTTCGAAAGGCAGAGAGGACACTTGATACTCTGGCTTCCAGTGTTTTTAACCATTACCACATCACACCGACACAGTTTAGTGTCTTGGATGTGCTATATGCTAAGGGAGAGATGACCATTAGCAAGCTAATTGATTCTATCTTAGCCACGTCTGGCAATATGACGGTGGTGTTGAAAAACATGGAGCGCAATGGCTGGATTTATCGCCAGCGTAGTCATCATGATAAGCGAGCCTATGTGATTGGTTTGACGGATGAGGGCAAGCGCTTGATTGAGACGGTTTTGCCAGAGCATGTGGCAGGTGTTGAGAGGTCGTTTGCTGTTTTGACAAAAGAGGAGCAGTTACAGTTGATTAATTTGCTAAAAAAATTCAAACAGCATCAAGAGTGAGCCTTTTTCTTTACAAAAGATTGGATCTAAGATATTATAACTACATAGTAATAAATAACAAAATGACCTGAAACATTTTTGACTGTTGACAGGCTTATTTTAAAGGAGAAAAAATGAAACGTATTTTAATCATCGTCGGATCGCTACGCCAAGGTTCGTTTAATCACCAACTGGCAGCATTAGCTGAAAAAGCATTGGAAGGTAAAGCCGAGGTATCCTATCTTGACTATTCAGAAGTGCCTTTGTTTTCACAAGATTTGGAAGCAGCAGTTCCAGCATCAGTTGCTAAAGCGCGTGAAGCAGTACAAGCTGCGGATGCTATCTGGATATTTTCACCAGTTTATAACTTTGCAATGCCTGGTACGGTGAAAAACCTTCTTGACTGGCTGTCACGTTCGCTTGATTTATCTAATCCAGCAGCACCATCTGCTATTCATGAAAAAGTCACCACAGTCTCCTTGGTTGCTAATGGTGGTCATGAGGAAACGGCAGCCCAATACCGCTCGCTTTTGCCATTTATTCGCACCAAATTTGTCGATCACATCACCATGTCACGCGTTAATGATTCCGCTTGGGCGGATGGTCAATTTGTCGCAAGTGAAGATGTCTTAGCAGCCTTAGACGATCAGGCCAAAGCTCTTCTTGACGCCCTTGCTTAAATCAAAACGAAGAGACTGTGAGCGAGATAGAAATCGGTCATTCCTGAGAGTTGATGTTCCCTCACTCTATCATCTCTGAGTTGGAGCTAAACCGCTTTATTTTTCCTGAACAGTTGCATAGGATTGTAAACGCTAATGACATCAGTGAAGGGCTTCTGCTCCCTCACGTTGTCTCACTGTTTAGCGAGATTAGTATTAAGGTTAAGACGCTTGTCTCAGCCTTTTTTTGTTTCACATGTAACCTCTAAAGAGGGGCTTTTGACGACTGTGATAGGATTATGCTTTTAAAAAATCCAGTCTTCTTTGAAAGTTTTGCGTAGCGTTCGCTTTCCTTGCAAATTGTGCTTATTTACGTTATCATGAAGGGTGATTAAAATATTATTGGAGGACAGTATGGTTACTTTGTCTAAAGAACAACACATGGATATGTTTTTGAAAATGGAACGTATCCGTGAATTTGATATGCGTATCAACAAACTCGTTCGTCGTGGTTTTGTTCAAGGGATGACTCACTTTTCAGTTGGAGAAGAGGCAGCCAACGTTGGTGCTGTGGCACATTTGAGTTATCAGGATCTTATTTTCTCAAATCACCGTGGTCACGGTCAATCAATCGCCAAAGATATGGATCTCAAAGGCATGATGGCTGAGCTTGCTGGTAAAGCAACGGGTGTGTCAAAAGGTCGTGGTGGTTCGATGCACTTGGCTGATTTTGAAAAAGGGAACTATGGGACAAACGGTATTGTTGGTGGTGGTTTTGCGCTGGCAACAGGTGCTGCTTTGACACAACAATACAAAGGAACAAATCATATTGCGGTTGCGTTCTCAGGAGATGGTGCAACCAATGAAGGGTCATTCCACGAGTCAGTCAATATGGCTGCGACATGGAAATTGCCTGTTATTTTCTTCATCATCAACAACCGCTACGGTATCTCAATGGATATCACCAATGCGACCAACACCCCTCACCTTTACACACGTGCAGATGCTTACGGTATCCCAGGTTTTTACTGTGAAGATGGGAATGATGTTTTAGCGGTTTACGAGACAATGGGTAAAGCCGTTGATCATGTTCGTGGCGGCAATGGTCCTGCTATCGTTGAGGTTGAGACTTACCGTTGGTTTGGTCACTCGACATCTGATGCAGGAAAATACCGTACAAAAGAAGAAGTGGCAGAGTGGAAAGAAAAAGACCCAATGCTGAAATACCGTGACTACTTGACGTCAGAAGGTATTGCGACCAATGAAGAATTAGATGCTATTCAAGAGCAAGTCAAGGGCGAAGTTGACGAAGCCTATGAATTTGCTGAAAACAGCCCATTCCCAGAGCTTTCAGTAGCCTTTGAAGATGTATGGGTTGACTAAGGGTAGAAAGGTAGAGGAAATAAAGAATGACTGAAACAAAATCAATGGCACTACGTGAAGCCATCAACCTTGCCATGTCTGAAGAAATGCGTAAAGACGACAATATCTTCCTAATTGGGGAAGACGTAGGAGTTTACGGTGGTGACTTTGGAACATCCGTTGGCATGCTAGAAGAATTTGGTCCAAAGCGTGTTAAAGATACGCCGATTTCAGAGGCAGCTATTTCAGGTGCGGCTATCGGTGCTGCGATCACTGGACTTCGTCCAATCGTAGACGTTACCTTTATGGATTTCATCACCATCATGATGGATGCGATCGTTAACAACGGTGCTAAAAATAACTACATGTTTGGTGGTGGTCTTAAAACACCTGTTACCTTCCGTGTGGCATCAGGTTCAGGGATTGGATCTGCGGCGCAGCACTCGCAATCACTTGAGGCTTGGTTGACACATATTCCAGGGATTAAGGTTGTTGCACCTGGTACTGCGAACGAAGCAAAAGGGCTTTTGAAATCGTCAATCCAAGACAATAACATTGTCATCTTCATGGAGCCAAAAGCGCTTTATGGTAAAAAAGAAGAGGTTAATCAAGATCCTGACTTCTACCTTCCACTTGGTAAAGGTGACGTTAAACGCGAAGGGAAAGACCTTACAATCGTCTCTTACGGGCGTATGCTAGAGCGTGTTCTCCAAGCAGCAGAAGAGGTAGCGGCAGAAGGTATTGATGTTGAAGTGGTTGACCCACGTACCTTGATTCCGCTTGACTTGGATATGATTGTAGACTCTGTTAAGAAAACAGGTAAATTGATGCTTGTCAACGATGCCTACAAAACAGGTGGTTTCATCGGAGAAATCGCTACAAAAGTAACAGAAAGCGAAGCCTTTGACTATCTGGATCACCCAATCGTACGTTTGGCATCAGAAGATGTCCCAGTGCCTTATGCGCGTGTGCTTGAGCAAGCAATCTTACCAGATGTGACAAAAATCAAGGCTGCTATCTACAAGATGGTCAACAAAGGTCACTAAGATTTAGTAGACGTTAAGAATGAGCAGAGGAGAAGAAAGATTGATTTTCAATCCCTCCTATATCGTAAAATAAGGGCTTATCCCTAAATATCCTAAGAAAGGAATACTATGGCTGTCGAAATTATTATGCCGAAACTCGGTGTTGACATGGCTGAAGGTGAGATCATCGAGTGGAAAAAAGCCGAAGGTGACACTGTCGCTGAAGGCGATGTTCTCCTTGAAATCATGTCAGACAAGACGAACATGGAAATCGAAGCAGAAGATTCAGGTGTTCTCTTAAAAATCACTCGCCAAGCAGGCGAAACAGTGCCTGTAACTGAAACCATCGGTTATATTGGTGAAGCCGGTGAAGAAATCGAGGTTGCCTCACCAGCTGGATCTGATGCCGATGTCAAACGTACCCAAGCAGATAAAGACGCTGCTGCTCCAACACAAGCCTCATCAAGTCCTGAAGTTGTTCCTAACAAAGTGGCAGCGCCTCAAGGAAAAGGTGGCAAGGTTCGTGCAACGCCAGCGGCTCGTAGAATCGCTCGTGAGCAAGGCATTGATCTAGGTCTTGTTCCAGGATCTGGTCCTAAAGGGCGTGTCCATGCTGAGGATGTTGAGAACTTCCAAGGAGCTCAACCTAAGGCAACGCCACTAGCACGCAAAATAGCTGAGTCAGAAGGCGTTGATCTTACAACGCTTACTGGTAGTGGATTTGCTGGTAAAATCAAGAAAGAAGATGTCTTGGCTGCACTTGAAAGTAGCAAGCCAGCAGTTGCCGCTCAAGCACCTGCTAAAGAAGAAAAAGTGGTCGAACTTCCTGAAGGCATTGAACATAGACCGATGTCAGCTATGCGTAAGGCGATCTCTAAAGGAATGACCAACTCATACCTGACAGCGCCGACATTTACGCTTAACTATGACATTGATATGACGGAGATGATAGCACTTCGTAAGAAGCTTATCGATCCAATCATGGCTAAGACAGGCCTAAAAGTCAGCTTTACCGACTTGATTGGTCTGGCGGTTGTCAAAACATTGATGAAACCTGAGCATGAATACATGAATGCATCGTTGATCAACGATGCCAATGATATCGAACTTCACCGTTTTGTCAATCTTGGAATTGCCGTAGGTCTTGATGATGGTCTTGTTGTTCCAGTTATTCATGGCGCAGATAAAATGAGCTTGTCAGATTTTGTTCTAGCTTCAAAAGACGTTATCAAGAAGGCGCAAACAGGTAAGCTTAAAGCCGCTGAAATGTCTGGATCAACCTTCTCAATCACAAACTTGGGGATGTTTGGGACTAAAACATTTAACCCGATCATCAATCAACCCAACTCAGCAATCTTAGGAGTTGGTGCGACGATTCCTACCCCAACAGTTGTTGACGGGGAAATCGTAGCTCGTCCAATCATGGCGATGTGCTTAACCATTGACCACCGCTTGGTGGATGGTATGAATGGTGCTAAATTCATGGTCGACCTCAAGAAGTTGATGGAAAACCCATTTGAATTGCTTATCTGATTAGGATAATCTTGTTTGTCGTTTTAAGCGACTGTTAACAAAAACTAAAAAATGGGTTAAAAGAAGAACTGGTTGTCTAAGCAGGTTTGCTGGACAAAAGATTCTTTTCAAAAACCCAACGTATCTTACGAAAGGAAATCAATAATGGCTGTTGAAATTATTATGCCAAAACTCGGTGTTGATATGGCTGAGGGTGAAATCATTGAGTGGAAAAAAGCCGAAGGTGATACTGTCGCTGAAGGTGATATTCTTCTTGAAATCATGTCAGACAAAACCAACATGGAAATCGAAGCAGAAGATTCAGGTGTTCTCTTGAAAATTACTCGCCAAGCAGGTGAAACCGTTCCTGTAACAGAAACGATCGGCTACATTGGTGAAGCTGGTGAAGAGGTTGAAGTTGCCTCGCCTGCAGCATCGGATGTTGATGTTGCTCGTACAACGGAAGATCTTGAAGCGGCTGGTTTGGAAGTGCCTAAAGCTCCTGCACAAGAGTCAGCTCCAGCTGCAAAAGCTGCTAAAGCGCCACTTGCAGATGATGAATATGATATCGTCGTCGTTGGTGGTGGACCTGCTGGTTATTATGCTGCTATTCGTGGTGCCCAACTTGGTGGTAAAATTGCCATCGTTGAAAAATCAGAATTTGGTGGAACCTGCCTAAACGTTGGCTGTATTCCAACTAAGACCTACCTTAAAAATGCAGAAATCCTTGATGGTATCAAGCATGCGGCAGGCCGCGGGATTAACTTGGCATCAACCAACTATACCATTGATATGGATAAAACAGTTGACTTTAAAAACACTGTTGTTAAAACCTTGACAGGTGGTGTACAAGGTCTTCTTAAAGCTAACAAAGTAACCATCTTTAATGGTCTTGGACAAGTTAACCCAGATAAGACAGTTACGATCGGCTCAGAAACCATCAAAGGTCGCAACGTTATCCTTGCGACAGGTTCAAAAGTATCACGCATCAATATTCCAGGGATTGATTCAAAACTCGTTTTGACCTCTGACGATATTCTTGATCTTCGTGAAATGCCAAAATCACTTGCTGTTATGGGTGGTGGCGTTGTTGGTATCGAGCTTGGATTAGTATGGGCATCTTACGGTGTTGAAGTGACGGTTATTGAAATGGCTGATCGCATCATTCCAGCTATGGACAAGGAAGTGTCTCTGGAACTCCAAAAAATTCTGGCTAAAAAAGGCATGAACATCAAGACCTCTGTTGGTGTTGAAGAGATTGTTGAAGCCAATAACCAGTTGACCTTGAAACTTAATGATGGTTCAGAAGTTGTTGCTGAAAAAGCCCTTCTATCAATCGGTCGTGTGCCGCAGATGAATGGACTTGAAAACCTGGACCTTGAAATGGAACGTAACCGCATCAAGGTTGATGATTACCAAGAAACTTCTATTCCTGGAATTTACGCACCAGGTGATGTTAACGGTGTGAAAATGCTTGCCCACGCCGCTTACCGTATGGGTGAAGTTGCCGCTGAAAATGCTATGCACGGAAAAGTGCGTAAGGCCAATCTTGAGTTTACACCAGCAGCGGTTTACACACATCCAGAAGTAGCAGCAGTTGGTATGACAGAAGAAGATGCACGAGCTAAGTACGGCGATATCCTTATTGGTAGAAATAGCTTTACAGGTAATGGCCGTGCGATTGCTTCAAACGAAGCTCAAGGTTTCGTTAAGGTTATTGCAGATGCGAAATACCATGAAATTCTTGGGGTGCACATCATTGGTCCAGCAGCAGCTGAAATGATCAACGAGGCCGCTACTATCATGGAAAATGAATTGACTGTTGATGAATTGCTACTCTCAATCCATGGTCACCCAACCTTCTCAGAAGTGATGTACGAAGCCTTTGCTGACGTACTGGGTGAAGCTATCCATAACCCACCAAAACGCAAATAGTCCTTGCACCTATTTTTGAAAAATAGGAGCCATCCATTTTGCCAACAATTATCCCAAATATCTCCCTAAAAAATTAAGGTAAAATTGATGGATAAGGATTAGCGATATGAAAAAAAACTCACTTCTGACATGAACAGAAGTGAGTTTTTGTGAAGTATCAGTATTATGGATTATAGGATGACATACCGTAAAGTCTTGAGTTTTGCTAGCGTTTGCATTATAATGAAAGGGTCAATTAAAGTTAATTTTGATAAGGAGTTCACATGAAATACATCATCAATACCAGTAACAACCCCCATTACAATATTGCCCTAGAAGCCTATGCCTTTCGAGAATTGGTGGCAGAAGAGGAGCTATTTATCCTCTGGATCAATGAGCCTTCTATCATCATTGGGCGTCACCAAAATGCGATCGAAGAAATCAATAAAGAATACACAGACGCTAATGGCATTCACATTGCTCGTCGTCTGTCAGGTGGTGGAGCGGTTTATCATGATTTGAACAACCTCAACTACACTATCATTTCTAACAAGGCTGGTGAAGGTTCTTTTGATTTTGAGACATTCTCTAAGCCAGTTATTGACACTTTGGCTAAATTAGGCGTCAAGGCTGAGTTCTCAGGACGCAATGACCTTGAAATTGATGGTAAAAAAATCGCCGGAAATGCCCAAGCTTATCACAAGGGACGGATGATGCACCATGGATGCCTCCTCTTTGATGTTGATATGACGGTTTTGGGAGACGCTCTAAAGGTTAGTAAGGATAAAATTGAGTCAAAAGGTGTCAAGTCAGTACGTGCTCGTGTGACCAATATCAACAATGAATTACCTGAAAAAATGACGGTTTTAGCATTCCAAGATGCCATCTTAAACCAAATGAAAGAAGAATACCCTGACATGACAGAGTACGTCTTTTCAGATGAGGAATTGGCAGCGATCCAAAAATCATGCGATGAGCAATTCAGCACTTGGGAGTGGAATTTCGGTTCATCACCAGAATACACGGTGTCACGTGCGGTTCGCTACCCAGCAGGCAAAATCACAACCTATGCCAATGTTGACAATTCTATCATTAAAGGGTTGACCATTTATGGTGACTTCTTTGGGGTCAAACCAGCCAAGGATATAGAAGAGTTATTAGTCGGTACTCGCTATGACTACAAAGATGTGCTTGAAAAGCTACAAACGATTGACACCACCCAATACTTCTCACGCATGACAACAGAAGAAGTTGCCAAAGCCATTGTGGCATAAGACACAAGACAGTCATCACTATCACAATGCAACAATGCTGTTTATCCCCTTGTTTGTCATGCTCAATCTGGTTGGATATCTGCTTAATCCAGAGCCGTTTTCGTTACCGAACCTGCTGTCTATTTGCCAGATGCTATGACAATTGATCCAGGCTCTACCTTCATTGTTAATTGATAAAAAGCCCCTGCTCAACCTTGATTGGAAAAAGAGTAGGGGCTTTTGGTTTATGAAATTATTTAAATTTTGGAAACTATATACCAGTTTACACCAACCACAATATGTA
>NZ_JBLOJV010000023.1:0-26501 GCF_047785705.1 Streptococcus pluranimalium
TGTTATAATGAGCTTTTGAGAAAAATCAGTTGCTTTATCAATGATATTGTGGTATTATAATAAACGGTACTTTTTACTTTTGGTCTCTCAAAAGTGTACAGAGACGTGCTGACAAATGTTGCAAAAGTACACACCAAATAAAGGATGTCACCAATCGCTTTATTCAACCAAAACTAAAAATTTTTACAGGAGAAATGTAGATGCCTACAATTAACCAGCTGGTACGTAAACCACGCAAATCTAAAATTGAAAAATCAGATTCACCTGCTTTGAATATTGGTTACAACAGCCATAAAAAAGTCCACACGAAGCTATCAGCGCCACAAAAACGTGGTGTTGCAACACGTGTTGGAACAATGACACCTAAAAAACCTAACTCAGCTCTTCGTAAATTTGCTCGTGTACGTTTAAGTAACCTTATTGAGGTAACTGCTTACATTCCAGGTATTGGTCACAACCTACAAGAACACAGTGTTGTGCTTATTCGTGGTGGACGTGTTAAAGACCTTCCAGGGGTACGTTATCACATCGTTCGTGGTGCTCTTGATACAGCTGGAGTAGCAGATCGTAAACAAGGCCGTTCTAAATACGGTGCGAAACGTCCAAAAGGGTAATAGAAGGGGGATAAGAAACAATGAGTCGTAAAAATAGAGCGCCAAAACGCGAAGTATTACCAGATCCATTATACCATTCCAAAATTGTGACACGTCTTATCAACCGTGTGATGCTTGATGGTAAGCGTGGTACAGCATCATCAATCGTTTATGATGCCTTTGCAACTATCAAAGAATCTACTGAGACAGATGCTCTTGAAGTGTTTGAAACAGCTATGGATAACATTATGCCTGTACTTGAAGTACGTGCTCGTCGTGTTGGTGGATCAAACTACCAAGTACCAGTTGAAGTACGTCCAGAACGTCGTGTGACACTTGGACTACGTTGGTTGGTCAATGCCTCACGTGCTCGTGGTGAACACACCATGAAAGAGCGTCTTGCGAAAGAAATCATGGATGCCGCAAACAATACTGGTGCATCTGTTAAAAAACGTGAAGATACACACAAAATGGCAGAAGCTAACCGTGCCTTTGCACATTTCCGTTGGTAATCTAAGATACAAGAGCCTTAAACAAGTCCTAGATAAAGTGAAAAAAACGAGAAGCTTCAACTTCTTGAAAATACTATTTGTCAATGACTTGTAGCTTGAGTTCAATGCTAAGATACTGGGATTTTGTAATCGCAAATTCCCTTCCAACATTAACATAGCATTTTTGAACGGGTAGGTCCTGCCTATCCGTTTTTCTTAAATAATGCTATAATAAATAAGTAAAATAAAATTTATAGGAGAAACCTAATGGCTCGCGAATTTTCACTAGAAAAAACTCGTAATATCGGTATCATGGCTCACGTCGATGCTGGTAAAACAACAACTACTGAGCGTATTCTTTACTACACTGGTAAAATCCACAAAATCGGTGAAACACATGAAGGTGCTTCACAAATGGACTGGATGGAGCAAGAACAAGAGCGTGGTATCACGATCACATCTGCTGCGACGACTGCACAATGGGATGGACACCGTGTTAATATTATTGATACACCAGGACACGTTGACTTTACAATCGAAGTACAACGTTCCCTTCGTGTTCTTGATGGAGCGGTAACTGTTCTTGACTCACAGTCAGGTGTTGAGCCTCAAACAGAAACGGTTTGGCGTCAAGCGACTGAATACGGTGTTCCTCGTATCGTTTTTGCCAACAAAATGGACAAGATTGGTGCGGACTTCCTTTACTCAGTAAGCACGCTTCACGATCGTCTTCAAGCAAATGCGCATCCGATTCAATTGCCAATCGGTTCAGAGGATGACTTCCGCGGTATTATCGACTTGATCAAGATGAAGGCTGAAATCTATACTAACGATCTTGGAACAGACATTCTTGAAGAAGATATTCCAGCAGAATACCTTGAACAAGCTGAAGAATACCGTGAGAAATTGATTGAAGCAGTAGCTGAAACTGATGAAGATCTCATGATGAAATACCTCGAAGGTGAAGAAATCACCAATGAAGAATTGATGGCAGGTATTCGTAAAGCGACGATCAATGTTGAATTTTTCCCAGTTCTTTGTGGCTCTGCCTTCAAAAACAAGGGTGTTCAGTTGATGCTTGATGCCGTTATTAACTATCTTCCAAGCCCACTTGACATCCCAGCTATCAAGGGTATCAATCCTGATACAGATGCCGAAGAAGAGCGTCCAGCATCTGATGAAGCGCCATTTGCAGCTCTTGCCTTCAAGATCATGACCGATCCTTTCGTAGGACGTTTGACCTTCTTCCGTGTGTATTCTGGTGTGCTTAACTCTGGTTCATACGTGATGAATACGTCAAAAGGGAAACGTGAGCGTATCGGACGTATCCTTCAAATGCATGCAAACAGCCGTCAAGAGATTGAAACAGTTTACGCTGGAGATATTGCTGCTGCTGTTGGTTTGAAAGATACAACAACTGGTGATTCATTGACTGATGAGAAAGCTAAAGTTATTCTTGAGTCAATCAATGTTCCAGAACCAGTTATCCAATTGATGGTTGAGCCAAAATCAAAAGCTGATCAAGATAAAATGGGTATTGCCCTTCAAAAACTTGCTGAAGAAGATCCAACTTTCCGTGTTGAGACAAACGTTGAAACGGGTGAAACCGTTATCGCAGGTATGGGTGAACTTCACCTTGACGTCCTTGTTGACCGTATGAGACGTGAGTTTAAAGTGGAAGCAAATGTTGGTGCTCCTCAAGTATCATACCGTGAGACATTCCGCGCTTCTACTCAAGCTCGTGGATTCTTCAAACGCCAATCAGGTGGTAAAGGTCAATTTGGTGATGTTTGGATTGAATTTACACCAAATGAAGAAGGTAAAGGATTCGAGTTTGAGAACGCTATCGTTGGTGGTGTCGTTCCTCGTGAGTTTATTCCAGCCGTTGAAAAAGGACTTGTTGAGTCTATGGCAAATGGTGTCTTGGCAGGCTACCCATTAGTTGATGTTAAAGCTAAACTTTATGATGGATCATACCACGATGTCGATTCATCTGAGACAGCCTTCAAGATTGCAGCATCGCTCTCTCTTAAAGAAGCAGCTAAATCAGCGCAACCAGCTATTCTTGAGCCGATGATGCTTGTGACCGTAACAGTACCAGAGGAAAACCTTGGTGACGTTATGGGACACGTGACAGCTCGTCGTGGTCGTGTAGACGGTATGGAAGCACACGGTAGCAGCCAAATCGTTCGTGCTTATGTCCCACTTGCTGAAATGTTTGGTTACGCGACAACCCTTCGTTCTGCAACACAAGGACGCGGTACCTTCATGATGGTCTTTGACCACTACGAGGATGTTCCTAAGTCTGTTCAAGAAGAAATCATCAAAAAACACTCTGGTCAATAATCAGCCTTTAAGACTGTCTTGAGAACGAGTATTTCAAAAGAGAACAGGCTAAAAAGTCATTCATCACAAGAAAACCCACTCAAACATTGTGACTGACTTATTTGACTAGATATTATAAGGCTAGGATGAAAAAATCCTAGTCTTTTTGTGTATTATAGTCTCTTGCTGTAGTAATAATACTCAATGATTTTTTTAAAAAAAAGACCCAAAATTGTGAAATGAGTAACGATTTTTTGGTATTAATATTAGATTATTAACCGTTGAAAATCATCGTCATAGATCATTCTTATAAAAAGGTTAGGTTTTGTTTTGAATGAGTACCATCTATGATAAGTCTTATTTTGATAGGTTTGTTTAGGCTTTTAGTATTATCTTAGCGGTATTTTTGATATAATAAAGTCACTTTAATAAAAGAAAAGGGTTTAATGTGCAAGAGTATTCTGTAGACATTCGTCTTAACCATCCTGATGATATCCTGTCTCTGTTTGGAACCAATGAGCGTCATTTGCGTCTGATTGAAGAGCGTCTTCATATTGTTATTCATGCTAGAGTTGAGCGCGTTCAGATATTAGCTGATGATCCACTATCTCTCGAGTTAGCACGTCTAACGATTCAGGCCTTATTGGTCTTGGTGGATCGTGGCATGATCATTAACACTTCTGACGTGGTTACTGCCCTTTCCATGGCGGAAAATGGCACTATTGATAAATTTGTGGCGCTTTATGAAGAGGAGATTATCAAGGATAATCATGGCAAATCCATTCGCGTTAAGACTTTGGGGCAAAAAATCTATGTTGATAGCGTCAAGAAACACGATGTGGTTTTTGGTATCGGACCTGCCGGTACAGGCAAAACGTTTCTGGCGGTGACCCTAGCAGTGACGGCTCTTAAGCGTGGTCAGGTTAAGCGTATTATTCTGACCCGTCCTGCGGTAGAGGCGGGCGAGAGTTTAGGATTTTTACCAGGTGATTTAAAGGAGAAGGTAGATCCCTACCTACGTCCTGTCTATGATGCGCTTTATCATATTTTAGGTAAGGAGCAGACCAGCCGCCTTATGGAGCGTGAGATTATTGAGATAGCGCCTTTAGCCTATATGCGTGGTCGTACCTTGGATGATGCTTTTGTGATTTTGGATGAAGCACAAAATACCACCATTATGCAGATGAAGATGTTTTTGACGCGTCTTGGCTTTAATTCTAAAATGATCGTTAATGGAGATACCAGTCAGATTGATTTGCCACGTAAGGTCAGATCGGGTTTGATTGATGCGGTTGAGACACTAGCCTCCATCAAGCAGATTGACTTTGTCTATTTTTCAGCTAAGGATGTGGTTCGTCATCCAGTAGTTGCTGAGATTATTCACGCTTATGAAACCGTGGAAGCCCACCAAGATGCCAATTACGGGAGCACTGGCTTGACTACTTCAAATCAAGCTTCCAAAGAAATACCTCAGCCAGGATTGACCAGCTATGAGGTTATTGGAGACTTGCCTGAGGATAAGGTTTAACGAAGTTTTTATCAGTAATATAGTGGATTGAAAATAGATTAGGACAAAGTATAGCTAACAGTATTAGCGTTTATCAAAATGATTCATCGATGTCCTAATCTTAATTCAATTAACTGTAGTATGATGAGATTAACCTAGAGAGCCAATTGGCTCTCTTTTTAATGGCTAACAGATAGGGTAATTCTTGGAATATCAAAAACCCAAGCTCATCTCATTGAGCTTGGGTTAGGAGATTATAAAAAGAAAGATTTTTTAGGAGTGACTATAGTGTAACTTTTTTAGCTTAAAAAAATCTTAAGGTGATTTTTTGAGGCTTTATTTTGCTTCATACCATGTTTTGCCATAGGATTCTTCGGCCAAAAGTGGCACGGTCATGTCAAAGGCAGTTTCCATGACGGTCTTGACCAAGGTTTGGACAGCTGAAATTTCATCTTCTGGAACTTCAAGAACAATCTCATCATGTACTTGAAGGAGCATTTTAGCTTTAAAGTTGCCATCGATAAGGGCTTTGTCTAGGTTAATCATGGCAATTTTAAGGATATCTGCTGCACTTCCTTGGATAGGTGAGTTGATTGCTGTGCGTTCTGCAAAATTTCGCACGTTAAAGTTGCGTGAATTGATATCTGGTAGTTCACGACGACGTTTGAAGAGGGTTTCTACATACCCCTTCTCCTTAGCGTCACGAACGACAGTTTCCATGTAATTCTTGATGCCAGGGTAACGCTCAAAGTAAGTTTCGATATATTCTTTGGCAAGTTTTCGTGGAATGCCTAGATTATTAGCAAGGCCAAAGTCAGAAATACCATAGACGATACCAAAATTAACAGCCTTGGCGTTACGACGGTCATTGCTAGTGACGTCTTCAGGCCTTTCAATACCAAAGACACGCATAGCTGTTGCGGTATGGATATCCGCACCGTGTTTGAAAGCATCAATCAGATGGTCATCCTCTGAAATATGAGCGAGAATGCGAAGTTCAATCTGAGAATAGTCAGAGCTAAGGAGAACCGCATTTTCAGTTGATGGGGTGAAAGCCTTACGAATCAATCGCCCTTGTTCCAAACGAATAGGAATGTTTTGTAAATTTGGATCGGTAGATGATAAGCGACCCGTTTGTGTCAAATCTTGAACATAGCGTGTGTGGATTTTACCATCGCTTCTGATATACTCCTGTAAACCGATTAAATAAGTAGACTGGAGTTTGGTGATCTGGCGATATTCTAGAATCTTAGAGACAATCGGCGAAATGGGGACTAGGCGCTCTAGGACCTCTACGGCAGTTGAATAGCCTGTTTTGGTTTTTTTGGTGTACTCCAAAGGTAGTTCCATGGTCTCAAAGAGTAGTGTTCCTAATTGTTTTGGGGAATTGATGTTGAATTGTTGGCCGGCCATCTCATAGATGTCTTGTGTTAATTGATCAATCACCACCTGATTTTCCAGAGCCATGTCAGCTAGGGTGTCACCGTTGACGGTGATTCCGGCAATTTCCATTTTGGCAAGAATATTGGCTAAGGGCTGCTCGATATCAAACAAGAGGTCCAGCTGGTCATTTTCTTTTAGTTTAGCCAGCATTTGATCCTTGCTTTCGATGAGTACTTGGACTTTTTTAGCCAAATGAGCAAGCAGGATTGTCCTATCTGGTACGGAACGTTTAGCCCCCTTGCCATAGATGATCTCATCACTTTCTAGCGGAAGTGATGTATAAAGACGAGCGATAGTTGATAGGTGATTGTCTTCAACCGTTGAGAGGAGGTATTTGGCTAATCGACTATCAAAGCTAGGTTCTGGTAATTCGATACCATGATGAGACAGTAAGACCTTGGCACGCTTGAAATCGTAGGTTTGTATTGGTCTAGTTAATGCCTCTTGGAAAGCAGGTTCTTGTAGTAAGTCAAGGTTTGTTGAGGCATAAATGCCTTGCTTGCTTCCCCAGGAAAATCCAATGATTGGCTCGATATGATAGTTATCATTGAGCAATTCTATATAGAAGAAGTCTTGGTCGCTAAACTGTGCTTTAGAAATATCAGTAACTTCCTCAAATGTTACTTCAAAAGTCGGTGTGTCGATATTTCTCGCCAAAGTATTTTTGAATTGCGTAAAGCCCATCTCATCATAGAATTGAAGGAGCTCATCAATTTGTGTACCTTTATAAATTGTATCAGCTAGTGTGATAGTAATAGGAGCCTTGGTGTCGATAGTAGCCAGTGTTCTAGACAAGAAGGCTTGCTCCTTATCGTTGATGAGGTTTTCTTTCATTTTGGACGGCTTCATGTCATCGAGATGGTCATAGATACCTTCAAGACCACCGTATTCTAAGAGCAGTTTAAGTCCAGTCTTCTCGCCAATTTTAGTCACCCCGGGGATATTATCAGACTTGTCTCCCATAAGAGCCTTGAGGTCGATGAATTGCTTAGGAGTAAGCCCCATTTGATCTAGCAGGTAGGTTGGGGTGAATGCTTCGAACTCAGACACCCCTTTTTTTGAAATCTCGACCACCGTATTTTGATCGGTCAGTTGAATCAAGTCCTTATCCCCAGAGATAATAGTGACGTCAAAGTTTTCCAACTCAGCCATCTTATCAAGCGTTCCGATGATATCATCAGCTTCATAATGAGGCAAATCGTAGAAGGCGATGCCACGAGCTGTTAACATTTCCCGAATATAGGGAAATTGCTCGCGAAATTCATCGGGCGTTTTAGCACGACCTGCCTTATAATCAGCATACATCTCTGTACGAAAAGTTGTTTTGCCAGCATCAAAAGCTACCAAAATGTGAGTAGGCTGTAGGCGTTCGATGAGGTGATCAAGCATAAGATGAAAGCCATAAATGGCATTGGTATGAAGGCCGCTAGCGTTTTTGAAACGATCAATCTGATGATAAAGAGCAAAGAATGCTCTAAAAGCAATCGACGAACCATCGATTAAAAGTAGTTTATTTGTCGCATTAGTCATGCTTTTATTATATCAGAAAAGCCTTTTAATCGTTAGATTTTGTGTCTAACTTTTAGAAGAGAGTTGAGTTGACAGAGTGGTTTTTTGTGGATTTTTTGCCCACCAACTTGTCATTATTTAACCGGATTTAACCGAACGGAAAATCAAAAAAGCCCGTAAAATCGGGCTTTTCATTCGGTTAAATCCTGTTAAATCAGGTATAAAAAGGCGGTAGACGGATTTGAACCGACGATCAAGCTTTTGCAGAGCCATGCCTTACCACTTGGCTATACCGCCACTATAAATCTATTTTAACGTAAAAAGCAAAGAAGGTCAAGGCTGAAATCAGGGTGTTTTACCATTTTGCAGGTTATAAGTATGAAAAAATGCCTAGTGTCCTTATGTTGAGAGCTAGGTATTTTTAGCAGATTATCTCATCTCTACGCTATTGGGCAATAAAAATCCCTCAAATGTTGCACAGCAACTATCTGAGGGATTTATGAGCTAGAAAATATCTAAGAAGTAAGCATTAGATTGCTTCTTGATTGATGATATCATAAGTTATTTTGACACCATTAGCATAAAATGATAATTTATTGCCAACAATTTCTAGTGCTTCTACTGATACGGCATATTCCAGAGTTAATGCTGTCACACGTTCTTCCACCTCATCTGTTGAAAGCCCTGTTGCTGCTACGATAGCAGCGATTTTGGTGTCATAAGGGTCTTCATCCTCGTCGGCGGGATTGGGTATAACAGGCGCTACTTCTGAATCCTTATCTTCGGAAGGCTCTTTTGGTGTTTCTTCGTTTTCAGAAGGAGTTTTAGGGTCCTCTTCTTTAGGAGCAGTGGCATCCTCTTTAGGTTCAGCCTCTCCTTCCTTAGGATTCGTTTCTGAGTTTTTATCGTCTTCTTTTTTCAAAGTGTAAATAATTGGCTCATTGATGTCAACTAAACGAAGCGATACTGGTGGTGGAGCGTTCCAATCATTGATAAAGACGATATCACCGTCTCGCACTAACTCAATACGGTTGACCTTGTATTGCTTAGCGATGTAGTCTAGTTTAGCGTCAATCACTTCAGGAGCATCCTCTTGGTCAGTACTTGGGATGACAGGTTTTGGTAGAGTGGTACTATCTGTTGGTGGTACTGAATCTTTAATACCCGCTTTTTTCTTCAAGGCTTCGATATCAGCGTTTTTATCAAGTGTGTAGATAAGAGGTGCTGTGATATCAATCAAGCGTAGATCAACACTTGTTGGTAGTCCTTGTTGGCTAACATAGACAATATTGTCATAAAGGCGGTAAATATCTCCACGTTTGATGTTGTATTGTTTGGCAATGTAGTTAAGTTTGTCTTCATAAGGGTCAACGGCTGTTTTCAACCGACTAAAATCAATGCTATCAAAGGCGAAAGGTAGTTTGATGGTTGATAGGTCAACTTTTTGTTCACCATTGATCAACAAGTAACCATCCACACGACGAATATCAGTAGTCTTATAATCTCTACGGGCCTGTGTCATCAAGAAACTAATCAAGCTAGCATCATATTCTTCTTGACTATCGTAATCCTTACGGCTGAGGGCTGTTTTAATGGCCTCAAGGTTGGCTGTGTGCGTATGATTGCCATGAGGAATAATGACTTTGTTACCTGTCACCTTCAAACTCTCAAGAGCAACATCATTTTCTAAAGACAAGTAAAGGAGTTTATCAGCGATTTCTTTGTTACTAAAAGAGCTGTTTTGAATACGACTAACCTTACCTGAGTGGTTGTTGATAACGCTAGCCACTTCTTGCAATTCATCATCATCAAGATCTGCGTAAGGCACGTAGTGTTCATGCCCATCATGCTCTGCTATGATACCAAAATCATCATAGCTGACAATGGATTCTTTGCTAAAGATGTAACCATCGTCAGTCTCATAAGGGATACCATCTTGTCCCATTGGTGTTTTGATGATTGAACCGTCAAATAGATTGATGTTTTTGACCACGTCATGCTCATCCTCTTCAGAGGTGTGGTCATCAGTTGCTCCAGTAGTAGGATTTTCAGTTGATTCTATAGGAGCGGGTTGGCTACTGGTAGTATCCTCTTTGTCCTTATCCTTGTCAGTAGATGGTGCAGGTGCTTCTGTCGTATCTGATGATGACTCTGGTGCCGCTGCATCTTTATCTTTTTCTGGAGTGACTACAGGCTTAGTTTGATCCTTGTTGTCGCTATCCTTGTTTGGTTGCTCTTGCGTAGATGTAGGGACTGTTTTTTGACCGTTAAGGTGCATTTCAGCTAATTGTATTTCTAAAGTTGATAATGTTGAAGCTGGGATAACATGGTAGTGGTTTCCGTGAGGGACAACATAGCCACGATTGGTTTTTCGGATAACATGATTTGGTTCAAATACCAGCCCGTCTCCCTCTTGATGACGGTTGCTTAGTGGTAAAGCGTGTAAAATAGCCAACAACTCATCGAAAGTCTTAGTGGTTTGAGCAACATTTGGGACATTGATGGTAGTACCATTAGAGGCCAGTGTTCCAGGTCTGTTAGGATTTCCTGAAATCGTGTGGTGGCCTCCTCCTACAGTTGGATTAACAATTATGGTAGGTTGACCCGCTGAGTTACCTGGGTTTGTTAAGATTAATGGTGGCTGAGTAGCTGGAGTTGCGTTGCTTGGTTGAGCAACTGCGTGTGATCCTGTACCTGCTCCAGCGACGGTTGTCTTATTAGGAGATGACGAGCGGTTATTCCAATAATGTTGAGCGGCTGCCAATTCACTGGCAGATAAGTCTGATTTAGGAATAAAGTGGAAATGATCACCGTGTGGGACTAGGAAAGCATCTCCTAGATCATCAATGACATCTGTCGGACTAAAGATATAGCCATCATCTGTGGTGTAACGCCCCTGAGCTTTAGCTTTTGAGATAGCAGCTTGCTGTTTCTTAGCTTCTAGTGATGCTTTTTTCGAGTTTGCTGCCTTACTACCAGTTGTTGCCCCAGCTTTAGCGTTTTCGGCTGCCTCTCGGCGTCCTTTTTCAGCTTGTTCAGCGATTTGCTCTTTTGTTCGAATATTTTTGCGGCTAGCTCCTTCTTTGAGGTAAAGGTAATACTGCCCATTTACTTTGATAATATAGCCGTCTTTGACCTCATTGATCACATGTTCTTGGCTAAAAACATAGTTGGGATCTTTCATCACCAACTCTTCACTAATCAAAGCATCATAAGGCACTTTACCATTGTAGAAGTGGTAGTGATCACCGTGGGATGTGACGTAGCCCTTGTCTGTGATTTTGATGACAATTTGCTCCGCAGAGATACCCTCTTCAGCGCTGATTTGGTCAGGTGTTTTATCACCTTTAGCCTTGGATAGGGCTTTTTTGGTGGACTTGTCATTGACATAAGAAATGCTACTATCAGACGTTTTTTTAGCCGTTTCTTTGCCAATACCATAGCCTGTCAGCCCAACGGCTAACATGGCCAAGGCTGCACCATATAAGTAATATGATTTTTTCATGTCTTCTCCTTTTTTAATGTAATTCTCGGTATAAAATAGCCAAGTTAGTTTCCAGATGTTCTAAATAGTTTTGATCATCTTTAGGGTCAGCCTCCAAAGGGCTAAGGGTCTTGATTTTAGCCCCCGTGGCATCAGCAACAACCTTAGCTAGTTTTGGTGAAACGCTTGATTCGGTGAAGATGGTTTTAACCTTGTAAGTCTTCACAAAATCAACAATCTCAGCCAACTGACGGGTGTTAGGCTCTTCTTCTGAGACACCAGCAATGCCAAGTTGGCTTAGCCCAAAGCGTTTGGCCAAATAAGAAAAGGCTGTATGCTGTGTGACAAACTCTTTTTGGGCAACCTCTGCAAACTTTTTCTGGTATTTTTCAGTCAGTTCTTCGGTTTGCTTAATGACCTTTTTGGCGTTTTCCTGGTAGGTTTTTCGATGATCTGGATCTATTTGTGATAAATAATCAGCAATAGCTTGAGTTTCTTTCCCCACCAAGATAGGGTCTGTCCAAGTATGAGGATCGTAGAGACTCTTTTCGTCTACCCCCTCGATCACAGGGACATCTTCCAAACCTTCCACACGGTCTAAGGGCAAATCCTTTGAAGCCTCCAAGAAATGGACTTGATGATTGTTCGTATCAGCTTGATTAGCCAAATCAGCAGCCCAAGATTCTAAAACCTTAGAATGGTAAATAAAGACGTCGGCATTGTAAATGGCAGCGACATCTGTAGGAGAAGGCTCAAAGCCATGAATCCCTGCGCCAGACTGGATCATCTTGACCTCGTTTAAATCCCCAGAGACCATTTTGGTCATCGCATAGACAGGGAAAAAACTGGTAACAATACGCTTACCTTTGGCAGTTTGTTCAGGCTTCTGTGACTGACAACCGACTAAGACAATAGCAAACATAATGGCAACAAATAGTTTGATAATTTTTCGAATCATGTAACCTCCGTAACTTAAATTTAGTTGAGCAACTGATTGCTTAACCAGTTAAACATCACACTTAAGTATAGCCTGTTTTAAAAAATTAGGCAAGAGATTTTAAAAATGTTATCAGTTTTGAATGATAATTCCTCAAAAATAGGGGTTGACAATATATATATATAATAGTTTTCAAAAACTAGGAAATTATGGAGACTATCAACATGAAGCAATCGTTTATCACATCTTATCTAACTTTTTATCTAAAATCGTCAATAGCACTTGAAGGGGACTTTGTAAAAACGTCTAACCCTAATACTATCTTGAAAATCATCCCGTTAGGGTCTCAAAATAAAACCATTCCTGTCAATCAGATTGCCAGTGTGGATGACTCGTTTAGCTTAGACTTTAAAAGCTTTGCTTGGGGCGTTATTTTTGCCATATTGGGAGTTGTTATGTTAGATCAGTCTCTAGTTAGTTCTTTAATATTATTAGCCTATGGCATAGCTACTGTACTAAGTTCTTTTCAAACTAATTTAAAATTAAACCTAGCATCTGGTGGAGAGCATACCATTAATGCCATTATTTTTGAAAAAACAAACATACTAGCATGTAAAGAAACAATTGAAGGATTGATTCAAAGACGCTATGATAATACTAATGTTGCAACCCACACGCAAACTCAAACAGACGTTTTGGTTAATGCAATGACTAACAAAAAGTAAGATTATCATATATTATCTTTACTTATATTAGTAGTCAGGTATTAATCAAGATAATTACAATAATTTTCACCAATTTTATAATATAGAAAGCGAGCTATATCAGATGTCGGTTAAGGAATTTCTTATAACAAACAAGGCTAAAGTCATTGGAGTCATCGTAGTAACGATTGTTTTATTAGGATATTATGTTGTTCAATCGCAACCTAAGAGTGTTTTACAGGATGCTAAAGTTTCTTTTGAAGGATATGATGGTTATGGAACAGCGTCCTTAGACAATGCATCTATACATCAAAATATTCAACAAATTGCTTATCGTAAAGCAGGATTTAGTAAAAACGAAACCAAAGATATTATCAATACAGATCCTATTATGATGTCTGAGATATATTCAGATATTAAAAAATCACAGAAATACCAAAAAGCAAGAATTTATATTGAAAATGTGACTTACCAATTAGATAAAACAGACTCTCTTAGTAATGGCGATACAGTAGTCTTATCACTTATTCCAAGATCTAGTCAATCACCTTTTAAAAAAGAGAAAAAAACATTTAAAGTGAAAGGATTGAAAAAAGTTGAAGTTCTATCTCAAGAAGAATTTTTAAAAAAACATCCTGTGGAAATTAGTGGTTTTAATGGATACGGTGTTATTGAAATTCCAAAAGATGATGGTTATGAAATCTTTAAATATTCCGATGACTCTGATGACTCTTCAGTGGCTTATAAGAATGGTGATACAGTTAAACTTACATTGACAGATGAATACTTACAAAAGTTGAAAACTAAAGGGATTAAATTAGAAAATAATAGTATTGAAATTAAGGTCTCTGGTTTGGATGAAATTACAAATATAAAACAATTAAATGATGCTTTATCTAAAAATGATTCTTTTGTAAAATCAAGGTTTGAAAACACAGAATCATCAAAATATACAATTGAAAAACAAAGTAGCTATATTTCATATCAAACCAGTAGTTATGACTCCAAAGCATCTGGTCAAATTCATTTAGTAAGTGTTTACAAAATTACAGATTCTAAAACATTTTTTGGTGATACAGAAACAAAAGTTTATTATGGTTATTATGGCTATAGTTACTATGTGAAACCTGACAATACACTAGATTTAGAAACAGCTAATAAAATTTCTAGTTCTACTACTCAAGATTTAGCTAATTTAATAGCTAATCTCGAAACAGATGGTTATAAAGAATATGTTTCCCCAGAATAAGCAAATAATGTTTTAAATACTTAGAGCAGCTCAATCTTCAATGTCAATAGCTATAAGACAAAGCTTAGCGCTTAAATAACCTAAAAAATTCACTTTCAAGTTAAATCTGGGTGAATTTTTTTAGGTTTTATCATAGAATATAGTGGAAAAAACGTTATTTTTTTGTTATACTAAGTAGGTTGTGATAACAACAAATACTCATCCGAGCTCCATTGTGGGACTGTTGCCCTTGTGGTGGTTGTGCAAGTTGACGGCTGGGAGAGGAAAAAACATTATTAAAGGAGAAACTACTCATGGCAGTAATTTCAATGAAACAACTTCTTGAGGCTGGTGTTCACTTTGGTCACCAAACTCGCCGCTGGAATCCTAAAATGGCTAAGTATATCTTTACTGAGCGTAATGGTATCCACGTGATCGACCTTCAGCAAACCGTAAAATTAGCTGATCAAGCCTACGACTTTATTCGTGATGCAGCAGCAAACGATGCGGTAATCTTGTTTGTTGGTACTAAAAAACAAGCAGCTGAAGCAGTAGCAGAAGAAGCTACTCGTGCTGGTCAATACTACATCAACCACCGTTGGTTGGGTGGAACATTGACAAACTGGGATACGATCCAAAAGCGTATCGCTAAGTTGAAAGAAATCAAGCGTATGGAAGAAGACGGTACTTTTGACGTTCTTCCTAAGAAAGAAGTTGCTTTGTTAAATAAACAACGTGCACGTCTTGAAAAATTCTTGGGTGGTATCGAAGACATGCCGCGTATTCCAGATGTGATCTACATCGTTGACCCGCATAAAGAGCAGATTGCTGTTAAAGAAGCTAAAAAGCTTGGTATTCCTGTGGTAGCGATGGTTGACACTAATGCTGATCCAGATGAGATTGATGTGGTTATTCCATCAAACGATGATGCTATTCGTGCGGTTAAGTTGATTACATCTAAATTAGCTGATGCTGTTATTGAAGGCAATCAAGGTGAAGATGCTGGTGCAGACTTCCAAGACGACGCAACTCCAGAATCAATCGAAGAAATGGTTGAAGTTGTAGAAGGTAAATAAGTTGCTAAGAGCGTTAAAAGGCGGCAAAAGTTTAGGGACTTGCTAGCAAGTTATCTAAATTAAAAACCCCTTAGCTTGGTTACAATTAATACGTTACAAAACAAAGGACGTGAAAAATTCGTATGAAAATAGGAAATCGATGCTGTTCGCTTGCGCACAAGGAGATTTATCTTTTTCATTAGGATGTTAGTCCCTGTACCATTCAGCTTTACAGTTGAAGAAAAGTACAAATCCAACATTTGAACCAACCCAAGAGGGCAGAGCGTTCCTGCTCTGTCCTCTTGTTTTAAAAAATAAAAGAGGAGATTTACTCATGGCAGAAATTACTGCGAAACTCGTTAAAGAATTGCGTGAAAAATCAGGTGCTGGCGTTATGGATGCTAAAAAAGCACTTGTTGAAACTGACGGTGATATCGATAAAGCAATCGAATTGCTCCGTGAAAAAGGAATGGCTAAAGCAGCTAAAAAGGCTGACCGTGTCGCTGCGGAAGGCTTGACTGGCGTTTACGTTGATGGAAACGTTGCAGCTGTAGTTGAAGTTAACGCTGAGACTGACTTTGTGGCTAAAAACGCTCAATTCGTTGACTTAGTTAATGAAACAGCAAAAGCACTCGCGGCAGCTAAACCAGCTGACAATGACGAAGCTGTTAAAGTTAAATTGGCTTCAGGTGAAACACTTGAAGAAGCATACGTTAATGCAACGGCTACTATCGGAGAAAAAATCTCATTTCGTCGTTTTGCAGTTATTGAGAAAACTGATGATCAAGCATTTGGTGCTTACCAACACAATGGTGGTCGTATCGGTGTTATCTCAGTGATTGAGGGTGGTGACGAGTCACTTGCTAAGCAAATTTCAATGCACATCGCTGCGATGAACCCATCTGTTCTTTCATACACTGAGCTTGATGAGCAATTTGTCAAAGATGAATTGGCACAACTTAACCACGTTATTGATCAAGACAATGAATCACGTGCTATGGTTAACAAACCAGCGCTTCCACACCTTGAGTATGGATCAAAAGCACAGTTGACAGACGAAGTGATTGCAAAAGCTGAAGAAGACATCAAAGCTGAGCTTGCGGCTGAAGGGAAACCAGAAAAAATTTGGGACAAAATCATCCCAGGTAAAATGGATCGCTTCATGCTTGACAACACTAAAGTTGACCAACAGTACACACTTCTTGCACAAGTTTACATCATGGACGACAGCAAAACAGTTGAACAATACCTTGAGTCAGTAAACGCTAAAGTGGTTGCATTTGCACGTTTTGAAGTTGGTGAGGGTATCGAAAAAGCTTCAAACGACTTTGAAAATGAAGTTGCAGCTACAATGGCAGCAGCACTTGGCAAATAATTATTGATTGTCGATAATAATGAGGTCTGGGACGAAGTCTCAGGCTTTTTTGCAATCATGAAAATGGCTAACATTTCTTGATCGAAACAAGCAAAATTGATGCGACTTATAATCCCCAAACGAGAGATACTGATTTTGGAGTATGTAGTCATAATGATAATGTGATATGAAACAATGTCATCTCAAATAATGGCTTCTCTTTCTTTTAGGATGTGTCTGTAAGTCTAAAGGGGAATTTGACAAGTAAAGAGAAGTGTTGAAGCGTCTAGAGCTTTCATTTTTAAATGTTGGCGAATTTTGATATAATGATAGTCAGTTATAGTCAAATCACAAAGGAGTCTTTCATGCCCTTAAAAAACACTTCAGATCAAATTGAAGAGTACATCAAAAAATTACTAGCTCAATCAGGGATGACAGAAATTAAGCGTTCTAGTTTGGCAGATTCTTTTCATGTTGTTCCTAGTCAGATAAACTATGTCATCAAGACACGCTTTACAGAAAGCAGGGGCTATTTGGTCGAGAGCAAGCGAGGTGGGGGTGGCTACATTCGTATTGCCAAGGTCAAATTTTCTGACAATCATCAACTTTTTGGCTCTTTGATGACTAACATTGGTGATCAGGTTAGCCAACAAATCTTTGAAGATGTCATTCAGTTGTTATTTGAAGAGAAGGTGATCACAGAGCGTGAGGGCAATATGCTCTTATCCATAGCATCTGATGCGGTCTTAGGTCAGGATGCTGCTCTTATTAGAACTAGGATGTTAACAAAAATCCTTCATTGTTTGGATAGGAAAAAGGAATCATAATGGTTAAGTATTCACAAAAAATGCAAGAAGTCTTTGGCTTGTCACAACTCATTGCGACACGCTTTTCTTGTCAACTGCTTGAAAGTTGGCATCTACTACTTGGATTGATTTCCAGTCCTCAAACGATTGCTGGTCTGACTTTCCAAGAATTTGATGATGAGACTGGTGATAATGATTACGTTGCTGCAGCCATGTTGGCATCTGAAAAAACGTTTGATCATAAGGTAACGCAGTTTACATTGCACAAGCAATCACTAGCAACCGTTGAGTTGTTAGCATTTGCAGAGGAGATTAGTCATATCACTGGAGATGATCAAGTCGGAACGGAGCATGTCCTGATGGCCATACTCTTGAGCCCACAGTTGATGCCCATTCGGATTTTGGAATTGGCTGGCTTTAAGCTAAAAAATGATGGTGAGGGGGCTTCTCTCTTTAGTTTACGTCAAACTTTGGAGAAACATGCTGGCTTTTCTAAGGATCAAGTCAAGGCCATCCATGAACTCAAAAAACCAAAACGTCCAAAGTCTAACCAGTTTGTTGATATGATAAAACCACCAACAATCGAAGGGGAATTATCAGATTTCACACGTGACCTTACAGCTATGGCACAAGCAGGTAGCCTAGAGCCAGTTGTAGGTAGGGATAAGGAAATCTCCCGTATGGTGCAAGTTTTGAGTCGAAAAACAAAGAATAATCCTGTCTTGGTAGGGGATGCTGGTGTTGGTAAGACAGCTCTAGCCTACGGTCTGGCACAGCGCATCACTAGCGGAGAGATTCCTTATGAATTGCGCAACAGGCGTGTCTTAGAATTGGATATGACGAGTGTAGTTGCAGGAACGCGTTTTCGTGGGGATTTTGAAGAACGGATGAACCAAATCATTGCTGCTGTTGAGGATGACGGTAACATTATCCTCTTTGTGGATGAATTGCACACGATTATGGGCTCTGGTAGTGGTATGGATAGTGCTCTTGATGCCGCCAACATTTTAAAACCAGCCCTTTCTCGTGGGAGCCTTCATATGGTTGGGGCAACCACCCAAGAGGAGTATCAAAAGCACATTGAAAAAGATGCAGCCCTCTCACGTCGTTTTGCTAAAATAACGATTGAGGAGCCTTCTATTGAAGATGCTTTTGAGATTTTAAAGGGTCTTCGTCCAAGCTATGAAGCCTACCACCATGTCTCACTTTCAGATGAAACGTTAATGACAGCTGTTAAATCAGCTCATCGTTACATGACTAATAAACGCTTGCCTGATTCAGCTATTGATTTGATGGATGAAGCGAGTGCTACCGTTCAGACCATGGTTAAGAAAGAGGCGCAAGCAGTCCTTTCTCCTATTGATAAGGCGCTTTTAGAAGGTGATTTTAAGGCGGTCTCACGTTTACTCAAGAAGGAAAAAACACTTGCTACTCCAAAAGTTGTCAAGGTAACCGAAGATCACATCATGTCTACCCTTAGTCGTCTGACAGGGATTCCTGTGGAAAAAATGACTCAGGCAGATCATCAAAAGTATCTTAACTTAGAAAGAGAGTTGCACAAGCGTGTCATAGGTCAGGATGCTGCTATTTCAGCCCTTAGTCGGGCCATCCGTCGTAATCAGTCTGGCATTCGTACGGGCAGGCGGCCTATTGGATCTTTTATGTTTTTGGGACCAACTGGAGTTGGTAAGACAGAGTTGGCTAAGGCTTTAGCAGAAGTCCTCTTTGACGATGAATCTGCTCTGATCCGCTTTGACATGTCGGAGTATATGGAAAAGTTTGCTGCCTCGCGTCTTAATGGTGCTCCTCCGGGTTATGTCGGCTACGATGAAGGTGGAGAGTTGACGGAGAAAGTGCGTCAAAAACCTTACTCGGTGCTCTTATTTGATGAAGTTGAAAAAGCGCATCCTGATATTTTCAATGTCCTTTTGCAAGTGCTGGATGATGGTATGTTGACGGACAGTCGTGGCCGTAAGGTTGATTTTTCAAATACGGTCATTATCATGACCTCAAATCTTGGAGCGACGGCTCTGCGTGATGATAAGACAGTTGGTTTTGGTGCTAAGGACTTGTCACAGGATCATGCTGCAATGGAGAAACGCGTCTTGGAAGAACTTAAGAAAGCCTACCGCCCTGAATTTATCAATCGTATTGATGATAAATTGGTCTTCCATAGCCTAAACCAAGATCACATGAAAGATGTGGTTAAGATTATGGTGCAACCGTTAATCAAGCAGCTAGCTGAGCAAGCTATTGTTCTTAAATTCCAACCATCAGCTCTGAAACACTTGGCTGAAGACGGTTATGATATGGAGATGGGCGCTCGCCCACTTCGCCGTGCCATTCAAGCGCAGGTGGAGGACTATTTGGCAGAACTCCTTCTTTCAGGACAATTAGCCGCAGGAGATACCCTAAAAATTGGTGTCAAAAAAGGCAAGCTTAAGTTTGAAGTGGCATGATTTTCCTAATCTTTTCATTGATCAAGGTTAATCCTGTATTGATAAGTGAGATGCTTTAAAAAATGAGCCTTAGATGGCAGTGCCAAGCGGTGAATACTAAACCCCAGACCTTATAGAGCGTAACGATTATGTTATGCTCTATAAGGTTTTTTGCTAGAAAACATCTTAATCGTTGAAAAAAAGTCTTTAAACAGATATAATAAGACATTATATATAAAAAAATAATAAAAATGAGGTATTTATGGCAAAAAAATTAAAATATCTGAAATGGTGGGATATTCTTGTCTTAACGCTGATCTTATTTGGTAGCCCCATCTATGACTCGACCTTGCTATTTTTGAATCCTCAGCCAGAAGTTGCGGCTACGTCACTGACTCAAGCAAGTAGTAGTCAAAATCTTTATATGATTATGGTACAGGGTCTGACCTTGTTGATAGCTATTGGTTACCTTATGTGGCGGCGCTTTGATTTTAAGCAGTGGCAGTTCAAGCTATCACTAAGGTCAAGTTTGATAGGAGTTAGTCTGTTTATTGTCTTGGCACTTCTGATGGATCTCTTCATGTTAGTGTTTAACCCTGACTTTGCCAGTCAGATTTTTGAAAGGCCTTGGGATATTTTCTACGGTATTCAGACCTTCTTGTCTTCCTTTACAGATTTGTCATTGGTCGCTTATGCCTTGTTAAATGGCTGCTATGAAGAATTGTACTTTATAGGTATTTGCACTGCTGTTGCTGACAAGGATAGGAAGTGGGTCTTTTTAGCATCGTTACTGGTTCGTTTTGCCTTCCACACCTATCAAGGTCTTTTAACAGCTATAGGGATTGGGCTGATCTTAGGCATTGTTTATTATAGGTGGTATCGCCACAAAAGTCGCAATCTTTACCCAATTTTTTTATCTCACGCGATGGCAGATGTGGTTGGATTAAGTCTTTTGCAGTATGTTACTAGAATAACTATTTAATTTAAGAGGAGGTCATTATGAAACGCTATTTTTTGTTATTATTGCTTTGTTTGTTAAGTCTATGGAGATTGGGTAAGGAATTACTGATTTTAACAACCTTATCACAAGGGGATATGTCGTGGTTACCTTTTATCGCGGCGATAATGATGTTAATTATTGTTTATGTTGTTCCTATAAGTGGTATGACTGTATGGGTATTAAGGCAAAGAGGTTTGTCAATAGCAGCTTATTTTTGGGCTCTTATATTAGGAATTTATGTTATTGGTCAACCTGCTGGTTTTATTAATAATCTTTTTGCAAGTAAATTATTAGCGCTATTTCCTGATACACTTGTTTTAAAAGAATGGATTTCCAGCATAGTTCCTCCCATCGTTGAAGAAGGATTGAAGTTGGGTTTAGCTATTGTTTTAGTCTATTTATTGCGTGTCAAATCTATTTGGATAGCACTTGCAATTGGTGTAGGAGTTGGTTTAGGATTTCAACTATCCGAAGATTACACTTATGTGTTGTCAACACTGGTTGATCATCAACTAACACCAATCCAAGAGGCTTTTAGTAGACTAAGTAGCTCTTTTGCAGGTCATTGGTTACTAACAGCTTTAATGACTGGTGCATGGTTTTTATTGATAAAGATGAAAGTGAAAAACGCTTTAGTCAAATGGTATCTCATAGGTCCTATCTTACTTCATATGATTTGGAATACGAGTATTGTTGATCAAAGTATAGTGTTAAAAATAGGACTTATTATGGTTAGTTGGTTACTATTAGGCAATCTTTATCACTTGGTTCTTAAAATGGAAAAAGAAGATAGAAATCTTTAACGTTAAGATATTCAGTTTGTACTCATAGACTCAATTGTTAGAAGTTTTGAGTAACTTTTGGAGTGCTGTTCAAATGATTAGTTTTATGGTGTTTTCTAGTGCTGAAAAATAGTTTTGAGGTTGCTTTACTTATGGTTTAATAGCAGTACGCTCTTTTAACAGGTAGTAATTAGTAACAAGAAAAATGAAGCTGATTTCAGATTTTGAAGTCAAATAAGTGTGAAGAAAAATCAATATGACAAGTTTTTCTCTAGTCAATTTCAATAAGTATCCTGATTATACATGTTAATGTGAAAAGACTATTTAAAGACGCTATATTAGAATGTTAAAAAGATGATATCATGGCAGGTCATATCTGGTTTTCAGCATTGGGATAGCGATGAATCCTATTTATCATATAAAAGAAAGATTATAAATGATGTTAATCAATCACCGAATAAATTTTATTTTTATGTTAGTCATGTCAATTGGCTTATTTATATCAAATCATCTTTTTGGCGTTGGGTACTTAGATCCGAAGTTTTCATCTACATTTTTACCAACGTATTATTTCCTTGTTCCATTTTCTATTTGGGCATATATCACATATGGAAAAACCTTACCATCTGGATTACCACATTATCTTCTCTCTCTGATTGTGCTAATTCCTATTGGTGTGATGAGTATCTTTACCATTAGTCACTTAGCTGCTTGGTCCTTGACATTCTTGCTTCCGATGATTGATGCTCTTTTTGTTGGGATTAGCGAGGAGCTGGTCTATAGAGGTGTTATTTTTAGTCATATGGTCCCAGAAAAAGGACTCTTAAAAGCTACTTTTCTATCTGCTCTGTTCTTTTCTGTCCTTCATAGCGTCAATGTCATTGGGGGATTAAGCCTGACAGGGATGTTATCTCAGTTAATTAGTACTTTTATGGCAGGTTTGTTTTTTGCTCTTTTTTACTACTATACAAAGAATATTTACTTAATCATTTTATATCATTTTTTATTTGATTATATGCTCTTTACAGATATTACCATTCGTTTTCCCATTATCAGCCAAGGCTATCAATTTTTAACAATGTTAGAGATTGCTTTGACTCTATATTTGTTGTATCACTATCGTAAAAAAAGAAAAACCGGTAATGCCTCTTGCTAGTATTGATTGTTTAAAACATGTTTTAGATATACTCGTCGAATGCTTATTAATAAGAGATAGTATCACTGCTGCACACAACAGAGTCGGTCAATAGTTGATGCTCTTTCAAAATCAAAAAATAGATACTATTAGAAGTATGACAGATGATATACTAGACTTGTTCGGTAACCCGAAAGTGCTACAATGTATCTATGGGAACTGTATATGACAAAGTCAAAACACTTAACTCTGAAAACTTCAAATGATTGATTGGGGTTAAAAAAGAAACCTTTCAGCTGATGCTTGACCACTTGAACGCTGCTTATCAGATGCAACACCAAAAAGGGGGACGTCCTCGTCGTCTGAGCATGGAAGACCAACTCATCCTGACCTTGCGTTACCTGCGTTACTATCCGACTCAACGGTTGTTGGGTTGGCTTTTGATTTTGGCGTTAGTGTGGCAACGGTCAATGCCACCATCACTTGGGTAGAAGACACACTTCGTGCCTCAGGTAGCTTTGATTTGGACAATTGACTTGTCCCAAGTTCGGCTCTTGCTATTGATGTGACGGAAAGTCCAATCCAGCGTCCCCCAAAAAACAAAGCAAAAATGATTCTGGTAAAAAGAAACGACACACCATAAAGACACAAATTGTGCTGGATTTGACGACTCATCGTGTCTGCCAACTAGCGTTTTCTGATGGTCACACGCATGACTTTACCCTTTTCAAAACAAGTATCGGTCAACGTTTACCCCAATCAACATTGGCTTTCGTTGATTTAGGGTATTTAGGAATTTTAAAGTTTCACGAGAACAGTTTCATACCTGCCAAAAATTATCGATTGACTGAAGACGATAAGCGGTTGAACAGAGAGATGTCGGCGATGCGTATTACAATTGAGCATTTTAACGCTAAATTTAAAACCTTCCAAATCATGTCCCTTCCTTATCGAAACCGTAGAAAACGATTTGAGTTAAGGGCAGAATTGATTGGTGCAATCATTAATTATGAAATAGTTTCCGAACAAGTCTAATCAATCAGTTACAAGCAGCTAATCAAAAGAATAGATTAGCTAGTTTTGAAATCATTTGTTACAAGACAACGATCAATCGATATCTATTTCTGATTTTGATTCAGCACAATCTCTCTTTGCAAGTAATAAGAATAAATACAAATAGCCAGATCGGAGTCAATGCTGTCTGGTTTTTTAGGTCAGCCTCTCTCTTGGTTCATCCTTAACTGCTTAAATCAGTATCGTATTTTTTTATCACCATTTTAATGTAACATTTTTGGAAATACAGGTTCTAAACATAATGTCCTGAACGGTCGTTTTATCTTCTCAAACGGTAAAATTTTTACCATTTAGGAAAGTTAAATGACCGTTCAGGAAATGAAGGACTTATTTTTTGAGAAAGTGCTATACTAAAAGTGTTCTGTTGCAACGAACAAAAATTATATTTTAAGGAGGTATTGGATATGAATACACAAACCATTTCACCATTTGAACTGTTGGACACCGAATCACTTGCTGCTGTTGAGGGTGGTGGTTGGATTAAATGTGGACTTGGTACGGTCGGCGGTGCATTAACAGGTGGAGTTACTGGCGGTGCAATCGGAACGGTAACGTTACCGATTGTTGGTACTGTATCTGGTGCGGCTGCTGGTTTTTGGGGCGGAGCTGCGACTGGGGCTGCGACTTTTTGTTAAAATTCAAATAGTAGTCCTATAAATACATTATTGAGATGAGGTGACTATTATGAATAAGAAAAAAGTGGTTTCTACAATGATATCTATAGGATTTCTTGTAGTATCAATATTTAATTTTTTTAGAGAGTTATCTCCTATGCTTTTTATATTGAATAGTATTGGATTTTCCTGTTTCCTATTATTGCTATCTATCAACTTTAAACGGATCATTTTACCAAAATGATTTGTTCGGGGTTGATCAAAACTTGGTCTGAATAATGAGTATATTAGCCTGTGTCACTAAACGCACCATATCAAGTTTTCGATACCTGATATGGTGCGTTTTTTACTTTGAAAACGTTCTATTTCTCTATTGATAAGATTTCAAATCCCTTCATGGTAGACTGGTCTATCACTAAAAAAGGATAAAAGATGGTTGATAAAACCAAGAAGATCGTTCCTTCTTTCTTTGTTTTAACCAGTTTCCCCAAATGGGCTAGAGAAAGTCAGAACCCTAAAACTTGGCAATGGATGCTAAAGCAGAGCAGTCCAGGTTCACCTTTTAAATAATTTCTGAACCATTGTAAACAGTTGAAAAATGATGAAAAAATGACCATTCAGGACATTATAGCTACCATTTAGGATTTTTTCGCCCAAAAAAATAGTATTAGTGCTATACTAAAATTGTTCTGTTGCAACGAACAAAAATTATATTTTAAGGAGGTATTCGATATGAATACACAAACCATTTCACAATTTGAACCTTTGGACACTGACTTGCTTGCCACTGTTGAAGGTGGCTTTTGGGGATTATTTTTAGGAGGTGCTATCAGCGCTTTTGATGGTGGAGGTATCACTTTAGAGCAACTGAATGGTAAAAAACTTCCCAAACCAAGGTCTTGCTCTCCCTATGGCACGGGTGGAACACCTAATGCTTGTTGATGCTATGGTGATAATTGATCATAATAATAAAGAAGTTGATGTCTGGGAAATAAGCACTTCTAGCGATAAACCAGACTGGGTTAAAGAGGCTTTTCAAAAAAATATCCTTCAGTGGAAAGATCAGCGGCTTCGTATTTTAATGCCTGCATTATATTCTAAATGGTCTAAGAGAAGTGAATATTACGGTTATGGGATGTACGTTTTTGGAGATATTGGTGACATCATTGACAAAACTAATGGAAAAGTCATTCGTCAATCTTTTTTTGAAAAACACTATCAACAATCAATCATTGATAAACTCTAGGGAGGTATCCATCATGAACACAAAAGCTATTTCACAATTTGAACTTTTGGACACCGCTGTTGAAGGTGGTAAAGGAATTTGTAAGCATGTTTTTTCTGGTTCGAATGGATATGCTTGTCGGTATAAGAATGGCGAGTGGGGTTACTTTGTCACAAAAGGATCCTTTCAAACTTACCCAGACATTATGGCTAATGACTGGGTAAGTTCATTGAGAGGTGGTTATTTTAACCCTAATTACAGAGGATAAAGCGATGAAAATCAATGAAGAAAAAATATTAAACAGCGTTTATAATATTCTCTTAAATACTGATACTACTGAAGATGAACGCCGACTTTTAATAAAGTTTAAAGAAAGGGTAGAAGGAGGTTCGAATTTTCAAAAATCAGTTATCTGTTTAGCTGAAGAACTTAGGATCCTTTCTGTAAGAAATTTACAGAAAAATACTAAGTTAAGTAAAGATGTGGCAGAGTTATATAAAGAAATGTCAACTGTAGGGGAATTTGATAGAAATCTAGCTCGAGGGTTGATTAGCTTTGGAATCATCAGATAATACCACAATTCACTAAAACAGATATTGGAATAAATAATCAGAGATGATTAATACAACCTTTAAGAAACTTCTTTTAAACTTTCGAAAATTTCTTAATCGCACATCACTAATCCATCACGAAAATACAGTAATAAATTATATATAGATTAGCTGATTTAGTAAAAATAGCAACAATTTCTGTTGAAAATTACCTATCTGAATGATCAAAAAGAATCTGATTGGAGT
>NZ_JBLOJV010000024.1:0-25651 GCF_047785705.1 Streptococcus pluranimalium
GTTTTGTAGGTTTTATGTTAGGACTTATCGAAGATCCCTTCATGAGCCAGTCGACTTGTTCAGAACTCAAGGCTTTGACCTCCTGTTCATGGCTTGGCCAAGTGAGTATCCCATTTTCAAACCGTTTATAGAGCAACCAAAATTCTTGACCTGAGAAGGGATCAAGGTTGAAATGGCTTGTAACCAGATAAGCTAGTGAATCAATTCCTTGACGCATATCTGTCTTACCACAGACGATGTAAACTTGTCCTAAATCACTGAGTTGAATCGCCATCGAGAAGGTATTGCTCTATGACCATCCGACTAAGTAGCCTAGGGGAGGTCTATTTTGTCTCAGGCTCTTTCTTGAGGCAATTTTGTTCTATTCTTATTTCAGTTAACTATACTTGGTTATTGGACATTTACAGTTTGACGTCGTTTTAGGGACAAAAAAATGGCCCTCTGCTTGCTAACCTTGAAACCACAAGGACTAGCAAGCAGAGGGCTTATGAGATTAGCGTGCGACGCGACGGCGGGCAGCCTTCTTACGGTTTTCTTCGATGAAGGCTTCTTTTTCTTCTTCTGGATCGATAACGGTCTTTTTAAAGGCAAAGACAGCGCCAGCGACAGTAGCAACCGTAGCCACAATACCAGTAGCTAAGCCTTTAGCAAATGGAAACTTTTTAGACATGAGAATCTCCTCTTTCTATGAAAACAAGGCATCAAAACCTTGCGCTTCAATATGTTATAATACTATTATTATCTAAAAAATAGAAAAGAATAGCAAGTAAAACATATTATGACCATAAAAATAATTGTGATCGCAGGACCAACTGCAGTCGGTAAAACAGCTCTAGGGATTCGCTTGGCAAAAGCCTTTGATGGGGAGATCATCTCAGGCGATAGTCAGCAGGTTTATAAAGGTTTAGACATTGGAACAGCCAAGGCTAGTCCTAGGGAGCAGGCGGATGCCGTGCATCATCTGATTGATGTCCGTGAGGTGACGGAGACTTACTCGGCTTTTGACTTTGTCAAAGAGGCCAGACAGGCTATTGAGGCTATCCTGAGCCGAGGGAAACTTCCTATTATCGTCGGAGGGACGGGGCTTTACCTCCAAAGCCTGCTGGAGGGCTATCATCTAGGAGGTCAGCTTGATCAGGAGGCACTACTGGCTTATCGGCAAGAGCTGGAGCAGTTAGACGATGCGACCCTTTTTGAGCATCTTAGTCGGCAGGGCATAGCTATCTCAGAGCTCAATCGCCGCCGTGCCATACGTGCCTTGGAGCTAGATCGGTTTGGTCACGATTTGCATAATAACGAAACGGATTTTGATGCCTTGGTGATTGGACTGACCGATGAGCGACAAGCCCTCTACCAGCGTATCAACCAGCGTGTGGATACCATGCTTGAGCAAGGACTTCTGACAGAAGCCAAATGGCTCTATGATAACCACGCCAAGGCTCAAGCCGTACGAGGGATTGGCTATAAGGAGTTTTTCCCTTATTTTGCTGGTCAGGAGGATTTGGAAACATCCATCGCACGCCTAAAACAGCAGACCAGACGTTTTGCCAAACGACAGCTGACTTGGTTTCGTAATCGGATGACGGTTGATTTTCATCAAGTCTCTGAAGAAGACTGTTACGAACGGATTGTCCAAAAGGTCGAAGCCTTTTTAGCCAAAGACCCAGAGTAGACCAAACCTGCCAAGGGGATAAAAATATGCTATAATCTAGGTAATAGATAGTCGGTTAGGGCTATTATTTAGGATGATCAATAAGAGAGTAGGAGGTGAGTCCATGCACGACACACAGACAAAACAAGAGCGTGCTATTATTGTGGGTGTCGCCTTACAAGAGACAGAGCATTTTGAGATGTCGATGGCAGAACTGGCTAGTCTGGCGCAAACAGCAGGCGCAGAGGTGGTCAATACTTATAGCCAAAAGCGTGAGCGCTATGATAGTAAGACCTTTGTGGGGTCAGGCAAGTTAGAGGAAATCCGTCAGATGGTTGAGGCAGATGAGATTGATACGGTGATTGTCAATCATCGCTTGACGCCTCGCCAAAATACCAATTTGGAAGTGGCACTTGAGGTCAAGGTTATTGACCGTATGCAGTTGATTTTAGATATTTTTGCCATGAGAGCTCGTAGTCATGAGGGGAAATTGCAGGTGCATCTAGCTCAGCTCAAGTATATGTTGCCACGTTTGGCTGGTCAGGGAATTATGCTTAGCCGTCAGGCTGGTGGGATTGGTAGTCGTGGTCCAGGGGAAAGCCAGCTGGAGCTGAATCGCCGCTCGATTCGGCATCAGATTCATGACATTGAGCGACAGCTCAAGGTAGTGGAGAAAAACCGTCAGACCATTCGAGACAAGCGCTTGGACTCTGAGACCTTCAAAATTGGTTTGATCGGCTACACCAATGCTGGTAAGTCAACCATCATGAACCTTTTGACGGACAAGAAACAGTACGAAGCGAATGAGCTTTTTGCCACCCTTGATGCAACGACCAAGCAACTCTATCTAAAAGGACGATTTCAGGCAACCTTGACGGATACCGTAGGCTTTATTCAGGATTTGCCGACCGAATTGGTGGCAGCCTTCAAGTCTACACTAGAAGAAAGTCGCCACGTCGACTTACTCCTACATGTCATTGATGCTAGCGACCCCAATCATAGCGAGCATGAAAAGGTTGTTCTGACCATCCTCAAAGACTTGGATATGCTGGCTATTCCGCGCCTTGCCATCTACAACAAGATGGATAAGGTCGAGACCCTGACAGCGACAGCCTTTCCAAATATCCGCCTATCTGCGAGAGCTCAAGATGCCCGTCAGACTCTTCGTCATCTGCTGATTGATGAGATTAGAGACCTTTATGAGCCTTTCACCATCACAGTTGCCTCCAAAGACGCCTATAAGCTACATCAGCTTGAAAAAATAGTCCTTTTGGATCGCTATGACTTTGCAGAGCCAGTCGAGGAGATTTCTGGCCATATCGTCAGCCACAACAAGTGGCAGTTGGACGTGTTTTATGAGGAATGACATTGATTTAGCCCTCAAGTACGGTGGCTTCACCAGTCTTGATAAGGTTTATTTGGAGAAACAATTAGACGCCCTTGATGATCATAAAAAGTTGGCATTTATCACACCGCCTCCTAGTGTGATCAATGCTTACTTTGCAGAGCTCTATGATAAAAAAGGTCACGAAGCAGCGACAGCTTATTACCTAGAGATTTCAAAAGCCTTGGATCTATTTCAAGATAATCCCAGTTTTGCTGAGGAAAAACCTTTTGTGAGGCTAAACTTATCTGGCAAAGCCTATGGTTTTGCCTTTGAAAATGACTCTCAAGTGGCACAGGTTTTTTCGGAAAAGCCTGAACCCATCTCATCTGAGGTGATGCTTGAATTGGCGAGGATTTTTCCAGCCTATAAGGTCTATGAGGAAAATGACCGTATCAAAATGTCTCCGATGGCCTTTGATGAGCTTGAGGCTCAAGACATGACACCAGCGTCAGCTTTACTGAGTCAGGTTTACCACTACCCATCTGGTCTGGTCAAAATCACCAGTTTTAATCAAGATGAGCTGTCTGAATTGCTCCAAAACCATCAAGGCAAGGTCTACTATGGCTTTGAGCAGCGGCAGTACTTAGCTTATATCACACCAAATTAGAAGAGAAACGATGCAATTACAATTTTTAGGAACTGGAGCTGGGCAACCAGCCAAGGGGCGAAATGTCTCCAGTCTCGTCTTAAAACTATTAGATGAAATTAACGAAGTGTGGATGTTTGACTGTGGCGAGGGCACACAGCGTCAAATTTTAGAGACGACGATTAAACCACGTAAAATCAGCAAGATTTTTATCACGCACTTGCACGGTGATCATGTGCTAGGCTTGCCTGGTTTTCTCTCTAGTCGTGCCTTTCAGGCTAGCGAGGATCAGACAGACATTAGGATTTATGGTCCGCGGGGGATCAAGTCCTATGTCATGTCTAGCCTTCGGGTGACTGGCTCTCGATTGCCTTATCGCATTCACTTTCATGAGTTTGAAGCAGGTAACCTTGGTAAGATTTTGGAGACGGAAGCCTTTGAAGTCCATGCCTTGGAGCTGAATCACAGCATTTTTTGTGTCGGCTATCGTGTGGTTCAAAAGGATTTGGACGGTACCTTAGACGCTGAAGCCTTGAGCAAGGCTGGTGTCCCTTTTGGCCCACTTTTTGGCAAGGTCAAAAACGGACAAGATCTTGTGTTAGAAGATGGCACCAAAATCATTGCCAAAAACTTTGTGTCACCGCCTAAAAAGGGAAAAGTGGTGACGATTTTAGGGGACACGCGCTTGACAACAGCCAGTGTGCATCTTGCTTTGGGAGCTGATGTCTTGGTACACGAATCCACCTATGGCAAGGGCGATGAGGCCTTAGCCAAGGCTCATGCGCATTCGACCAACATGCAGGCGGCAGAGGTGGCCAAAGAGGCCTCAGCCAAGCGTCTCCTGCTCAACCATATCAGCCCACGCTTTCTCTCGCGCGATTGCCGCCAGATGGAGCGAGACGCCGCTCAAGTGTTTGAAGAGGTCAAGGTTGTTTTTGACTTGGAAGAGGTCGAGATCTAATGGCTGCACGTGTCATCCTTATCACCGGTGCTTCTGGAGGCATTGCCCAAGAGATCATTAAGCGCCTGACCAGAGAGGATCATGTGATCCTTTTAGGGCGTCAAGAGAGCAAACTCCAAGACTTGTATCGTCATGTTCCCAACAAAACCTGTATCGAACTAGACATCACCCAAGCAGATAGTCTTAGCCCTGTCATTGACCAGATCTATCAGCAGCATGGAGCTATTGATATTTTGATCAATAATGCTGGTTTTGGAACATTCAAAACCTTTGACGCTTATGCTATTGATGAGATTGAGGAGATGTTTGATGTCAACACCCTAGCAACGATTCATCTGTCACGTTTGATTGGTCAGCAGATGGCCAAGAGAGGATCAGGTCATATCATCACAATCGCTTCTATGGCAGGTCTGATGGCTTCTGCTAAAGCAACGATTTATGCGGCGACTAAGTTTGCAGTGATTGGCTTTTCCAATGCCCTGCGCTTGGAGTTGGCAGCGCATCAGGTCTATGTGACCACGGTCAATACAGGTCCTGTTGACACCCCATTTTTTGACAAGGCAGATCCGTCAGGACAATACCTCAAGAGTGTTGAGGCTTTTAGCCTTAAGCCAGATCATGTGGCTAAGAAAATCATCAAGATCATGGGAAAAAACAAGCGTGAGTTGAACCTGCCATTTGCCCTCAACATAGCGCATAAACTCTATAGCCTTTTCCCTTGGATGGGGGATTTTTTAGCGCGAACCCTATTTCATTACAAGTGATAGTGGCTTGATGGGAGAAAGCAATGGCGCTTCTTACAGAGGATGAGATTGCAGTTGTGTATAGAAAAGAGTAAAACCAGACATGATAAGGTCTAAATACAAGTGGCATCTTCAAACCACAAGGCCAGAAGATGACTTTTTAAGATTAGCAAAAAAACGTGGCTTGGATACGATTGCTGCCAAACTATTGGTTGATAGAGGCATTGCTAGCGAAGAAGCTTTGGAACATTTTTTAAAGGCTGATTTGTCGCAACTGCATGATCCTTTTTTGCTACACGGTATGGCAAAGGCTGTTAAGCGTATTCGTCAAGCTATTGAGCATCAAGAGCCCATTCTCGTTTACGGAGATTATGACGCTGATGGCATGACCAGTGCAAGCATTGTCAAGGAAGCCCTAGAAATGATGGGGGGAGACGTTCAAGTCTATCTGCCTAATCGCTTTACAGACGGTTACGGACCAAACCTTAGTGTCTACAAGTATTTTATTGAGCAAGAGGCTATCTCTTTGATCATTACCGTAGATAATGGTGTTTCAGGACATGAGGCGATTGCTTACGCTAAGGAGCAAGGGGTTGATGTGATTGTGACGGATCACCACAGCTTGCCCGAGACCCTGCCAGATGCCTTTGCCATTATTCACCCAGAGCATCCAGATGCCGACTACCCGTTTAAGCATTTGGCGGGTTGCGGCGTGGCCTTTAAGTTAGCCACAGCCCTGCTAGAATCCGTTCCGACAGACTTTTTGGACTTGGTTGCTATCGGGACTATAGCAGATATGGTTCATCTGAGAGATGAAAATCGCATCATGGTCAAGATAGGATTAGAGGTTCTCAAGCAAACAGAGCGTATCGGTCTTCAAGAGTTGCTGCAGCTTTCAGCGGTCAGTCCTGAAACTATCACAGAGGAGACCATTGGCTTTACCATCGCTCCTCAGCTTAATGCTTTAGGGCGCTTGGATGATCCCAATTCTGCTATTGAATTGTTGACTGGCTTTGATGATGAGGAAGCCAAAGCAATCGCTCTTGAGATACAGGCTAAAAATGAAGAGCGTAAAGTCTTGGTTCAGACTATTTATGAAGAAGCCTTGACCATGGTTGATAGGGCTAAGCCGGTTCAAGTATTGGCTAAAGAAGGCTGGCACCCAGGAGTCTTAGGGATTGTGGCAGGTAGGCTCTTGGAGACACTGTCTCAGACCGTTGTCATGCTGAGTATCACAGATGGTGTGGCTAAAGGCTCTGCTCGTAGTCTGGAAGTGCTCAATATCTTTGAAGCCTTAGACCAGCACCGGGAACTCTTGACAGCCTTTGGTGGTCATGCTGGTGCTGCTGGTATGACCTTGCCTGCTGATCATATAGCGTCTTTATCAAACGCTCTTTGCCAGTATGTCCATGATCAGGGGCTTGATATGAGTGTCAAAAACACCTTAAACCTTGATGAAGAGTTGGTCTTGGCTGAGCTAAGCCTCGAGTCGCTTAAGAGTTTAGAGAGATTGGCTCCTTTTGGCATGGCTAATAAAAAGCCCGTTTTCTGGCTAAAAGACTTTGAGGTCATTCAGGTTCGTCCCATGGGGCAAAAGAATGCTCACTTGAAACTCAAGGTTAGTCAAGATGGTGCTGCTTTTGATGTCATCGCCTTTAATCAAGGTGACTTAGCACAAGAATTTCAGCAAGCACAAAACCTTGAACTGGCTGTAACGCTCTCTGTCAACGTCTGGAATGGGCAAACCAGCCTACAGCTTATGCTGGTAGATGCTCGTGTAGAGGGGGTTCAACTCTTTGACAGTCGTTCCCAGAAGGCAAGTTTGCCTAGCCACGTTCCTATTTTAAGAGCTGATCTCGTTGGTAGTAAGTCTGCCATTATCTTGGACCTGCCAGACAATCCCGAAGATCTCAAAACATGGTTTAAGGCCAACAACTTAGAGACGATTTACTTTAAAAATAGGATAAAAGAACCTTATTACCTGTCAGGCTACGGCACAAGACAGCAGTTTGCCAAGTTATACAAAACCATCTATCAATTTCCAGAATGTGACATTCGCTACAAGTTAAAAGATCTAAGCCATTATCTCAAGATCGAGCCTTATCTGCTGATTAAAATGATTCATATTTTTGAAGAGTTAGGCTTTGTGACCATTGAGGATGGGATTATGATGGTCAATAAGGCTGCTGAGAAAAAAGCCATCGAAAGCAGTCAGATTTTTCAAGACCTAAAAAAAACAGTGGCCTACCAAGAATTGATGGCTTTGGGGACACCTCAGGATATCTATGATTGGTTAAGGGAGTAGCTTATGATGGATCTGGCGCGTCTCAATCTGTATCTGGCTGATGATGTCTTGACCATCAATGCTGACTATCTGCAATCCCTAAGGCTAGAAAGATCACAGAGCGATCAGCTTTCTTTTGGACAAATCTGCTTTAAGGCAACTTTTTGGCAGGAGAGGGGATTCTTTCCTGACCAGGGTTATTTGCTTGAAAAGGCTGTTTTAGGAAGGGCTATCCAGTCCCTATCACTGCTGAATCAAGAAGGGCAGTTGCGTTTTTATGATTTTCCTTGTGACTGGCTAGAAGCTGGCGTCAATAATTGTCAGACTGCAGGCTTACTAGCCGATGGTTCACTGCTGATTCAGCTAGGAGACCAGTCATGATTTTGTTTTTAGGCCTTGTTGGCTGATGTGGCTTTCAAATAGGCTTTCAGATAGCTGGGCATTTTAAGTTCTGAAAAATCATGGTATAATAGGATGTCAAAACAATTTTGAGGACACTCAAACATAGGAAAGGATAAGTGACTAGCTTTAAAAGCCTTTTTGTCATTGCTGGTCACCATAAGATTATGGATTTAACAAAATACATCGCTTCGATTGAGAACTACCCCCAAGAAGGCATCACTTTTCGTGATATTTCACCCTTGATGGCGGACGGTAAGGCTTATAACTATGCTGTTCGTGAGATTGCCCAATACGCCTGTGATCACGATATTGATATGATTGTAGGGCCTGAGGCGCGTGGGTTCATCATTGGTTGTCCAGTAGCTGTTGAGCTTGGTATTGGGTTTGCCCCTGTTCGTAAGCCAGGCAAGTTACCGCGAGCGGTTATCTCAGCTGACTATGAGAAAGAATATGGTCTTGATACCTTGACCATGCACGCAGATGCTATTAAGCCAGGGCAGCGTGTCTTGATTGTGGATGATCTTTTGGCGACTGGTGGAACAGTCAGGGCAACGATTGAGCTGGTCGAAAAACTTGGTGGGATCGTAGCAGGCTGTGCCTTCATGATAGAGCTTGACGGGCTTAATGGTCGTCAGACCATCGGTGATTACGATACCAAGGTGTTGATGAATTTTCCAGGTTAATGCCTTTAGCAACTGTCTTTAATCAAGATGACAAGCCAGTAATAATGATACATTGAGAGGATTTTGATGACTTATACCGAAGCCATGAAGCAAGGCCATCTGGTCTTGCCTGCTGCTTTACTGTTTCATTATCATGAGATTTTTGAGTCAGCTGAGGATTTTTTGGTTTGGCAATTCTTTTATTTTCAAAATACTAGCCACAAAGAAGAAATGGCTGCTAGTGAGATTGCTGATAGCATTGGCAAAACCGTTAGTGAGGTCAATCGGATTATTGCACGTCTGACCCAGCAAGAGCTTTTAGACATGAAGATTATTGATTTGGCGGGTGAGATTGAAACCATTTTTGACACCAGCCCTGCTCTGACGCGATTAGATCAGTTGTCTCATCCTGAAAAAGAGAGTCCTAAAGGCTCTGTCAATGCCCTTAAGGCGCTTGTTCAGGATTTTGAAAAGGAATTAGGTAGACTGCTTAGTCCTTTTGAGTTAGAGGATTTGACCAAGACCGTCAACGATGATGATGTCGATCCTGACTTAGTGCGTCAAGCCCTTCGCGAAGCGGTCTTTAATAATAAAACCAGCTGGAATTACATCAATGCCATCTTACGAAATTGGAAGCGTGATGGCATCACAACAGTAAGGCAGATCGAAGAGCGACGTCGACAACGTGACGAAGCAGACCCGTCTAAAGTAACGGTATCAGATGACTTCCTAAATGCCATGAGCATTTGGGGAAGTGATAACTGATGCTATCCTTGAGGAGATTAGGAAATGCTAATCTCTTTTTTGATGAGCAACTATACAGTTGACATGTATAGTTCGACGATATATAATAGTCTTATAAGATTGAATATAGCTTTTAAAGGAGGGGAGGAGAGCGTTTTGAAGCGATTGAAGGCCTTACCATTGACGGAAACTACTTATTATATTTTGTTGGCTTTGTTAGAACCAGGACACGGTTATCTCATCATGCAAAAGGTGGAGGAGATGAGCCAAGGAGATGTGCAAATAGCAGCTGGCACCATGTATGGCGCTATTGATAGTCTTTTAAAGTTGGGTTGGATTGTATCTGTTCCAAGCCATGACAAACGCCGAAAAGTCTATCAGACAACACACAAAGGTCAAGAAATCTTAACCTTAGAAATCCAGCGGCTAGAAAAATGCTTGTTAATCGCAAGCAAGACAGATTTGAAAGGAGAGCAGTGATGCGAAAAATCAACCTATTTTTTGGAGATATTGATAAAGAGGAAAAATGGATTAACAAGATTCAATCCCAAGGTTATGTTTTTGAAGGAACCACTGCTTATTTTCCGATTTATCGTTTTCGACAATCCAGGACTAGCCATTTTCCAGTGGTTAAGATTGATTTTAGATCTTTTAGAAAAAGTGAGGATTTCCACGATTACCGACAACTTTTTGAGGACTATGGCTGGGAGCATGTTGGTGGCTCAATCTGGTCAGGAGAACAGTATTTTCGTCAGAAAGCTCCCCATGTGTCAGATGAGATTTTTTCAGATGCGGCCTCAGTCTTTGACATGAAAAAAAGATTGTTACAACAGGTCGCTTTCTTGTTTGCCTTGTTTAGCCTAATAAGTTTATCACTCCTATTGACGGTTCAAAATGGTCAGTATCAGTCTTTAGTTACCCCAAAAACATGGTATCTAACCCCAGGCTTGTGGGACTTATCTGGCTGGCGTTTTTGGGTATCCTTTCTTTTTGAGACCCCCTTTGCCTTATTGAGAAGCCCTTTACTAACGCTTCTCTATCTTTTGATGGCAATTGGTTATGCAAAAACCTATCTAAAATATTATAATCGTTAAGGATAGCGAAACTATTTTAAGGATCACCACCCAAAGGAGGGTGGTTTTTTGATATAATAATAGTATTGTAAGAATGAAAGAGTAATCGCAAACACATGGAAATACAATTATCAAAAAGGCTTTCTGAGGTAGGACGGTTTGTGCCTAAAGGCGCCATTTTATTGGATGTCGGTAGTGATCATGCCTATCTCCCTCTGGCTTTATTAGAACAAGGTCATATTGAGCGCGCCATTGCTGGTGAAGTGGTGGAAGGTCCTTACCAGTCAGCTGTCAAAAATGTAGCTTCATCACCCTTATCAGATAAGATTGAGGTTCGCTTAGCCAATGGCTTAGCGGCATTTGAACCAAGTGATCAGGTGTCTGCCATCACGATTTGTGGCATGGGTGGTCGTTTGATTGCTGAGATTTTAGAAGTAGGCAAGGACAAGTTGACGACGGTTGAGCGTCTTATTTTACAACCCAATAATCGTGAGGATGATTTACGATGCTGGTTACAGGATAATGGTTTTGGCATTGTTTCAGAAACCATCCTAGCTGAAAACAACAAATACTATGAAATTATCGTGGCAGAACAAGGTCACGTGAGGCTATCAAGTCATGAATTACGCTTTGGTCCTTATCTTTTAAAAGACAAATCTGCTGTTTTTAGAACTAAGTGGCAAAGAGAATGGGATAAGTTAGCCTTTGCCCTCTCATCTGTACCAGAAGGTAAATCGGCAGAACGAGAGGTGCTTATGACAAAAATGGAGGCTATTAAGGAGGTTATTTCAGATGTTAGCTAAAGAGCTTATTGAAAGATATGAGCGTTATTGTCCGCCAGAGTTATCCCTGGAAGGCGATGTGGTTGGCCTCCAAATCGGCACTCTGGATAAGGATATCAAAAAGGTGATGGTGACGCTAGATGTCCGTGAAAACACGGTCGCAGAAGCCATCGCCGAAGGGGTCGATCTGATTATCACCAAGCACGCTCCTATTTTTAAGGGCATCAAGGACTTGGTGTCATCTCCACAGCGTGATATTCTTTTGGATTTGGTCAAGCATGATATTGCGGTTTATGTCAGCCACACCAATATTGATATTATTTCAGGCGGTCTCAATGATTGGTTTTGTGAGATTTTAGGGATTGAGCATACAGAACCCTTGTCCTTGACCACAGATCAAGTGGGTATTGGAAGAATTGGTGAGATTTCTGAGCAGACTTTGGAGGATTTTGCCAAAAAAATCAAAATCTCTTTTGGTTTAGATAGTGTGAGATTAGTGCGTTATGAGCGTGCAAATCCGCTGGTTTCTCGGGTTGCCATTTGTGGTGGGTCAGGGCAGTCTTTTTATCAGGAGGCTTTGGCTAAGGGAGCAGATGTCTATGTCACAGGGGATATTTACTACCATACTGCCCAGGAAATGCTGACGGATGGGCTTTATGCCATTGATCCTGGTCATCATATCGAGGTGCTGTTTATTTCTGAAATCGCCAAACGATTGCGTCAGTGGCAACTAGAGCAAAAATGGAATCTTGATATCATTGAGAGTCAGTCATCGACCAATCCCTTTTCTCATCTATGAGCTAGTTTTGGTCTTTGTGCTAGTGATGTTATGGCATTTCCTCCCTAAGGCAATCGTTTTTTACTGTGACAAGTTTTGTTCTTATATGAGGATTTGTCTCGTTTATTTTTGCGCTTTAGGAAGCATCAGTTAGGATGTGTTTCATTCTTATGCTAAGTTCAATTATTTCATCTTAATGAGGAGGTCTTATGAAAGTTGCTATTATTGGTGCAGGGATTGTCGGATCGACAGCTGCCTATTACCTCTCAAAAGAAGCCAATGTGCATGTGACTGTTTTTGATCATGGTCTTGGTCAAGCGACTAAGGCGGCAGCAGGTATCATTTGCCCCTGGTTTTCACGTCGTCGTCATAAGGCTTGGTATCAGATGGCAAGGTTAGGAGCAGACCTATACCCTCAACTGATTTTGGATTTGCAAAAGGATGGGTTTGAGACGTCCTTTTACAAGCAAGTCGGTATTTTTCTTCACAAAAAAACACCAGAACATTTTCAAGACTTGTATCATTTAGCTCACAGTCGTCTGGCAGAGTCGCCACTGATAGGTGATTTAAGGATTTTATCTGAAGAAGCCATCAAAAAAGCCTTTCCTGATTTACAAACTAAGGGTCAGATGCTCTATGCCTCAGGAGCTGCTAGGCTAGATGGTGCGGCTTTGACAAGAACCTTACTGGCAGCATCTGGTTGCTCAGTTATTCGCAAAAAGGTAAATCTAGCAGAGCTAGCAGAAGGCTATCAAATCGATGGTCAGATGTTTGATAGAGTCATCTTAGCAGCCGGAGCCTGGCTGGGTAACCTGTTAGAGCCCTTAGGTTATGAGGTTGATGTCAGACCTCAAAAGGGGCAATTATTAGACTATGTGTTTGAGGATTATCAGACAGAGCATCTACCTGTTTTTATGCCAGAGGGTGAGATCGATGTGATTCCTTTTGATCATGGTAGGGTGTCAGTTGGAGCTAGCCATGAAAATGACAAAGGCTTTGATCTGACAGTGGATCACGAGGTTCTGGAGCGTTTAGCATCGGATGCCAGAGTATTTTTCCCGAAGATAGATCAAGCTATCTCAAAAACGAGTCGGGTTGGCATCAGAGCCTATACCAGTGACTTTTCACCCTTTTATGGGCAAGTTCCAGGTCTACCAGGTCTCTATGCAGCGAGTGGTCTAGGCTCTTCAGGATTGACAACAGGACCGTTTATTGCTAAATGTCTCGTTGAAAGCCTTCTCACAAATACTATTAGTTCAGAAATAAGCACCGATAACATCAGTCATTACCTCAAGCCCAAAACTGACAAGTCCGTTTAAAAATGGTAAAATAAATTGATGATAAGACAAGGAGTTCTTTTAGATATGAAAGGTATCATTTTAGCAGGGGGGTCTGGTACTAGGCTTTACCCACTCACACGTGCTGCGTCCAAGCAGCTCATGCCTATTTATGATAAACCAATGATTTTTTATCCTCTATCAACCTTGATGTTGGCGGGTATTAAGGATATTTTGATTATTTCAACGCCACAAGATTTGCCACGTTTTCGTGACTTGCTAGGTGATGGGTCAGAGCTTGGGATTGAGTTATCCTACGCGGAACAACCAAGTCCAGATGGTCTAGCTCAGGCCTTTATTATTGGTGAGGACTTCATTGGCGATGACAATGTCGCCTTGGTACTTGGTGATAATATTTATCACGGCAATGGCTTGACGAAGATGTTGCAACGTGCTGCATCAAAAACATCTGGAGCGACTGTTTTTGGTTATCAAGTCAAAGACCCAGAGCGCTTTGGTGTTGTTGCGTTTGATGAAAAGATGAATGCCATCTCTATTGAGGAAAAACCAGAAGAACCAAAATCAAACTTTGCGGTTACTGGTCTTTATTTCTACGATAATGATGTGGTAGAAATTGCTAAAAATATCAAGCCAAGTCCTCGCGGAGAGCTGGAAATCACAGATGTGAATAAGGCTTATCTTGAACGTGGCGATTTGTCAGTAGAGTTGATGGGGCGTGGTTTTGCATGGTTGGACACAGGGACTCATGAGTCTCTTCTTGAGGCTAGCCAGTACATTGAAACCGTTCAACGCTTGCAAAATGTTCAGGTCGCAAATCTTGAGGAAATTGCTTACCGTATGGGTTACATTACGAAAGAGCAAGTCCTTGAGTTGGCACAACCTCTTAAGAAAAATGAATATGGGCAATACTTGCTCCGTTTGATTGGAGAAGCTTGATGACACAACCATTTTTTGATAAGGCATTATCTTGTCGTGAGATTGCAGCTATTCCAGGACTCTTGGAGTTTGATATTCCTGTTCGCGGGGACAATCGTGGCTGGTTCAAAGAGAATTTCCAAAAAGAAAAGATGATCCCCTTAGGCTTTCCGGAACGTTTTTTTAGAGAAGGCAAGCTGCAAAATAACATTTCCTTTAACAAAAGGCATACCTTGCGTGGTTTGCATGCTGAACCTTGGGATAAGTATGTGTCGATTGCTGATGAGGGACTGGTTATTGGGTCATGGGTAGATTTGCGTGAGGGTGAAACTTTTGGCAATACTTATCAGACCCTGATTGATGCGTCTAAGGGCATCTTTGTCCCTCGCGGTGTGGCTAATGGTTTTCAGGTGCTTTCTGAAAAAGCAGCCTATACCTACTTGGTCAATGACTACTGGGCCATGGAACTCAAGCCTAAATACGCTTTTGTCAATTATGCCGATGAAACACTTGGTATCAAGTGGGAACATTTAGCAGAAGCCCAAGTCTCAGAAGCAGATAAAAATCACCCGATGCTAAAAGATGTCAAACCTTTAAAGAAAAAAGATTTATAAAATGTTTGAGAGCTTTTTGGAAATTGCAGAGCGACTCAATCATATTGGGATTACACCGCTTCTGATGGGCAGTCTAGGCTTAGAAATGCGAACTGGAAAAAGTTGGAATCCACAGGATATAGACATTCACGTCCGTCCCTAGTGATCCTAGAGGTTGGGAGGCACCTGATGAAGGAAGGATTTACCAGTTTGATGAACTCAATCTCATTATGGAAGCATTAGGCTATCATTTGGTCGACAGACATGAACATGAATTTCAGAAAAGTAATCTTTCCGTGGAATTCGGAGGTATTCATTCTCTACCAGCCTTTGCTGGTGTAGCCTTAGATGATCTAGAAGAAATAGAGAATCAGGGCATTCGTTATTACCTTCCTACTTTGGAACAATACCTCAACATTTACCAAGCTTCTTCTAAAGATAGCTATCGCGCAGAAAACAACAACCAGAAAGATTTTGACAAAATTGACTGTTTAAAAGAAATCTTGAAGAAATAGAGCGAGCGAAGCGAGCTTATAAAAGGGAGTTGCTGCCGTAGCGAGAGTACCCGAACTGTTTAAACAGTTCGGGTACAGGGGATTTTCGAGACAGTAGACTCGAAAATAAGTAATGAAACGCCGAAGGCGGTTGCTTGCGCCCCCCGCTACCTAAGGCAACTCCAAAAAAAGAAAAAATTGGAGAAAACAATGTTCAAACATATCATCGTCACAGGTGGAGCTGGTTTCATTGGCTCAAACTTTGTGCACTACGTTTACAATAATCACCCAGAAGTCCATGTGACGGTTCTGGACAAATTGACCTATGCTGGTAACCGTGCCAACTTGGAGAGTATCTTGGGCGACCGTGTAGAGCTAGTTGTCGGGGATATCGCAGATAGCCAGTTGGTTGACAAATTAGCTGCCAAGGCAGATGCTATTGTTCACTACGCGGCAGAAAGCCACAACGACAACTCTTTAAATGATCCAAGTCCATTTATTCATACCAACTTTATCGGAACTTATACCCTACTTGAGGCAGCTCGTAAGTACGATATTCGCTTCCACCATGTGTCGACAGATGAAGTTTATGGTGATTTACCACTTCGTGAGGATTTGCCAGGTCATGGTGACGGTCCAGGTGAAAAGTTCACTGCAGAAACCAACTATAACCCATCATCACCTTATTCATCAACCAAGGCTGCGTCAGACTTGATTGTTAAAGCCTGGGTACGTTCATTTGGTGTGAAAGCAACTATCTCAAACTGTTCTAATAACTATGGGCCTTACCAACACATTGAAAAATTCATTCCACGTCAAATCACCAATATCTTGGCAGGTATCAAGCCAAAGCTATATGGCGATGGTAAAAATGTGCGTGACTGGATTCATACCAATGATCACTCAACGGGTGTCTGGGCAATTTTAACCAAGGGACGTATGGGCGAAACCTACCTCATCGGTGCTGATGGTGAAAAAAATAATAAAGAAGTCCTTGAGTTAATTCTTGATAAAATGGGACAGCCTAAAGATGCCTATGACCATGTTACCGATCGTGCTGGTCATGATTTACGCTATGCGATTGATTCTAGTAAACTCCGTGAGGAGCTTGGCTGGGAGCCTCAGTTCACTAATTTTTCTGAAGGGTTAGAAGATACTATCGCATGGTATCAAGATAATCAAGACTGGTGGCAGACTGAAAAAGCTGCTGTCGAAGCCAAATATGCTGAAACACAGCAAGTAATCAACAAAGGCTAACCTCCAAAAAAACTTGTCAGTTCAATCAGAAATGGGCAAGTTTTTTGCTAGTCACATCACTACAGGTGAGACGTAAAGAGTAGAGAGATAAGAATGAAAGGGATCATATGACCAAACTAGCGACGATTTGCTACATTGATAATGGTAGAGAGTTTTTGCTTATGCACCGTCATAAAAAAGATAATGATGTGCATAAGGGCAAATGGATTTCAGTGGGTGGTAAATTAGAACCAGGAGAATCCCCAGAGGAGTGTGCCATTCGTGAAATTTTTGAAGAGACACACCTAAGGGTAAAGCAGATGGATTTTAGAGGTGTAGTTGTTTTCCCAAACTTCACCCCAGGCCATGACTGGTACACTTATGTGTTTAAGGTGACAGATTTTGAGGGAGACTTGATTTCAGATGAACACTCACTTGAGGGGACTTTGGAGTGGGTTCCTTATGATAAGGTAATGGAAAAACCCACATGGGAGGGGGATTATCACCTCTTTAAATGGTTGCTAGAGGATGCTCCCTTCTTTTCAGCCAAATTTACCTATCAAGACACGAAACTAATCCACAAAGATGTGACCTTTTATCACAAGAATAATGAAAAGGAGTTAAAATGACCTCATCAGAAGAGCCTAAAAAACCCTTGAGCTGGTTTTTCAAATGGTTTTTAAATAACAAAGGAACGATGATTTTAGTCATCAGCCTTCTATTTTTTCTCAATCTTTTTTTACTCACTAAAATAGCTTATTTGTTTAAGCCAGTGGTTGATTTTTTAACCATTATCATGTTGCCCATCGTTCTATCGGCTTTACTCTATTATTTGTTAAAACCCTTGGTTGATTGTTTAGAAAGCCGTCTTCGTCTCAACCGAACAGTCTCGATTGCTCTTGTCTTTATGTTCATGATGTCCTTGATGATTTGGGGCATCGCAGTCTTAGTTCCTGCACTTGAGCAACAATTAAGTAACTTGCTTCTCAACCTACCGACTTATCTTGAAGATATTGAGGGTCAGTTGACTCATTTGATTGACAATCGTGCCTTAAATGGTGTCACCATTGAATTGCAAAACATCATCAATAGCTTGTCGGATAATATTATTAGCTATGCCCAAAGATTATCCACTTCCTTAGTGACTTGGGCAGGCGATTTTGCTTCGACGGTCGCTCGAGTAGCTGTTGCTATTTTGATTTCGCCCTTTATTCTTTTTTATTTATTAAGAGATAGCAATCATTTAAAGGGTTATGTGGTTCAGTTTTTACCGCCTAAGTTGAGACAACCTACAGCGCGTGTCTTATCCAAAATCAATCAGCAGCTATCTGGCTATGTCCAAGGTCAGGTTCTTGTTGCCATTGCTGTAGGAGCTATGTTTTCACTGATGTATAGCATCGTTGGTTTGAGGTATGGTGTGACGCTAGGGATTGTTGCGGGTGTTTTAAACCTCGTTCCTTATCTGGGGAGCTTTCTGGCACAAGTTCCTGTCTTTATCTTAGCAGCTATTTCAGGCCCTACCATGCTTCTCAATGTTACGGTTATTTTTGTTATCGAGCAAACCTTGGAAGGTCGTATTATCAGCCCTCTAGTCTTGGGAAGTAAGCTGAGTATTCATCCCATTACCATACTATTTGTACTATTGACAGCGGGTTCTTTATTCGGCGTTTGGGGTGTCTTTTTAGCCATTCCGATTTACGCCTCTGTCAAAGTGGTTGCGATTGAGATTTTTAATTGGTACAAGGTTGTTAGTGGTCTCTATCAGGCAGATTTTATTGAGGAGCATTCAGATCATGTGGAATAGTGACAAAATGGTGACATCCATTCAAAGCCAAGATCTTGAACAAGCAGACCAGTATTTTGAGCGTGCGCTCAAAGAAGATGATGCCCAAGTTCTCCTAGAATTGGGCGCCTATTTGGAGGGTATAGGCTTTTTGCCACAAGCTAAGCGTCTTTATGAGCAGCTACGTGAGGTGTTTTCAGAAGTGAATCTCAATCTAGCCCAAATTGCTGCTGAAGATGGTGAATTAGAAGAAGCCTTTTTATACCTTGATGCTATTGATCCTGATTCTGAGGATTACGTCAACGCCTTGGTCATTATGGCAGATCTTTATCAGATGGAAGGGCTAGCAGATGTGGCAATAAATAAGCTAGAGCAAGCCCTATCTTTATCGGATGAACCGCTGATTCGCTTTGGTCTTGCTGAGATGCAAATGGAAGTCGGTGAGGTTAAAGCAGCGATAAGCCATTACGCTGCTCTTGATAACCGTGAGATTCTAGCGCTAACAGGTGTCTCCACCTATGAGCGTATCGGACATGCTTATGCAGCCTTGGGCAAGTTTGAGGCTGCTATTGACTTTTTGGAGAAAGCAGTAGAGATTGCCTACGACGATCAGAGTGTTTTTGAGTTGGCGATATTATTGTTTGACCAAGAAGCCTACCAAAGAGCTAACTTATACTTTAAGCAACTGGATCTTATGAATCCTGATTTTATGGGGTATGAGTACTACTATGCCCAGTCTTTACGTAAAGAGCATCAATTAAAAGAGGCTCTTACACTGGCGCAACAAGGTCTATCTAAAAACGCCTATGATAGCCAGTTGTTATTGCTAGCGTCTCAACTAGCCTATGAAAATCATGAGCCAAACCTCTCGGAATCCTATCTTTTATCAGCTAGAGACTTAGCTGAAGATCTGGAAGAAGTAAGTCTACGCTTGTCCAATTTGTACTTGGAAGAAGAGCGTTATGAGGAGGTTTTACATTTGGCTGAAGACGAAACACACCATCTTATCACCAAATGGAATATGGCCAAGGCTCATCAAGCCTTAGATCAGGATGACCAGGCTCTTCTGATTTATGAAGACTTAGCTGATGAGTTGAATGACAATCCTGAATTTTTAGAGGATTATGCTCATATCTTAAAGACATTTGGGAATCATCAAAAAGCCAAAGAATTGGCTAAACGTTACCTCAAGATGGTTCCTGATGACATCTACATGCAACAATTTTTAGACAATCAAGATCTCTAAAAAAGAGTAGAACAGACATCGGTAGCTACTGATGTTTGTTTCACTCTTTCATAGAGATAAGACTAAGAGGTCAGGACAAATGCTTACTCCGCTTGATAGGGAGCAATTCATTTGGTCTTGACCTCTTTTTGACTTGTGGCAGCTGATGTCCATCAGATGCTTTAGTTGAGTTCGCGTTTTTATTTGGTTTCTTTTAGACGCATGTTCATTATTTTTTCTTCAACGGGAGTGACGCGAAGTGTTTTTTGACCAGTGTAGGTCACAAAGCCTGGCTTAGCAGCTGTTGGCTTGTGTAGTTTTTTGGCTTCAATCATATCTACTTGCACCAGATTTGATAAGCGTGCTTTTGAGTAATAGGCGGCCAATTCAGCGGCGTCGGTTTTAACCTCATCACTTGGGTTAAGATTATCCTTGATGAGGACATGGCTACCTGGAATATCCTTAGCATGAAACCAGAGTTCGCCTTTTTTTGCCATTTTGAAGCTTAGTTCTTCATTTTGGAGGTTATTTCGTCCGACCAAGATCAGGGTTTTGCCATCAGATGCTAGGTATTGCTCTGGCTTTTTGCGTTTATGGGTTTTGTCTTTTGAACGGCGTTTTATGACTTTTGACTCAATGAGCTCTTCTCTAATTTCATCAATGGCTTCGATCGTTGCCTGAGAAAGATTGACCTCAACGCTTTCAAAATAAGCAATGGTTTGCTTAGTTTCCTCAATCAGCCCTTTGAGGTGTTTGACAGCCTCTTTGAGTTTTTGGTATTTCTTGAAGTAACGTTGGGCATTTTGATTGGGCGTCAGAGCAAGGTCAAGGGTGATGGTGGTCGGCTTGCCGGTGTAGTAGTTATCAAGGGTGACACTTTCTTGATCATTTGGGACTAGGCTTAGGTAGGTGGTCAAGAGTTCGCCTTTTTGACGAAACGCTTCGGCAGATTCTGTCTCGGCTAGCTCGGCCTCTTGTTTGAGCAGTTTTTTACGATTTTTTTCTAATTCATGATGGACTCGGTGGATGAGGTCACTGGCTTGTTGGTTGATACGATCTCTTTGGGCTTTTTCCTGAAAATAATAATCCATCAAAAGAGATAAGGATTCAAAACTTTCCTTGGAGTTTGAAAAAGTCACGGCTGAGAAGGCTTTTTCCGTTAAGTTGGGATGGAGAGCTTGATTAAAAAAGGCTCTAAAAGTTTTTAACTTTTGATCGGCTACCTCAAGTTGGTGAGAGAGTTCTTGAGCGGTATCTCTACCAAGACCTTGAAAGGCTTGTTGGAGATTTTTGGCAGTTAAATCAGTGGTCTGTAAGATTTCAAATAATGTCTCATCTGCAATGGTGAAGGGATTGAGGGCAGAAGTCTTTGGTGGGGCGATGTAAGTCGATCCTGGTAGGATGGTTCGATAGGCATTTTGTGAGAAACCGATATGCTTGATGGATTCGATAATTCTGTTTTCATGTTTATCCATCAAGATAATATTGCTATGTTTGCCCATGATTTCAACGATCAGTGTCACCTTAATATGATCACCAATGTCATTTTTATTGGAGATGGTTATTTCTAAAATCCGATCGTTTTCGATCTGCTCGATCGTTTCAATGATCGCACCCTGTAAGTATTTACGCATTATCATGGTAAAGGTATTGGGATTTTGCGGGTTTTGAAAGTCAGCCTCTGTGATTTGCACCCGACCAAAGACAGGGTGGGCAGATAAGAGTAATTTATAGTTTTGACGATTGTTACGAATGGTTAGAACCAACTCTTTCTCAAAAGGTTGATTGACCTTTTGAATACGCCCGAATAAAATAGTGGCCTGCAGTTCCTTAGTGAGGTGATGTAAAAAAAAGCCATCAAAAGACATAAACGCCTCCTTAGTTGTAGTCTTTTCATTATAGCACAAGTTTTCTAAAAGAAGGAGTTGCATAGGATGGCTAAGCTGAGAAATGGTTTGATATTATTTTTAGTGATTTTTTGACAATTTCAAGCGTAGAAAGGTTGACTTTGAGGGCTATAGAGGTATAATGATAGGGTGGATAGATGCCATGATGAAAAAGAGAGATATAATACAAAGGAGACTATTGTGAAAACAAAAGTAAAACTTCTAGTACTACTAGGATTTTTGGTTAGTGTCTTGGGAGGAGCAGCTATTTTTGCTCAAACACCTGATACGGCTAAAGTCCAGTATAAACTAGGAACCTTGCAAAATGGTAAAATCAGTGAACAAACTGATTTTGAAGTCGGTTTACCTATTCCAGCAGTGGCTGATGTGGCAGTTTCAGGAGCCCCTCAGCTGGCAAATGCAAAAATTCGGCTTACTGTCCCTAAACTAGGTGGTAAGTTAGAATTTACAACAGCTGCAAAATTTTTGGAAATTTTAGGGTATTCTAATCAGTTGACAGAAGATGATGCCAACTGGTACATGACTTATGGTGGGGACATGCAGTCTTTTAGGGCAACTTTGGAATTCCCTTTTAGATTTAAGGATGGTGTTGCTGGAAATGGCGATACGGCTACTGTCAAATTAGAGATTTTAGATGCTAATCAAGCTGATCAAGTGCTTTACGAAACGACTAAGACTTATAAGGCAATCAGTAACGAAAAACCATATAATGATAGCACGTTTCAACTGTTAGAAAGCGGTAATAAAGTAACACCTTTTGATGATAACTTGCCACTAAAAGGCAATCGTCTTTACACTTACACAGAGACGGTACCACAAAATCAAATCGAAACAACTGGAAGTTACTACTTTATTGTCGGAAGTGCCTTTGACTATCCAAATGAACACAATACTAAACTAGGTTTAGACCTTCCGGAAAATATTGTTTATGAAATTGCCTTACCTAAAGAATTAGAATACAATCCTAAAACCAGTCAACTAAGAAATGGACAATACGATCCACAAACCCATACGGTAACTTTAACGGTTGCAGGTGCGCAATCCACAAAAATGACTTGGTATGACAATCGTGGTCGATATTACATCGAAAACTATGCCAATGCTCATTTTACTTCTGGAACGATAAATGTTAACAAGGTGAAGTTTGATCAAACTTATACACTTAAAGCTAAGTATACCTATAACAAAGGATTGCCAAATGAATACACCTTACCAGAAAGAACGGTGTATGTGAGGCATCAAAAGGCGGCTTTTCAAGCAACCCATAATGGTACCCCAGTAGGAAAAGCGGTTTTAGAAGGGACTGCTGACATTAACGGGGTTAGAGCCCATGTCGGTAATGGCAATTATAAGGTAGCTGAAGGCGGTGTTTATGATAGTTGGCAAACACTACAAAACTCTCTAGGGATGCTAGCCATTGGGACAGTGACAAATGTTAACAACGGTTCAGACATCAATGTGGCAACTGGTGGAAGAACATCTGCCCTCTATGCCATTCAAGATAACTTAGAAGTTACTACTAACAATCAGCCAAATAAAGAGGATAAACGAACTTACTATAAGTTTTTCCGCTTAACATCAGCCGAACAAAGTCGAGATGCCAAAAATAAGTTATCCAAAGAAGAAAATGAGGCGGTGCTTGGTCAAGTCAAAGATGCGGCTGAAAAAAATACGCTTTATGGTGTCATGGCAGACGGCACTAAAGAAGTTATAAAGCAAAATATTACTTTAGGTGAATTTGTACCGATTGACGATGTTAATCAAAAATATACCAATCTTTATTTGGCATTTGAAAATCCGATTATTTTGAACAATACGACCCTAACATATCATGTTGGTAAGATGCCAACGGTCGAAGAAATGACAAAAATTGAAGATGGAACCTACAATTATCAACCACAAAAATATTATACGTCAGCTAGTTTTATCATTCATGATGAAAATACCAATCACCCTGCAACAGCCGATGCCGCTAAACAAAAAGACAGTGGCATAACCACAAATGTTCTATCATTAAGTAATCCGCAAATTCAATATGTTGGCTCATCTGGGTCACAAGAAATAATTTATAGCAAAGATGGCACAACGTTTAAGCAAAATGCACAAGTGTTGCTAACAGATTTTTATTTAGGTAGTAAAGGTAAAGAAGATTTTAATGTTAAAGTTATTAAATTGTTACCACCAGGTTATGAGTATGTCAGTCATGAAAGTTTACCTCATCCACAACGATATTATGCACTTTATGGTAAGACTATTGAAGAGCCACAAATTATCCGTAACTACAAAGATACTGGTAAAACGGCGGTTATTTACAGTCTTGATATGAATTATCAAAAGCAGGATCGCGTATATGCCAATATCAATACTAATATTAAGATTATAGACCAAGCACCAGAAGGACAATCAACCATTGAAACATACGTAGTTTGGGAAAAAGATAAGGAAATCAAACCGGATATTTACCAAACGGGTTATCATTATACAGATGTCCTTGATATTAATAATGATGGTAATACAAATCAAAGATTCCTTTTGGCAAAAAATACGGTGAACTATCGTTTGCCACTCGTGATTAGTTTGTCCAAAGGAGTGTCGACGCAAGCCGATGGTCCCTATCATTTTGATGCCACTGGGGACTTAGGCGCAAGTGCCTATTATAGACTCAATATCTTTAACAATACGATTAGTAAAGCTGATTCCGTTAGTTTGATTGATGTCTTACCTGCAATTGGAGATCATCGGATTGTATCGAATCAAGATGGTGCTTATTTGCCACGTCAATCAGCCTTTGGCACACCACTTAATAGCTTTATAGAGGATTTGCCAGAAAATAATGCTTTATTAGCCTTATTTGATGTCTTTTACCAAGTCACACCACAAGGGTCGAATTTGGCTTCTGTTCGAGATGGTCAATGGCTGACTAAAGACCAAGTGATCAATGTTAAATCCGTTAAATCAATTAAATATGTTCTGAAACAAGGAAAATCATTAGGTGTTGGTCAGACTGTTAGTGCTTATCTTAAAGTAGATATTCCAAAAGAGACTGGTCATGAGAAAGTTGGGCAAAAGGCGATTAATACAGTAGCTTTTTCTATAGATGATAACAATTATCTTGAAAGCAATCCGACATCTTTGGCCTTTGCTAAATACACGGTTTCAGGTATTTACTTTGAAGATGTTAGTCAAAATGGCTTCAAAGATCCTGATGAAAAACCAGTTGCGAATCAAATCGTTGAGTTGATAGATGAAGAAACGGGTGAGGTTGCTTTGGGGATTGATAATCAACCGTTACGTACAACAACTCAAGATAATGGTGAGTATCGTTTTATCCTATATAAACGTGGTAACTACCGCGTGCGATTTACGAAAAGGCCAGACCAAACCTTTTCAGATGTGACTACTATGACTGACAGTAATAGTAATCATTTGGAAGTGATTGAAAATGACCAAGCGAAAACAAAAGTTGTCACAATCAATCCTGCTAATCCAAATATTCAGTTAAACGGTGCGCTTTTGATTGAAAAACGTGATATTGAAGTCATTAAGCAGGATCAAGATAACAAAGCTTTACTAGGTGCTGTGTTTGAGTTACAAGAAATGAGTGGTCAAGTTTTACAAACACAAACAACCAATGATGAAGGGAAGCTAACTTTCTCAAAGGTACCATTTGGTCAATATAAAATCATTGAAAAAACAGCACCAACAGGTTATCAAATTGATGAAATCAATGGTCGAGAAATCACAGTCGGTAAAGACCCGATAACGCTGGCACCATTTATGAACACTCTGATTAAAGGAAGTGTTCGTTTGACTAAGGTTGATGCGGAGAAGACCGATAAAACATTAGAGAATGTAACGTTTGCCCTAAAACAAGGAGATCAAACCAAATATCAAGAAATCACCAATAATGAGGGTATCGCTACTTTTGAAAATGTGTTACAAGGCGAGTACACCTTAGTAGAGTTAATCACTCAACCAGACTACATCCTTTCAAAAGAAACTAAGACGGTTCGCATTGACACCCATGGACAAGTCATTGATTTAGGTCAAATTGGTAACACAATCAAAAAAAGCACGGTTACAACCAAGTATGTGAACGAAGCAGGCGACGAAATTAAAGTTGCAGATACGCAAGAAAATCTAGCCG
>NZ_JBLOJV010000025.1:0-25604 GCF_047785705.1 Streptococcus pluranimalium
GATGTGAGTTATTTATCAAGAAAATCTGATTGCTTTTAACACAGCTTTGTGGTAAAATGGCTTAGATATTATACTGAAACAAATTTAGGAGGATGATTATGAGTCGCTTTAGGACCAGTTTTTTCGGAGGTTACTCCAGATATGATGTTGATGTGCAATTTGATCAACTAGAAAAACGAATCTCTGATCTTGAAAATCAGCTAGCTGCAGAAAATAAAGCCACAGCTGATTTGGAAAATAAACTTTATAAATACCAAAATCGAGAGGCTTCTATTAACGAAGCATTGATCGATGCTAAATTGATGGCTAAAGCTATCATTCAAGAAGCCGAAAGTAAGTCTGCCACAATGACAGCTGAGCTGGAAGAAATTGCCCAAGAGCGTCTGGCTAACTTTGAGAAATCTATCAAGCGTGTCTCTGAAGCAGAAAACATCATGCGTCGCCAAGGTGACCTCCTCAAAACGGAGTTACGTGAAGTTCTCAAAGGTTATCTAGCTGAGATTGAATCACTTGATATGAGTGGATTTACAGCGATCCAAGAGCAAGTCTCAGAACGTATCCATGCTGCAGAAGAAATGGTTCGTGAGTCTAAGACGATGATTACCTTCCCTAAAATGACAAAATACCCATCAAAAGACGCAACACCAACCTATACCTTTGACAATAAGTAATGTCAGCTAAGTAGGTTCACTAAACGCTTCCTAATAACATTTGTTACATAATCGCAGGATTCAAAATCACGTTTTGGCTTACAAATATAAAACATCAAAAACAAACGGTTCTACTTTTCTATCGCTCAGAAAGTAAAATCGTTTGTTTTTTGATAACTTTTCCAGACAAATTATTAGATGCCTGATATTGCTGTTTTGAAGGTAACTACCTATACTATGAAAGAAACTAAAAAATAACTATTTTAGCAAGCGTATAGAGAATTAAGGTCCCCCCAAGGGCAATACGATACTTACCAAAGATAGTGAAATCATGTTTCTTGACATAGTTGGTCAATAATGGAATCACCTGTAAACTCGTCAGAAAAGCTGTTGCACTGGCTGCTAGAAGAATTAAAACCTGAGATGGCTGAAGAGCATTGCCATCAATGAAGAATTTCAAGGCTTTTAAAGCGCTGTAGCCAAACATGGTCGGAATCGCTAGGAAAAAGGTAAAGTCCGCTGCAACCGAGCGACTGGTCCCCAAAATAATAGCTCCTAAAATCGTCGCTCCTGAACGACTCGTCCCTGGTACAATAGCAAGTACCTGGAAAAGACCAATTAAAAAGGCTGTACGATAAGACATTTTTGCTAAGTGGGTCACCTCGGGAGATTTACCAAAACGATACCTCTCAATCCAAATAAAGGCAAAACCATAAATCACCAAAGCTATCGATACTGGAAACATGTGGTTAAAACGCTTCTCAAACCAATCATCAAATGGCAAAGCAACCAAAACAGAAGGCACACAAGCGATAGCCACTTTCAGCCACAGTTGCCACGTCAGCTGTCTTTCACGACTTGTTTTGCCAGCTTGAAAAGGATTCAAGCGCTCAAAGTAGAGCACAATTACCGCTAAAATAGCTCCTAGTTGAACAACAATATTAAACATGTCAATAAAGGCTTTGGGTTGTTTAAAGGTCAACCATTCTTGAATGAGAATGAGATGTCCTGTACTTGAAACAGGTAGCCATTCTGTTATCCCCTCTACAATACCATAAACAATCGCTTTTAAAACATCTATAATCAGCATTATAACCCCTTTAGTTTTTAATTATCGTCTCCATTATAACAAAACTTGAACAAAACTTGAACCAAAAGAGTTCCTGAAATTGATTTAGGAGACCTAAAAAGAGTCAAACGATTCATGGTTTACATCTGGTCTGCTTTTTTGATATAATAATGCCAACGGATAAGTAATACGACTAACTGTCCAGAAAGTCTGCGGTTGCTGTGAGCAGACCCTTTAGTCTTATGAAATTCTACCGTTAACACGCTTTAACTATCCAAAAAATAAGGTCTTGACTTGGTTTGGTAAATCTCAGTAGTAGCTTGAGATTCATCACCTCGTCTAAAGTCCTTTTGGTTGAGTAAAGATAAGTAATCATAACCATTAAGTGCACAATCTGTGAAGTTGGATGGAACCGCGCCAAAAGCGCTCCAACAAATAAGACAGATTGTGCTTTTTTTCTAGCAACTAGGAGGAATATTATGTTAGATATCAAACGCATTCGAAATGATTTTGATGCTATTGCCAAAAAATTAGCCACTCGTGGGGTTGATACTGAGACCTTAAACACCTTGAAAGATTTGGATGCTAAGCGCCGAGACCTTTTGGTACAATCTGAAACGCTAAAAGCTGACCGCAACCTGGCTTCTGACAAAATTGCGCAAGCTAAACGCCATAAAGAGGATGCCTCAGAGCAAATCACTGCCATGAAAAAGGTATCTGCTGACATCAAAGCTGTCGATGCTGAGCTAGCTGAGATTGATGAAAAGCTACAAGCCATCATTCATATTTTGCCAAATACACCGCACAACTCTGTTCCTGTAGGCTCTGATGAGGATGAAAACGTTGAGGTTCGTCGTTGGGGAATACCTCGTGACTTTGACTTTGAGCCAAAAGCTCACTGGGAGCTTGGAGAAGACTTAGGCATTCTTGATTGGGAACGTGGAGCAAAAGTAACAGGCAGTCGTTTTCTCTTCTATCGCAACTTAGGGGCTCGTTTGGAGCGTGCGCTCTACAACTTTATGCTAGACGAACACATCAAAGAGGGCTATCAAGAAATGATCACCCCTTACATGGTCAATCGTGATTCTATGTTTGGAACTGGTAATTATCCAAAATTCAAGGAAGATACCTTTGAAATCAACGATGAAGAGCGTCCATTCGTTCTTGTCCCAACAGCTGAAGTCCCCCTTACCAACTACTATCGTAACGAGATTATTGACGGCAAAGAATTGCCAATCAAGTTCACAGCTATGAGCCCTTCATTTCGTTCTGAAGCTGGTTCAGCCGGCCGTGACACACGTGGCCTCATCCGTCTCCACCAATTTCATAAGGTTGAAATGGTTAAATTCGCTAAGCCAGAAGAGTCTTACAATGAGTTAGAAGAAATGACAGCCAATGCTGAAAGTATTTTGCAAAAACTTGGGCTACCATACCGCGTTTTAGCTCTTTGTACTGGAGATATGGGCTTCTCAGCTGCTAAAACTTACGATCTAGAAGTTTGGATTCCTGCGCAAAATGCTTACCGTGAAATTTCGTCATGTTCAAACACCGAGGATTTCCAAGCCCGTCGTGCGCAAATCCGTTACCGTGACGAAGCTGACGGCAAGGTCAAACTCCTCCATACGCTCAATGGATCAGGTCTTGCGGTCGGTCGTACCGTCGCAGCTATCCTTGAAAATTATCAAAATGAAGACGGCTCTGTCACCATTCCAGAAGTGCTTCGTCCATACATGGGCGGTGCCGAAGTGATTGCCTCAACATAATAACACAGCGATAAAAAAACAGCCGGTAGCTGTTTTTTTGTATGATCAGCAAGAAATACCTTTAAGGCTAGAACCCTTCAAGAGACATTACAGGCAAGCTAACCCTTGGTCTTTTCACTATTTGCTCGGATGATTAGCTTTACTATAGCTTCAGTCCTTGCCGTATGCGGAAACATATCCACTGATTGAATATAGTCAACGTCATAGACTTTTGTTAGTTGCGTTAAATCACGCGCCAAGGTTGAGACGTTACAAGAGACGTAAACCATTTTTTTCGGCTGGTATTTGATAATCGTTTTGAGAAGGGCATCATCTAAGCCAGTCCTTGGTGGATCCACAACAAGCGCATCTGCCAGGTAGCCTTCCTTGTACCATTTTGGAATGATTTCTTCTGCTTTTCCGGCTTCATAGTGGGTGTTGTCAAAACCCATACGACGCGCATTTACTTTGGCATCTTCGATAGCTTCTGGGATAATATCCATCCCGCGCACGCTTTTAACCTTGTCTGCAAAGGCAAATCCGATCGTTCCAACCCCACAATAAGCATCAATCAAGTGGTCTTCTGAACTAACATCAAGAGCTTTAACAGCTTCGCCATAGAGCACTTCTGTTTGTTCTGGATTGAGCTGATAGAATGCTCTTGGAGACAGTTGAAAACCATAATCCAAAACTGCCTCGTCAATAGCATCCTGACCCCAAAGAATCTCCGTTTTTGCGCCATAAATCTCACTGGTTTTTGAGGGATTGAGATTAAAAGCAACTGTTTTGATTTGCAAAAAGGCTGTTGTCAAATCCTTGATAAGAGCCGTCAGATTGACCCACTTACTCGATATAAAGATGATTTGAACTTGGTCGGTGGCTTTCGCCTTACGAACCATGACTGTCCGAATCCCTTGGATTTTGCGCTCATTGTAGATAGGTACTTTGTGTTTATCCAAGAGATGGGTAATCTTATTGATAATGGCTTGGGTCAGCTGGTCCTGCACCAAGCAATCTTCCAGAGAAACAAGTCTATGGCTTCCTTCAGCATAAAGCCCTGCCTTGACAGAACCGCCAAAAGAGCGGGTCTGAAATTGCAACTTCGCCCGGTAATGTTTCGGCTTATCCATCCCTAAGGTTGGACGAATCTCATAATGCTCAAAACCTCTAGGTTTAAACTTTTTAAGCGCTTGTTTCAGTAAATCTACCTTGAAATCCAACTGTTTGTCATAACGAAGGTGCATGATTTGACAGCCACCACAAGCTTCATAGATAGGGCACTCTGGCACAACACGAAACTTAGACTTTTTATTGATATCAAGAAGCTTGGCTTCAACAAAGTTACGCTTGACAGAGGTTACCTGACAAAAAACTTCCTCCCCCTTTAAAGCGCCTGGGACAAAGACCAGGGTCTTCTGATAAAAACCAATCCCCTCGCCGTTGATCCCCATGCGTTTTATCTTCAAAGGAATCCGTTGCTTGATTTGTAAAGAACTCAAGAGTGAAAAGCCACTCCTTTCTCTTTTAATTTGACAATGGTTGCTTTACCAATATTGGGAATGGCTGAAAATTCTTCCTCTGACCACTCCGCAATGTCAGACACATACCTGATCCCAAAGTTTGTTAAGGTGTTTAATTGGATACTATTAAAGATGTGTAAGGTTTCAATCAAAGGTGGTTCTTCGATCTCTAATAGTTGATGGAACACTGACATAATGTAGTGAGCAGATGGTATCAGTATCGCTAATAAACTACTCAAAGAAACATAAACAGCTGATAAACTATTAGCTTGATAGGACTCTAAAGAAGCAGCTTCCACGATCTCTTCCATGGGCAAGGTCAAACGACTGCACAATTCAAACAAACCATCCACAATCGGCAACCACTTATCTAGCTCGTCCTTAACAGCATCTTCTTGACCTTCCAAAATACCAGAAATCATATGAGGAATAGCCATCATCAAATCATTTTGATGATCAGCTTTACTAGCATAAAAAGCCTTTAGCTCATCATGCCTTGACATCAAGACATAGAGTGCCATTATTTCATAGCGTGTTCCCAAGCTATCATTAGCATCATATTTGTAGATCTCAAGCAAGTGATCTAGTGCCTTTTGGTACAAACCGTTTTGCTTATAGAGGATCGCCAACTCCATTTTATCGGATAGGTAAGGTCGCTCCTCCAGATGACTCCAGCCAATTGGTTGAGAAGCCAGCCAAGATAGCCGACCTTCGGACTCTTTTTTTGCCAAAGTTCTTAAACGTTGAATCGTCTCTTTGGCAAGCGCTGCCTCTTCAGCTTGTAACTCTTCCTCAAACTCCTGACCAAATGCTAAATCATCGTAGAGTTCATCTAACTCTTCATCAGAAAAACCTGCTAACTCACTTTGTAAAACCTCTTCAAAATCCTTCTCAGCCAAATAATCATTCAAATCCACAATTTTGTCATTTTCCTTGTCACGCATCCCAATTCCTCTTTCAGCTAAACTTTGTTTCTATTTTACCATTTTTGCTATAATAAAAGCATGAAAAATAGCAGATTCTCCCTAAACATCCATAAAACACCTAAAAATCTTCATCAATACCTTAAAAATAAGACTCTCTTTGATGTTTCATCTCATTCAGGGGCTCTGGTGTTAAAAGTTGGTGATGATTACTTTTTAAAAATTGATACCAAAGGAGCATTAGAAAAAGAAGCCGAATTGAGCAAGTGGTTTTACCATCATCACTTGGGAGTTGAGGTGATTGATTATATCAGTGCAGACAAAGACTACCTTTTAACAAGGGCAGCTATCGGTTCTGCTGCAACGTCTTTTTTAGATCACCCCGAATCCGTCTGCACGATTTTAGGAAAAGCATTACACCAACTCCATCAGTTAAACCCAAAAGATTTTCCAAATAGTAACCTTCTGACTACTTATCGTCAACATGCGAAAATCAACTATCAAAATGGTGTCTTCTACAAAAAGGCACTACTTCCACTTCTTAAGATTTCAGGTAAAGATGAGGCCTTCAAGCTGGTACAAAACCAAGGACACCTTTTAGAAAAGAATGCCTTCATTCATGGTGATGCCTGTCTACCCAACATCATTTTAAAAGACAGCCAAACCTTCTCAACTTTCATTGACTGGGGACTTTCTGGCTATAGTGAGAAGCATATTGATATTTTTTGGGCTATTTGGTCTATTGACTATAACTTAGGTGACAAGAAATACATTGATAGCTTTCTTGACAGCTACTCTAGGCAAGAGATTGACTAGGATAAAGTAAGAATTGTTGCGGCGCACGAAGCTTTTGGAGGCTAGCCATGAAAATCACAAAAATTGAAAAGAAAAAACGTCTTTATTTGTTAGAAATTGACGAGAAAGAAAGACTTTATATTACAGAAGATACCATTGTACGCTTTATGTTGAGTAAGGGGATGGCACTTTCTGAAAAGAAACTTGATGATATTCGACAGTTTGCCCAATTTTCTTATGGGAAAAATCTGGCTCTCTATTTTTTGTCTTTCAAGCAGCGAACGCAAAAAGAGGTTAGCGACTACCTCTATAAACATGAGATTGATGGTGCTATCATTGATAAAGTTCTTGACAATCTCAAGTCTGATAAGTGGATTGATGATAAGCAGTTTGCCACTGCTTTGGTTGAGCAAAACCTCTCTAGCGGTGATAAGGGAGCGTTTGTACTCAAGCAAAAACTCCTGCAAAAAGGGGTGTCTAGCAGTATCATTGATGCCGTTTTAGCTGACTATGATTTCACAGAGCTAGCCTTTCGTGTGGCTCAAAAACTCTTACGCAAGTATGATGGCAAACTAGCTTTTAAAGCCCTCAAAGACAAGCTCAGCCAAAGTCTGACTTATAAAGGATTTTCCTACCAAGAAGCCAAAATCGCGATTGAAGACCTTGAGCTTGAGAAAGACGAGGAGGCTGAAGAAGATCTGATTGCCCAAGAGCTGGATAAGCAATACCGTAAGTACAGCCGAAAATACGATGGTTACGACCTCAAACAACGCCTGACACAAGCGCTGGCTCGTAAAGGTTATGACTTTGATGCGATTGCACAGGCTTTGAGAGATTATTTGTAAGCATGATCAGTTCGTCACCAAGTGCTTTTTTCTGACAATTATGATAAACTAATAAAGACAAGAAAATTGTAGAAAGACAACTGCCATGAAATTACCAAAAGAAGGCGACTTTATTACAATTCAAAGTTATAAACATGATGGTCGTTTGCACCGCACTTGGCGTGATACGATGGTACTCAAATCAACTGAAAATGCGGTTATTGGCGTCAATGATCATACTCTGGTAACAGAGAACGATGGTCGACGTTGGGTAACCCGTGAGCCTGCTATTGTCTACTTCCACCAAAAATATTGGTTTAATATCATCGCAATGATTCGAGAAAATGGTATTTCTTACTATTGTAACCTTGCCAGTCCCTACGTCATGGATCAAGAAGCCTTAAAATATATTGATTATGACTTAGATATCAAGGTATTTACAGATGGTGAAAAAAAACTGCTTGACGTTGAAGAGTACAAGAGGCATAAGCGAGACATGCACTACTCGGCTGATATTGATTTCATTCTCAAAGAGAATGTCAAAATTTTAGTAGATTGGATTGACAATCACAAAGGCCCATTTTCAAACGCTTACGTTAATATTTGGTATAAACGCTATCTTGGACTGAAGAAAAGATAAAGTTGTCCTTAAGAGCTGAAGCAAAAAGCCTCAGCTCTTTTGTTTTTCAAAACCAGTTTATAGACCAGTCTATCTTTGATGACGTTTAGTCTTGCTTGATGCTTTTTAAGCATCAAACGATTGTTACGAGAAACAATTTAAAAGACCGAGCGTTTGCCCAGTCTCTATCAAAAGTGTAACTTTAGGTTAAATGATTTTTGACTCTTTAATCACGACGTCCAAAAAGACGCAACAAGTTTAAGAATAAGTTAATAAAATCCAAGTACAGACGAAGTGCCATTGCTATCACCCAACCATCTTGGACATGGCCTTGTGTTTGTTGATAGACTTGTTTGATGATCTGATTGTCATAGGCAATAAGGCCTGAGAATACCAAAACTGAAGCAAGACTAATCAGCAAGCTCATTAGACCGCTGCCGATAAATAGGTTCACAAGAACTGCGATGATAATCCCAATCAAAGCTGCTGTCAAAGCCTTTGCCATACCTGACAAATCTTTTTTGATGGTTATCCCAATACCAGCCATAACAAAGAAAACAAGAGCAGAGCTGATAAAAGCCTGAAGTACCGTTGTCTGTGCATACTGAGCAATGATAAAGCTAAGTGTAAAGCCATTCAAAGCTGAATAAACCAAAAATAAGGGTAAGGCCGCCGCTGTGTTTTTCCGAGCAGCTGTTGATGCCAAGAAAACCAAAGCTAATTCGATGAAGAAAGCCCCCATATAAACCCATGAATGCTCAATCATAATCCTTATCAGATTAGCCTGAAAAGGGTAAAGCATCAACCAAGAAACAAAGGCCGATAGACCAATCCCCATACCAACAAGACTATAAATTTTGGCAAAGAAGGCTGATAGACCGCTCTGTGATGCCGTGTCAATAACATGATTATTCATCTTTTTTATCCTCTTTTTCTAAATTAACGATTGTGACTTCCTAAGAATTTGCGAGTTAAACGAATGGGCTTTTTGAGTTTACGGCGCATGGGAATCGTGGCTTCCATAACCGCCCAGTATTTATCAACCACGGTCACAATATAAGACTCTTTATAGCGAGGAAAAGCAAGCGTTGCTCCCCACATGTGCTTAAGAATAATGTCTTCTTCTTTTTTATTAAGCGATATTAACTTCTTGGCATTACGAACAGCAATCCGAGGGTGAACCCAAGCATGACTCTTATTAAACTTGGTCACGCGCCAATCATAATAAAAGAAATCATGCAAGAGAGCTCCTCTTGCTGTGCTTTCTTTGTCCCAGCCAAGCTTTCGAGCAATTTTATAACTCGTGTAAGCCACATTGATCGAATGCTCCATACGTGTCGAATGGTGATGTTGGACGATACTATCAAGTTTTTGAAAACGTGGGTGCCTAATCAAATGCCCAACCAATTTCATAAACTCAGTATCTTTTTCATAGTTTTTCATAACAATCACCTCTCCTAAGCTCTATTATACCATATCGCTTTAAAGTAAGCTAAAAATCACTATGCCAGCGGCAACAGCAACATTGAGGCTCTCGGCCTGTCCAGGCATATTAATATGCACCAACTGATCTGCCATCTTCACTGTCTCATGGCTAATACCCTGACCCTCATTTCCCATAACAAGAGCAAAAGCTTCAAAATTTTCTAAATTCAAGTAGTTAACAGAAGATCCAGATAAGGTCGTCGCCAAGATGGGTAAACCCGCGGTCTTCATTTGTTCAAAAATTGGTGGCAGCGATGAGCGAAAAATAGGGAGATGAAAATGGCTACCCTGCATCGAGCGCAGGGTTTTTGGATTGTACAAATCTGCGGACCTATCCGATAAAATCACACCATCCAAACCTGCCGCATCTGCCGTTCTGATCATAGTTCCTAGATTGCCAGGATCTTGAACATCCTCTAAAACCAGGTAGCGTCCTGACTTAAAGTCAGGCAAGTCTACTTGAGTCAAGATGACTTCAGCTACAATGCCTTGAGGCGTAGGAGCATCAGAAATCTCCTTTAAAACAGCCTCAGAAACCAAGACTCGTTCGGGTCTTTCAATCAGAAGACCTGACTTTTCTTCCGAGACAAAGATATGACGAAAAATGGCTCCTGATTGTTGAGCTTCCTCAAAAAGATGCCAGCCCTCAATCAAATACGAGTCCTTACGATGTTTTTTTTGTAATAATTGTTTGGTTTTCTTAATCAACGGGTTGGCTTTTGACCTTATGATTGTCATTTATGGTCCTCATTTCACATTATTTTTTGGGGATTTTAGTATCACATGTTTCGAGACATTTGCGCTGATAAATCCAGCAAAGCCACTAAAAGCTCATTATGCTCAAGGACAACGTTGTAAAGTTGATCCTCGCTAAGCACACCACATTTGATATCCGCATGAGGCTCTTCAAATAGCCTAAACCACTCCGTACTACCATAAAAATCCCTTAAAGTCACATAGTCTGCGTAGTGTTTTTGAAAGTCCTCTAGGGCATCTCTAACTTTATCGAGTTTGGGGCTAAGGCTGTCATACTTGGCCTCCATGGCTTCCACAGCGGCTCTATCCTTTTGATTCATCATAATTCCTTATCTATCTCGGTTTTTGTTGATTAGTCCTTTGAAACACCAGCATTGCTAAAGTGCCTCAAAATCAAGCAATACTCTCTTATCTTGATGGTTAATAGACAACTATACTCCATTATAACATGTTCTGCCCTAGTCCTTCAGCAAAGAGCAGCCTAAAAACTCCTCAAGAAAAAAGTGGTCATCATACTGCTTTAAACCTAAAGCCTGACTGTCAATTTAACTTTTCATCTCACTTTAGGGTATAATAGCCTAAAGGTCAAATGATGTTGGAGGGAGAAACAGCATGAAAAAAATACGTATGATAGTGTCAGGTAGGGTTCAAGGCGTTGGTTTTCGTTATACTACTAATGCTCTTGCCAAAGAAATTGGAGACATTAAAGGACGGGTCTGGAACAATGAGGATGGCACCGTCGAGATTCTTGCCCAATCAGATGATGCCTCAAAAATAGCGAGATTCATCCAAGCTATCCGAAAAGGTCCCTCACGCCTGAGCCACGTGACTTATGTAGACGTTCAAATGGCACAATTTAAAGATTTCAATGATTTTCGAATCAATGATTAAAAATTAAAACAGCAGAAGTATTGAGAAAATCTTTAAAAAACTGTAGAATAGATAAGTATTACAAAATGATTAAAGGATATTAACTGTGAAAAAATCAAATCAACCACTACGCCTAGCTGGATTAGGATTAACGGTATTATTAGTCTTATCTGGCTGTGTACGAACAGAACACGGTAAGCCAGTCGGTCTTGTTTGGGAGACTATTGGTAGACCTATGGAAAAAGTTATTCAATACTTTGCCAATGACTTAGGGCTAGGTTTTGGATTAGGGATTATTGCCGTGACGATTATCGTGCGTTTGATCATCTTACCACTTGGTCTGTATCAAGCTCAAAAGGCAGCCTACCAGTCTGAGAAGATGGCTTACTTAAAGCCTTATCTGGGACCAATTCAAGAACGCATGAAAACTGCGACCACTCAAGAAGAGAAACTGGCTGCTCAAACTGATTTTATGGCAGCACAACGCCAGTACGGCGTGAGCATGTTTGGTGGTATTGGCTGTTTGCCACTCCTTATTCAAATGCCCTTCTTTTCTGCCCTCTATTTTGCCGCACGCTACACACATGGCATCCAAGGTTCACATTTCCTTTGGTTTGCCCTTGATAAGCCTGATTTACCACTAACAGCTATTATCGTAGCCCTCTATTTCTTCCAATCTTGGCTTTCAATGGCAGCTGTTCCTGAAGAACAACGCGCTCAGATGAAGACAGCCATGTACTCAATGCCACTGATGATGGCCTTCTTTGGTTTTTCATCTCCTGCTGGTGTAACCCTTTACTGGCTTGTCGGTGGTTTCTTCGCTATTGCTCAACAGTTACTAACGACTTACCTGATTAAACCACATTTGCGTCAAAAAGTTGAAGAAGAATTTGCCAAAAATCCTCCAAAAGCCTTTAAATCTGCTACCTCATCACCTAAAGATGTGACACCAACAGCTACTAGCATGTTAGAAAAAAATCAGCCCAACTCAAAACGTAACGCTGGCAAGCAACACAAACGCCACTAAGTTTTCAAGTAGTTGAGTAACAACAGGCAGACAAACGGCTTGTTAAGCAAAACACCTGGCTCCCAAAAATAAGGGAAGCAGGTGTTTTTTAGTATATTTGACTTTCTCATGATACGTTAAGTCAGCTTGGATACTTATCAAGCAAACAAAATAAGCAAGCAAGGGCTACATCATATGATGTTTTCTAACTAAAAGACTGGGCTCATTGCCCAGCCTTTATCTACTTTTAAAGGGAATTTTTTGGTCATGAAGACCATTGCTTCATAACACCAAATGTATCAATTATTGATGTGAACAGTTGCAAGCTTTAGCTTTATCAGCTGATCCAAAAACATCAATACGCTCTTCAACAGCTGCTTGAACAGCTTTCATACCATCTGCCAAGAATTTACGTGGGTCAAAGAGTTTTTTAGTGTTGTAACCAGCTTCATCAGCGTCATAAGCGCGTGAAAAGGCACGTGTTGCATCTGAGAAAGCGATTTGACTTTCAGTGTTAACATTTACTTTAGCAACACCAAGACGAATAGCTTCTTGGATTTGTTCATCAGGAATCCCTGACCCACCGTGAAGAACGATTGGGAAATCAGGTAAAGCATCTGTCAACTTTTTGAGGTGATCAAGGTCAAGACCTGCCCAGTTTTCTGGATAAGGACCATGGATATTTCCAATACCAGCTGCCAAGAAGTCAATACCTGTTTCAACCATAGCTTTAGCCTCATCGATTGGAGCTAATTCACCAGTACCGATAATGCCGTCTTCTTCACCACCAATAGTACCAACTTCAGCCTCTACAGAAACACCCTTAGCATGTGCCAAAGCAACAACTTCTCTAGCTTTTTCAAGGTTTTCTTCAATCGGAAGATGTGAGCCATCAAACATGATTGACGTGTAGCCAACTTCGATACACTCAAGGGCGTCTTCGTAGTGACCATGGTCAAGATGAAGTGCTACTGGCACTGTGATTCCCATTGATTCTACAAGGTTAGCAACAATAGCTTGACATACCTTGTAACCACCCATATACTTGGCAGCACCCATTGATGTTTGGATAAGAACCGGAGCTTTTTTGCTTTCTGCTGCACGCAAGATCGCCTGTGTCCACTCAAGGTTGTTAGTATTAAATCCACCGACAGCATAGCCGTTGTCACGAGCTGCTTGGACAAATTTTTCTGCTGAAACGATTGCCATTATAAAGGCCTCCTCTATATTTTTGGGGCGACTCCCCATTACATTTACTAGTTTAACATAAATAGCAGGAAAAAACCAACCTCTTTTGCAAAGAATGAGAATAATATCACATAATAAACCTCCAAGAACAAAACATCAAAATGACTTGATACAAATGACTTGTATTATTTTTTGTCTTTTGCTACAATAGTAAAGTATGTGGTGCTAGCACATCCAAACATATTCTACCTAGGAGGAATTCACGAAATGGCAAAAGTATGTTATTTTACAGGTCGTAAGACCATGTCAGCCAATAACCGTTCACACGCGATGAACAAAACAAAACGTACTGCAAAACCAAATCTTCAAAAAGTTACCGTTCTTATCGATGGTAAACCGAAAAAAGTTTGGGCTTCAACACGTGCCCTTAAATCAGGGAAAGTTGAACGCGTTTAATACACTAAGAGGCTGGGACGAAAGTTCTGGTCTTTTTATTTTTAAGCAGAACACCACTATTTTTACATTTTTGGTCATTTTTTTAAAATCTTTTTTAAAAATAGGCTTGCATTTTAGCTGAAAACGTTTTACAATTAAGTGTTCTTAATTTTTGGGATAAGAAAGAGTGCCGTTAGGCCATATCTGGAGAGATTCTTTTTTATCCTAAAAAAATAACAAAATAGGAGGAAGAACACGAATGGGTATCGGTATTATAATTGCCAGCCACGGTAAATTTGCTGAAGGTATTCATCAATCTGGTTCGATGATTTTTGGTGAACAAGAGAAAGTACAAGTTGTTACTTTCATGCCAAGCGAAGGTCCAGACGATTTATACGCACATTTTAGCAATGCTATCGCTCAATTTGATGCTGATGATGACATTCTTGTGCTTGCTGATTTATGGAGCGGTTCTCCATTTAACCAAGCAAGTCGTATTATGGGTGAAAACCCTGATCGCAAGTTTGCTATCATCACTGGTCTTAATTTGCCAATGTTGATTCAAGCCTACACTGAGCGCATGATGGATGCGACAGCAGGTGTTGAACAAATTGCTGCAAATATTATCAAAGAAGCTAAAGAAGGTGTCAAGGCCCTTCCAGAGTCACTCAACCCTGTGACAGAAGCTTCTGCAACAGAAAAAGTTGCCACCACACCAAAAGGCGCTATCCCTCCAGGGACTGTTATTGGTGACGGACAACTTAAGATCAATTTAGCACGTGTGGACACGCGTCTCCTTCACGGACAAGTCGCTACCAACTGGACACCAGCTTCTAAAGCCAATCGTATCATTGTCGCATCTGATACCGTTGCTAAAGATGATTTGCGTAAACAGTTGATTAAGCAAGCTGCACCAGGTGGGGTGAAGGCTAATGTTGTTCCTATTTCAAAATTGGTTGAGGCTGCAAAAGACCCTCGCTTTGGGAATACACAGGCTTTGATTTTATTTGAAACACCTCAAGATGCTCTTCGTGCTATCGAAGGTGGTGTGCCAATTAAAGAACTCAATATCGGTTCTATGGCTCATTCAACTGGTAAAACCATGGTTAACAACGTCTTGTCAATGGACAAAGAGGATGTGGCTACCTTTGAAAAACTACGTGATTTAGGTGTTGCATTTGATGTGCGTAAAGTGCCGAATGACTCGAAGAAAAATCTCTTTGACTTAATCAATAAAGCGAACGTCAAATAAGTAGCCTATAACTCATACTCATAACCTTACATAACTGATTACATTAACGTAATCACACTTTTTAATGATTGAAAGGATATCAAAATGTCAGATATTACACTTATTTCTGCTATTTTGGTCGTAGTGGTCGCCTTCTTTGCAGGTCTTGAAGGTATCCTCGACCAATTCCAATTCCATCAACCAATTGTCGCATGTACTCTTATTGGTCTTGTTACCGGTAACTTGACGGCAGGTGTTATTCTTGGTGGATCCCTACAAATGATTGCCCTTGGTTGGGCTAATATCGGAGCTGCTGTTGCTCCCGATGCTGCCTTGGCAGCCGTTGCTGCTGCCATTATCATGGTAAAAGGTGGCGATTTTACTCCTCAAGGTATCTCAGTAGCAACAGCGACTGCTATTCCTTTGGCTGTTGCTGGACTTTTCCTTACCATGATTGTTCGTACAATCTCAGTCGGTCTTGTTCATGCTGGTGACAAGGCTGCTGCTGAAGGCAATATCAGTGCTCTTGAGAGAGCTCATTTTATCGCTCTACTCCTTCAAGGATTGCGTATTGCCATTCCTGCTGCCCTTCTTCTTGCTATCCCAACACAGTCTGTAAAATCAGCTCTTGAAGCAATGCCAGACTGGTTAGCAGGCGGTATGGCTGTCGGTGGTGGTATGGTTGTTGCTGTAGGTTACGCTATGGTAATCAACATGATGGCAACTCGTGAAGTATGGCCATTCTTTGCTCTTGGTTTTGCACTAGCAGCCATCAGCGACCTCACTTTGATTGCCCTTGGTACTATCGGTGTGGCCATTGCCTTTATCTACCTTAACCTTTCTAAAAAAGGTGGGAATAGTAACAGCGGTGGATCAACATCAATGGATCCTATCGGCGACATCCTAGAAGACTATTAAGAAGGGAGTGCTTAAAAATGACTGAAAATCACATTAAATTAACCAAAGCAGATCGCCAAAAAGTTTGGTGGCGTTCGACATTCCTTCAAGGTTCTTGGAACTACGAGCGTATGCAAAACTTAGGCTGGGCTTACTCACTTGTTCCAGCTATTAAGAGATTATACCCTAACAAAGAAGACCGTGCTGCTGCTCTTAGCCGTCACATGGAGTTCTTTAATACCCACCCTTATGTTGCTGCACCTATTATCGGGGTAACACTTGCACTTGAAGAAGAAAGAGCAAATGGTACTGACATCGATGATGCCGCTATCCAAGGGGTTAAAATTGGTATGATGGGACCACTTGCTGGTATCGGAGACCCAGTATTCTGGTTTACGGTTCGTCCTATCCTTGGTGCGCTTGGTGCTTCACTTGCGCAAGCAGGAAATATAATGGGGCCTATTATCTTCTTCGTTGCTTGGAATGCTATTCGAATGGCCTTCCTATGGTACACTCAAGAGTTTGGTTATAAATCTGGTAAAGAAATCACTAAAGACCTATCTGGTGGTATCCTCCAAGACATTACCAAAGGAGCTTCTATTCTTGGAATGTTCATCTTGGCTGTCCTTGTGCAACGTTGGGTATCGATCACATTTGCTTACAAACTTCCTGCAACAAAATTAGCCGAAGGAGCTTATGTTGAATTCCCTCAAGGTAACGTCACTGGACCAGAACTCCAAGGTATCTTAGGACAAGCCCTATCAGGACTTAGCTTGACACCTGAAAAAACCAATACGCTTCAAGCACAGCTAGATTCGTTAATCCCTGGTTTAATGGGATTAGTTCTAACATTCGTTTGTATGTGGTTACTTAAGAAAAAAGTATCACCTATCACTATGATTATCGGACTATTTGTTATTGGTGTTCTTGCTCGCTTGACAGGAATCATGTAATATAAGAGGGGCTGGAATAACTCATCCAGCTTCTTTTCATTATGAGGATAAGACCTCGTTTGATTAAGTCTATTTTCTAAATGCTTTAAAAACTGGGCTTCTGGATCAGCCTCGTAATAAACAGTATGTTTTAAATGGTCCACTTAAAGACACATCTATCTTCAGCTAGAAAGGTACTTATGGTTCAATCATTAAATAAAGAAGTTTTACTACACACCACAGGGGTCTCCTATCTAGGCATGGGAGGAAAAGTCGGCAAATTTCTGATTGGTGACGTTGCCTTAGAATACTACAACGATCGTAATGTTAAAGATTATATTCAAATTCCATGGACTAGCATTGAGCAAATCGGTGCTAATGTCAATAGAACAAAAATCAGTCGGCATTTTGAGGTCTTCACCGACAAAGGGAAGTTTCTTTTTTCCTCCAAAGACTCTGGCAAAATTCTCAAAATTGCTCGTTCCAAAATTGGTAATGATAAAATCGTTAAACTACCAACCCTGATACAACTGATCAGTCAAAAAGTCCGAAAAAAATAAACCAAAACTGATAACTAAACTCTCCTCATAGTAGCTCGTGATAAATCTGTCACGCAAAACGTTGGGGGGAGTTTTTTTTTGATATTCCGCTATCTTTCTTGTTTAGTTTTAAGGATTCTTACGGAAAAATAGGGCAAGCAATAGTAGTCTGAATAATTATTATTTTTTGAAAATTTACTATTGCAATATTCTTATCTTTCTTGTAAAATGGATAAATCACCATAAAAATTGAGGAGGTTTTTGATGAAAAAAATCTTATTAAGCTGTCTAGCAGCTCTACTTCTCCTATTTGGAGGGGTCACACGAGCACAGGCAGATGACTACTTGCGTGTCGGGATGGAGGCTGCCTATGCCCCATTTAACTGGACACAAGAGGATAAATCAAATGGGGCTGCTCCCATTGATGGCACTAACCAATACGCCAATGGTTACGACGTCCAAATCGCACAAAAGATTGCCAAAAGTATGGGTAAAAAACTCCTCGTTGTTAAGACAAAGTGGGAAGGTCTGCTACCTGCTCTAACCTCGGGAAAAATTGATATGATCATTGCTGGTATGAGTCCTACCGAGGAGCGTCAAAAAGAAATTGCCTTCTCAGACAGTTACTATACTAGTGAGCCAGTTATCGTTGTTAACAAAGACGGTGATTATGCCAAAGCTAAAACCATTACTGATTTCAAGGGAGCCAAAGTCACTGCTCAACAAGGCGTTTGGCATGTGGAGCTCTTGCCAGCCTTAGAGGGCGCTAACCCACAAACCCCAATGGGGGATTTCTCTCAAATGCGTCAAGCCCTTTCTTCAGGAGTCATTGATGCTTATATCTCTGAACGACCAGAGGCTCTTACTGCTGAAGAAGCTAATAGCAAGTTCAAGATGGTTGTTCTAAAACCAGGCTTTGAAGTAGACGCATCTAATGCTGCTACGGCTGTTGGGATGCGAAAAGGAGACGAGCGTCTAGCTCAGGTCAATCAGGTTCTTGCTACCATCCCTGAAAGCGAGCGTATTCAACTAATGGATCGCATGATTGCTGGACAACCTTCAGATAATGACGAAGGGGCTTCAACCAGTTTCCTAGCCCAAGTGATTCATATTATCCAACACAACTGGAAACAGTTGCTCCGCGGAACTGGCGTCACCCTACTGATTTCAATCCTAGGAACCATCATCGGTACTATCATTGGTCTTTTAATTGGTGTTTACCGTACAGCACCTAAAGCAAGCCATAAAGCACTTGCCCTATTGCAAAAACTTTTTGGTTACCTGCTTAATCTGTATATCGAAATCTTCCGTGGAACACCTATGATTGTGCAATCAATGGTGATTTACTACGGAACAGCCCAAGCATTTGGCCTCTCTCTCGATCGTACTTTAGCAGCCATCTTTATCGTGTCAATCAATACAGGAGCCTATATGAGCGAGATTGTTCGAGGCGGTATATTTGCTGTTGATAAGGGACAATTTGAAGCCGCTACAGCTCTTGGCTTCAGTCATCATCAAACCATGCAAAAGATTGTCTTGCCACAGGTTATTCGTAACATCCTGCCTGCAACTGGTAACGAATTTGTCATCAATATCAAAGACACCTCTGTGTTGAATGTTATCTCAGTTGTCGAACTCTACTTCTCGGGTAATACGGTCGCAACACAGACTTACCAATATTTCCAAACCTTTACGGTTATTGCTATTATCTACTTCGTATTAACCTTCACTGTAACGCGTATCTTACGATTGATTGAGCGTCGCATGGATGTTGATACCTACACTACTGGTGCTAACCAAATGCAAGTTAAGGAGGTGGCACATGACTAATCCTATTTTAGAAATCAAGCAGTTAAAAAAATCTTTTGGTAACAATGAAGTCCTAAAAGATATCTCACTAAGCATCAATAAGGGTGAAGTGATCTCTATTATCGGCTCATCTGGTTCAGGCAAGTCAACCTTCCTTCGCTCAATTAACTTATTAGAAAAACCTACTGACGGCTCTATTATCTACCGTGGTGAGAACGTGCTAGAAAAAAGCTATAACCTGACAGCTTACCGTGAAAAACTCGGTATGGTTTTTCAATCCTTTAATCTTTTTGATAATCTCAATGTTTTAGAAAATGCTATCGTGGCACAGACAACTGTCTTAAAACGTAGTCGTACTGAAGCTGAAAGCATCGCCAAAGAAAACCTTGAGAAAGTCGGTATGGGTGAGCGCTACTGGAAAGCCCGTCCAAGTCAATTATCTGGTGGGCAAAAGCAACGTGTGGCGATTGCCCGTGCTTTATCAGTCAATCCAGAAGCTATCTTGTTTGATGAGCCAACTTCTGCACTTGACCCTGAAATGGTTGCTGAAGTCCTTGAAACCATCAAAGACTTAGCGAAATCAGGCTTAACCATGATTATTGTCACTCATGAAATGGCATTTGCACGTGACGTCTCAGACCGTGTTATCTTCATGGATAAAGGGGTTATTGCTGAAGAAGGCACACCACAAGATATCTTTGAAAACCCACAAGAAGAACGCACCAAAGCATTCTTAAAACGCTTCTTAACATAAACCAAACGAGGTTAGGACTTTTATATCCTGACCTCGTCTTTATTCAGTCTAAATAACCACAAATTAAACCCTAGCAGTAACTGAGAAGAGCTTATCAATGTTCCTCTCACATTTCCAATCTTACCTGACTATTGCTCTTACTTTTGAGTTTCAATATTCGCACTACAAGTAAGCTATACCATTCTTTTTTATCTTTAAGCATTATCACAAAATACTTTACCAGTTAACTATTTTGTGTTATCATTAAGTAGTTATCATTTTATTAAGGAGAAATAACTATGGCAGAAAAAACAGATCTTTCATCAGCCTATCGTCGTCTTAAAAGTCCCAATATCAAGACACGCAAACGTGCTCTCAAAATTATTCACGACTTTAAACGCAGAGGTAAAAGCAACTAATACTATCAAAAAGAAACTAGAACAAGGTTCTGGTTTCTTTTGTTATCTAAAAATGTTCAAAAGAGTAACAATAATCATCAACTGATACGACCACATCCTCTTTTTACCTTATTGATTAGCCTTAAGAGCTGATAGAAGTTGGGTGCGAATATCCTCCACACCATTTGGTGTATTGGGTAAGAAAATCGTCTGATTGCCACCCAAGGCAAAGGTATTGAGCGTATCAAGGTATTGATTGGTCAAAAGAATAGACATGATTTCTTGTTCATTCAAACTAATATTAGCCTCTTTGAGTTCTTGGATGGAAACTGCGAGACCATCGACAATTGCCTTACGCTGTTGGGCAATACCGACACCGTGTAGACGATCTTTTTCAGCCTCAGCTTCAGCAGCAGTAACAATTTTGATCTTATCTGCTTCGGCCAATTCCTGAGCAGCCACACGCTTACGTTGAGCGGCGTTGATTTCATTCATCGATTGCTTGACTTCGGCATCGGGCTCAACCTTAGTGATCAAGGTTTTCACAATGATATAGCCGTAAGTAGACATTTCTTCAGCCACTTGATGTTGTACTTCAAGAGCGATTTCGTCTTTTTTCTCAAATAATTCATCCAATGTTAACTTAGGAACTGATGAACGAAGGGCATCCTCAATGTAAGATTTGATTTGAGCTTCTGGCTTCATCAGCTTGTAATAAGCATCGATAACATTTTGCTCATTAACACGGTATTGTGTCGCAATATTAAGAGTGACAAATACATTATCTTTTGTCTTGGTTTCAACAATAATATCACTTTGCAACAAGCGTAACTGCACACGTGCTGCTATCCTATCAATCCCAAATGGCAATCTAATATGAATACCACTTGTGGAAATTTTTTGATATTTACCAAAACGTTCAATAATAGCAACCGACTGTTGTCTAACCACGTAAAGGGTACTGACAAGCACTGTAATGATTATGAGTAAAACAAAAATAGTGAGAAAGATAAATACCATAAACAAAAATACCTCCTAAAATCCTTTGATACTATCATTATAGCAACTGTGTCACTAGTGTCAACTATTTGCAAGAGCCATCCTCACTCCTCAGTAAAAACAAATCTATGATGTGATCAAATCTCACAATCTTTCTATTTTGTCATAGCATAAGTTCTCAAAAATATCATAAAAGAGAGAACCAAAATGATTCTCTCTAAATATTAGCTAGCCATCATTGACTCTAGTTGACAAAAAGCCTTTTTATGATGATTATTATTTAGCAATTTTAGCGAAGTACTCAAGAGTACGAACAAGTTGTGAAGTGTATGACATTTCGTTGTCGTACCATGAAACAACTTTCACTAATTGTTCACCGTCAACTTCAAGGACTTTTGTTTGAGTTGCGTCAAACAATGACCCGAATGACATACCAATGATGTCTGAAGAAACGATTTGATCTTCTGTGTAACCATAAGAATCATTAGCTGCAGCTTTCATCGCAGCATTAACATCATCTACAGATACGTTTTGACCAAGAGTTGCAACCAATTCCGTTACAGAACCTGTTGGAACTGGAACACGTTGCGCAGCACCGTCAAGTTTACCATTAAGTTCTGGAATAACAAGACCGATAGCTTTTGCAGCACCTGTAGAGTTAGGAACGATATTAGCTGCTGCTGCACGAGCACGACGAAGGTCACCTCCACGGTGTGGTCCGTCAAGCACCATTTGGTCTCCTGTGTAACCATGGATAGTTGTCATAAGACCTTTTTGAAGACCAAAGTTATCATGAAGAGCTTTTGCCATTGGAGCAAGACAGTTTGTCGTACATGAAGCACCTGAGATAACGGTTTCAGTTCCATCAAGAATGTCGTGGTTAGTGTTGAAAACAACTGTTTTCACATCGTTTCCACCAGGAGCTGTGATAACAACTTTTTTAGCACCATTGTCATGGATGTGTTGCTCAGCTGCTGATTTAGAAGCAAAGAATCCTGTAGCTTCAAGAACGATTTCAACACCATCTGTAGCCCAGTCAATGTTTCCTGGCTCACGTTCAGCAGAAACTTTAATAAACTTACCGTTAACCTCAAAGCCACCGTCTTTAACTTCAACAGTACCGTCAAAACGACCTTGTGTTGTATCGTATTTTAAAAGATGAGCAAGCATGTTTGGATCTGTAAGGTCATTGATGCGTGTCACTTCAACACCCTCTACGTTTTGAATACGACGGAATGCAAGACGACCAATACGACCAAAACCGTTAATACCAACTTTAACTGTCATTTGTGATTTCCTCCTTATTAAAAATCAAATAAATAATGCTAATGGGGTTTGTTCCCCTTAATTATTGTGAAATTATTAACTAACATAGACGTCAATTAACCTTTCAACACTTTTATTCTACACTATTTTCACTGTAATTGCAAACGCTAACTGCTCTTAGGACATATCAATCTAGAGCCATCAGAACCTGGAAAGATTGTCAAAATAAGCTACAAGCACTAGAGAAAGCGATTTATCGCAAGTCAAAATACTCATCAAATCTCTCTTAGAATAAGATTTTTAGCTTTTTAAGCAAGGAAAAAACGCAAGAAAAATCAACTTGATCTTTCTCACGCTCTGTCAATAACTTTATAAACGTTTGGGTTTAGACTTACATCATGCCAGCCATCGGATCCATTCCTGAAGGCATAGCGGGTGCAGCTGGTTCTGGCTTATTAGCTACAATAGCTTCAGTGGTCAAAATAAGACTAGCAACCGAAGCTGCATTTTGAAGGGCTGAGCGTGTGACTTTGACAGGATCAATGATCCCTGTTTCAATCATGTCAACCCACTCCCCACTAGCAACATTAAAACCTTTACCAAGTGGACTATTTTTGAGCTTATCAATAATCACTGAACCCTCATAACCAGCGTTGTAAGCGATTTGACGAACTGGCTCTTCAAGAGCACGAAGAACAATGTTACGTCCAGTGGCATCGTCACCTTCAAGCTCTAAAGCAGCGACTTTTTCAACCACATTAACAAGTGCTGTACCTCCACCTGCTACAATGCCTTCTTCAACGGCTGCACGTGTCGCATTGAGGGCATCTTCAATACGAAGTTTCATTTCCTTGAGTTCTGTTTCAGTAGCTGCACCGACTTTGATAACAGCCACGCCACCTGCTAACTTAGCAAGACGTTCTTGTAATTTTTCACGGTCAAATTCTGAAGTTGTTGTCTCCAATTGAGACTTAATCAGGTTGACACGATTAGCAATCGCTTGAGCTTCGCCAGAACCTTCAACAATAACAGTCTTATCCTTGTCGACGGTAATTCTTGCAGCCTGTCCAAGAGCCGTCATTGTCGCATCTTTAAGCTCCAGTCCAAGATCCTCAGTGATGACTGTACCACCAGTCAAGACAGCAATATCTTCTAACATGGCTTTACGACGGTCACCAAATCCAGGTGCTTTAACCGCGACAACATTAAAGGTTCCGCGAATTTTGTTAAGAACAAGGGTTGGTAATGCCTCACCATCAACATCGTCAGCAATGATAAGAAGAGGGCGATTAGTTTTGAGAACTTCTTCAAGCAGTGGCAAGATGTCTTGAATATTTGAAATTTTCTTATCTGTAATCAAAATCAGAGGATTCTCAAGATCTGCGACCATTTTCTCATTATCAGTCACCATGTATTGTGATAAGTACCCACGGTCAAACTGCATGCCTTCTACAACTTCAAGCTCTGTTTCCATACCACGGGATTCTTCGATGGTAATAACCCCATCATTACCAACTCGCTCCATAGCTTCAGAAATATACTCTCCGACCTTTTCAGAACGTGATGATACTGCAGCTACTTGAGCGATAGCCTCTTTTCCTGAAACAGGCTGTGCAATTGCTTGTAATTCTTCTACAGCTATTGAGACAGCTTTCTCAATACCACGACGGATCCCAATTGGATTGGCTCCTGCTGTTACATTTTTTAATCCTTCACGAACAATAGCTTGTGTCAAGACAGTGGCTGTTGTCGTTCCATCACCGGCAATATCATTCGTCTTTGAAGCTACTTCAGAAACCAACTTAGCTCCCATATTTTCAAAATGATCTTCCAACTCGATTTCTTTAGCAATTGTGACACCATCATTTGTAATCAATGGTGAGCCAAAAGCCTTTTCAAGCACAACATTACGCCCTTTAGGCCCCAATGTCACCTTTACTGTATCTGCTAATATATTGACACCGCGAACCATACTCTCACGGGCATCTGATGAAAATTTAATGTCTTTTGCCATAATTTAAGATATAAAGGGCGTCAGGCGGACAATAGCAAAATCGAAAACCTGTTAACGACGCCTAGCGCTTAAAAAAGATGATCTTTTTGCAGCCAGCCCTAGCTCGTATTTCGTTAGAATCCATACGAACCAGCCCTATCTCCTTTCTTTTTCTTTATTCTACGATCGCTACAATATCTGATTCTCTAACAATAGAGACATCTTGTTCGCCATCTTTGACCTTAATAGCTGAGCCATTTTCTACTAAAATACGATCTCCAACTGCCACACTTGGTGTCACTAAATCGCCAGTAAGAGTACGTACTCCTTGACCGATAGCTACAACAGTGGCTGCCTGAGTCGCTTCATGAGAACTACCTGCTAAAACAAAGCCCCCCACTGATTTTTCAGCAACATCATCAAAAGTTACGACCACACGGTCGCCTAAAGGTTTCAACATTGATATACCTCCATTCATATCTTCAATCATTTTTTGTTAGCACTCTATAAACAAGAGTGCTAACTACAAAAACTATTATAACACTTACAGCCAAATAAGCAACTAAAAATGTGCCAAAGTAAAATAAATAATGGTAATAAATAATAGCAATTCACGCATACAACCGTCAACTATATGACGCAGTAATAAGATAAGTGACACAATATAAAAACCTCCTTATCATTATATTAGCTAAGGAGATTGATAATATCGAAATAGTCAGTTGATTTTTGACATAGCATATAATGAACGAAGAAATTAACTACTCCCCCAATGTCCTCAAGCGTCGCAATAAAGCCGTACGTCCCTTGAACCGCTGACCACTAAGCAGTAGATCTACCTGATCATGCTCCTCTTGAGGCAGACTGGCCTTCAAAAGCGCCATTTGCTCTCGCAAAATCACCGTCTCCTCTAGACCCAAACCTC
>NZ_JBLOJV010000026.1:0-24680 GCF_047785705.1 Streptococcus pluranimalium
TTGATGGTTTTTACTGACCATCTTTGACCTTTTAGTGAGGGGAGAGGAGACTAGCAAAAAATCGCCAGCGGGGCTGGCGATTGAGGCTATGAAGACGAGCCCGCAGGAGCGTCTGGCTAATATCGTCCTTTGAATGCACTTTGATACGCTTCGTTTTTTGATTTTGAGGCTCAGACCTCAAAACCTTCTCACGAGGCTTTGCCCTTTCAACTTGCTGTAGGCTAGGCGACAAGATTTGCTTGTCTTCGCTCCAACTTCAAAACGTTCATTACCCTATGTGAGTTTCCTACGTCTCAGTTTCTTGTCTGAATGTTCATTCATTTGACTCTAAAAGGATGGGATAGGTTTAAATCTCTTTTAAGATCACTAGATAGGCTAGGGCCAAGTCATCTAGGTGTTTGAGGTTAAGCCCCGTCGTTTGATAAAACTTATCTAAGCGATACTGGAGTGAATTTCGATGGATAAAGAGACGTTGAGCGGTTTGAGCAAGATTGCCCTGTTCTTGCCACATGGCAAGAACCAAGTCATGACCATCCTTTAACCTCGTCATGAGCCCTTGCAGCTGCTGGCTAAGAAAGGTCGCGTCTTTCTCCTTAGCGAGTGACCAGAGCAGGGCTTGAGGAAATGTCCTTACCTGCTTAGGCGCCGTGTGCTGGTAAAACTGCTGAGACATGGCATACTCACTGGTCAAAATAGTCTCTAAATCACTGGCTGAAAACCCTGTCCAGATATGACCGATCAAAACTTCAAGCCTAAGGTCAAAGTCACTCTCTATCGTCGGCAGGAGGTCTTTGATCATAGCAGAGGTGTCCTGTAGAGCATCGGCTTGCAAAACGATGACACTCTGCCTTGATGTCAAGCGAGTCACGACAAGAAGATTGGGTAATAAAGCCTCAAATAAGTCCTTCAACTCCGTAGACAGCTCTTTTGAATGGTACAAAAAGAGCAGTTGCAGGTCCGTCTCAGGGATGGGCAATGAGCCTTGACCGCTCAAAAAATCACTCCAAGGATTAGTGACATCATCAACCCTGTCCTCGATAAAGGGCTGCAATAAAGCCTTTTCTCTGGCGGTCAAGGCTTTTTTAGGGATATGGACAAACTGCCCATCTTCAGGAAAAGCATAATAGGCTGAACTCAAAAAGTCTTGATCTGAACGTATGGCGTCACAAAATAGGGCACTAAGCTTCATAAAACCTCTCTATTCACTTTTGATTAGCTGGCAGGCTGGTATTACAAAAATTATCCTGAGTATTAGAGCCAAGACTCTCCTGGCAGAGGAGGGGGCGGTTAAGAAAATCGCCTAAAAAGGATTATAAAAACGTCCACCATTGACATAAAAGAGACCAATGGCAATAATAACTAGAGCTAGACTGATGAACACAACCACTGTATCTCTGCCTGACCAGGCCGTTGACTGATACCAACTTCTCTTTTGGTAGCGCCCAAATCGACGTAAGGCCATGGCTGTTGAAATCGTATCAATACGCTCTAAAGAGGAGAAAATCAAAGGGGTTATGATTTGGATGTTGCCTTTGATTCTGGTCATCAAGGAAGCTTTCTTGGATAACTCCAAGCCACGTGCCTCTTGAGCTTTTCGGATGGTTCCAAAATCTTCTTGTAAGTCAGGGATATAGCGCAGGGTCAAGCTGACAGCGTAGGCAAAGCGGTATGGAAGTCCTAGTTGATTGAGACTTGAGGCAAACTGGCTGGGGTGAGTGGTCTGTAAGAAAATCACTGCTAAAGGCAGGGTTGATAGGTACTTAACCAGTACGTTGAAGAGGTAAAACAACTCCTCTAGGGTCAGGTCGTAAGCCCCAGGACCATCTAGTAGCAAGGTCTTTGACTGGTACAAATCCACACCGTATTGGGGGGCAAACAGATAGATGGTCAGGATGTTGAGTAAGGCAAATAAGGCTACAAAGATAAAAACAAACGACACATCCTTCCACTTGATGCCCGCCTTGTGAAAGAGTAGGAGCGATGCAAGGCTCAACAAAACTAATAAACGTGTATCATAACTGGTCATCACTGCTACTGAAACCAAGATGAAAAAGAGGAGTTTACTGGTGCCAGAAAGCTCATATAAAAACCCTTGTCCCGATTGGTAACCCAATAAGCGATTGGTCATCCTAATCATCTCCCTTCAAACTCTGATAATAAGCCGTTACCTTTTCTGGGGTCTGACCTATTTTACCAGCCAGATCATACAAGGACGTCTTTTTGAGATGGGCTAATTCTAGTAATTTCTGATCGGACAATATGACTGGTGGTTTGGCGTCGGCGATAATGGCGCGGTTAGCCACCACCAAACACCGGTCAGCGTCCTCTAGCATCAGCTGCATGTCGTGTGTAATCATCATAATGGTATGTCCCGCTGCACGCAACTCTTTTAAGAAAGCCATCATTTCTTGGTAGGTTTGCTGATCTTGACCGGCTGTAGGCTCATCTAAAATCAACATTTCAGGTCTCAAGACCAAGATAGAGGCAATGGTGACACGTTTTTTTTGCCCAAAGGATAGGGCCGAAATCGGCCACTGCCGATAAGCATAGAGGCCACAGACTTTCAAGATTGCCTCAACGCGTTCTTGGATCTCATTGTCATCGATACCACGTAGTTTCAAGCCAAGAGCCACTTCGTCCCAAATCATGGTTTGGCTAATCATCTGATTCGGATTTTGCAAGACGTAGCCAATCTTCTCTGCCCTTTCCTTGATCGAGTCTTTAGTAATCGACTGTCCCTTATAAATCAAGTTGCCTTTGATTGGTAGATAGCCACAAAGTGCCTTGGCTAGGGTTGATTTACCAGCACCATTTTTACCGACAAGGGCGATCAACTCACCCTTAGCGACGGTGAATGACAGATCTTCTAAGATTGGTTTTGCTGGATGATAGCCCACACTCAAGCCCTCAACCACCAGTAAAGGCTCTGACGGTGTTTGCCTTTTTGGCGCTTCTATCTCAGGCAGTGGCATCGGCTCTAAAGGCAACTGTGACAGGTTTGCTAGCTGGCAGTTCTCTTGGCTGACATCAAAACCTAATGCCTTTAAGACTGTTAGGTAAAGCGGTTCTCTAATCCCATTGTCAACTAATAAATCGCTTGCTAACAAGTCATTTGGTCTACCGTTATAAAGGATTTCCCCATCAGCCATCAAGACAATCCGATCAAGGTCAATAGCTAGGACATCCTCCAGACGGTGCTCAATAATAATCGTTGTAGCGCCAACCTCTCTATGCATCCGATCAATCAGGTGCATCGCCTCTTGTCCAGCTCTAGGGTCTAGGTTAGCCAAGGGTTCATCAAATAAGAGGATCGGGCTCTCATCAATCAAGACACCTGCCAAACTGACCCGCTGCTTTTGACCACCTGATAGGTCTTGTGGGCGATGGTTGAGCAGGTTTTGCAGCTCTAAACGCCTGGACCACTCAGCGACACGTTTCGACATGTCACTCTGAGCTACCCCATCGTTTTCGAGCGCAAAAGCAATGTCCTCTGCCACGCTAAGTCCGATAAACTGACCATCTGGATCTTGCAAGACGGTAGACACCAAAAAAGACCGGTCATAGATGGATAAGTTTTTCACTTCTTGACCAGCAATAGTTAACTTACCCGACATGGTCCCAGAATAAGTATCTGGAATAATGCCATTCAAGCACTGACCAAGGGTTGATTTGCCACTACCTGAAGGGCCTAATACTAACACCTTCTCTCCTTGCTTAATCCTCAGGTTGATCCCTTTTAGGGTCGGTTCTGTTTGAGCATCATAGGTGAAAGAAAAATCGTCAAAGCAAATATCATTTGTCATGTCATACCACTCATTATAGCAAATAAAGGAGTGGACCAAACGCTTAATCGTTTCGCCAGCACTCCACTAAGTGTTTTTTTAATTATTAGTTTTTGGTCAAACTGCCTTTTTGGGTGCGTGTCTTAGCATAGAGAGCCAGCAATAAGCTACCTCCGATACCAACGGTCAAAGTATTCACAAGTGCTGATAAAAGGCCTTGAGCATACACTTTATTTGAAGGCTCACTATAGATAACAATGTCCGCAAAAGGTGCTAGTAAGCCCCAGCCTAAAACATTGATCGCAACCTGTGTCGCATTAAACCAAATATAATCTTTTACCGTTACAAAGCCCTTATTAATCGCAATCTTACGAGCCAGTAGTCCAATCGCCAAACCGATTAAGCCTGATACCAAGACCCAAGTCCACCAAGGCGATCCGTATTGGAGAGCATCCTTTAGGGCATGACCAATAAAACCGGATAAGAATCCAACAGCAGGTCCATAGATGATCGCAAATAAGGCCAAGACAGCATACTGTAGCTGGATACTGGTATTTGGGATAGCGGTTGGAATATTGACCAAAATCCCGATGATAACAAAGAGAGCGGCGCCAATTCCTGTTGCAACAACCTTTTTAATAGAATGATTTGTCATGATTAATTGTCCTTCTAGTTAACTTTCTTGATACTAATACGCCAGCTTGAGCCAACACCAACATTATAAGCCTTGGCAAAAGAGCCTTGGTTGATTGCCAACCCGACACGATAGAGTGAGTTGATGTATAAGATCGGCTGACCTAGCCCAACTTCTGCAAAAGACTTGCCGTAAGTGACTTGATTTTGATAAATCAAGAGGTCATGGTGAGAAATAGTCACCTCAAAACGATCTCCAAAGTTTGGTGATAGGCTTTGGAAGTCCTCACGACTAATCGATGTCCATAATGAGCCAAAACGAACATCCAAGATGTCAATCGCTCCTGCAACTTGTGACGCAGAAACCTGAGTCTCAACCTCTGATAACTCCAATATCTGATCAACTGACAACTCAGGGCCGACCTCTTCAAAGGAAATGTGCCCCGAAGCTAATTTGGCACCTGTGTAAGCATAGACATCGCGACCATGGAAAGTGTAGGAATGCTCCGTATTTTGACGGCGATTAGCCACTTCTGAAATCTCACGCACAGCCTTAATACCAATGTGGCGTTTGATGTGCGACAAGGTCCCATTATCTGGAGTCACGATGTATTGATTTTGTGCAGTCAGAGCAACCACGCTCTTACGATCTGAGCCAACACCTGGGTCAACTACCGAAACAAAGGTCGTGCCTTCTGGCCAATACTCAATCGTTTGAAACAGACGATAGCTCGCTTCAAACGTATTATAGGGTGTGATGTCATGGGTCAGGTGATGAACACCAAGACCTGCATCTTCTTGTAGCGCCACACCAATCATCGCTGACACGGCACCATCAACCAAGCCAAAATCTGACTGTAAAACTAAGAGTTTATTCGACATCCTGCCTCCTCAAAAAAATAAGATAATGCTATTTTAACATGAAATAGCGCATTTGGCTATGTGATAATGACTAGATGAACCTATAGCCGTAAACTATAACCCAAAGCAATACGTGACCTCCAGAAAATGCTCTTGCCTTGCCCCTTAGTAAGGCTCATAACTAGAACGAGGAGGCCAGAACCTTTGTTCCAACCTCCTCGTTGATTGTAAAGATTTTAGATAGGCGTCAAATCAATGCTTTACTTGGTGACGATATTGACGCGTTTGTTTGGCTAAAATAGTCAGGGAGTCACTATTTCAGGTGGCAGATAGAGCTAACAAGCGATAGAACTACTTTGTTACAATGTTGACGAGCTTGTTAGGCACAGCTCAAAAGCTCCAGTGGAGGTTTTGAGGTGGGAAATAAACAAATACATTGGTTTACTTAACAACAATATTAACCAATTTAGTTGGTACGGCTATCACCTTGATAATGTCTTTGCCAGCGATTTCAGCTTGAACCTTCTCGTCTGCCATGGCAAGAGCTTCCAGTTCTTCGCGGCTAGCGTCTTTTGGCACGATCAATTTAGCACGGACTTTGCCTTTGATTTGGACGACAATTTCGATATCGTCTTCCACCAGTTTGTTGTCATCCCAAGTTGGCCAAGCCACGTATGAGATAGACTGACCTGATGCGGTCAGGATTTGCCATAACTCTTCACCCAAGTGTGGTGCAAATGGCGCAATCAACTGCACAAATCCTTTGGCATAATCAACAAAGAGCTTGTCTTCTTTGTTGGCTGCGTTGACAAAAATCATGAGTTGGGCGATAGCTGTGTTGAATTTAAGGCCTTCGATTTGCTCCGTTACTGCTTTAACGGTTTCATGATAAACCTTGTCCAAAGCTCCGCTATTTTCCGCAACCATCTCTTTGGTCGTAATGAGGCGATACACACGGTCCAGAAACTTACGAGCCCCTTCTAAACCTTCTTCAGACCAAGCGATAGAGGCATCTAGTGGCCCCATGAACATCTCATAAACACGAAGGGTATCAGCCCCGTAATGCTCCACCACATCATCAGGATTCACCACATTTTTGAGGGATTTAGACATTTTAGCAGGTGCTTGCTCAAGCTCTTCACCGGTTTCGATGTTGAAGAATGCCCCATCACGCTTTTCAACCTTGTCTGTCGCAACAAGTGCTCCACGACTATCTCGGTAGCTTGTACCCAAAATCATGCCTTGGTTGAAGAGTTTTTGGAAAGGTTCTTTGGTCGGCACCACACCCAAATCATAGAGTACCTTATGCCAGAAACGAGCATAGAGCAAGTGAAGAACGGCATGCTCAGCCCCACCGATGTAGATATCAACTGGTAACCACTGTTTGAGGAGATCCTCATCAGCTAACTTCTCATCATTATGTGGATCAATGTAGCGAAGGTAGTACCAGCTAGACCCAGCCCATTGTGGCATGGTATTGGTCTCACGGCGACCTTTAACCCCATCTTCACGAGTGACTTCAAGCCAGTCTGTGATATTAGCTAGTGGTGATTCCCCAGTTCCTGATGGACGAATGTCCTTGGTCACAGGAAGGACAAGTGGCAGGTCGCTCTCTGGAACGGCTGTTGATGTGCCATCTTCCCAATGAATGATTGGAATTGGCTCACCCCAATAGCGTTGACGACTAAAGAGCCAGTCACGAAGACGGTAGGTTACTTGCTTCGTTCCAACCCCTTCTTCTTCCAACCATGCCACTATTTTAGCGATAGCGTCAGCCTTATTGAGACCATCTAGGAAGCCCGAGTTGATATGGCTGCCGTCCTCTGTGTAAGGAGCGTCAGCAACATTGCCACCATCAAGAACTGGGATAATCTCCAAGTCAAACTGCTTGGCAAAGGCCCAATCGCGCTCATCATGGGCAGGCACTGCCATAATCGCACCTGTTCCGTAGCTAGCAAGGACATAGTCTGAGATCCAGATTGGCATTTCTTTGCCATTGACAGGATTAATCGCGTAAGCACCTGTGAAGACACCTGTTTTTTCTTTGGCTAAATCCGTACGTGCCAAGTCAGACTTGAGGCTGGCAGCATGCTTATAGTCAGCAACAGCCTCTGCTTGCTCTTGTGATGTGATGACATCTACCAGGTCGTGTTCAGGCGCCATAACCGCATAGGTTGCCCCAAAAAGCGTATCAGGACGCGTGGTAAAGATCGTAAAGTCTTTATCTGTATCTTTGATCTTGAAAGTCACATGAGCTCCAGTAGATTTGCCAATCCAGTTACGCTGCATGTCTTTGATAGACTCTGGCCAATCTACTTCTTCCAAGTCCTCCAAGAGGCGTTCAGCGTAGGCTGTGATTTTAAGCATCCACTGACGCATGGGTTTGCGGACCACAGGATAGCCACCACGTTCAGACGTGCCATCAGGAAGAACCTCTTCGTTGGCGATAGCTGTCCCCAACTCCTCAACCCAGTTGACAGGCACTTCGGCCTCATAAGCCAAGCCTTTTTCGTATAATTTCGTGAAAATCCACTGGGTCCATTTGTAGTAGTTTGGATCAGTCGTATTGATTTCACGGTCCCAGTCGTAGGAAAATCCTAGCGCATTGATCTGACGTTTGAAATTGGCGATATTTTCCGCAGTAAAAACAGCAGGATCATTGCCAGTATCCATGGCATACTGTTCGGCAGGCAAACCAAAAGCATCCCACCCCATAGGATGAAGGACATTATAGCCTTTGGCACGCTTAAAACGACTCAAAATATCCGTTGCGGTATAGCCTTCTGGATGACCTACATGAAGACCTGCCCCAGAAGGATAAGGAAACATATCAAGGGCATAAAAGTTCGGCTTTGACGTATCCGTACCTGTCTTAAAAGTGTGATTATCCGCCCAGAAAGCTTGCCATTTGGGTTCCGTGGCCTTATGATTGTAAAAACTCATCATGATCCTCCATCAAAATCGTATAGTAGTCTTATTATAGCACGGAATGCTAGAAGAAAAAAGGCAGAAATCAGTAATTTCAGAGCTAGCTGGTTTTAATGACGGTTCTGGATCATTAAAAAACAGTTTGAGAAAAAAGCCCAAAATAAAGTGATGTTTAAGTCAAAAAGAACCAACACGCGTTGATTCTTTCTAAAACTATATTTTTTCAATTTGTTTTTTGATCTTAGCAATATCTGACGGTCTGGTCCTGCAGCAGCCTCCGACCAGTTTCAATTGTGACAACTGACCTTGCCATTTGGCCTGACACTCTGGAACGGATAATGCTCCATTTTGCCCTTGATGCCAGGTTTGGGTATTGCCATCATAGCTTTCTCCAGAATTAGGATAAGCTAGAAGGGGTAGCTCAGTCAGTTCTGACAAGCGTTCCAAAACTTTTTCAGACACACTCGGAGAACTACAATTGACACCAACAGCCAAGACTTGGGGGCAAGTTGACAGTATTTCCACTACTTCTTCTAGTGGTGTTCCATCAGATAAACACTCCCCATCCTGCGAAGTGACACTCAAGTAAGCCTCTACCTGTGGAAATTCTTCGTTTAATAATTCTACTAAGGCTTGGATTTCCAGTTTATTAGGCATGGTTTCCAAAGCCAAGAGGTCTACTTCTTCTGCTATAAAGAGCCTAATGCGAAGACGATGAAAATCTTTTAAAGCTTCTTTGCTAATCTCTCCATAATATCCAGTATACTCCGAACCATCTGATAGATAAGCTGCGTAAGGACCAACATCACCTGAAATAAGCGGATAGTGACGCTCTTGCTTCTCATGTTGTGAAAGCTCTGCCCAAGCTTCTTCTCTAGCTGTTTTTGCTAAAGATACACTTTTAACAATAAGTTTTTTCGCCTCATCCACCGATAAGCCAACATCAACTAAACTAGCAATACTGGCTTGATAGGTTGATGTAATCACAATATCTGCCCCTGCTAAGATATAATCCTTATGAATGGATTGGATGGCTTTTGAATCCTCTAGTAAAAACTTAGCAGACCATAAACTTCCACTAATATCATAGCCTCTAGCTTCTAATTCTGTTCCAAGCGCACCGTGTAAAATAAGTGATCTGTCTTGTGCTAATAAGTGTTTAAACCTTCCCATAAGATTTCCTACCATTTCTTAAATTTCCAACGGTGATACCCATAACAAAGAATCATAAAGGGAACGCCAAAGTATAAACCAGCTCGCTGTGACGAATCCCAGGTAATACCAATGACTGACACGAGCAAAAGGACGATCGTAAGCCAAGGCAACAGTGGCGAATAGGGTGCTTTATAAGACAATTCTGAAAGATCATGCTCTTTCAAGAATGATTTACGGAAATTGATTTGCGCCAATGGAATGGATAACCAAGTGATGACGACAGCAAAACCAGCAATCGATACAAGCGCTAGGAAAATGGTATCTGCCGCATAAATACTAGCGACTAAGGCAATAATAACACCAATCATGGACAACCACATAGCCCTCATCGGCACACCATGTTTGTTAATACGAACCACATTTTTACCAATCATCCCTTCATTAGCTAAAGACCACAACATACGACTTGAGGCATAGAGACCTGACGTTGATGCCAATAAAATCACTGACAGGATAATGAGGTTCATCATATCAGCGGCATAAGGTATCCCAATTTTATCCAGAACTAGCACAAATGGGGCTTCTGTCACGCCTGCCTCAGACATGGGCAATAAAGATGCTAAGACAATCATGGTCAAGACAAAGAAAACAACCAACATTCCAATCGTTGATTTAATAGCACGAGGAACAGCCTCTTTTGGATTGTCTGTCTCACCAGCAGCAATCCCGATCATCTCAACTCCAGAAAAAGCATAGTTAACCGACAGCATGACTGAAACCAGACCAACCAGACCATTTGGCAGGTAGCCTTCTTTACTGATATTGGCAAAAAGCGGAGCTGATGTCGTCCCCTCAAACGGCAGAATGCCAAAAATGGCTAACAGGCCTAAAATGATAAAAATCAAGATAGCATAAGCTTTGATACTTGAAAAATAAGTCTCTATCTTAGCAAACCAACCGACACTTAGCATATTCAAACTAAAGACAAGAATGGCAAACAAAGACGCAAAGATCCATACGGGTACTTGTGGAAACCAGCGTTGCGCTAACAAAGCTGCACCGACAAACTGCGACGCTAGAGCAACAACCCAGCACAGCCAGTACATCCAAGCTACCATGAAGCCTGTTCCAGGACTAATAAATCGGGTAGCATAGGTATGAAAAGATCCTGTGACTGGCATGGCTACGGATAATTCTCCCAAGGAAAACATGACCAAATAGACCATGGCACCGCCAAATAAGTAGGAAAAAACAGCCCCAAATGGACCTGCTTGTGCGATGGTGTATCCCGAACTCAAAAAGAGTCCCGTTCCAATGACACCTCCGATAGATAGCATCTGCAAGTGACGACTAGTCATCTCTCGCTTATACTGTCCCTCATGTTCAAAATGATGATTCTCCATAAAATCTCCTTACATGTCGTCTTCAATTTTCATGAAACAAAAAATAATTGTTCTAATCATAATACCATGATTCTAAAGATTGGTAACATAGTTATTTTTGATAGGAGTGTATAGCGAAGGAATATAACAAGAAAAAGCGCAGAGCTTATCCCTTTTTGCCTTAGTCACCTAAGTATAATCCCATTGCGAAAACATGGATTTATATCAAAAAACACCTCAGAAGAGTATTGCCATATGGTAATACTCTTCTTGAGGCGCTTTTGTCCTGCTTTTGTTTCAATTGATGATAACTAAGAAGATGAGACGAAAATCCTAAACATTTTGAAAGCGTTACTTTCAACTTGCTGTACTTTTGTACTGTCTGCGTCTCAATTCCTTGTCTGAAGGTTAAATCATTTGACTATATTATTTATCTGTGAGAGCATCCAGTCCTGGCAATACTTTACCTTCAAGGAGTTCCATTGATGCGCCGCCACTGCGTCGCAACGATTTCCACGACCACAAAAGGGTGGACAAGACACCCTTTCGCTAATGTTTCAATGTTGCTCCTTTTTCGACAACATCAGGATGTTGTCGAGACAAACGGGCAAAATCTTATTTTTCTGTCAAAGCAGAAAGACCAGGCAACACCTTGCCTTCGAGAAGCTCCATGCTTGCTCCTCCGCCCGTACTAATCCATGAAAATTTCTCTGCACGACCAAGGTTAATTGCCGCAGCTGCTGAGTCTCCACCACCAATGATGGATTTCACACCAGGCTGTTTCACGATGGCATCCATGACACCGATTGTTCCTGCTTGGAAGTCAGGGTTTTCAAAGACACCCATCGGACCATTCCAAACAACGGTCTTAGCACCTTCAAGTGCTTCCTCAAACTTAGCGATTGATTTTGGACCGATGTCAAGACCAAGGAAGCCTTCAGAGATGGCCTCACCTTCGGTATCACGTACTTCTGTGTAGTCAGCAAAAGCGTTAGCTTCTTTTGAGTCAACTGGCAAGATCAACTTACCGTTTGATTGTTCAAGTAATTCTTTAGCAACGTCAAGTTTGTCTTCTTCAACCAGTGAGTTACCGATTTCGAGACCTTGAGCCTTGTAGAAGGTGTAGGTCATCCCACCACCGATAAGCACCTTGTCAGCCTTATCAAGAAGGTTTTCAATCACACCGATTTTATCAGAAACTTTTGAACCACCAAGGATCGCTACAAATGGACGCTCTGGTGTTTCAACGGCTTCTTGAATGTAAGCAATTTCGTTTTCAAGAAGAAAACCTGCTACAGCCTTATCAACGTTAGCTGAGATACCTACGTTTGATGCGTGTGCGCGATGAGCAGTACCAAAGGCATCGTTAACAAAGATCCCGTCTCCAAGTGACGCCCAGTATTGACCAAGCTCAGGGTCATTTTTAGACTCTTTCTTACCGTCAACATCTTCAAAGCGAGTGTTTTCTACCAAGAGGACTTGCCCATCTTCAAGAGCCTTGATTGCTGTCTCTAACTCAGCACCACGAGTCGTTCCTGGGAAAACAACATCTTGTCCTAGCTTGTCAGCCAAGGCTTTCGCCACTGGTGCTAATGATTTGCCATCCTTGTCTGCTTCTTCTTTGACACGTCCAAGGTGAGAAAAGAGAATCGCACGTCCACCCTCTTTAATAATGTGCTTGATGGTTGGAAGAGCCGCTGTGATACGGTTGTCATTGGTGATAACACCGTCTTTTAGCGGAACATTAAAGTCCACACGAACGAGAACTTTTTTACCTGTCAACTCAACATCTTTAAGCGTTAATTTAGCCATTTAATAAGACTCCTTATTCCTTTTGATAAGAACTATTATACCATATTGATTGCCAAAAGCCTATGATCTAAGGGTATTAAATTAACTTTTTCACATTTTTAAAAAATACTAGGCTTATGCTGATGATTGAAAGGCATCCGAGTCTTCTTGAGAGATATGTCTTGAGGTTGGCTCATCTCAGACTTCAACTCTAAAAAAGGTTTTCTAGCATAGCTTAAGAGGCTAGACCTTCATGGTCCAGCCTCTTATCATCACATCAACTCGGCAATCTGATACAGTTCCAAGTCCGCCTGCGTCTCAGTACCAAACATACTGATCATGAGCTTGACCTTATTGCCATCAATCTCAACAACACGCCCTTCTTGCCCCATAAAGGCCCCGTCAATAATTTGCACCACATCACCAGCCTTGATATTGGTATCAAAGACATCAACCGTTTGCCCCATAGAAACAAGGATGGCACGGATTTCCTCCTCCAAGAGTGGGGTTGGCTTTGAGCGGTTACCATGTGAGCCCACAAAGCCCGTAACGTTTGGCGTGTTACGAACGACAAACCAAGCATCGTCAGTCATCACCATCTCCACCAAGACATAACCCGGGAAACGATTCTCCTCAACAGCCTTGGTCGTCCCATTTTTCTCGACGTTGACGGTTTGAGTTGGGATTTCAACGCGCAAAATATTGTCCAACATGCTATAGGTTTGGGCACGCTGCAAAAGGTTTTCTTTAACCTTATTTTCATAACCTGAATAGGTCTGAAGGACAAACCAACCCTTATCAAATGAATCTAACATGACTACTCTCCTTTGATCTTTCTCTGAACCATTTGTAATATTAAAACAGCATAATAAAAAGCCTACATCGGCTAAATTGATGCCTTTATTATACCATAAGTCGCTGGATTTTGGCTAGCAAAAGAAAAAATGAGAGTGGGACAAAAATCGGTGATTCATCAGAATTCGATTTCCCTCACTCTTTTATGTCTAGGTTGACAATTCAAAAAATAATTGAGAGGCTAGGACTTTTGTCCCAGCCTCATCTTCACTTAAAAGAGATTTAAAAGAGATACAATACCAGTCGAAATCAACTGATCAAATAAAAAGATAACGATGGTGAAGAATATCGTATACTCTAACACTGCGATAAAATCCTTCCATCGCCGTTTACGACTTGGCCATGTCGTGTCCTTTAAAACCCTAAAAATACCTGGGATAAATCTCACCTTACTCACTCCTATCTGGTTTCTTTATGTGTCGCATACTTTTGACAATGCTTACAAAATTTATTGACCTCTAGTCGTGTGGGTTTGGGGTTACTTGAAACACCGATAGAGTAATTGCGGCTACCGCACTCTCCACACGCTAGGCTTGCTTTTTTCTGTGCCATAACGCCTCCGTACTCTCTAATGTACCATAATTTCAGGATTGTGGCAAGCTAGTTTAACCAGCCTTCGATGACCTGCCATAGCTGGCGAGCCTTGTCTTCAAGATTGACATCTTGAAATGCCTTGTCAAAACTGTTTTTAGCGGATTCTGCGCTTTTTTTGAGGTCATCAAAGATATTAGAAACGCTCGGCACCAAACTTTCTTGGATTTCTGCTGGATTGGCAGTATAAGTCGGAAGCAAACCATTTGAGATATAAGCATTCTCCACATCAAAGGTTGATTTTGCGGTGTGTGGCAAGACATTGCTTGCAACAGCACTAAAAATCCTTGAGGCTGTCCCTGAGCTGGCATCACTGAGATAATGTCCCTCATCAGTCTTATCAAAACCTAACCACTGGCTGAGGACAAGGTCTGGCGTGTAGCCTACTACCCACTGATCGCTGGTCAAGTCAGGGTTGAACTCTGTCTCGGTTGTACCTGTTTTGCCCGCCATGGTATAGCCATAGGCATTAGCGTTGAGCGCTGAACCATTTGAGAAGGTTCCCAGCATCATACTGGTCAACTTGTCATTGGTGCTTTGGCTAATCACACGCTTAGAGGTTGGTGTAAACTGCTTGATGATCTTCCCATTAGCGGTTTCAATACGGCTAATCAAGTGAGCTTTAGGCATGACACCGCCGTTAGCAAAAGTCGCATAGGCTTGGGCGATTTCAAGAGGATTGGTGGTGATACTACCACCTAGGGCAATCCCAAGCTCTTGATTGGCCTTCGACATCTTGAGACCAAACTTTTTCCCATAGCTAAAGGCCTTTGATACCCCCATTTGGTCCAAGAGATAGACAGCAGGGATATTGTAAGAATTGGCCAGAGCCTGATACATGGGTACCTCATCTGAGACATAGCCTGCGTAATTTGATGGCATGTAGCCATTATAGTCGATGGGAGTGTTTGGCAAGGTTTTGTTTATCGAATAACCTTCTGAGACTGCTGGTGCATAGACCACTAAAGGCTTGATGACAGAGCCTGGGCTTCTTTTTGACTGTGTCGCGTAGTTAAAACTTCTAAAGGCCTGACTGGTACTGGAGACACGACCCGCTAACCCTCTGACAGCACCTGTTTTAGGATCCATGGCAACACTAGCGCCTTGAGCAGACTCACCGTCTGCTGCCACTGGAAAGTAACTAGGCTCATCATAAACGTACTGCATCCCAACCTGATAGCTTTGATCCAACTCGGTATAGATCTTATAACCTTTGTTGACGATATCGTCTTCTGTCAAGCCATATTGCTGTATGGCCTCTTGAATGACGGCATCAAAATAAGAGGGGTACTGATAAGTATCTGACGTCCCACCGTAATTGTCCAGCAGTTGAGTATCTAGCGGCACACTGGCAGCTTGATCGGCATCGGCTTGAGTGATAGTCTTAGTAGCGACCATGACGTTTAAAATGGTCTGGCGACGATTGGTAGCATTCTCAAGAGAATAAATAGGATTATAAATTTCCGGCCCCTTGAGCATGCCCGCAAGGGTTGCTGATTGGGTTAAAGATAACTCTGCTGCACTGACCCCAAAGTATTTATGGCTAGCATCCTCGATCCCCCAAACACTGTTGCCAAAATAAGCATTGTTGAGATACATGGTTAAAATCTCATCCTTGCTATACTTTTTGGTTAACTCTAAGGCTAGAAAAAATTCTTTTGCCTTACGTGTAATGGTCTGTTCTTGCGACAAGTAAGCATTTTTAGCCAGCTGCTGGGTAATGGTTGAACCGCCACCAAATCTTCCCATGGTCAGCAAGGCTAGGGCAAGGCGTGAAAAGTTAATCCCATTATTCTCATAAAAAGTTCTATCCTCTGTCGCAATCACAGCTTTTTCTAAGTCATCACTAATGGCATCAAGCTCCACATAGGTTCCTTTTTGACCAGATAAGCTACCCACTTGATCCTCGTTTTGATCGTAGATGAGGGTCGTTGCTTTTAGTGCTGCCTGCAAATCCTCCACTTTGGCTGTTTTCGCCAGATAAAAAAGGTAAGACCCAACCACCAAACCAAAGATAGCCCCTAAAAGAAGCAGGATTTTCCCAACATGGTATCGCCGCCAAAATCGACGTACCCAAGACTCTCGGTCTGGAACAAGACGACGTAAAAGGGCTAACTTAGGATAAGTCTCAAGCAGACGGGTTAACAATCCTTGCTTTGACTCCTGACGACGATGGCGACGTTTTTGACGACCACCAAGCCTTGATGGGTGATGCCTATGAGCGTCGTCTGTGCTTAGATTAGCAGAAGAATCATCAAAGGCTTCTAAGTCCTGTCTATCTGATGCTGGCTGGTCAGCCGAAAAAAGAGTTTTGAATGTATTTTTCCATTTGTCAACGATTTTCATACCTTTATTATATCAGTTTTTAAAAGACTTATTCCTAAAAAACAATGATTTTCACTAAAAATAAGTTTTCGTTAAGCATTGCCACGCAAGATGTTATAATAAGACTATGAGATTTACAGTAACCATCCAAAACCCTTATCCTGGCACCACCGTTAAAGAACTCTTAGAGAACCACTTTTTAGTCCCGCGTAAAATAAGGCACTTCCTTAGGGTCAAAAAACACGTCCGAATCAATCACGAACTGATCAACTGGCAAAGTCAAGTGGCTCTTGGAGATACTATTGAGCTCATTTTTGATGAGGAAGATTATCCCGACAAAACGATTCCCTTGGGCAATGCCAATCTTATCGAATGCCTCTACGAGGACCAACACCTCATTATTGTCAATAAGCCAGAAGGCATGAAGACACATGGCAATGAATCGACAGAGTTAGCGCTTTTAAATCATGTCTCAGCCTTTGTGGGGCAAACCTGCTACGTCGTTCACCGTTTGGATATGGAGACAAGCGGCGCTGTGCTTTTTGCCAAAAACCCTTTTATCCTACCGATTCTAAATCGGCTTTTAGAAAATAAAGCTATCCAGCGAAATTATCGGGCTTTTATACAGGGACACATCCCTCAGAAAAAGGTCACTTATCGTCAAGCTATTGGACGCCATCGCCATGACCGACGTCAGCGAGTGGTTGACACCAGACATGGACAAACTGCTGTTACTCATATTAACGTTTTAAAAGCCTATAAGCATGCTAGTCTGGTAAATTGCCAACTTGAGACTGGTCGAACCCATCAAATCAGAGTCCACCTCTCCCACAATGGTCATCCCATTATCGGGGATCCTCTCTATCATCACCAGCAAATAAACGAGCGCCTCATGCTACATGCTCATCACTTGCAGCTTAGACATCCCCTAACCTTAGAGATGATAAGCGTTGAGGCCTCCTCTAAAACCTTTGAAAAAGGATTGCCTAAGACATAAGAAATGCCAACATGTGTTCAATCATCTTTTCAAATCAAGCTACCACACCATAAAGAGGTCGAGACTTTGTCCCGACCTCTTTATAATGCTTTATGATATAGTGTCAAAAAGGTTTTTTACTCATCATCGTCATCATCTGACACGTTTAACAAGTCATTAACACGATGAATGTTTTCAGCACCAAAATTCTTCAAGTCAACATCTTCTCCTGTGAGAGAAGCATTGATAAATCCGATGACCATAGGCATGTTCATTCCAGCATAAAGCTCGAATGGTTGTCCTTGCATAATCAAGCGTGCAACAACATTACATGGTGTGCCACCCATCAAGTCCGCAAGTACCACAACATCATCCAACTCTTTTGTAAGAGCCAAGAATTTAGCTTCAAAATCATCTGAACCCTCTTCTGGTAGAAGACAGACGCTATGGATGCTGTCTTGAGGTCCCATGATCATTTCGGTACTTTTACGTAATTCTTCACTAAACAAACCATGGCTGACTAAGATTAACTGTTTTGCCATTTTTCTCTCCTACACACCTAGAATTTTGAAGTATGACATCGCTAAAGCAAAGACAATCATGATTAGGATTGCTTTGGTAGACGTCATTCCTTTACGTCCCAATAGCCAGAATACTAAACCGGTGAAGATAGCAGGTACTAAACGTGGGAAAATTTGGTTGAAGAGATCTTGAATATCAATCACTTTATCCCCAATTTGAGGTTTTGCAATAAACTGGAAGTTAATCATTGTCGCAATCAAAGCACCAACCATGAAAACACCCATAACAGAAGCTGCCTCAACAAGTGAGCTTAGTTTATCACGCATAGTTGTAACAAGTTTTGTACCTTCTTTATAAGCGACTTCCAACTGTTTCCAACGGAAAGCAACGATTAGCATCTGAACAGCTACCCATAGGAAGATTCCGATTGGGTTACCACTGATTGCTAAAGATGCAGCAATTGATCCCATGATAGAAGGGACAAGAGAGGCAAAGAGTGAGTCTCCGATTGGAGCGAATGGCCCCATCAAACCTGTCTTAACACCGTTAACGGCGTCTTTTGAAGCGACACCTTCGCTTTCTTCCAAGGCAAGGTCAATCCCTGTGATAATCGTGTGGAAAAAGTTTGAAGTGTTGAAAAACTGAGTATGAGTTTTCATCATTTCCAACAATTCAGGTGTTCCATCACCATACATTTTACGCAATTGTGGCAAGATTAGGTAAAGATAACCTGAACCCTGCATCCTCTCGTAGTTCCACCCTAATTGGAAGGTGAAAAGACTACGTTTGTTGATTTGATTAAAATCTTCTTTTGTTAATTTATAATTAGATTTCGTCATCTTCAATCTCCCCACTTTCTGACACTTCAACGCGTTGTTCAACAACGGTTACGTTTTGACTATTTTTGTAATGAATTGTCGCAAAAGCTGCACCAATAATAGCAATACCAATCATTGGAAGACCTTTAAACGGTGCACCATCAAAGATGGTTTCCTTCAATCATGATTCTCCAATAATACCTGATAGAGTACCTGATACTGATTGTAAGTTGGCGTAAAGAGTTGTTAACATTGCTGTCAATCCAAAACCAAGACCGAGGTAGTGAAGGTTACGTTTAACAGGAAGGTAGTGAAGTAGGATCGCAAAACCTAAACCTGGAAGCATTTTACCAGCAAGCGTCAAACCATCAGCAACCCATTGGTAGTTGGCGATAGTATCTACCATTGCCTTAACAGCGCCACCACCTAAGAAGAGGGCTAAAAAGACAGGTAATGCACGAGAGAGTGCCCATGGAACTGCACCAAGAAGGTAGTTACGTTCAATCGCTTTGTAGTTGAAATCTTCAACATTTTTGTCAATACGATGAGCGAAATAAGTTGTTGAGAAACGTCCCAAGATGTCAGTGTACACCATAAGTGCTGCTACCGGTACGGCGATTGTTGATACAGCAAGCTCAGGCTCAATATTTTGGGCTACTGAGAAGGCTGTCGCAAGAACTGCACCTGAAGTCGCATCAATACGAGATGCTCCACCGAAAGTACCTACTCCAAGTACCATCAACTGAAGACTACCACCGATCCAAAGACCAGTTTCGATGTCACCCATAATCAGACCAGCAACAAAACCTGCAAATACTGGCGAACCAGCAGATGACACAATTGTCAACTCATCACAGATTTGATAGGCTGAGTAAAGGGTAAGTAGTAGAATTTGCCACCATTGTATCATAGTGAATCTCCTCCTAAAAGATTTCTTTTTTTATAACGTTAATTAGCGAACTTTATCCAATAATGGCATAAAGTCTTGTGGGCTATCTCCTGGAACCATCTGAGCAATGAGTTTTGTGCCACTTGCATTGATGGCATCAAAGTCTTCAACGTCTTTATCAACGACATTGATAGAACGTGTCACAGAACGTGTTTCAGGGGTTTGAGACATGTTTCCGACATTCAACTCAGGAATCGAAACACCTTTTTGAATGAGCTCTAAGAAACGATCAGGTCTTCTAGCAACAATCAATACGCGTTGTGAGTCATAGCGACCAGCTAAAATATTAGCTGCTGCCTTCTCAGTGTTGAGTATCGATAGCTTAATCCCTGGTGGGGTAGCTAGCTTCAAGGCTGTTTTCTCAAGGTCGTTATTGACGATATCATTGTCAACAACCATGATACGACTAGCGTTTAGTTTTGTTGTCCATAGATTGGCCACTTGTCCATGAATAAGACGGCCGTCAATACGAGCTGCAACAATTGCCATAAATGTTCTCCTTTTAATTCCTATAAATAGGATTATTTTTGATTATCAACAAGTTTTTGAGAAGTTATCAGTCTCAAATGCTACTGAAACTTTCTTCGATGAAACCTGATAAAGTTGAGCGATAGCATCACTTTTCGTCATTGAGAAAGCCCGTTATGACTGGGTTTTTTAACTTAATGAAATCTACTGACACTGCAATCGCTTTCTTTATGTTAATATCATACCATTTTGAACTTGTTATATCAAGTGCTTTTTAATCATTAGATGAATGTCTAGGAGAGCCGTCGTTCAAACATTTCTTGGAATATTAGTCATCTAATTTTCGATAACAGTCATCATCCTCCTACTCAACCCCTGGTCAAACCCTTTTTTAGGATCATGCTAAAAGGCTGGACACAATTAGTCCAACCTTTTAGATCATTTGCTCTTGCTGACTGTAATGGTGTCATAAAGCATTTTAGCTTATTTTTGATGAGTCAAAAGTTCTTTTTAAAACTTTCTTACATCATTGCTCACTATGGTTCGTCAAAAAATCAATGGCGGCGTTTTTTGATCAATCCAAATGTCAAGAGACTTAGTAGACCCATTCCGATAACTGCCAAGTATGACTGCTGGTCATTTGTTTTTGGCAAGCTAGCAGCGACAGGGTTTTCCTTAGTAGCTTCATTCATCAGTGCTGAAGTAGTCGCTTTCGGATATGAAGTTGGATTCAGTGGATTTGTACCAGCTGACAACTCTTTCTGGCTGGTAAAGCCATCTGAGCCATGATCCAAGTTGACATCAAAGAAAGGTTTAGGAGCAGCTGTCAAGCCTAAGCCTGTATGGGACACTTTTGGATATGACGCTGGGTCAAGCGGATCTGTATTAGCTGATAACTCTTCCGCGCTGGTGAAACCATCTGAGTCATGATCCAAGTTGACATCAAAGAAAGGTTTAGGATCTGCTGTCAAGCCTAAGCCGCCATGAGACACTTTTGGATATGAGGCTGGGTCAAGTGGATCTGTATTGGCTGATAACTCTTCTGCGCTGGTGAAGCCATCTGAGTCGTGATCCAAGTTGACATCAAAGAAAGGTTTAGGATCTGCTGTCAAGCCTAAGCCGCCATGAGACACTTTTGGATATGAGGCTGGATCAAGCGGATCTGTCCCTGCTGCCAATTCTTCCTCGCTAGTAAAGCCGTCGGAGTCATGGTCCAAACTAACATCAAAACTTGGAAGCGTTGGGCTGGAGACACTATCACCTTTTTGATGATTTAGCACTAGCTGATTTAAAGCAGCTTCTAAAGCTGTCACATAAGCATCTACTTGATCTTGTTCTTTGATAGTCTTATCATAGGTAATCGTTGCAAGCACAGCTTGAAGATTCTTCAAACTTTCAGAAGTGTAAGGCTCAAAATCTTGTGGCACTCGTTTTACAACGGCTTCTAAGGCGCTGTAGTCAGCCGATTTGTAAGTTAAATCACGAATAGCCTGACGAATGTTCTGCGTATAAGCATCTACTTCTGCCTGTTGAGCCCTTTGTTTATCCCACTTAACCTGAGACACAGCTGCTACCAGATTGTTATAGCTATCGTCCGTGTAGAAACCATCCACATTATTTGGAAGGGTTTTTAAGACTTCTAAAAGCGGATTGTAATTGGCTTTGAGGTAATTTGGATTAGCATTAGCAAAAGCAGCAGCTAAACGTTCAAATTTTGCTTGGTCAAATGCTGCTGATGGTTGATCAGCCCAAATAGCGACTAAACTACCGATTGTTGGAACAGTACCAACTTTAGCCCCTGGAACTTGATTGAATGGTGTTTTACCGATACGCTCAATCGCACTCTCTAAGTTGTAAGTTCCTTCTGTATCACGCCCTAGAACATAGTACCAAGCATCATTGGTGTTGATGAGGTGATGTCCTTTTTTGTAGAAGAAATCTGGTTTAGCGACATTATAACCATTCCAACCGGATGTCCAGTAAGAAATAATCAAATCTTGATCAAAGGTGCCGTAAGAGGTATTACTATTATAGTAAACACCATCATTAAAGGCCATTGGTCTAAGTCCTGCCGCTTTAACCATCGCAGATAGGTCGTTAGCATAGCTTACAAACTTATCGTATTGCTTATTGTTTTGCAAGAGATAGAAACCACGCGCATTGGTTGCGTCATTCGCATACTCATCCAAACCAATGTTAAAGATTGAAACCTTGTCTGAGAAGAAATCAACGTATTTCTTAATCAAAGCTTTGGTGAAATTAACCGCAGGCTCATTCGTCAAATCAATGGTTGTTTTAGATGTTTTGCCATCGTGACTAAATTTAGGATCTTTAATGCCAAGGCTAGTCATGGCTTCCAGTATCGCATCCATGTGCCCTGGACTGTTGATGGTCGGAATCAGGTTGATCCGACGTGACGCTGCGTGTGCTAAGATATCTTGCATCTCAGCTTGCGTTAGGCTGTTACCATTTGGATCATCGTAATAGACCTTGTTACCATTTTGAATGGCTGTCTTAACAGCATCGCTAGTGTAGGTTTGACCATCCACAAGAAGGGACATGTCGTCTAAAACAAAGCGTAAACCGTCATTTCCTAACAACAAGTGCAGGTCGGTATAACCCAGGTCACTGATTTTATCAATAACTGATTTGATGCTATCAGGGCTAAAGTATTTACGGCCAGCATCTAGTGAGAAGATTTTTAAATCAAGTAAGGCTGTTGGAATTTCTTTTTGTGGAAGGTAAGGAAGTAAGGCTGATTTGACAGCTTGGACATAAGCATCTACTTCTGCCTGCTCTGCTCTTGTTTTATTAGGCTTGATGGTAGCGATAATATCTGTCAAGGCTTTTTGAGCATCCGCAGGAAGATGGTGGATTGTTTTTGGTACAAGTGACAACAAGGTATCCAAAGTCTTGTAATTGGCATCAAAAATCTCTGGATTGCGATCAGCAAAAGCTGTCAAGAGTTCTGTCACACGGTTAGGGCTATAAGAACGACGTGGTTCGTCTGCCCAGACAGCCACCATCGCACCAATAACAGGTAATTTCCCAGTGCTATCGCCTGGCACTTTATGATAAGGTGTCTTGGCAATCCCATCTTTGCCTTGCTCTAGGTTATACCAGCCGCTTCCTTGCGTATTACGGCCAATGACATAGTACCAATTATCATTGGTGTTTAAAATCTTATGACCTTTTTCACTCAAGAAGTTTGGAGACGCGACATTATAACGGTTTTCTCCCTCACCCCAGCCAGCGGTCCAGTAAGAAACGATGATGTCCTTATCAAACGTTCCTGCCGTTGTCACGTTATCATGGTAAATCCCATCATTAAAGGCCATTGGTTTGAGATTGTGTTTTTTCACAATGGCAGCCAAATCGTTGGCATAGGCCACAAACTTGTGGTATTCCCCACGCTCTTGAAGAGCCTTAAAGCCTAGTTTTGGTTTGGTGATATCGTTGGCGTATTCATCTAGACCAATATTGAAAATATCAGCTTTGCCAGAGAAATAAGCGGCGTATTTATCCACTAAAGACTTGGTTAGGTTAACTGCAAAATCATTGTTAAGGTTAAGCGTCGTGGTGGATGTTTTGCCATCAACGCTAAATTTCGCATCTGAGATCCCCAAAGTTTCAATAGCTGTCACAATAGCATCCATGTGACCTGGACTGTTAATCGTTGGGATAAAGCGTAGATTTTTTGACTTGGTATAAGCAATCAGCTCATCCATCTCAGCTTGCGTCAAGAAACGCCCATCGTCTTGAGAATTCTTCTCTTTTTCATAAGCGATATTTCCTTGAGTTAGCGCCTCTTTGATGGCGTCACTGGTATAAACTTGACCATTAGCAGATAAACTCATGTCATCAAGGAAGAAACGCAAGCCATCATTTCCTAAAATCAAGTGGAAATCAGTGAAACCAATCTCACTCAAGGTATCAACTGTGCTCTTGAGACTAGATAGGTTAAAGTATTTACGGCCAGCATCTAGTGAGAAGACTTTCATCGGAGCTAAGGTTTGCTCCGTTGGTTGCTCTGGATTAGGAGATTGATCTAGTAGCTGTGCTTGGTATTTTTGAGAGACTTCTCGAACCTTTGCCGCAATCGCTCTGACTTGATTATCAATCTGACGTTCTTGGTCAAGTCCAGTTGATTCCATCGCACCGTAAGCATTTTTTCGTCCTTCTGGACGACGCATAGTCAATACAAATTGATCAATTTCCTCACCAGCTTCTGGTGATTTTTCTTTAATCCAACGTATTTTCTCAATAAGACGTTCTGCTTCTTTGATGTGTTCAAAACGTGGAGAGGTGCGTGGTGTTTTGTCAGAGCCGTCTTTGTCCCCTGGATATACCAAGAAAGGATCGCCACTCTCCCACCACCAGTGATCAACTGTTGTCAATGGATCTTTAACCCAAGCATCATAAGCCCAGCGCAAGTAACCGTCTAAGCCAAGGCTATGAGCATAGAGCAATACCCATGCTGCTTCTGCAGGTGCACTACGTGTAAAGGCATTCGGATATTGTCCAACCATAGAGTACATGGTTGTTGTTTGACCTCTTTCACGACGTTCTTTGGCATAGGCTCTTAGAGCTTCTGGTGTCGAATGACGTGCTGGGTTATCAATCTCTGTCATACTCACAGAAATA
>NZ_JBLOJV010000027.1:0-23556 GCF_047785705.1 Streptococcus pluranimalium
CTACTCTAATTTCAGAATGCCCAACTATATTGACAACCTCCTTTATGTTATATCATTCATCTTGGTTTTTCTTGGTTCAAACCTAATGATAACGCAATAGGCGTCCACATTCAGACACCTATTTTTTCTTGAATAATCGTATATAATCCTGTTTGCTATGGATAATATTAGATACAAAAACGGCTTTTTTATCTTCTAAAATGTGATAAAAAGCTAGGTAGTCCCCCAAAACAATGCAACGGGTGTTGTAAGGTGGGTAAAGGGTTTCCCCTACTCTTTCGTCCGCGTTAAAGCCTGCCTCTGGGAAAAGTTCCAGACGTTCTAGCCCGTAAAGAATATTGTTAACGGTGTTAGCCCCTGCTTGTTCTGAAAAGTAATGATCAGTTATATAATCTTTGATATGCCTTAACTGCTCTTGTACGGTCTCAGGAATCATCAAGCGATAGGAATGATTATCAGATACCAAGATTAGCCCTCACTTCACTAGCCTTATATGCCCGTCCATACTCTAAATCATCAAAACTTTTAGCGATTTCAGCGCGTAAACCTACAAGAAGTTCCGCCCGTTCTTTATCGGCTTCAGTCTCAAAAGGTAAGGCTTTATTCTCTACAATGTTTTCCAAAAACAAATTAAAGCTAGCTGTCATATCAAGGTTGTGAGCTGTGATGATAGCTTTAGCTTGTTCTAGCAAATCGCTATTGGTTTTAAAGTTAACCTGCGTATTCTTTTCTAAAACGTTCATGATCGTATCTCCTTTTGTAAGTATTATACTATACAAAACTATACGCGTCTATTTTGCAACTATACTGTGCGATACTTCCATAATGCTTCAAGCATCACTTCATCGTTACTATCTAGGTTTTTCATCAAATTCAAAGCGTGTTCATCTAAGCTATCAAGGTTTTCATCAACACTATTAACTGATAGACTTCTTGAAAAATCATCATCTAGCACGCTGTCAGACAAGTCCATAAGCTCCACTTCAAGCGCTGCGGTATATTCAGCGAGTTCTTTTTTTGTCATGCTCAAAAGTTCTTTCACGCGCTTATTGGCGTATCTTTCAGCAAGTTGTTCTTTTGGTGTTAAATTTGTAGTCATGTTATTTCTCCTTTGTAATCAGTCCTGTAGCGATTAGATCGCTAGCCAATGCTTTAAGGTCAACGTCCTTGTTTTCTCGTTTAGCAAGCCTTAAAAATTGGTTCAAGCCTTTTAAATCAGTTTTGGAAGCTTGTTTGGCTAAAGTCTTAATAAATTGGCTTTGTAAATAGCTTATAAAAGCCATCTTTTGAGCTGTCGTTGGTTCTGACCCCAGCATCATATAACAAGCGTCCGTGATATGACCAAATAACTTAGCGCGTGCTCCCGGGTGTTTCTGCAACTCATACAAATTTAAGCTAATATCTTCATTCCTTAGCTTCTCAGCAATTTCAAAAAGCTTTGGCACGTCTGCTTCAGTCAACGGCGTATCGTCTGCCATATAATTGGCTCTTAGTTTGTCTATGTTCATGTTTCTTTCACCTCTGATAATATTTGCTGAAATTGCTGACCTTTGGCAACTTCTTCCAACGTCTCTAACGCTCGGCTAGCCAGTTCTCCATGTAGCACTTGGCATAGCTCGGAGTAAAACTCATCACTATCTGTCAAGTAACTTTCCGCCAAGGAAAGAATGTGCCACTCCAGCCAGATATAATCAACGATATTAGGCGGGTGTTCCCTTTTTAGCAGCTGTTTCTGTCTGTTTTCAAAGTATGCTGAAATGGTCTGTTTTTTATCTTGATCACTTTTTAATGCTAGATGCTTGATAATCTTTGCCATGTTTTACCTCATTTTTTTATCTTGTATGACTTTTTTGTAATTTAATAACCTGTACCGCCAAAAACACCCCCTCGTCTTTAACACCCTTAAAATACCCTGTATGGGCTTTTAATTTTGTCTTGGATAAATGTAAAAATGCTCATACGAGCTTCCTATGAGTTTCTAGGGGCATCCTAGGTCGTTCAATCTATCTATCTTTGTCCCAATGCTCTATTTTGCATCAGTGATGATTGTTTTGTGTCGAGGTGACTTCCTGCTTTAGTTTTGCGATACTGTAGCGTTTGTCCTTGATCGTGAATGACTTAAAAGAATTACCATCAAGCCCTTTTAGAATACGGCTTGCGTTTCGCTCGTTGTAAACTTTCTTCAGTTGGCTTCCATCCAGGTTGGTATTGATGATGGTTGTTTCTCGGTTGTTGAGAATATCAAATAAAAAATCTTGCTCCCAATCACTCTTAGCCCTCGTTTCTGCGTTTTTCGCTCCCAAGTCATCAATGATCAGATAATCAACACCAGTTAATAGCCTTATCGCTTCAAACTCGGTTAACTTAGCCGCTTTACCATAATTCCAGCCCTCCTTGATTTGCTTGATGATCTCGGTCAAGGTCACAAAAAGGACACTCTTGGGATCTCGCTTTTTCCTGTACCCCTCGTTGATAGCTTTTGCCATAGCAAGACTAAGATGACTCTTGCCGATACCTGTACTACCTGAAATAACCGTATTTCCTATCATACCGTCAAGATACTTTTGGGCTTGACCCTTAGCAAAGGTTAGCAGCTGCCCCTCTTCGTCAGTCTTGACCATAAAATTATCAAAGGTTGCCTCCTGTAGTTCTTTTGGAATGATACTATCACGCTTTAAAACATCGTAGGTTTTTTGATAGAGAGCTAGGTTTGATAATTGCTCTAGTCCATCAGATGCCTTTTGCCTGATTTGTTCTTTGGCACATTCTGGGCAAATAGGGGAAAGCTTACGAGGTTTGTCCTCCCCAGCAATTGTGACTGCTGTGTTTAACTGTATCAGCGAGGTGTCATGTTTAGGGCAGCGCTCGCTCAATGTTACCTGGTGCTTATAAAAATCTGCTTTTTGTAACATCTTATCACCTCCTAAAATGGGTCATCTGCTGTTGGTTTCCAATCTTCAAAGCTGGTAGGCTCTTTCGGTTGCTCTGCCTTAGTGCGTGATTTCTTAGCATTTCTTACCAACGCCACCGTCAGCAGATTATCAGACTTCCAGCGTCTTAGAATAGCCTCAATATAGGCAAAGTTGGCTTTACCTTGGCTCACTGCCTCCCTTAACGCTTCATGAATAAGCTCTGAGCTAAAGTCTTCCAACATATCGTTTAGCTTTTCCATCTGGACAGGTGATAGCGGTCTGCCTGTCTCCTGCTCAAATGATTTGTAAAGAGTGACAAAATCTTGAGAATGAATAGGGGGAGGGGTGGTAGGTTGTTCCCCTATACTATATAAATTGCTACCACTACCCCCTTGCTCTATCAGTCTTGTTAATATCAGTATTGATTGGGTCTAATTTTTTGACTTCACGAAGTCTAGTTTTTAGACTTCTTGAGGTATGATTTTTAGACTTCACTTGCCTATCCTCTACTCCCTTATCCTCTACTAGACTATCCTTACCTATACTACCCTCTACTATACTGGGGTGACCATTGGTTAACCGCTGGGTGTCATTTGGGTGACCATTGGTTAACCCTTTGTTTTCATCCTCTAAAAATACCGATATTCTAGGATTTTTAGCCATTTCATCTGCAGATAATAATTCTTGATAACGACTAGCGGTGTATCTATCTTTTCTGACCATGTTTTGCTCATGGAAATCAATCACAAAATAAACCATCTCGTCATTTAATGGTCGGACAAATCGTTTAACAACTAACAAACCCAAACTATCATCGCTTGCCCCAATCATTCTAATAATTGGGAAAGCCTCTACAATCCCATCGTCGTCCGCTGACTGTATCAAGTGAAAATATAGTGCTTGTGCCTCTAGTGGCATTTGTAAAAAACGTTGTGTTTGAGTTATATTTTTACCAATCATTCTTCTTGTTGCCAAAAGGAAATCTCCTTTCCGTCAAGTAACTGCGCCTCAAGTGACCTTAGATGATTCTTGATGTATTCTAATTCAGTTTCCACTTCATCAATATCAATCAAAGCACTACCTAACTCTTTGACCTCCAGGATAATAGCAAGAATGTTCTCAATGCCTAAAAATGCCTTATCGTGTCCCTCTATAAAGTCAGTTAATTTCATCTCTTTACCTCCATGTCGTATTATTTCATGACTGTATCAATCGCTCTAGTATTCGCACTATTCCACCCCCAAAAACGCTAATACGTCTGTAATTTTATAAAATCGTTTCCTAGTTCCCTCAACGGGTGGAAAATAAGGCTTAAGCCCTTTATCGCGCCACAATCTAAGCGTTTGAGCCGTAACCTTTAATTCCTCTTTAAGCTCATCCTCTGGGATCAATCCCGTTTCACGCTGGGGTAGCCTCTCATGCGCTTCAAGGTATTTGTCTACCCTCTCCAGCATCTCTACGACCAACTTTGTTTCAGCCTCATGACTCAATAGGTTCATCATGATTTATATACTCCTTCCAATCAGTTAGACTAGCACTAATCAAGGTATCTAAGCGTTGCCCCTCGCTCCTATGCTGCGCCCTAAATTCCCTGACCCCCTCCAGGCGCTCCGTATCATCCTTGGGGATAAAATAGCCACTAGGCGTTGCCCTCTTAGCCACAATGGGAATCTGGTATTTGATAATCAGGCGGTTAATATTGTCTTTAACAGCTCGTCTGCTCACATTGACCAGGGAGGCAATCTCTCGTCCTGAAATAGGGCGCTCACCTCCTATTGGTATCAATCTTAAGATACGCTTTTCTAAACTATTCAATCAGTTTCTCCTTCTTTTTTTTGAATAATTAAACTTTAGTATGAGGTTCATTCAGCATCTATTGTACCCTTACTGTGTTTTACTGTGTTTTCTGTATCAGTCCTAAACGGCATCGACGCTATCAAGATGAATAACCCCGCTAGGACTAAAAGTAAAGAGATGTACTCTGTAGAACTTAACTTAAATTCTTGGATCATGGTTTGTCCTCACTCATTACAATCTGACAATCATTGGTCTTTCTATCGTGGATGATTTTGTCAATGACACCACGGGCTTTTAAATCTCTGATGACCAAATCTCGCAAGTATAACCAGATAGTTGTAGTCTTAACATCAGGGCAACCTTCTTCTAAACTTCTAATAGCCATATCTAAAAAGTTGAAAAGCAACCAATTAGGGGCTTTTTCATATCTCGCCATAGTCTCATCATCATAGCGTTTCAACTCACCTAACAGATTATCCAAGTTTGCTTCCATCACTTCCTCATGGCTAGCTTCTGCCTCTGTATAACGTTCAGATAGTTTGTAAAACTCTATCCAAAGGTCTGTTATCGTTATTCTGCACTCTTCAGCGATTTCAGATGCGCCATTGTGACCCTTTGCAATATGCCATTCACTTAAAATATCTAGTTTTTGTTCTGCATTTCTTAGTTTACTTTCAAAATCTTTAAAATATTGTTTCATGTTAGTTCCCTGCCTTTATTATACGAATTATGATTACACCGCTATTTTTGAGTTGCCGGTCGGTGCTAGGACATTTGCCCTCTTGTCTAAAAATATGTTATAATAGTGTTAAATAAAAATACTAAACCCATCTATTGCCTGTTGATGATTTTGGTATTCTATTTTTTAGTTAAAAGGCTTGTCAGTTTGGTCGCTATCAAAGCCTTTTTTTTTTGTTGCTCTCACGCACCTCCTGAGGTGCTTTTTTAGTCGTCATCTTGCTCTACCATTGGGCTACCAAATGCCCAGTCTAGCAAGTGTAAAAGTGCGGTTAGTATGCCTATTGTGATACCTCCGTTTTCTGTCTGAATACCATTGTTTTAATATCTTGATAACTCATGCCTAGGTTAATCATAGCGATAGCCATATCCTCCAAGGCTTGGTATCTGATTAGCTCAGCACTTGTTAAGCTATCGATACCATTATGACCGCCACGTTGTGCCATAAGTTGCTTTTTATTCAATCCGCTAGCGCCTTTTAGTAGCAAGTTGTTAACGGTTGGGTGCGCGTGTTTTGGTGCCTTCTCCCAGTTCTCAATGCTATCGTGCAAGGTTTTGCGCTTTGGCTTTTCTAAAGCCCTCTGATAGCGAAACTCTGCCACCTCGTCCCTCATTTCAAAGAAGGCTTTGACTAGGTTTTCTTTGAATGTTGCTACCTGGTCCGTATTCTTCAAGAACGTGATCAGCAAGGTTGCTTGTTGCTCATTCAGAATATAGATTTTAGACTGCTGTCCGCTTTCCATAGCTTGGATATTAAATCCAACCTTTCCCAAACGCTCAAAACGTTCAAGGTTCTTTCTGATGGTGCGTGTAATTGTGTGGTACTGTACTTCAGCACATTCAGCGATTATCTCGCTTGTGGTGTATGGCTCTTTCTTGCCGTCTAAATAGACTAGTTCCATTTTGTGTCTCCTTTCTTATAGTTCTTTTTGAGATAGGTCTATTTTTTTCGTACTGTCGCCTAAAAAAATATCGTCCAGTTTAACCTGGTACAATTCCGATAATTCCTTAAGTAACTCAAAAGGGATTAGTATACTATTTTTTTCGTACTTTGAGATAGTCTGAAAATTCTTGTTCACCTTATTAGCTACCTGTCGCAAAGTATAACCTGCGTTTACTCGACATGCTTTCAGCGTCCATTGTGCCATAAAAAAACGTGACTCCTTTCAAAATTGATAAAACCATGGTAGTATTTTTTTCGTACTAAGTCAACGCAAAACAATAAAAAATTTTATTTTTTTCGTACTTTGTCTTTTTTGTGTTATAATCGGATTGTGAAAACAAAGTAAAGGAGGTTTTGATAATGGCAAAAAATAGCCCTCAGGACTTAAAAAATAGAGAATATTTCTCTAATAATCTCAATCATGTTATGAAAGAAAAAGGTATTAGACAGATAGACCTGCACAATGCTTTAGAAATTCCTAAAAGTACAATTACTGGTTATGTAAAAGGTAGGTCAATGCCAACATCTGGCAATCTTCAAAAGCTAGCTGATTATTTAGGAGTTAAAAAATCCTATTTAGATCTCCGATTTATCAATAATAATCTTGATGAGATTGCAAGAGATGAATTATCTAAATTTTATAAAGATATTCTTGCTGAAGGTGTAAACGATTTGCTGGCTCGCTTTATAATGGCCGAGATGAATGATATTTATTTTAATCCTGAAAAGCAACATCCTTCTAAAGTTTTTAGTGACCAAGAACAATTTTTAGTTGATTTTACTCAAAGGAGCATAGCTGTTAAAAATAAATGGTTAAAAGTGAAAGAGGTCAACTATTATGTAATGGACAGATTAAAACATCAAATTGCCGAGTCTTTTACAGAGACTAAAATTATTTTAAATAACCATATTAATAACAGCGATGAGTATCTCATTCATGGCCTTGATGAATCAAAAATTCCCCAATTATTAAATGAACTTACCTCGCTAGAAAGTGAGACACTAGAAAAAATCAAAAGCTTAGAATTAAATTATTCTAATGCCTTGGGATAATCGACTAACCCACGCGCATAAAAGAGAAATAAAAGGAGAAAAACAAATGAAAAAGAAAATTATTGCAATTATTGCTATCTTACTGGTTATTAGTAGCGGTTCAGCCTACTATTTCCTAAGCTACGTACCGCATCAGGAAGCTGTTACTAGCTACGATAAAGCTGTCAAAAAGGTTAAGGCAACTAATAAAACCTTGCAAGTCGCTATTGATGAAGCCGAAAAACTTGTTAAGTCCAATCAGCAGCCGTTAGATGCAAAGTCTTTAGATAATTTAAAAGCCACTATAAAAGCAGCTAATAACGATTTAAGAAAAATACCTAAGATGTCAGATAAGACAGAAGCTATTAAGGAACAAGCTGAAGAATTGGACCAACCACTAGACTATTCAGCTTCTATTCAATCATTAACTGATAGTTCTACAGCTTATACAAATAGCGTTAAACAGTTGATACAAATTACTAATCCAAACCAAAGTTTTGTAGAAGAACGCTTGAAAGAAGTTGATACTGTTACAGGCGTTCAATCAGTAACCGAAGCCAATGATCCAAACGGAAACCTCAATAAACAAGGTGGGTACACTGCATCTATCTATTTTACTGATAGCCAAGTAACTGAAGCTGTTGAAGGTGCTGATATTGTAGCAAAAGGAACAGACGCTGGCGGTAATATTGAAGTGTATAAAACCGCAGAAGAAGCTCAAGTGCGTAACACCTATCTAAGTACCTTTGATGCCCAAGGCTTATTAAACCCTGGTTCTCATTATGTGTACGGTAGCCTAGTTATCAGAACCTCAAGCCATTTAACAGCCAGTCAGCAAACAGCCCTAACAGAAGCTATCTATCATAAGTTGATTGAGGTTAGAGATTAAGGCTCTGATCACCAAACGTCTATAAAACCATCTTTATTGGCAATAACCCGGGCTTGTAAAAGTTAGCTGCTGCTGCGCGTGATGATCCTTTTTCCGCATGTCCTGCCATCCACGCGCCAAAACCAAGTTTTAAAAATGTCAAATTTTTTCGATATTAGGTATAAAAAATCTAGTTTTCGATTTGTTAGTATTACTGAAAAGCAAAAAATCCAATTAAACCGCCCCACTAAGCTAAAGTTACTGATTTTTTATTTCCGATTATTTCAGTTTAGAGGGTCTTATAGAAAAATCAGTTATTTCCAAAATGGAAACAACTGCCAGCGATGGAAAAATTATTTAACTAGCTATCACCATGATAGCGTTAGCTTATGATTGACTATTTTAAGGTTGTATGCGATAATAAGGTTACAAATAAGTGTGTCAAAGTACACCAAAGCCCCAAGGGATGCCAGTCCCGAGGGGCTTTTTTATGGTGTTCAGGCTAACAAAGTGCTATTTGTCCTTAGTGTCTAGCCATTTGATGAGATAATGCGCCAGTATCTCAACCACAACACCAAGTAAGACGTCAAATAAGTATGTCAAAGTATCACCCCCTTTCGCTATAAGATAACGAAAGTTTGCACCTTGCAAGAAAAATTATAACATATCACCCTACCCTCTACAAGCCCATATAAGCCCCGTATGTGCGTTTTAAAGCAAGGGTATCTATTTACATTCAGGGAACTTTTTGCTATTCTATACGTGTTAAATATCCAATTCTAAACCCATACTTGCCTGTTGATGTTAGAAAAGGATATTAACATGAAAATAACGAAGCATAAAAAGAAAAACGGTGAGTTGGTTTATCGTGCCAACATCTATCTTGGCGTTGACCAGTTAACAGGTAAAAAGGCTAGAACGACTATCACCGCTCCTACCAAGAAACTTCTTAAAAGCAAAGCTAGACAAGCAATCAATGACTTTGAAACCAATGGTCATAGCATCAAGCCCAAGTTTGTTGTTAAAACCTACGGGGAGTTGGCTCAATTATGGTGGGATAGTTACAAGCATACCGTCAAACCTAATACTAGCTGCATGATGGAAAGTATTGTCAGAAATCATCTATTGCCAGTCTTTGCTGATTATCCCTTAGACAAGATTACAACACCTATGATCCAAATGCAAGTTAACGATTGGGCTTCCAAGGCTAACGAAGGGGAAAAGGGAGCTTTTCAACACTATAGTTTACTATGTTCACTCAACAGGAGAATACTTCAGTATGGTGTCACTCTGGAACTCTTACCCTTTAACCCTTCCCAAAACATTCTATTGCCACGTAAGACAAGGACAAAGACCAAAGCTAAGGTCAAACATCTGGATCAAGATAACCTAAAGACTTTCTTGACTTATCTGTCGCAGTTAGAACCGACTTATCAGCATATGTTTGAAATTATGCTCTATAAAACGCTTCTAGCAACAGGTTGCCGCATCAACGAATTGCTCGCCCTGGAATGGTCTGATATTGATTTTGACAAGGCACAAATCAGCATTACAAAAACTTTAAACAGGTATCGCACTGTTAACAGCCCTAAATCAAAATCAAGTATACGTGTTATCGATATTGACCAAGCAACACTTAAAATGCTAAAAAGCTATGCCGGGCAACAACTCCTAGAAGCTGGTTATCAACCTGTTATAGTCTTCTCACCCATTACAGATACTTATGCTAAAGTTGCAAACCTCAGACAACGTCTTAAACGCCATTTCAGACTTGCAAGTGTGGAAGATGTTGGCTTTCATGGTTTCCGCCATACTCACGCTAGTATGCTGCTAAATGCTGGTATACCCTACAAGGAGCTACAACACCGCCTTGGCCATACCAACATTTCAACAACCATGGATATATACGGGCATCTTTCAGAAATGAATCAAAAATTAGCTGTTTCATTTTTTGAAAATGCCATAAATGAATTAAAGTATAACTAAAAGGGTAACAAAACATAAAAAAGCGATCTAGGTCAACTCCCTAAATCGCTATTTTATAGGCTTTCTAGCCACTTTTTACCCTAAATATAATATTAGTCTTTATTATACCACGCTATGAAAATATAGTAAAATAGACGCTTTAAAAATCAGCTGTTCCTTATGGTTTAGATTACAAAAGCCATCAAAAAATAAGTCCTGCTCTAAGTAAGCTAAAAAGCAAGCTCTTGGTTCATCTCGAGAAAACCTTTTTTCCTTGGGTTTGGTCGCCTAGTCTCGCTTTGAGGACGTTGAGTAAAAAGGGGCTTCCACAACTTGAAAGGATCAAGAAAAGAGCTAGGACAAGGTCCTAGGCTCTGGCTGTTTTTGGGTGGTTAAGACTGAGAGGACTCTAGTGGACTGATGCCCTTACTAGATGGTTCTACCCTTATTAACCATTTTTATTGATTATCTGTGGTTTTGGTAACACTGATAATCTCTACTTGATAACTGCCTGCTGGCGAGTCGATGGAAACTTTATCACCCTTATTTTTGCCAATCAAGGCTTGACCGATAGGGCTATCATTAGAGACCTTGCCTGAAAAAATATCAGCACCAGCTGCTCCGACGATGTGATAAGTATCTTGGTCCTTTGTTCCGACTTCTTGGACCACAACGGTTTTTCCAATAGCTACCTCATCTTTAGCCACAGCGTCGCTATCAATAATTTCAGCATAGCGAATTTGATTTTCCAACATGGAAATCTCACCCTCAACAAATGCCTGCTCATCTTTGGCAGCATCGTATTCAGAGTTCTCCGATAGATCACCATAAGATCTGGCGATTTTGATACGCTCAACGACTTCAGGGCGGCGAACCAGCTTTAACTCCTCTAACTCTTTTTCAAGCTGTTCTTTTTCCGTTTGGGTCATTGGGAATGTTTTTTCTGACATGTTTATCTCTTTTCTAAATTATTTTGATGAAAGGAATGAGGCTGGGACAATCGTCTCCAGCTTCATTAGTGATATGGTGCTTATTTAAAAAATGCTATGATCTTCAAGTGAGTCTGAGACCGTTTGGATCGCCAAGGTTTCAGACTAGGCAAAAACGTCATTGACTTATTCTGTTGACTCAGGGATGGGCTAGTCTTTTGCCAAATGTGCATTCACATACTTGGACACATTAGCCTCATGGGTTTCATAATCCTCAGCATAGTAGACATTTCCTGTGGTAACATCCGCTACAAAGTAGAGAAAATCAGTATTGGCAGGATTGATGGTAGCCTCAATAGCTGATAAACCAGGGTTAGCCACTGGACCAGGCATCAAACCAGGATTTTCATAGATATTATAAGGCGATTTTATCTTGGTGTCAATAGTCGCATCTTCACGAAGCGTTGTTTCCTGACCAAGCTTACCCATGGCATACAAAATGGCAATGTTACTTTGTAAGGGCATCTGGATACCTAAACGATTATAAAAGACACTTGCAATACTACGGCGATCATCGTCTGTCGAGCCCTCTTTCTCAACGAGAGAAGCTAGGGTAAGAATAGCATTAACCGATTGACCTCTCGCTGCGATTTGAGCGTAGTAAGGCGCCATATGGGTGTCCATGGTCATCAACATCTGCTCAACAATCTCTTCTAAAGTTGATTCTTCATAGTAATTGTAGGTTGCTGGGAATAAGTAGCCTTCTAGTTGATACCTAGCTTGGTCTACTGATGGAATCCCTTTTAACAACTCCGGATACTTCTGAACCATCTTAGCAATAAAGTCTTGATTGTTCATCAAATCTAGGAAGTCTTGCTTGGAATAAGGGGTCTTGTCTAACGCTTTGGTGTTGACATTGACTGTCACTGCTTGAGCAATTTGATCAATGGTATCACCTTCTTTGACCAAGATTTTTCCAGAAACAGGGGCTTGCGGCTCTGCCGTACCTCCCTGCTTGAGCGCATCTGTAATGTCTTTGACAGTCATGCTTTTTTGGAGGTTATAATAACCATTTTTGAGGTTTGAAATGTTTTTAAAACGCGTGTAATAGTTGAAAATCGAGGCATTTTTAATCAAGCCATTGTCTCTTAATATTTGTCCGATCAATTTATTACCTGATCCTCCAGGGATTTCAACCGTTACAAACTGCTTCGCATTGGGGTCAACAGCGCCTAAGGCACTAGCCACGTAACGATAGCCAAAGACAGCTGTTAACAAGGTGATTGACACTATAATAGTGACTAGGATACGCGTGATTTTAGCTGCAATTTTATGATTTTTTTGTCGCCTACTCATTGCTGGTTCTTTTTCCTCAGTTATCGATTCTTTAGCCTCTAATTGTGCAAGCACGGCTTCATTTTTAGCCCCTAAATCAAGGGTACTAAACCTACCATCCTGTTTGCCTTTAGAGGATCCTTGTAAGGCGTCTGAAAACTCTGACTTGAACTCTTCGAGAACCTTGTCATTACGAGACACTAGCCCTGGTGACATGTGGTTCTTTTGAGTCTCAAGCGATTGCTCAGATGTCTTGGCACTTTCTGGTAAAGACTCCTGAGGGGTTATCTCTTGATAAGACATCGAAGGACTGGCTGCCGATGCCTTACCCGTCTTACTAGCGTCCTCGTCTGATTTTTCAACCCTATCTTCTTGAAGCTGCTGCTGAAGACTGGCCTCAGCAAGCTCTCGTAAAATACGCTCTTTAAAGTTTTCTGCCCCCTTAAAAGAGGGCTTTTCAGCGTCTTTAAAATCAGTCAAAGCTGATCCTCCTAGATCATAATCATTGGTCATTATATCCTAAAAAACCTTTAAAAGCAACGGTGACATCATCTTGTTACTTATTCTTAATATTCATCAGTTATCAGCTGTCAAGGGAGACAAGAGCTGATCCACCATACGACTACGATGTTCATGATAAGAGTAATTTATATTAAACCTCAACTGACTTTATAGTCATGGTATAAATGAAAAGGAATAAACAAAGTGACATAAGGATTCAAAGAATAAGGTTAACAGGTAAAACCACAATGAGACCTGACAAGATCAATTGAAAGACCACCATTCCCAAAGAAAAATAAGTGACCATACCATTAAAAACAATGCCTAGATTCTCCTCAGCGACATGATTGTAGACAAGGGCACTAATTCTGGGGTTTAAAGCCCCTGAACCCACACTGATATCAAAAAGACATAAAAGGATTAAGAGAGTTTGTTGAAAAAGCATGGCCAGATAAATTAAAAGACTCAAAACAATACCAAGGAGAAAAATACGCTTTAAAGGCATCTTTTTAAAAAGAATGTCAACTGCCAACCCTCCTACTATAGTGCCTAAACTCATGGCAATAGACAGACCAGCAATACTAGCTGACTGACTAATCAAAATAGACTTTGGATGATCATTTAAAATCAAGAGATATAGCATAGGAACGCCAACGCCGACGGCATTCAATAAAGGAGCAATGATCATGCTTTCTTTCAGAGCTGGAATGGTAAATAGTTCTTTTAAGCCTTGTTTAAAGGAATGGATAAAAGAAGGCTTCTGGTTTTCATCAGAAGACGTTTTCGAAAGTTGAAGAGGCTTCTCCAAAAACAAAGCCTCCAAAGCCTTTTTAATGCTCAACATAATGAGCGCTGCTAGTAAGAAGGTCCCAGCATTGATAAAGGCAACTTCTTGATAAGTAAACCACGTTAACAAAATGGCACCAGCGCTATTAAACACAATTCTGCTAGTCGCAGAAATAGAGGCACTTAGTCCCATGGCTTGTGGCCGGTCCTCGTCCGAAACCAAGCGTAACGACAACGGTCGAAACAAGGCATTTTCAAAGAAACCTGACATATCAGAAACAAGATCAGCCAAGATAGCAACAATGACAATCCAAAGCTGAGGGCTAAAGCCTAAAAGTAAGCCTAATACCATATAAAGTAAAACCCTAAAAAACTGAGTGGCTAAAATACCAAAAACTTTCTTAGGATAGCGATCTGCCAGATAACCTAAAAATGATCCTAGCATGACAGGAAGCATGTCTGAAATCCCAATCAAGGCGACTGCTAGCTTTGTTTCAGGAATTTGAAGGACATAAGACATCAAGGCCAGGTAAAAAAGAATATCCCCAAAATTGGATAAATTATCTGAAATTAAGGTCGTCATGTAGAGTTTGTTAGTAAAATTTTTTTCATCGTTCTTCTCTTTTACTGCTTATGACAAATCACTACTCACCTTAAGTGATTTTGTAAATCCTTTTTGATTTAACCCCAAAACAAGCATTTGTTGAAGCCATCTTTTCACAAACAACTCCTTAATCTTTACTTCAATAAATATTAAACCTTTTCAAAACAACTATCGATAGCTCTTATAACAAACCAGCTGCAAGAATAACTAATAAAGATCTTAAAAAGAAACTGAACAAGTCAGTTTCTGATAAACGTTAAGTAATAAGAAATGCCACGAGTTACTATATAAATGAGGTACTAGCAAAAACTCTGGTTACTGAGTGTTTTTGGTTAGGTTAGCAAGAAGCTCTTCAAAAGAATGCTCATAGCGCTGAATATCGCCCGCTCCCATAAAGACGTAAACAGCATTCTCGTGGTCAAGCAGTGGAGACACGTTTTCAATGCTGATGACTTGAGCTGGTTTATGGATACGATTTGCCAGATCATCAACCTTGACCTCTCCCTTATCCACTTCACGCGCTGAGCCATAGATTGGTGCCAGATAGACCGCATCAGCTTCATTTAAAGCACTTGCAAAGTCGTCCAACAATGCGATGGTACGTGTGAAGGTATGAGGTTGAAAGATCGCTACAATCTCTTTTGAGGGGTATTTCTGACGAGCAGCATCCAAGGTCGCTATGATTTCTGTCGGATGATGTGCAAAATCATCAATCACAATGGTATCATTGATTGTTTTTTCTGTAAAACGGCGTTTGACACCCGCGAAAGTCTTTAGATGTTTTGCCACAAGTGCCATGTCAAAGCCCTCAACAAAAAGATTCGCAATAACAGCTGTGGCATTTAAAATATTATGACGTCCAAAAGCAGGCACATGGAAACGACCTAGTGCTTGATTGTCATACATAACGGTGAAGTCAGAACCATTTACCGTTCGCGTGATATCTGTGGCATAAAAGTCATTTGAGGCATCAAAACCATAGTAATAAATCTTAGCCGATGAGGTGATCCGACGCAGGTAATCGTCCTCTCCGAAAATAAAGAGAGCTTTTTGAACCTGCTTAGCATAGGCATTAAAGGCATCGAAAACATCATCGATACTGGTAAAATAATCTGGATGATCAAAGTCAATATTAGTGATAATAGAGTAGGCTGGATGATAAGGCATAAAATGACGCTCATATTCATCGGATTCAAAGACAAAATACTGACTCGAAGACGATCCACGCCCTGTCCCGTCACCAATCAAGTAAGAGGTGTCTGCGATGTGCTTCATCACATGTGCCAAAAGTCCCGTCGTTGAGGTTTTGCCATGAGCACCAGCCACTCCTAAGCTGGTAAACTGCTCCATGAACTCTCCCAAAAATTCATGGTATCGCTTAAAAGGAAAACCTGAGGCTATCGCCTTAGCCACTTCTAAGTTATTATCTTGGCGAAAGGCATTGCCAGCAATGAGGGTCACGTCTTTGGTGATATTGTCTTCTGAGAAGCTGAGGATCGGAATACCCGCCTGCTCTAAACCACGTTGGGTGAAGTAATAGTGATCCACATCCGATCCTTGAACCTTATGCCCCATTTGATGAAGCATCAAGGCAAGTGCGCTCATTCCCGAGCCTTTAATACCGATAAAATGATAGGTTTTAGACATGATGACTCCTTATTCATGGTCAAAGCGGGTCAAATTAAGCTCCTGAGCAATTTGACGTTCTCGCTTTTCCTGTCTTTTTTGATAATTGTAAATTTGACTGCGTTTTAAAAAGTCAAAGCTGTTTTTCTTTGGCTCAGTCTCTTTTTGATGATCTTTTTTGCGATATACCTTAGGTAAATCCACCAAAATATAGGACTCTTGGCGTAGCTTGTCTGAAAAAGAGGCTAACTCTGAAGCCTTTTTTAAAGTGACTGCTTTGGGTGATCTTTGGCTTTTAGATAACCTTTTTTTTGATGGCGCAAGACTGGCTTTTTGAGGCTTTGTAAAAGGCTCTATTAGTGGTGATGCTTGCCCTAAACTTGCCGAGGTTTTAATGGCTTCACTTGATTTTTTAGCCCGTTGAAGCTCTTGATTAAGGTAAGACTGCCTTTTTTGTCTGACATCCTTTTTTGCAGTTTCACGCGCCAACTCAGCATAGGTCTGCTGCTGGTCTTTGACTGCTGATTCAGAGGAGGGCTGGTCTTTTGTCTTATCCGCTGTCTTTGGGATAAATGGACTCTCAGAAGGGACTAGAGAGTAATCCTTGTCATAGTAAGTCCCATTGATATTGGTAATGAGGTCTTTATTATCATATAAGCGCATCTCAGTGGATTGACCGATAACGGGCTGGTCATCGGGAATTAGGGGAAACGCACGTCTTCTAGAACTCATTAGCTCACTTCCTTTCTCTAGCAGTCTTATTATAAACTAAAGCAGTCATTTTTTCAAAATTATCTGTCACTACCAATCCCAAGAATGTCTTTAATGTCTTCAACACTCATATTGGCTCTGGTTTCATTGCCATCAAGAACTGTTGTGACTAGATGTTTCTTGCTTTCTTGCATTTCTAAAATCTTCTCCTCGATAGTTCCTCGTGTAATCAAGCGATAAACCTCCACGTTGGCTTTTTGACCAATCCTGTGAGCCCGGCTGATCGCCTGCATTTCGACAGCAGGATTCCACCACAAGTCAATTAAAACAACGGTGTCTGCACCAGTCAAATTCAAGCCAACACCGCCTGCTTTCAACGAAATCAAAAAAGCATCTTTAGAACCCATATTAAAGGCCCTGGTCATCTCTTGACGCTGATTAGCAGGGGTAGATCCTGTTATTTTATAAGTGCTCAAACCTAACGTTTCAAGTTCAACCTCAGCGATGTCCAACATGCCTCTAAATTGAGAAAAAATCAGCGCACGATGCCCATTCTCACGGATTTGAAACAATAACTCACGCAGACTGTCGAGTTTGCCACTATCTCCCTGGTAGTCCATAAAGAGACTAGGCGTATCGCAAATCTGACGCAGTCGGGTAATGCCAGAGAGGATTTGGATTTTTTGACGATTGATTTGAGCGTCACTAGCCTGACCAATGTCTTCTTGCATCTGACGGAGCTGAGCCAGATAAATCGCTTTTTGACCATCGGCTAATTCATTAGGGTAGGTCATCTCAATGAGATCTGGTAATTCTGGCAAAACCTCCTCTTTCTTACGGCGTAAGACAAAGGGCTTGATGTAGCGAGCGACTTGGTGCGCCTCTAACTTTAAAAAATCTTTTTGACTTGGCAGTAACCCTGGTAAAACAATCTGAAAGATGGACCAGATTTCCAAAAGTTTATTTTCAATCGGTGTTCCTGAAAGAGCAAAAACAGTCTTAACCTCAAACTGTCTCAAATAATGGGCAATCTTTGTTTGAGCATTTTTTATGACCTGAGCCTCATCTAAAATCAAGTAATCATAAGATAGCGCTTGATAGGTCTCAAAATCTTGACGAAAAGAGCTGTAGCTTGTAATAATGACATCATGATTGTCAGCGATGATCTGATGACGTACAGACTTCATACCGTAAGAGACAGCCACATCCATTTGTGGTGCAAATTTTTGAAACTCATCTTGCCAGTTATAGATGAGACTGGATGGGGCTAAAATCAAGACACGTGCCCCTTCTCTCATCTTAGCTGATAAAAACGCGATGGTTTGCAGCGTCTTACCTAACCCCATATCATCTGCTAGAATACCACCAAAACCGTAGTGATCCAGCATCGAAAGCCATTGAACACCTCTTAACTGATACTCTCTTAGTTGAGCTTGAATGGCTAATTCTGGCAACTTAAAGTCTTCTGGATACCGTAAATCCCTAGCCAACTCTTGAAAGTCTTGTGACAAGATGACCTGATCAGCATCAGACAGCGCTTCCGATAGTTGAAAAGCTGCCATGCCATCCAACTGGAGATGCCCATCTTGAAGGGCTCTTGCTCGGAGTGCTTTTAGGGAGTTGCTGATTTTTTGGGTTTCTTGGTCAAAAAGAACCACTTGACCAGACTGAGCAATAAAGTAAGATTGATTCGCAAACAAGGCTTGAAGGGCTTGGTCAAGATCAGCTTCTTCTAATGACGTAAAATCAAAAGAAACATCTAAAAGACCTCCCAAGCGATCAACCTTCAAAGTAGGCGTCGCCGTTACTTTCATGCTTTCCAAAGCTTTCGATAGCAAAACCTTGCCAAAAATCTCGAATTGCGGCAAGGTAACCTGAAAAAAGGTCAGCAGGTCATCTTCTTTCGAAAGAGTCTTTGAGCCTCTCAAGTCACGACCAAAACCGTGGCTTTCTATTAAGCGATCTAACTGTAAGGATTTTTGGTAATCAACGGCATAGGGCAAGGTCTCCAGATCTGATTTTGACCTGACTTCAGCATCCTCAAACTGCAAGATCGTGCTTAAAAGCAAGTCTTTACCATCTTTCAAGTCAAAATGAAAGACACTTTCAAATGATTTTTGGCGAAAGGTTTTTGGAGCTATCACAGGGCCTAAAAGCCCAAAATCTAGTAAACTTTCGGCTAACTTAGCCTGATCTGCCAAGTCAAAATAGAGATGCCTTAGCAGATCCTCTCCCCTAGGCAAGGTTTTTAAGGCACTAACTAATGTGGCTTGCTTTTTGCTCAAGCGGTAAAAACAGCCCTGAACAAAAAGGTAGTGACCATCACCGTAGGTGTTATCATTAGCCTCTCTAACCTTTAACTCAATGGCTTTTTGATGAACAACAACTTCAAACTCAAAGAGCGCATGCTCTGGTTTTAGGTCAGCTATGCTAATCTGATCATAGGTTTTTGAACCAATTGTCAGGCTAAAGGTATTTAACTGAGCAAGTAGACTTAATCCCTCTTCAAAAAAGCCTGATGGCACTGAAAGGTGGCGACCTTGATTTGGAAATAAAAAGGCTATATCTTGTAACGCCGTATCAGGAACAAAGCGCCATAACCAGGTCAGCAGTTGTTGGCTTTCAGCATCAAATTGAGCCAGCGAGATAGCCTCATAATACTGCTTGCCAATCTGATAAAAAGCACCCTTTCTAAGGACCCTTAGAAAATGTTTGATGTCACGAATCACATAAGCTTTTTGATGGGGTAAACGACGAATGCGTAGTGTCCACCAGATATCATTGGAATACAAACTCTCCTGACCCTCAGCACTAAGGCTAAAACAGGCATCAGAAGGCTCATCTAACTGCAAGCTATCTAAGAACAAACTGCCAAAAGACCGTTGCTCAACAGCAAGGTCTTCCGTTTCCTGATCAGACAGACACTCAAGGATTTCCTGACCTTGATGGTCATTTTTTAAGAAGTACTCAATAGCAGCCAGATGTTCACAGTAATTTTTGTCCTGAAAAAGAGGGCACTGACAAACGATAGCGTCATCAACCAAAGCATAATGAATCCTTATCCCAGCAACACAAGCCTCTAATAGTTGGTCTTCTTGAGAGATTATCGAAACCTCACCTGCTTCGTATAAGGCAATGCCTTGATTGCGAATACGTCCTGGAATTAACTTTGCCATAATCGTTTTAACCTCTCATCTTACTTACAAAACCTACCAATACCAACAAGATCTTCACCTTGTTGACACATAAGCTATCCCCTCATTATAGCAAAAAAATCTCCCCTTGGCTTGGGAAATCAAAAAGCATCATCAGATTAAATCAAAAAGCATCTCAGATCAAACGAGGCTGGGACAGAGGTCCTTGCTCTTAACTATTTTTGATTTGTTGAGTAGGACGCAGTGGTTGATTGGGCTCTAATACACTGATTTTATCAGCTTTTACAGCCCTACGCAACTGTGCGGAGATAGGAGTGAATCGGTCTGGGGATAGACCGATTTAGCCTAAACCTAGACATAAAAGAGTGAGGGAAAACGAATTCTAACGAATGACCAATTTCTGTCCCACTCTCACTTCTTCAGCTTGGGATACAGGAAAAGCTGTTCCCAATAAGAAACACAGCTCAAGGAACTGGCTCAAGTCCTCCACATCAAAGCAAGTGACCTTCTGAAAGAGCATCCGCCCCTGACCCTCTACAAACAGCTCGACAAGACAAATAAAAAGAAGGGCGATGAGCTCACTCATGACCTTCTCATGGCACAAAAAATTGAGCCACTCTTTGGTTTACAAGTTCTTAACCATATCGCTCTCTCGGCAGGACACGGTTCTGGCTTCTACGAAGAGTATGAGACCAGAGAAGTCTTTACCGACAAGAACTATCTCTACGATGTGGCAACTTGGATTGATGGACATTCCATGGAAACTGTCTACCAAGATAGGGAAGTCGCCCTTATCCGAGAAGGAAGCTTTGATTACGACGGAGCAGTCTATGCGGTGGTATGGAATAAACAACTCTACATCAAGAAAATCTACCTTGAGGAAAATGGCTTCCGTCTTGTCTCTATTAATAAGAATTACCGAGACAAATTAGCATCCGTAGAGTATGAGCCAAGAATTGCGGGGAAAATAGTTGGAAACTTTATGCCTATGGAACAATAATATCAAGGCTTTTTAGCATAAATTTTAACTATTATGTTTTTTCTGGAATTCTTCTATTTCGTTGAATCTTTGTTTTTCTTCTTCATTATCAAAAAAATAATCCTGATACTTATACATGAAGTAGTAAATAGTATCAGTTGGCCCAAATTTTGACTGTATCCATGGAGTATAATCAAATAGTATTTGCAGTTCTCAATAACACCTGCATCTATAGTTCTGTTTTCCCTCTCTCCAAACTTGTTCCCTCTTGACTCAACCATTTTTCAAACAAAGAAACAAAACGTTCTTCATCTTTATCACTATAACCAGTAAAAATTATTTCATCTATATCTGAATGATTAAAATAATAAACTTGATCAGGATTCAACCCTTCTGGATACATGGCTCCCGTATAATCAAAAAGCACTTCTTTCCCATCCTGAAATACGACTGCACCACGATTTAAAATAACTACTTTTTGATTGCCTCCTATTAAGTAAACAATACTTCCTACCGGTAATAATTTCATCTTATTTCTCCTTTAAATAAATTTTTTTTCGCCCAATACTAGGCTGAAATTCAATAAATTTAATAAACACTAAACTATATGTCCCAATGAATCCAAACAGCAATAGTTGAATATAATTGTTTCCTCCAATACCAATTGCTAGTAAAATTGGATAAGCAATTAAGCTTGAGACAATGCCTTTTAAAACGATAGTCATCTTGTTTTTTTCTGCTTTAGTATTTATTTGTAATGTTAAGACAGGATATCTTTGTAAGTGTTTCACTTCACTTGTTGAATATATTAGCATAATAATTATTATAAAAATACCTAAAATAATATAAAGTAAGATTAGCAACCAGCTTTTTGTCAGTTCACTATCTGTTGTCCACCGAGTCAATCTAAGGTCTTTTGGAAATAATAACAAATTTATGACAAAAAACATGAAAAAATAAAAAATCGTTTGTTTAAAAATTTTAAATACCTTCCATATCTTACATTCTGTAAATAATTCTTTATCTTGTGTAACATCATAAACCATCCAACTAGACATGGTTTCTGGAAAAAATGGAACAAAATAATTTCTAAAGTCTTTTGGATTTGAATAGTCAACCAAATAAAAACGCTCATTAATTTCAATCAGATAAAAACGACTGTCTATCCTCAAAGTTTTTGAAATCGTACAATGTGTATCCTCTACCATGAAAATACTCCTTTTGTTTTACCTAAAGAATCACTAAATACACGACCCATATCGTTAATTCTATCTCCAACCCAGTCAACTGCTTTCCTAAATGGTTTTACGTTACTATACAATGCCGTTACAGCTACTGAAGCAAGTGCTCCAACTACTACTGCTCCAACTAAAGGAGCAGCAAACGTTGCTATCAGACCAGTTGAAGTTGCTCCTAATCCAACCGCAACAGCACCTCCAATACTTGCTCCAATAGTACCTGCAACATATCCAAGTCCCGTTGCTACGGCACTATAGCTAATGGCACGACCTATGGTGCGATATTCATTATAATGTTCCTTTGCTTCTTGATAAGCTCCAAAAACGACTAAACCTCTTCCTCCCCATTTAGCAGTATTACCAATTATTTTGCTCGCAGTTGAAGAGGTACCTTTCAACTTACCAGTAAGCCATTTCCTTTGCTTCAATGAATCTTTAACAAAAGTTCCTGTGCTACTCCTTGGTTGTAATTTCGCAGCCCACGATTTCCCTATATTTTTACCTTCCTTAAATACTTTATCTGTGGTCTTTTCAAAGAAAGAGCCAACAGCCTCTTTGCTCCAATCTGATACATCAGTTATTACTTTAGCAAAGTCGGAAAGGCCATCTTCAAAATCGTATCTCTCCCATTCCTTTTGTATGGTAATCGCCCAGCCTAAGTCAAGACGAGAAACATCAAAAGACTTAGTCTGAACGTCCCAAGACAAGTTCGCTTGTCTCAAGCCCTTTTGGACGGAATCTAATAAGGGTTGAATCGCGGTAAAGAGATGAACGGATGAGCTATTAAACGCTAACAGTTTTTGTAACTTCTCCTGTAAACGTCGCTCAACCTCCATGTAACGACTGGCTGTCATGGATAAATCACCGGTACGAGACCAATTCGGTTTCTCTTTTTGACGCTTCAGGGAAGCTAAATAGTCATAACGACTAGCCAGCATCCCTGCTTGTCGGATTTTCTCACGTAATTCATCTTCTCTTAGGTCAATCGTGTCAACCTGACTGCGATACTCACTAGCTAGCTTGCTACATGCTTCCTTGATGGCCTCATCTAAAAGGATACAGCCTTTTAATAAAGGAATCAAAATCTGACTACTATAAGCCTTGGCTGAATGATAGGTATGACCCTGCAAGTTCGCTGTATCAATAAAAGACCGAAGACTAGCTATGATATCCTCATAGGCACTTATCCGATCAGATAAAACGGTCGATGCCGCACTGGCCTGCTGGTCTGATTGGCCAAGATACATCTCAACGCCCATGCATTTCCTCCTTTTCTAATTTCCGTAGCTATAATGATAGGGCATCTGATTGAGACATCAAGCGACGGTGTTCCTGCTGTAAATCATCGTATTCACGTTCAAAACCTGACTTGACCTTCTTATCAAGTGAGGCTTGCTCATCATAGAGGCCTTGAAAAATGTGACGATTTGATGACCC
>NZ_JBLOJV010000028.1:0-22447 GCF_047785705.1 Streptococcus pluranimalium
ATAATCACAGCTGGAGGCTTGCATAGTCTAGCCGATTAGGGAGAGTCAGCCCGTGAGGTCATACACTCCCTTTTTTGGTATAATAAGCCTATCAGATAAGCAAAAGCAACTAAAAAAAAGCGTAGCTGATGACTACGCTAGTTCTTGCCTGCTGAACTCGTAAATTATTGACCTATTTTAGGTCTTTTTTTACTCCCCTTTTTGTGGACTTTGGGAGACTATTAAAGGTCACTTGTGACTATGTTTTTTTCAAAAAATTCACAAATTTAGAGGCTATAAACGCCTATTTCAAGCCATTCCTAGACATTTTCCAAAATCTCTTCAAATGTCATGTTGTTTCTCCTTTGGTTTGTATTTTTTTAGTAAGTTAGCTATTACCTTGTTTAATCACTCTGATCTTTTAGGAGGTTACGGATCATCCGATAAAAGAGGAGCATGGCCGTAAGTGTCAGTAGCATCGGTAGCCAAACTGACCATAATTGACCACTGATAAGACCCATAGTCATGAGTTTCTTGAGAATCCCATTAATCAAAAAAGCAAAAATAGGGAAGGCAAATGCTCTAAATGTTTTTTTCGTAATCGCTAATAACAATGTTGCCAAACCTACGCCGACAACAAATACCCAGTCAAAAATCTCGGGAAAACGAAGGTAAATCCCATTGTCAGCAACCTTCGCAGGAAGGTGAGCAATCACATTAAATAGCATCATCCCTATGATAAGAATCAAACCAATCAGCAGTTTGGACGGATTATCCTTAAAAAGTACCTTAGGTAAAAGGAAAAATACGACCCAACATAACAATAAAGCACCCAGACAAGCAGCTATGAATAGATATAGCTCTAACTGAAAATGTCCAGTATCTAAAAATAACAATAACAGTTCAATCCCAAATAAAGCCAAGACAGCACTTAAATAGGTGCTTGCTAATTCCTTGAAACTCATTCGTGGTGCATGCTCTAACAACTGATCTGCCATGCCTTTTGCGTCAGTTCCAAAAAAGTTAGCTGCGGTTAAACCATCAGCTTCTGCCATCTTGAGGTCACTAGCCAGACTATAAATTTGCTCCAAAATAGCTTTTTCATCCTTTAAAAAAGATTTAAACAACATGTATTCTCTGATATCTTCAAAATAATCCCGATTTTCAGGCAACAAACTGTCAACAATGCCATTAATCTTATCTCGTAAGATTTGTTTCTCACTTGCCATCATGTGCTCCTTTTCTGAAATTGTCCAACTTTTTCAACAAGGCTAGACCACTCCTGCCAAAATGCTATCAAATAGATTTCCCCATCTTGTGTAATGGTAAAATACTTGCCGTCTGGACCATCTGACGAAGGCTTTATCTGCCCCCTAATATAGCCTTTCTTTTCTAACTTTTGAAGCAGAGGGTAAAGCGTTCCTCCAACCATATTTTCAAAGCCAGACTTTCTCAGTTTTTGAACTAACTCATAGCCATAAATCTCTTCTTGAGCAATCATTTCTAAGACACAACCTTCTAAAACACCTTTTAATAATTGTGTTTCTCTCACATACACTCTCCATTTTTACTTCTTATCATCTGAAATAAGGCCTGTAAGATAACACAAACCAGCGATTGCCATTGGCAAACCTATCAACCACATCTTATTGAACAAACCTAAAATAATGGCATCCACAATAAAAATGATTCCAAGAATATATGTTGTTGTCATGATAATCCTTCTAGTTTGTTTTACCTACTAATACTTAATTAGTATAAAAAATTTTAACTAGTATGTAAAGCAAAATAGTGCATAAAAGAAATAGGATGCTCCTTTCCTCTCAAAGAGCAAAAGGTGACACCCTACTTTGTTATCAGATTAACCAATGATTGAACCGTTCGGCACATTCGCGTCAACCATCAAGACAGTCAACTTGCCGTCATGTTCTGCGGAGAGAATCATGCCTTGGCTGACGTATTTTTTCATCATTTTACGTGGTTTGAGATTAGCCACAATTTGCAACTTCTTACCGACTAAGTTTTGTTCATTGGGATAGTATTTCGCGATACCTGAAAGGATTTGACGGTCTTCACCATCACCAGCATCCAAGCGGAAGCGAAGCAATTTATCAGAGCCTTCTACTTTTTCCACTTCTTTGACTTCGGCAACACGGATTTCAACGGCATCAAAAGTTTCGAATTTAATCTCGTCCTTTTCAGATTTGAGTTCGATGTCTTCTGGGTTCCATTCTTTTTCTGCAGCTGGTTTACCGGCATTCATTTGATCCTTGATATAGTTGATTTCTTCTTCCATATCCAAACGTGGGAAGATTGGTGTCCCCTTAGCAACGACTTGAACGCCACTTGGAAGACCTGATAATTCAAGGTGTTCAAGATCAAAATCAGTTCCCAATCCAAGTTGTTCCATGATAGCATTTGATGTCTCCATCATGAAAGGCTGGATGAGGTGAGCAACCACACGAAGACTAGCTGCCAAGTGAGCCATGACTGCCGCCAACTGCTCCTTATCGCCATCTTCTTTAGCCAAGACCCAAGGTGCAGTCTCGTCGATATACTTATTAGTACGAGAAATGATATTCCAGACAGCTTCTAAAGCTCTGGGATAATCCACTGCATCCATATTTTGGTGATAAAGATTGATGTTTTCAGCGACACAGTCAGCTAAATCAGCATCAAAGGCAGTCACATTTTCTTTGTAATCAGGGATTTGACCACCAAAGTATTTATTAACCATAGCAACCGTACGATTCAGAAGGTTCCCTAGATCGTTTGCTAATTCATAATTGATACGACCAACATAGTCTTCTGGTGTGAAGGTGCCATCAGAACCAACTGGAAGGCTACGCATGAGGTAGTAGCGTAGGGGATCAAGACCAAAACGCTCCACCAACATTTCTGGGTAAACCACATTCCCTTTAGACTTAGACATTTTACCATCTTGCATGACAAACCAACCATGGGCTACCAAGCGATTTGGCAATGGCAAATCAAGCGCCATAAGGATAATTGGCCAGTAAATCGAGTGGAAACGCAAGATATCCTTCGCAATCATATGATTAACTTCTGGATTAACCGTAAAGTCCCAAGTCTTGCCAGAATCATCGGTCCATGATTTCGTCACGGTATCTGCCAACCAGAACTTATCAAAGTTTGCTGAGTCTGCTTGTCCATACCCTAAAGCTGTCGCATAGTTAAGCAAAGCATCAATCCAAACGTAAACAACGTGTTTAGGATTTGATGGGACTTGAACTCCCCAAGTAAAGGTAGTTCGAGACACTGCCAAATCTTCCAAACCAGGTTCAATGAAGTTCTTAAGCATCTCGTTCATACGGCTATTGGGACTGATAAAATCAGGATTAGCCTTGTAAAAAGCTACCAGTTGATCAGCGTACTTGCTGAGTTTGAAGAAATAAGACTCTTCTGAAACAAGCTCAACTTCATGACCAGACGGTGCCACACCTCCGATGACATTTCCTTCATCATCACGGAAAACTTCTACTAATTGACTTTCGGTGAAAAACTCTTCATCTGATACAGAATACCAACCTGAGTACTCACCAAGGTAAATGTCACCCTGCGCTAGCAATTTTTCAAAAACCGCAGCTACAACTGCTTCATGGTAATCATCAGTTGTGCGGATAAATTGGTCGTAGTTAATCCCCAAAAGTTCCCACAGCGCTTTAACCCCAACAGCCATACCGTCCACATATTCTTGTGGTGATAATCCTGCTTCTTCAGCTTTTGTTTGAATCTTTTGACCGTGCTCGTCAAGACCAGTCAAATAAAAAACATCTTTGTTCATCATGCGCTTGTAACGTGCTAAAACATCACAGGCGATAGTTGTCGTAGCGTTACCGATGTGCAATTTACCAGATGGGTAATAGATTGGTGTTGTAATATAAAATGATTTTGTCATTATCTCATATCCTTTCCGTGCAAATGAAACACGTCTATAGTAATACTTGATTATAGCATAATTCAGTGATGATTTTCAAAAAAATAAAAATAAATAGATAGCAAAACTACTCCCTTACTTATTTCATTTTTTTTAATATATTTTTAGGATTATATTCAGAACTTTGTCGAACACCTAAAAATAGATAGCCATTTAGAATGAATAAAGGAAGAAGCACGACAGTAAATGCATATTCGCCATAACGATAACAAAGATAAGTGGAAAACATAGCACCCATAGAAAAAGTCAGTAAAATAATTAAGATATGTTTTCCATCTTGGCAAATGTTAGCATCTTTTTCTACAAAACCCTTTACCCACAAATAAGCGGCATTTTTGATGTTTCCAGTCATCATAACTGTCGCAAATGAAGTGCCTTGAATTGATTTAAAAGTATCCACCTTTAGTGACATGAATAAAGCTAATAATGAAACGATAGCATAGGGATGCCAACTATCAATGAGCGTTAAAGTCACAAGTGCTATCAAAGAAAGAACCAAGCTGGAACACAAGTGCCAATGATAGCGTTTTTGCACAACCCAGGTTTTCAAATAGTAAGTAACAGCTTGACCTACCATAAATACAGCCATCGGAATAAAAAATTTAAGAGCTTCCAGAAACTGACCCTCAGCCAGACGTATACCTAGCATCAGTAAATTACCCGTCTGAACACCCGCAAAACGCCCACCTTGAGTCAAAAACGTAAAAGCGTTTATGTAGCCGCTAACAAAAGTCACTAAAATAGCACAAAATAAGGTTTCATAATATTTATAGGTTTCTTTCATAAATATCCCCATAGCCTGAAAAATTTATTGGTTTTTATAATCATTATCACACTAAAAAGAACTCTTATTAAATCACTTCAAAATGATAACAAATTGATCATTATACTCTATTATACGCTAACAATAATCAACTGTCATCAATACTAAACACCACTCTAAGTCGCTTAATACCAAAAAATTTGCTATAATATTGCCAATTGCAAATAGAAAAGGAAGTACTAATGAAACTGATTTCTTGGAATATCGACTCTCTAAACGCTGCGCTTACCAGCGACTCTGCACGCGCGCTTCTATCTCGCTCCGTCATTGACACACTGGTTGCTGAAGATGCTGATATTATAGCCATTCAAGAGACTAAACTATCTGCTAAAGGACCTACTAAGAAGCACCTGGAATTGCTCCTTAGTTATTTCCCAAACCATGTTAATGTCTGGCGCTCATCACAAGAGCCTGCACGAAAAGGCTATGCAGGCACCATGTTTCTCTATAAAAAAGAACTCAACCCCATTGTCAGCTTTCCTGAAATTGACGCACCAACGACTATGGATTTTGAAGGCCGTATTATCACTCTTGAATTTGATGATTTTTTTGTGACACAAGTCTATACACCAAATGCCGGTGATGGCTTGAGGCGTCTTTCTGATAGGCAAGTATGGGATGCTAAATATGCCGATTACCTAGCAGAACTAGATCAGCAAAAACCGGTTATTGCAACTGGAGACTACAATGTCGCCCATCGAGAAATTGACCTTGCCAATCCCTCATCAAATCGTCACTCTCCTGGCTTTACGGATGAAGAGCGTCAAGGCTTTACAAACCTACTCGATCGCGGATTTACCGATACCTTTCGCTATCTACATGGTGATATCCCAAATGTTTACACCTGGTGGGCGCAACGCAGTAAAACCAGCAAAATCAATAATACCGGCTGGAGGATTGATTATTGGCTGACGTCTAATCGCTTAGCTGATAGGGTTAGCAAGTCTGAAATGATCTCATCTGGAGAGCGCCAAGACCACACCCCTATTCTTCTCGAAATCAATATCTAGGAGACCTAAAAAAACAATCATTTTCTGTTACATCAAACGCATCCGATCAAGGTTTTAAATCACCTAATCGGATGCGTTTTGCTAATTTTGACGACTTTTTGCCAGCCTTCTCATTTATTTCTGATGACAGCGCAACATGGGACACTAATCACGCCTTACCGTCCCATTCATCGTAAAATTCCTGGAGAGAGGCTTTCATATAAGAATGACGCTTTTTCGCCAATTCTTTACCCGTAGCTGTGTTCATCAAATCCTTTAAAAGTAATAGCTTTTCATAAAAATGAGCAATCGCCTTGGATTCTTGATGGCAATACTCTGCTAACGTCATCTCAGTACGAATAGCTGTTCCAGGAACATGAATGAGATTGCCTTTACTTCCTGCGTAAGCCATCGTTATTGCAATACCAATCGCGCCTAAAGCATCTAAACGATCTGCATCTTGCATAATCTTACCCTCAAGAGATAAAACCTTCTCCTCATTCAATCCCGCTTTAAAAGACATCTTTTGAATAATCTCTAAAATAGCTGTTTTATCATCATCCAAAACCCCATGATTAGTCAACCAAGCGGAAACTTGCTTTAGACCAGCTGCTTCTGACTCATTTAACTTATCATCTGCTATATCATGAAGTAAGGCTGCCAACTCACAAATAAAGACATTGGCATGCTCTTCATGAGCAATTCTCATAGCCAGTTGTCGAACACGCTCAATATGCCACCAATCATGTCCAGACGGATCATCAGCTAAAACGGATATCACAAAAGCTTCTGCTTCTTTTATAATAATGTCCTTAGGCATTTCAACAGTCTCTAATAGGAGCGTTTGCCGAATAAATCTTCTGGCAAATCATGAAAAGCGCCTCCTTTTTCAAAATGTTGAAACTTGCTCTGAATAAAACGATAAGCATCTAAACGACTCTCATAACGAATAACAGCCTCTTTAGCACGCTCATCCTTATCCTCTTCCCAAACTTGCTGACTCGCAGCCATCGCTCCCTCGTTGACAAGCAGCTGAGTATCTACCCACTCCTTAAAATCATTTAAAAATTGCTCTTCTCTAGACATACTCTTATCTCCAAAATAAAGTTGATACCTTATTATACCATGATTCAAAAAGATCATCCTATAGAAAATGATAGTTTCTCAAAGACGAGTAAGCTACTTAAACATCACAAAAGAGAGAACCAAAAAGATTCTCTCTAAATGTTAACTATCATTTAAAATAACGAGTAGGCTAACCTCAATCCAATAACCAGCAAAAGATTATTTATTGAGTTTTGCTTTAGCGGCATCTGCAAGCGATGTGAATGCTGATGCGTCATTAACTGCTAAATCAGCAAGCATTTTACGGTTGACTTCGATTTCAGCTAATTTCAAGCCATGCATTAACTGTGAGTATGACAAACCATTCATACGAGCAGCCGCGTTGATACGTGTGATCCAAAGTTTACGGAAATCACGTTTTTTCTGACGACGGTCACGGTATGCATAGTAGTAAGAGTTCATGACTTGCTCTTTTGCAGTACGGAACAAGATGTGTTTTGCTCCATAGTAACCTTTAGCTAATTTTAAAACACGTTTACGACGTTTGCGTGAAACAACGCCACCTTTAACACGAGCCATTTATATTTTCCTCCGAATAATTCTGAATAATACGATTGATGCTGACTAAAAGTCTTATTTAAGACCCGTTAGCATTGCTTTGATACGTCTAAAATCTCCAGCACTAACCATTGATGCTTTACGAAGTTGACGACGTTGTTTTTTAGTTTTTCCGTGGAAACGGTGAGATGTGAAGGCACGGAAGCGTTTCAATCCACCTGAACCTGTACGTTTAAAACGTTTCGCTGATGCACGGTGTGTTTTTTGTTTTGGCATTTTTCTTCTCCTTTTAATTAAGACTGATGCTTATTTCTTATCTGGAATCGGTGCAAGTTGCATGAACATTTGGCGGCCATCCATTTTAGCTCTTTGCTCAATGATGGCAATATCTTGAGTTGCTTCAGCAAAATCAGCCAATACCTTTGCTCCAATTTCTTTGTGAGTAATCATACGCCCTTTGAAGCGTACAGAAACTTTAACTTTATTTCCTTTTTCGAGGAATTTTCGACCGTTACGCAGTCTCGTCTCAAAATCTCCCTTATCAATAACAGGGCTTAAACGAACTTCTTTAACAGTAACAACGCTTTGCTTTTTACGTTGTTCCTTTTGTTTCTTTTGATACTCAAACTTGAACTTACCATAGTCCATAATTTTGGCAACAGGTGGCGTGGCTTGTGGCTGGATAAGCACTAAATCAACATTAGCTTGATCAGCGAGTGATTGAGCTTCTAATAATGGTTTGATACCTAATTGTTCACCTTCAAGACCAACTAAACGAACTTCGCGAACACGAATTTCGTCGTTGATGAATAGATCTTTTTTAGCTATGATCTTCACCTCTTTATTTTTTTAGAGAAAAACAAAGCGGACTTGATTACTCAAGCCCGCACACATTATGTTTCCATTAGAAACTTGACATGTAGGGCCTGGCAACGTTAGTCACAAGGCGAGAAGTTCTCACTTCTGCTTTTCTCATTGTTACTATAATAACAGTTTGATTAGCTTTTGTCAATGATTTTCCTTGCCTTTTTTTGGATAAAATCAACAACACTGTCAATAGACACACCAGTTGTGTCAAAAATGATGGCATCATCAGCGGCTTTTAAAGGTGAAACCTTACGATGACTATCCTTATAATCACGGGCAGCAATTTCATCTTTCAAGGTCTCAAAATCAGTTAAGATGCCTTTTTCTTGATTTTCTTTAAAGCGACGTTCTGCACGCTCTTCTACCGATGCTATCAAAAAGATTTTTAATTCAGCATCTGGTAAAACCACAGTACCGATATCACGGCCATCCATAATAATGCCACCTTGGCTAGCAATACGTTGTTGCTGGGCAACCAGCTCTTGACGTATTTCTGGTAGGGCAGAGACCCAGGAAACCTGATTGGTCACCTTAGGCTGACGAATGGCTTCTGTGACATCAAGATCACCTAGTATGACTCTTTGCTGATCATTAGCCACTTTTTGGAAAGTGATTGGATACTGCGACAATAAGTCCAGCAAATCACTAACCTTTGAAGCATCCAAATCATTTTTTAGAGCAAGATAGGTGGTTGAACGATACATGGCTCCCGTATCAAGATAAGTATAGCCAAGATTACGCGCAATAATCTTGGCTACTGTACTTTTTCCGCTAGATGCAGGGCCGTCAATCGCAATCTTGATGGCTTTCAAGCCTTCCTTAGTATTGACACTATTTGACATTGACGACATCTCCTGGATTCGCAAACCAATAGCCCAAAGTCATATGCTGTGGGTTAAGGGATTGCAACTGTTCGATTGAAATACCAGCACGTGCTGCAATAGAGCTAGCTCCCTCACCAGGTTGAACAACAAGCGTCTGTTCATTGGGTGAGCTTGAACTGCTTGTCGTTGATGATGACGCTGGCGTTCTTAAATCAGTGCTAGAAGCATTGGTTGATGTGTCGTCTTTTTCTTGGGTCACTTTTTTCTTTTTGGTATTTTTGGTGTCTTTTTGAGAAGACTTATCTTTTTGACTGTCCGTTTGTGAGGAGTGGTAAAAGTTTGTTGTGGCCTTACTCTCATCACTACCCCCACTTGACGTGTAAAAAACAAACACTAAAATACCAACAACAACTAAGAAAAAGAAACTCAACAAACCTGTTAATAGTGGCGTGGTTAAAAAGCCATTATTTTTAGCTCTACGAGACCTTTGTCTAGCAGTGTTTTTTTTGGTTTCAAAAAGTTTAAATTCCCATGGTTTCTTTGCCATGATTTCCCCCTTGTTAAATCGTTTAAATCATATTACAATAATACTATGAAAGTATCACTTATTCCAGAAAAATGTATCGCTTGTGGCCTTTGCCAGACTTATTCGACTGTTTTTGACTATCATGATAATGGTATTGTGAGATTCGCAGATAGTGATGCCTTAGTGGCAGAATTTCCAGATAATGATTTGGCAACTCTGACAGCGGTCAAAAACTGTCCAACTAAAGCTTTGACACTTTAGTGGCTTGGTTATCTTTATAGGCCTCAAAATAATCGAGTTCTATGAAGTTATCCATCAGTTCAACTTCCCCTTGAAAATAGGGATTGACAGCTAAAGCATCCAAAAAATATTTTTTAGGCCATTTACGCATGTAAAATCTGCGTTTTTTTGTCGTGTCTCCAAATAGAAGTGTGATGCTCAGTTTGTTCACCTCAATCTTTGAGATGCTTGAGATAGGGACACTTTGGGGTTTGAAGACATCCATCGAAACAATCTTTAGCTGATCACCTTGTCCGATAATAAAGAAGCGGTGCAAGCCAACCCCTAAGAGTATCAAGAATAAAGCAAATAAGAAAAAGAAGGCAAAGGAGACATTTCTTCGCTCAAAAAGCAATGCCAAACCGATAAATATAGGTGCGATTGTTAAGGACCAATAAATTAAAAGCCATGATAATTCAGGTTGCCAGTGGTATCTAACTTTACCAAAAATTGTAATCATAAACCATAACCCCCAAGGTTATTTTACCATACTTTCAGAAATCTTTCAAAAAACTACTGATTATAAGTTGATATACCAATAATGACAGACACTGCCTTCTCCATCGTTTGAAGACTAACAAATTCAAAACGACCGTGCATATTTTCACCACCAGCAAAGATATTAGGAGTTGGGATCCCCATAAAAGAAATCTTTGAGCCATCCGTCCCACCACGAATAGGCTCAATGATAGGCTTAATGGCTAGGCTCTCCATAACTTCCTTAGCCAAGGTGACAGGGGTCATATCTTTTTCAATCACTTGACGCATGTTATAGTATTGATCCTTCAAAGCAACCAAAACACGCTCCTGACCTAATGCCTGATTCATTTTAGCAGCGATATCAAGAATGACCTGCTTACGATGCTCAAAAGCCTCACGATCAAAATCACGAATAATATAGGAACTGTGCGCCTCCTCAACAGCACCGCTCAAGTCATGCAAATGATAAAAACCTTGGTAGCCTTGGGTCAATTCTGGACGATCAGAAGCTGGCAGAGCATTATGAAAATCAATCGCTAGCTGAAAAGCATTGACCATACGATCTTTGGCGGTCGCTGGATGTACATTTCTTCCTTTAAAGGCAATCTCCGCTGCAGCAGCACTAAAGGTCTCAAACTGCAATTCTCCAAGAGGCCCACCATCCACGGTATAGGCAAAATCCACATCAAAATCTGCCACATCAAATTTATCAGCACCGATGCCGATCTCCTCATCGGGTCCAAAACCAACACGAATCTCCCCATGCTCAATCTCTGGATGACTCGTTAAATACTCAATAGCTGTCATAATCTCAGCAATACCAGACTTATCATCTGCTCCCAAAAGCGTTGTCCCATCTGTCGTGATCAAGGTTTGTCCATGATAATGCTTTAGATTAGGAAAATCTATCGGAGACAAGGTAAACCCTGAATCTCCTAAGGCAATATCGCCACCGTCATAGTGGTCAATGATTTGAGGATTGACACCCTCAGCATTAAAATCAGCTGTATCGATATGAGCAATATAACCAATCCGATACTTAAACTTATCAGAATTGGCAGGCAAAGTACCTACGATATAGCCATTTGATTCCAGATAATGAACATTTTCTAAACCAATCGCCTCCATCTCCGGCTTCAAAATAGTGAGGGCAAAATCCACTTGACTTTGGGTACTAGGAGTGGACTGACTAGATGGATTACTACGTGTATTGACTTTCACATAAGTCAAAAAACGGTCTAATAAATTGGGATATAACATAAAAACCTCTTTCTCTATCTTATTGTTTTGATGCTACCAAAAAGAGCCGATTAATCGACTCTTTTTAGTTAGCTATAATCGCTATTATTTTTTCAAGTTGTAGAAAGATTTAAGACCTTTGTACTCTGCAACTTCACCAAGTTGATCTTCAATGCGAAGCAATTGGTTGTATTTTGCGATACGGTCAGTACGTGACAATGATCCTGTCTTGATTTGACCAGCATTCGTTGCAACTGAAATATCAGCAATTGTTGAGTCTTCTGTTTCACCTGAACGGTGTGAAACAACAGCTGTGTAACCAGCTTCTTTTGCCATTTCAATCGCTTCAAAAGTTTCTGTCAAAGTACCGATTTGGTTAACTTTGATAAGGATTGAGTTTGCTGCTTCTTCTTTGATACCGCGTGCAAGGTAGTCAGTGTTTGTTACGAAGAAGTCATCACCAACTAATTGAACACGTTTGCCCAAACGTTGTGTAAGAGCTTTCCAACCATCCCAGTCATTTTCATCCATACCATCTTCGATAGTGATGATTGGATACTTGTTGACCAATTCTTCTAAGTAGTCAATTTGTTGGGCTGACGTACGAACTGCTCCGCCTTCTCCTTCAAACTTAGCATAGTCATAAACACCACGCTCTTTATCGTAAAACTCAGATGAGGCGCAGTCAAAACCAATCATAATCCCATTTTCACCGGCTTCATAACCAGCAGCTGCAATCGCTTTAAGGATAGTTTCAACACCGTCTTCAGTACCTTCAAATTTAGGAGCAAAGCCACCTTCGTCACCAACAGCAGTTACAAGTCCACGTTGTTTTAAAATCTTTTTAAGGGCATGGAAAACTTCTGCACCCCAACGAAGTGCTTCTTTGAAGGTTGGCGCACCAACTGGTACAATCATAAACTCTTGGAAAGCAATCGGAGCGTCTGAGTGAGAACCACCATTGATGATATTCATCATTGGCGTTGGAAGAACTTTCGTGTTGAAGCCACCAAGGTAGCTGTAAAGTGGAATTTCAAGGTAATCAGCAGCCGCACGTGCAACAGCGATAGAAACACCAAGAATGGCATTCGCACCAAGTTTGCCTTTGTTTGGAGTACCATCAAGTGCAATCATCGCACGGTCAATCCCTTGCTGGTCGCGTACATCATAACCGATAAGCGCTTCTGCGATAACGTTGTTTACGTTGTCAACAGCTTTTTGAGTACCAAGACCAAGGTAACGAGATTTGTCACCATCACGGAGTTCAACAGCCTCATGCTCACCAGTAGATGCTCCTGAAGGCACCATACCACGGCCGAATGCACCTGATTCAGTGTATACTTCAACTTCAAGTGTTGGGTTACCGCGTGAGTCAAGGACTTCGCGAGCGTAAACATCAGTAATAATTGACATTATAATAGTCTCCTTATAAGTTTAAATAGTTTATATGTTAATAATACCACAATATCAAACTTTCTTCAAATCAAAACCAATCCTTAGCGAAAAACTAAAAGAAGCCCTAAATTTATAGTATAATAACTACCATAATATGATTTAAGGAGTTTACTATGTCTGATCTGAATCAAAAAATTGTGGAACGCGCCGCAGGAAATCGCGTTTTGAATCCCGATGAGCAACGTTATTATCTTGGTACCTTTGGGGAGCGAGTCTTGGTTTCAATCAAGCTAGAAGATATGACCCATAAAAAGATACTCGAGCTCTTCTCCACTGCTTTGAACAAGGAAATGATTGCAAACAATGCTCTAAAAGTTATTATTTCTTCCAAAGTAAACGATGACAAGCAGCTCACCTTGCTGAAAATAGCCAAAGATAGCGGTATTTCAGCAACCATTATCGATGACAAACAGTCAACATCACCATTTGGTGTCATTATACTGACCGACCATGCTGTCAATCGCTCAGAAACGGATCTACTAACCTTGCTTGAAGAAAAATCAACTGAACCTGAGACTAAAAACCCTAAAAAAAGTTTCTTCAAGAGGCTTTTGGGTAAATCCTAAACCCTCACTTCTATCAAAAAAATAAGGCAAGGACTAGAAAGAAGATGAAAAGCTTTTAAGATGTATGAAATCACTCTAAATCAGCAGCAAATAGATGGCTCTTTTTGTGAGACAATCTTCTTTGTATCTCTTCATGATTAAGTTATACTATAGTATCGTCTGACTTTTTAATAATGAGGATGATCTACTAACTTAACTTTGGAGGATTTTCCCATGTCGAAAACCAATCATGCTAATGCTGAATCTCATAAACAGCAAGATGACTTTGAGAGAACGATGACTTTCTTTCCTGCACTATCAACCGTTATGGGAACCGTTATTGGAGCAGGTGTTTTTTTCAAGGCAGCTAGTGTATCGAGTGCCACAGGCGCAAGTAGTCTTCACTTATTTGTTTGGCTCTTAGCGGGCATTATCTCACTTTGTGGCGGTCTGACTGGTGCTGAACTTGCAGCGGCTATTCCTGAAACAGGTGGCATGATACGCTATATCGAGAGAGCTTATGGCAAATGCCCTGCTTTTTTACTGGGATGGGCACAAATCACAGTCTATTTCCCAGCGACTATTGCGGCTTTGTCTATCATTTTTGCCACTCAGATTAAAAATCTTTTTGGTCTCTCAGCAAGCCTAACCATCCCAGTAGCCATTATGGCTACCTTATCTCTGACTTTGATTAACTTTTTAGGCAACAAAGCCAGTGGTGCCATGCAGTCTACAACCCTTGTCGCTAAGCTCATTCCTATAATGGCTATTATCATTTTTGGCTTATTTGCAGATGCTAATGTCACTATCAGTCTTTTTCCTATTGAGGCTGGAAGCCAGACTGGTGGACTGATCACAGCACTTGGTTCAGGTCTTTTGGCAACGATGTTTGCTTATGATGGCTGGATTCATGTCGGCAATATTGCAGGTGAGCTTAAACAGCCTGCTCGTGATCTTCCTAAAGCCATCGGCCTTGGAATGCTAGGAGTCATGATTGTTTATGGATTGATCAACTTTGCCTATCTAAAAGCCATGCCTATTCATGAGCTTGCTGGCAATGATGCTGCAGCTATGCAGGTCGCACAATACTATTTCGGGCCAATGGGAGGCAAGCTGATTACCATCGGGATCTTAATCTCTGTTTATGGAACAATCAATGGCTATACCATGACCGGAATGCGACTGCCTTATACCCTGGCTCTCGAAAACATGCTTCCTTTTTCAAAACAAATCGCGCGATTAAACCAACATAAAGTTCCTCACATTGCAGGATGGTCACAAGCTCTGATCGCAGTAATTATGATTTGCTTGGGTGGCTTTAATACCCTAACAGATATGCTGGTTTTTGTTATCTGGATTTTTTACACTCTTGTCTTTCTTGCAGTGATGAGATTACGACACACTGAACCAGAACTCAAACGTCCCTATAAGGTTCCTTTTTACCCAATAGTCCCAATCATTGCCACTATCGGAGGGATCTTTATTCTGATACTGACCTTAAAAAATCAATTCTCACTAGCCCTAATTGGTATCCTTTTAACAAGTTTAGGAATTCCCATTTACCTTTACAAACAAAAGACAGCCACTTAAAACAAAGCCCATCTCAAAAGCAAATTGCTTTTGAGATGGGCTTTTTGATAGAGTAACCATTGATACTCAAGAAAGAGCACAAGGTCATCAAGATAATAACGTCTCCTTTGGGTTGTTAAAGACTATTAGATCAAACCTTCTAAGAGGCCTCTCATAAAGTCTTCTGAGTTAAATGGTCCAATATCATCGATTTTTTCGCCAAAACCGATCAACTTAACAGGAATATCCAGTTCTTGTCGAATCGCTAGAACCACACCACCCTTGGCTGTTCCATCAATTTTGGTTAGAACAAGACCCGTTAGAGGTGTTATTTTCGAAAATTCCTTAGCTTGGCTAAGAGCATTTTGACCTGTTGAGGCATCCAGTGCCAGAAGCGTTTCATGTGGAGCCTCTGGGACCACGCGCTTGATGATGCGTCCTATTTTCTCCAGTTCTTTCATGAGATTGTCTTTGTTTTGTAGACGGCCTGCCGTATCAATCATTAGGACATCAATACCTTCTGAAACGGCACGTTCCACTCCATCAAACACCACTGAGGCAGGATCTGCTTTTTCAGGTCCAGTCACGACTGGTACTGAAACCCGACGTCCCCACTCAACAAGCTGGGCCACTGCTCCAGCACGGAAGGTATCTGCTGCAACCAGCATCACTTTCTTGCCCTCTTGTTTGTATTGGTAGGCTAATTTTCCAACTGAGGTGGTTTTACCAACACCATTGACACCGACAAAAAGCATGACTGTCAAGCCATCCTGGAAGTTTATGGCCTCATGATAGCGATCATCTTTTTCATAAATAGCCACTAACCTTTCGATGACAACTTGTCGCAAATCCTCTGGCTTTTTAGCCTTTTCAAGACGTGCTTCTTGTCGTAAATCCTCTGTCAGCTGAGTGGCAACGGTGACACCGACATCAGACAAAATCAGCAGTTCTTCTAATTCTTCAAAAAAGGCTTCATCGACTGTTCGGAAATTGGCAAAAAACTCATTAAGACGAGCTGCAAAGCCTGTTCTCGTTTTTTTGAGACTGCGGCTATATTTTTCTTCTGTCGTTTCACCATTTTCGAGTGTGTCAAAAGGGATACTATCTGTAGATGATTCTTGGGCTTGACGGGTTGAAACAGCCTCTAGTTCAATGCTTTCACCTCGCTCTGCAGCTGCTGCAACAGCAGCTTTTTTAGCATAATAATCTGCCATCAATGACTCAAAACGAGGGCTATTTTGGGATTCAAAAGAACTATCTCCCTCATGGCTTGGGCTTTCTGACAATGCTGAGGGAGAGAGACTATTGGCACTTGCCATTGGTTGAGAGGATCGCTCGCTATGACTCAAAGTTGCAGTCTCAGTAGCGGACTCAAACTCCTTAACATAGGAGCCTAAGGATTCCTCTGCTGGCTCTTTTTGTTGTTCAGACTCTAAAGCCTTCTCACTTTGTGTCTCAGTATCATCCAAAGCAGAAGCCACTTGCTCAACAAAGTCCTTTTCAGAAGATTGATGCTTTTCTTTAGAAAGGTCATCGGAAAAGGCTTCCTGGATACTCTCAACTGCTTCAGAAGTCTGCTGATCTATTCTGTCTGACTCTTTTACTTTGTCTTTTTTTCCAAATAATCGCTCAAATAATCCCATGTTATCCTCCACCTAATACGTATTTTTCAATGGCCTCAGCCACTCCTGAATGGTTGTGATCCTTGGTTGTCACCACATCTGCTACCTCTTTAACAAGAGGAGAGGCATTGTGCATCGCAACACCTAGTCCTGCCCAACGAATCATGGTCACGTCGTTTTCTTCATCACCAACTGCCATGACACATTGAGGATTAATTTCAAGCACTTGGCATAATTTTGCTAAACCAGAGGCTTTGTGCACCCCTTTAGGCATGATTTCAAAAATGATTTCTCGTGATTTAAAAGCTTCGAATTCGCTGCCTATCAGGGCAGTCATTGCCTTGATCTTATCCTCTAAAAACGCCTCATCTGTCACAACCACTACTTTATTGTAGACTAGATTTTTGGGCAAATCAGTAAAATCCTTTAGCGTCTTAAAGGTCAATGACGGATTAGCCTCTGGATAGCGAGAAGGGCGTCCAGGCCTTGATAAGCTATAGACTGTTCCATGACTTAAGATATCAACTGGCAAATCTAGAGAAGATAAGTGTTGATAGAGGTAGCTTACTTGCTCATAGGATAAGCTTTCTTGAGCTAAAAGATAACCATCATTGCGCTGAATCAACCCACCATTAAAGGTCACGCTGTAGCCCTTTGAATGATTAAGTCCCAGCTCCTTTAAGATATGATCAATCGCCCTAAGAGGACGACCTGTGGTAATGACAACCTTGACACCCAAATCAATCGCCTTTTGAATAGCTTCTTTGTTGGCTTTTGAGATGTTTTTGTAGTCATCCAAAAGCGTGTTATCCAAGTCTAAAGCCACCAGTCTAATCTTTGTCATCACTAACCAAACTTTCCAAATAAGTCAAGACAGCATCTGTACTATGATCCCCGATCACTTCAGTCGCTAGTTGCTTAGCCGCTTCAATGGCATTGTCGGGGACAATAGCTGTCCCTGCAAAAGCAAGCATCTCAAGGTCATTATGATTATCCCCAAAAGCATAAACGACCTCTGCGGAAAGGTTTAAGGTCTCACAAAGCAAGGCTAAGGCTGTGGACTTGTTATAAGCCGCAGGAATAACGTCAAACCCATCAAATCCTGTCACCACCGCCCGAAAGTGAGGCAATCTAGCATTGAGCAGAGCAACGAGATCATGAACCTTGTCATAGCGACAGTGAGCCGATACTTTAACAATGCTATCTGCGACAGAGGTTAAGCCAGCTTTTTGGACATTAGCGTAAAAATGACTCGCCAACCTGACATACTCTTCTGACGATGTCAGAGGGAGATAGGCACCCTTGATCCCAGACAAAAGATAGCCTTGACAGTCTGGATGATTGTCCAACTCATCTAAAATCAAACCGTAATCCTCAGGTGAGAGCTTTGTTTCAAACAAAATCTGACCATCATACTCGACAATACAGCCATTTTCAGCGATAAAAGCCATCTGGTGCTCAAACCCTTGGAACAATTCTTTCAAGGTTAATAAGGACCTGCCGCTAGCGGCCACAAATAAATAGCCGGCATCTCTTAATCGATCCAACAGCCTGGCAAATCGCTCCTTATCATAAGAACCATCAGCCCTTAAAAAAGTACCATCCATATCTGTTGCTATCAATTTAATCATACAATCTAACCTTTTCCCTTTCAAGGGGGTGCAAAACCCGAGTGGGGTGTGCAACTCAAATCCTAATATAACTTCTTTCATTATAACATAGATAAGCTAAAAAAGGACGTGCCGAATTGACACGCCCTTGTCTACTATAAATCAATCTGTAGAGCATTTTGAAGGTTAAGGTGATAAGGCTGCTCTGCCTTAATAATATTCTTTAATTCATATGATACCTTTTAAATAAGGTTCCAAATACCAGCGATAGCATAGTGATAAATACACCAATAATAAAAAGATTAAAGGTGTTATTAGGATTTAAAACCACCGAGAAAAAACCGATACCAACTGGCATAAAAAGAATAGCTACTGTAAAGATGATGCCAAAGACTCTTCCAAGAAACTCATTATCGACATCTCTTTGAACAATAGAGAAAAATTGGATATTAAAAATGGAAAGAAACAAGCTAAATAATGCTGGAGAAATGGCCAATATAAAACCGTTGTGAAACACTGAATAAAGCGGAGTCGCTAACATTAACATCAAACCAGATAATGCTAAAAAGAGCATTAAACGTTTACTTGATAACGATTTGTTGACAAAACCACTTAATATTGCTCCAGCAAATCCACCAATTGCTTCCGCTGTTAAAAAAGTTCCATAAAGTCCCGACGACATTTCTCCAAACATTTGATTACTATATGGTAGTAACAAATTATAGGCTGATAGGAAAAAGCTAACCATAGCAGAAAGAAGGATAATCATCAAAATTGGCTTATGGTTATAAACATACTTGAATCCTATTTTTAGATCATTAAAGACGCCACTTATGGTCATTTTCTCCTTTGTGACTACTTCTTCATTAATGGGTACAATAAAGAAAATCAGCGACGCAGCAATGAGAAATGAGAAACCATCTAATAATAAGACACCATGTATCCCAAGTAACTGATATAAGAAAATCGCTACCATAGGAATTGTTACTTTGATTACAGTACTCGTTGTTTCTAGCAACGAGTTAAGTTGGGAGATACTATCCTTTTTCACAATTTCTTTCGTAAAAGCTTTATAGGATGGTCCAGAAAAAGCACTCATAAAAGCTAAAATAACATTGGTGATGACAATCGCATAAACAAGCCATTGCTCTCTCGAAATGAATGAAAGGACGATGCAGGCAAGGCCGCATAAGATATTGGTAGAAATAATAATTCTTTTCCGCTTGAACCTATCCGCAATTACTCCTCCAAATAAATTAAATAGAACACCTATCACACTTTCTAATGATTGATATACTGCAACCAGTGATAGGGAGGTTGGATTTAAACCAGCAAGAAAAGTATTATTGGCAAAATCAAACATGATATCTCCTATTTTAGATATACTCCTACTACTGACTAAATTAATCGTATTCTTATTTTTCATATTATACTCACTTTGTCTTTTTAGATATCATTGGAACATGGGATTTATACCAAAAAGTCCCACACTATATTTTTTTCTAGCCAATCACTCAGTAATTGCAATTTATTAAAAACATCATTCATACACTCTCCTTCGACAATAGCACTAGCAATCTCAGAAACGCTCGTCTCACTGCTTTTTAGAGTTTGACCAATTTTATTTTCTCTAATATCAAAGCTCACCACCCAATCAAATGGAACATCTTTATTAATCGAAATCAATGTTCCTTTTCGGGGAGGAAATAGCATAAAGCCATAACTCTTGTTAGATTTTCTGATTTTTTCAACATCAAATGAATATAACTTATCACATTGTGCTCTAATACTTTCCGAAAGAATATCGACACCTTGTTTGTGATAGATTACATCGTTTATTCTCCCTCCTCCCACTCTAGAGCCTATCTCACAAAAAACAATATCATTAGAAGGTGTTAAAAAAATTCACTATGAAAAGCAATTGCATGTTCAGGGGTTTTCAAGCTTTTCAAAACATTATAAGTTTCCTTTCGCATTCGAACAAAAAGTTCTGTATCCTCATCAACCAAAGCAGAACCAATAGCATTATCATTAACGTGACAATCATTATAATATAGTGAACAACTAAATAGTTTTATCTCGCCATTTTCAAATATACCGTCAGTATGATACATGCTCCCACTAATAAACGTTTCTGCTAATAGTGGATATGCAGTATTATTATCAATATAGTTGACAATTTCATCTAACGAATTAAATTTCTGAAAACCTACACTTCCTGCACCATCAATTGGCTTGATAATGATTGGATAAAACTGTTTCTCTGCAAAATCGATAATGTCACTTTTTGAATTGACAACTTCATAATTGGGTACTTTAACAGCATCTTTTACTTGCTCAATCATTTTTGATTTATCTCTAAACTGGATTGCACTCAAAAATGATTGCCCTTTTATGTGTAACTTCTCTCTCAGTTTTGCAAAGCGTTCAATATCAAACTCATATGAGACGACAATCGATTCGATTTCTTCTTGAGCATGAATCTCTTCTAAAGCTTTTTCGACTTCATCTCCATTATCTAGTGAATCAAAAACCATCCTATTTGGAAATATATCCTTGAAATTGTCCTTATGCTTTGTTCTAGTAATAAATAAAATTTCTTTGTCTATTCCTTCAAATATTTTCCTATAATCAATCGTTTTTTCTGAATAATGATTAATAAAAACTACAACCATTTTCTTCCCCCCACTTCTTACTCTAAAATTAAATTTGTTACATCTAGCAAAGAGTTTATAACCAAATCTGCTTCATTTCTAATATTATCATCTGGATCTACTAAATCAGGTATCATGACTGCAAACATACCAGCTTTTTTAGCTACTTTTATTCCATTTCTTCTACAGCTATTACATTTTCATCTTTGGACTTCCTTTCAACTTTTATTTATTGTACAATAAATAAAATGAAATCAATTTGTTGTTGGGAAAATGGGAAAATTATGAAATCAAAACTTGGTATCACACTTAGAAAAGTTCGTAAAGGAAAGCAGGTCAGTCTCAGTGCTTTAGCAGATGAACACCTGTCAAAATCGCAAATCTCTCGTTTTGAGCGTGGAGAATCAGAGATATCATGTATTCGGCTCATCAATATTTTAGACAAATTACACATTACTTTAGATGAGTTTCTTATTTTACATGATGAAGACTATGCCAATTCCGAATCATTTGCTAACCTGGTACAGTACATTCGTAAGCAATATTCATCACAAAACATCAATAATATACAATCTCTACTTTCTGATTCCTCAAATTACACTTTAAATTCTTTTGAAAAAACAATGGTAAAATCCATTTTACACACAATGGATTCGAGCATCATTCCATCAGATGAAGAGCTTCTTCAACTGACAGATTATCTTTTCAAAGTTGAAAAATGGAGCTACTATGAAATTATTTTATTAGGTAACTGTGTACGCACAATTAACTACAACACTTACTTCTTATTGACTAAAGAGATATTAAACAACTACATTTACTCAACTCTGAATAAAACCAATAAGCGGATCGTCTCTCAGCTTGCTATAAATTGTTTCATTCTTAGCATAGATAAGGAAGAATTTTCTAATTGCTTCTATTTAATTGATGAGATAAAACCATTATTAGATGATGAATTAAACTTCTATGAACAGACAGTTTTTCTCTATGCAACAGGTTACTTTGAATTTAAGCGCCAATCAGGTACTGGAATTGAAAAGATGAAACAGGCCATACAAGTGCTTGATATTTTAGGTGAAGACAAGTTAAAATTACATTACACTGACCATTTTGATAAACTAGTCAACAAACAATAAGTGAAATCATTCTTTACCTTTTAACGATATACCAATCAAGGGTGTCTCAATAAAAAACAACCACTTTAACAACTATTCACTTATACCATTAGACAAGAAAAAAGCCTTGGAAACAGCTCATTCCAAGGCTTTCATTGTATTCTATTGTATCAATTTCCTTATTCCTATTTCTGTCGCAATAACTTTTTTCATACAAGAAACCTTTCCCTTTCAAGGGGGGGGGGCAAAACCCAAGTAGATTGTGTAAACTATCCCGAATGCTTTCTTTC
>NZ_JBLOJV010000029.1:0-20034 GCF_047785705.1 Streptococcus pluranimalium
TCGAGGTTAAAAATGATCTCAAAATAGTCTTGACAAAAGCTTTCTTTTAAGCTAAACTGTGTGTACCGGTAGTTTTCTAACATCTACCTACTAACTAAATACCACAAGGGAGTGCCTTTAGGCTGAGACCACATTCGTGGAATCCTTACCGACCTGATCTGGTTAGTACCAGCGTAGGAATTGTGTCATTATGAGCAGGATAAGACTCCCTTTCTTCTTTGGAAAGGAGTCTTTTTATGTCCAAAAACCTCACTGCCCTCGTTGAAGCTGCTATCTTTGCTGCGCTTGCCATGACCTTGTCTTTTGTTCCTGACTTTGCCAGCTGGTTTACCCCTTCTTTTGGGGCCATACCATTGGTTGTGTTTGCCCTTCGTCGCGGTCTCAAGTATGGCTTACTAGCTGGTCTATTATGGGGTCTGATGCACTTTCTACTCGGGAAAGTCTACTATCTCGCTTTCTCACAAGTGCTGATCGAGTATATCGTTGCCTTTGTCTCTATGGGCTTAGCAGGAACGTTTGCAAACTCTTTCCAGTCAGCTCTTCGCTTAAACCAAACTAAGAAAGCCCTTAGCCTAGGAGTATTAGCTAGCTTACTAGCTGTCGGCGTTCGCTATTTCTGGCACTTTGTCGCAGGAGTTATTTTTTGGGGATCTTACGCTCCTAAGGGCATGTCACCGATCCTTTACTCTATCAGCGTTAATGGCATCGCCGGTCTAGCAACCCTATCTCTGGTATTGGTGGCTTTATTTCTCATGATGTCACCACAAGCTAGAAATTTCTTTCTAGCTAAAAAAGCCTAGAGATTAACGATAATCCTCTAAACACTTAAAAAAGCTCAGCATCACATGATTAAGGTCATTTGATGGTGAGCTTATTTTGTAGCTAATTGTTTAGTTTAACCTTCTACTCATGAAAAATCACTTTGCTGAGTAAGGAAGGTTAGTTTTTTTGGCGTTTGATGACCATGGCCGCTGCGCCTACTAGGAAGCTACCCATCAGACTCATGGCGAGTCCTGTGTGTGAACCTGTGTTTGGTAGGGTTTTGGCTTTGGAAACATCTGTCTGATCAAGTGCCGTTGGGGCTTGGTAGGCTTGTTCAGCTTTAGCTGCGGCCTTTTGATTGCCAAGGGTCACTTCTGGCTTGTCAGCGTTTAGAGATGAGGTGACTGATGCGGTTTGCGTCGCTTGGTTAGGTTGGTTGATTGAGGTCACTGGTTTAACTGGCTTAGTTGCTGTTGTGCTAGTGACTGTTGGCGTTGTTGTGTTACTTGTCGCTTTAGTTTTGTAGACAAGAGCGTACTGGCTAAAATGTGGTGCTTCAAAGACAACCACTTTTTGCTGACGACCATCAATAGTAACGGTTTTTTCAGTAAAAGCTAGGGTTACTTTTTGCGTATCATTTGGCAGGTAAACAACCTCTGCTACAGTTTTACCAGCATCAGCCGGAATCGTCACGATCGCAGGCTTGGTGATGTCTAAATCCTTAGCCTCCTTATCAACGACTTCAATATCAAACAAGTCAAAGTCTAAGTGACGCAAGGTTTGTGGAACGCTCGCTGATGACGGCTCAATATGCTGGATTTTTAGCCCTGCCGCATCGATGGTTTCGCCTGTGCCCAAAGCCACCTTGATCCCTGTTTTAGGATCGGTAAACTCTTTCTTGACAGCCTTATCGGTTTCAGGTTGAGGAGCTGGCACTGTCGGTTGTGGAGTTGGAGTAGCTGGGTTAGTAACTACTGGTGAATCGGATACTTTTTTATCATCATTAAAGTAGATGACTTTGGCGATGATCTTTTTATCATGATGGTCGATCGCATAGTCCACAAAGCGGTATTTATTGGCATACTGTTCGAGGTTTGTGGCAGTGGTATCACCCGATTTTTTATCAAGTAATTCAAAAATTTCTACGTCTCCATCTACTGCACCAGCCACACTATAACGTTTTACTTCATCATCTTTTCCTAAATAAAATCTAACTAGCTCACTAAGTTTAGGTTTATAATACCAAGTTTCAACTACTGGATAAGTAGCTTTTAGAATCTCTAGTTTCTCTTTTTTTATAAACCGACTTTCTTCAGTTCGTGGTTTGTAATAAACAACCTGCTCAGTGGTTTGACTACTAGGGTCATTGACATAGGACTTGGGTTTGTCAAGGTCTACAATGAGATGCTTTTCAAATTTATAGAAGGGCACACTTGTGTCTGAAGGAGCAGTAGCACTATCATAATCGTACTTATAAAAAGATTCTGGTAGACGTCTAGTAGAGTTAGGGTCTGTTATGAGTTCTGGATAGTTGTCCCCAGCATTCTCAAAGTACTGATATTCTGTAGAAACTGCTGCATTTCCTTGACTATCTGTGTGTAGCTCTACCTTGCCATAGTTACTTGTCCCAACTGTTGATGTAATGGTATATTCTGGCTTTTCAGTGATGGTCTTTTTTTCTGCTTCTTCGACCGTTGTGACCAGATTAGGAGATAGGCTGGTCCTACCACTGGTGCTTTCAGCACTTGCGACGGCTTCGTCAGCATGTACTGTATGAAGATCAGTCGTTGCTAAGCTGACACTTGCCAAGGCAAGGGCAGATAGAAGGGTGATGCGTTTTGAGAGATGTTGTTTTGTCATAGTGTCTCCGTTTCTTTTGAAATCCTTATTTTACGTCTATATAGACATTCTTTATTATACCCCCCCCCCCCCCCCCGATTTGTCAAGTATTTTGCTCGGTTTTTTTGATTTTTTTCAAGACCCTTGATTTAGCAGGCTTTCTTGCTCATTTTTGAGATAAAAAAATGAGGCTAGAACATGTGTTCCAGCCTCTATTGGGTTTATTTAACCACTGCTTCTTTATAATCACAGGTTTCACTACTACAGATGACTTGCTTACCGCCACCACGGACTTTTTTCTCAACTAAGAAATCGCTTGATTTTGGACAAGCTCGCCCAACGGGAATATCCCACGAGGTAAAGTCACACTCTGGATAACGGTCGCAACCATAAAAAATGCGGTTACGCTTGGTTTTGCGCTCGATGACTTGCCCTTTTTCACAGATAGGGCAGGGGACACCGATTTCTTTAGTGATTGCCTTGGTGTGACGGCACTCTGGGAAGTTACTACAAGCGTAGAATTTCCCAAAACGCCCTAACTTAATGACCATTGGTGAGCCACAGACCTCACAGTCAAAGCCTGCAGGCTCATCCTTAATCTGGATTTTTTCCATTTCGTCTTCAGCCTTGGTCAATTTCTTCTCAAAAGGCTTGTAAAACTGATCAATGACCTTCTGCCACTCTTCTTTTCCGATTTCAACCTCGTCAAGACGGGCTTCCATGGCAGCTGTAAAAGCAACATCGACAATATCGGGGAAAAAGGCCACAATCAAGGCATTAACAATCTCACCCAGTTCTGTGGGTTCAAAGCGTTTAGCTGCTAGTTTGACATAATAACGCCTTTGAATGGTTTCTAAAGTTGGGGCGTAGGTTGATGGGCGACCCACACCGTTTTCCTCCAAGGTTTTGATCAACGTCGCCTCTGAATACCTGGCTGGGGGCTGGGTGAAATGCTGTTCTGGTGTGGTTAGCACTTTTTTGACGGTATCACCTTCTAGCATGTCGGGCAACAGCTTATTTTTGTCCGAATCATTGTAAATGGCTAGGTAACCATCAAACTTCACTTGACTTCCATTTGCAGTAAAGATAACACCATTTTGAGAGAGGGTGATTTTGACCGTATCAAAGACCGCTGCGGTCATCTGTGATGCCACAAAACGATTCCAAATCAAAGTATAAAGTTTTAACTGATCCTTATCAAGGTATTTGGCGATAGCCTCTGGCGTATGCTGGACCGACGATGGGCGAATGGCCTCGTGAGCATCTTGAGCTCCGGCAGCATTTTTAACTTTGGCACCATGCTTGGCGTATTGACGTCCAAAACGCTCTGTGATAAAATCAGCGGCCTCGTTTTGTGCTACAGGGCTGATCCGAGTAGAATCCGTACGCATATAGGTGATAAGACCTTGATGTCCTGTTTTTCCTAAGCTGATCCCCTCATAAAGCTGCTGAGCCACCATCATGGTCTTACGCGTCCGAAAATTAAGTTTGTTAGCGGCGTCTTGCTGAAGGGATGACGTGGTGTAAGGCAGAGGGGCATTTCGACGACGCTCTTTTTTCTCGACCTTATCCACTTGGAAATCATCACCCTTGAGGCGTGACAAGACCATCTTAACGTCATCTTGACTGGCTAATTTGAGTTTCTTGTCATCAAGCCCGTAAAAAGCAGCTTGGAATTTCTTAGTGCCTTTTTTAAAAGTCCCATCAATCGTCCAATATTCTTCTGGCTTAAAGGCTTTGATCTCATTTTCACGGTCAATGATTAGCTTCAGGGCGACAGATTGTACCCGCCCTGCTGACAAGCCTTTTTTGACCTTTTTCCACAAGATAGGACTAATAGAGTAACCCACGATACGATCAAGCACCCGCCTAGCTTGCTGTGAATCAACCAAATCTTGGTTAATTTCCCTGGGCTCAATAAAGGCATTTTTAACCGCATCCTTGGTTATCTCATTAAACACAACGCGATTTTTGGCTTTTGGGTCTAAATTGAGGATATGCGCCAAATGCCAAGAAATGGCTTCCCCTTCACGGTCCGGGTCACTTGCTAGAAAGATTTCTTTAGCATTTTTAGCTTCTTTTTTAAGCGCGTTAATCAAGGGTCCCTTGCCACGGATATTGATGTATTCGGGTTCATAGTTATTATCAAAATCGATGGACATGCTTGACTTTTTAAGGTCACGAATATGCCCAACAGATGCCACTACCTTGTAATTGCGTCCTAGGTATTTTTCAATGGTCTTAGCCTTTGCAGGCGACTCCACAATCACCAAGTTTTTCTTGGGTGTAGCCTTCTTTTTCTTTGTTTTATTACTTGTTTTTGATGTTGTTGCCTTAGCAGTCGCCATAAACACACTTCCTATGATAAATTAGCCAAGGTTAACCGATGAAAACCTCTTTGAAACTGATAACATCATAACCTGCTTTTTGGCTGGTGTCAATCAAAAACTTTTCCTATAGGAGAACGTCATTTAAAAAGCATATTCATTACTAATGTCAAAGCCTGATGTGATGCACTTCGCACCCTCTTGAATCAACTGTAAACAACCAGATGTTTTACCGTCCAAAATGTTGCCTGGTATGGCAAAAATATCCCTGCCTTCTTCCAAAGCACGCTCACAAGTAATCAAACTACCTGAGCGCATTTTAGCCTCAGCAACAACAATGCCTTGACACAGTCCTGCAATGATACGATTACGCTCTGGAAAATGGTATTTTAAAGGTTGCTCTCCTGGGCCATACTCTGACATCACCAAGTGATTTTGCATCATAAAGTCCTGCAAACGTTGGTTTTCTTTAGGGTAATAAACATCTAAGCCTGTTCCAATAATCCCTATACTTGCCCCACCATTTTTTAAGGCTGATAGATGAGCTGCTGTATCAATACCACGCGCCAAACCACTGACAATCACAAAACGATTTTCCAGTTCCGTGATAATCTTGCGAACAGACTTACTGCCAACATCACTACATCTACGAGCACCAACCACAGCCAACTTAGCCTTTTGCAACAGATCAAGATTGCCTTTATAAAACAGCAAAACAGGAGGATTGTGAATTTCCTTAAGTTCTAGTGGGTAGTCATCATCTAGTATGGAAATACTAGGAAAGGTTAAGAAGGCTTGCCGTAACTGTTTGCTATCCAAAGCCTTGTAACGCTCCATAAAAATAACCGGCTTCTGACATTTGGAAACCACGGCACGATCTCTTAGAGATAAGGATTTTTGGTATTTGGCTTCATAGTCAAGAATATTTAAAATATGCTGATTGCTCAATCCAGCTTGCTTTAGCTTATACAATTCAAAGTTGTTCATCTTAAACCTCCACCTATTTATTCGGAAAAACATGAAAAAATCCTAGCCAAGCTAAGATTTTTGGTTTCATTCTCTCCTTTTTAAGATAAGGCTTTTGATTGGCTCAAACGTTTTTCGATGAATAGGTGTTACTCCGTATTTGTCCAAGCCTTCTAGGTGAATTTTTGTGCCATATCCTGCGTTTTGAGCAAAACCGTATCCCGGAAAGGCTTGCTCAAAATCAGCCATCATCTTATCCCGAGTTACCTTAGCAACAATTGAAGCAGCTGCAATAGATAAGGAATTAGCATCCCCCTTAATGATAGATGTTTGAGAAATATCAAGGTCTAGTGTCATGGCATCTATCAAGAGATAATCAGGCACAAGACCATCTTTAGACAAATCATTGATAGCCTCAACCATCGCTAACTTAGTCGCTTCATAGATGTTAACCTGGTCAATCACCTCATTATCCATAATACCAACACCAACTGCCAGAGCCTTCGTCATGACTTGCTGGTAAATTTCCTCATGCTTAGACTTGGGAATTTTTTTAGAATCGTTAAGCCCAGAAATCTTCTCATTAACAGGTAAAATCACACAGGCTGCCACAACTGGGCCAGCTAAAGGTCCTCTGCCGACTTCGTCAATCCCTGCAATCAGCTGGTAACCCTGAGCATATAGAGCTTTCTCATAAGTTAGCATAGTCTCCAAACGAGCCTCTTCATCTAGCTGAGCTTGAATTGCTTTTTGTCTCTGAATGATGGCTTTTTGCACGCCAGCTCGCTTATCCTCAGCCAAAAGAGACCAGCGAGGATCTTCCAAAGTCGAAATCTCTGCTAACTGGTCTTTAATCTCTTTAATGGTTGCCATCATCTTCCTCAACAAGGTCTAAGGTATAGCGACCCAAGCGACCGTCACGAACTTCCTTGACAAACAGGTTGTAAAAACGATCATAATCATCTCTAAAACCAAGTTTTTGAGTCATGTCTATAATGATTTCAGGGGCCTCTTCTGATAAATCCATTCCTTTAAAACGTTCTTGTAGGCGTTCAGGATAATGTTCTTTAAAGAAATTAAGACCGAAAATAGTTACTTCATCCATTGGCAACAGTTGATCCTTGATCGCACCCGTTAAAGCTAATTTCAAGCCAACCAACTCATCCTCGAACTTAGGCCACAAGATACCTGGTGTGTCTAAAATCTCTAAGACTTTGTTGGATTTGAGCCACTGTTGTCCTTTGGTAACACCTGGTTTGTTGCCAACGACAGCAATTTTTTTACCTGCCAATCGGTTCATAAGGGTAGACTTACCAGCATTTGGGATACCAATAATCATGGTTCTTAAAGTTTCTTTTTGAATGCCACGCTGCCTTAGTCTCTCAATCTTTTCAGACATCAATGACTTGGCTGCGTCAGTCACCAATTTAACCGTGGCTTGCTCTTTAGAATTGATTGCCAAGGTCTTAATGCCTTGAGACTCAAAGTGCTGACGCCATTCTTTGGTGCGCGTGCTATCGGCTAGGTCAGCCTTGTTCAAAATCAATAATTTAGGCTTGTCGCCAACAATCTTTGTCAACATGGGATTTTGACTCGACAAGGGCAGACGGGCATCGACCAAAATCGTCACAAAATCAACGTGCTTGAGGTTTTCTTGCACCTGACGGCGGGCCTTGGACATGTGCCCTGGAAACCATTGAATAATTGCCATTTGTGTAAAATCCTTTCGTATAAGGGTTTTCAGCCCTTAGTTTTTTAATAATCATGCGAGTCACCAAAAAGTCACCAAGTGTTGGACACTAATCCCAGACCAAACGGTATGATTGCATTTTATTATGTTTATTTTTAATTCCGATAATATCAAATGAATGGTATATATTTGATAGATCTTGTCGGACTTTCGGCAAAATATGTGATGCAATATGCCTTGGAGCATAGGTCGGTGCAAGACCTATAACTTTTCTGCACTCATCTATTCCAAGCTCTATTTCTCCTTCAGAGAGATGCGCATCAACTATTTCTTGTAATAATGGAGAATATTTACAAGACCACTTTATTACTGGTCTAAATTCAAATCCATTTTCTTGAGCAAACTTATTTAGAGTTTCCAGAGCTTGTTCTTGAGCAGATGGTAGTTTATGGGTATAACCCATTGTAGTTTCAAAATTAGCATGTCCTACTCGCTCCATGACATCTGAGATAGCAATAGTCATCTCTTCACTTTGCAAGTAGGAAATGTGCATGTGCCTAAAAGAATGTGGTGTAATATGTTTTTTCCACTTGAAACCATATCTTTCTTCACAGGTTTCTACTAATTCTTTTTCAACTCTCGCTAAAACTTCTCTAAATGAGTGCGAAGTAATCGGTGAGCCATATTCTGTTTTAAAAATACTTGGTGATGTTTTAAAACTTGGGCAAGGATTAGCTTCAGCGTAGCAATCAAATTCTTTACTGCGTTCTATCGCTCTCAAAATAGCTTCACATGCTACTTTAGGTAGAACAACTTGTCGTTCAGAGTTAATGGTCTTGGTACTATCAAAGTAATAATTTTCGACTCGCAAATCATGATATTGAAGTGACTTATCAATTGTCAGTACAACAGTTTCCATATTAAAATCTTCCTCTGTGAACGCAGCTTCTCCAATCCGTATTCCAGAAAATAAAAGCACAATAGCTAAATCGTAATAGCTTGGGTTACGACGTCTTCTCAACGTATCAAAGAAAGCATGTAGTTCATGGATTTCCAAAAATTTTGCTTCTCGTCGTCTTTTTGCCTCTCGTTTTTTCTCAAGTGGTATATCCAACTTAATCGCCGTCATGGGTGAATAAGCGATGATATTATATAGAACGCCGTGATTAAAGATCTTATTGCAAGTGCTTTTTATATGTGTCATGGTTGACGGTGAAGCATTGTACTTAGACATATAGGTTGAAAGGCTATTTTTTATCAACAATGGTGTAATCTTACTCAGTAAGTAATCATCTCCAATAATCTGACCTAACCGCTTGATGACAAGTTCTTCACGTTTCACTGTCTGAGATTTAACGGACACAGACCACGATTCTAGCCAATTTTGCTTTAATTGACCGAATGTATGGATTTTTTCAGGTATATATATCTGTTTTCTGTTAAAGCAATGGCTTCAGCTATCTTATCTTGAAGGTCACGCTCTGCTTGTTTTCTTGCTCGACTAGTATTTTTTGTGTAAGAAACAGTAACGTTTTTCCACTTAACAGTCAAAGGATCTCTGTATTTCTCACCTATTTCATAGAGAATAGTTCCCTTCTTAGTTTGTCTTGTTCTATAGTACATACTTCCATCCTCTCAAATAAAAAAGAAAACCGAAATAGTTCTAGTAGAATAAATAGCTATCTACTATTATAGCACGATTTCCTTTATTTGACCGCTATTCGTTGCTTCCATCGTAAAAACTCCTCAAAGCCATCAAGATTTATAAAAACTAATTTATGAGTAGGATTTATGATGAATTGCTTAAATTCTCTATGCTCCCTCATTTCAGCAATCCAACGATTTAAGGTGTACTTGTTTAATCCCTTCCAGCGTTTTAGTAGAGATTTTTTATCTCCCCACTCCGCTACTGTATTTTCTACAGGCACATATTTTATTTTCAACTCTGCCTCCTTATACTCTATCACTTATTACCTCCGTGGGTAGAACTGGTTAGGTTCATCATGGGAGTTTCACCCGCTGTCCTTTCTCGCTGGCAGCCTAAACGATTAGAAGTATCATTATCCTCACTTATTATCCTGGCAGATAGGTTACCAACCTATTTTATAGTCAACATTAGTCGCTCATATCCTAGCGTGTCTAACTAAATTGCTCTACAAGTATAAAAGTCCCACCTTGGTCTATTCAATTGTCAATGAACAAACAAGGATAGACTATTTTTTCTTATATCTCTGAATTCGCTTAGGGAAATCTGTTAGCCCCAATAGATAATCAACACTAACATTATAAAGATTTGAAATTTTAATAAGCACTTCTGCCGTTAAAACTCTTTCTCCTCTTTCAATTTTTGAATATGCTGAATGAGTAAATGAAAGATAATTAGCAACTTCTTTTTGAGTAAGATCGTTATCTTCTCTCAAATCTCTTATATGCCGATACATCTAGCTTTCTCTTAAATCCAGTATAAGAGGTTTTTAGAAGCTTCTTTTTGAATTGTCCTATTTGGACTGTATGACTTTCAGAGTGCTCCTGTCTATGCTTAATAATAAAAACCTCCACGAACAACATGGAGGCTCGCCAATAAAAATTAGAACGATTCGTGCATTTATAAGATAATGATGTCAAACTCTTTACTACTCGTTTGACTCGGTTCAACTATTTCTAGCTGGCGTTTTTGGTGGAAGTGATCACCTTCCTCAAGAGATGTCGACAGACCACTCCAGGGTTCCAGGGCAATAAATGGACCTTTATTGGTTGTTGACCAAATGATAAGATTTGAAAAATCAGCAAAATCTACTCTCAGTCCCTTATCACTTTTTCTAGATTTTAGACTGACACTACGAGAAGTCAGTTGGTCTAGTGTAATCGCATCGTGACTGAATAAATCGTAATCTAAATCTAAAATCTTTTGTCCATTCAAAAATGGTATACGATCGTTTACATCCAACAAACCAGTTTCTGGAAAGCTCCGTGGAACGGTACAGGTTTCATCAGTCTCGAACTCCAGATAATAATCTTCGTAAGCTTCACCATCAAGTAGAGGACAATTGAAACCAGGATGACCACCGATAAAATAAGGCAATTCCTTCTCTGTTTCATGGTTGATTACCTGATAAGTTGTCCTAAGCGTTTTTCCAATTAAGGTATAAGTAATCTTCAATTCAAACCGATAAGGGTATTGTGCCAACATCTCATCAGTTGCTTGAATGGCAAATGTTACCTGATTCTCCTTTTCTTCTACCAATTCAAAGTCACACTTACGAACGAGGCCATGACGTGGCATAAAACCAACTTCATTTTCGCTATAAATAGCTTTATCATTTCGCAAGCTACCACAAATAGGAAAAAGAACTGGTGCCTGCCCACTCCAATAAGTGGCATCTCCCTGCCAAAGGTATTCGATACCTTCTTTATCTTTGATTGACGAAAGAGCTCCGCCCAAAGTTGAAAATTCAACCGTTAGCTCATCATTTTTTAATTGAATAACCATCATCTATCCTCCACGCAGAAGAGGGAGAGGCGTTAAGTGCGACCCTCCCGTCAAAAATATCGCCTATGAAATTGTTAATGTTTCAGCCACTTCTTTATACCAATAAGCCGATTTCTTAGGGTATCTTTCTTGAGTTTCAAAATCAACATAGAACAAACCATAACGTTTTTCGTAGCCGTTTGACCATGAGAAAACATCCATCAGAGACCAGATAAAGTATCCTTTAACATTAGCACCATCTGCAATCGCATCAGAAATCACTTCTAAGTGTTTTTTGACATAGTCAATCCGACCGTCGTCATAAACGGTGCCATCGACAAATTCATCTTTATAGCCTAAACCATTTTCAGTGATATAGATTTTTTTATAGTTTGGATAGTCTGTTTTGACTCGCATGATTTGATCATACAACCCTTGTGGGTAAATAATCCAATCCCAATCTGTTTTTGGAATATTGACAGGTGCCTCACGACGTCCTACTCCCTTAATTTGGTATTTAGAACTGCCTTTTTCTCCCTTGCCATTATGAATGATTTCCGTCTCGCCATCGAAAGCACGCATCCAATCACTCATGTAATAGTTAATTCCCAAGAAATCATTAAGATCTTTGGATGCTTCTAAGACTGCAAAATCATCCTCACGGAGATCTAATTCACCGCCGTTAATCGCTAAAATATGATTAACTCCAGACATAGTCGCTTCAGAATAATGACCCAAATAGGTGGCATCAAGAATAAATTCATTATGGATAATATCCTCTAATTCCGCTGCACGAACGTCTTCTGGATTATCTGGATTGTAAGGATATTTTGTTGGTAAGGCATGAACCACTCCAATTTCACCAGTATAACCCTTATCTTTATAGAGTTTAACCGCACGCGCATGGGAAACCATCATGTTATGGTGAGATTGGAAGACCTTAGCTAAATCGTACTGGATTCCAGGAGGGAACTTTCCAACCAGGTACTGCCCGTCGCCAATCGGACCAATTTCATTGAAGGTTGTCCAGTAATTAACTTCTGGGAATTCTTCAAAACAAAAGGCTGCGTAATTCACAAAGTGGTCAATATTGTCACGGTTCAAGAAGTCACCATTTGAATGTAGTGCTTCTGGGGTATCAAAATGGTGCAGTGTAACAAATGGCTCCACCCCACGTTTATGGCATTCCGCAAAAAGATTGTGATAGTATGCAACACCTTTGGGATTGACCTCGCCAAATCCAGTTGGAAAAATGCGTGACCAAGCAATTGAAATCCGAATGCCATTAACACCAAATTCCTCTGCTAACTTTAAATCAACTGGATAACGGTTATAAAAATCACTAGCTGGCTCTGCAGTGTACCAGTAATTTTCTTCCAGGTATTTATCCCAGGCAACTGATCCCTTACCGTCTGTTTTTGTTGCCCCTTCTGCTTGGTAGGCAGCTGTCGCTCCACCGAAAATAAAGTCTTTTGGCAATGTTTTTGTCATCATATTCCTCTTCTAAAACTAGTTCTTCTAAGCAAAATAGAAGGTTGAGTTCCCCCCAACCTTCCATATGTTATTGTTTAATTTTCAAATTGTTGCTTAACAAACGCAAGCGACCCTTGACCATCACGGGTCAAACCAATGTATTGAGCCCCTTCTGTCTTAGCCAATTTAATGCCAAGCTTATCAGTTTCTGCCTTCATGTCTTCATAGTTAGAAGCAACTTGAGGGGCAAGAATAACCAATTGGTACTGTGGCAAGATTTCTCGGTGAGCACCATAGCTTCCAGCAGCAGCAGTTACTGGAGCACCATATTCTTTAGCTGCTTTATTCAAGGCATTAGCCAGGAGACCACTGGTACCACCACCCGCACAAAGGACGAGAACATTCGTTTGCTCAGTGAGTTCTGTTTCGGATGATTTTTCTGTCACACCAGCTTTTTCAAGAATGGCATCCGCTTTAGCTGTATTAAAGTTCGCCGCAACTTTTTCTTTCAAGCTATCATTTCTGGTACCAGCCGCTTCCTCTGCTAAAATTTGGTCATCATACACTTTCAAGAACGGATAGTAGATAGCAACGTCAACAACAATGAGCAGAACTGCCAGAACAAACGACAGAGCTGCAAATTGCGTTCCCATGATAATGCCCAGCGGTCCTGGAGTTGTCCAAGGAAGGTTTACAGAGAAACTGTTCATGCCCAAGGTATCAACGAAGAATTTGAAGATCCAGACGTTAACAATTGGGGTCAAGATAAATGGTACGAAGAAAATTGGGTTAAGAACAAGCGGTGCACCAAACAGAATTGGTTCGTTAACACCGAAGAAAGTCGGAACAACTGAGGCGCGTCCAATTGCCTGATTGCGTTTTGATTTTGTCAACCACATGAACATGAATGGAACTACCAAGGTTGCACCTGTACCACCCATGGTCACGATGAACATTTGTGTTCCTGAAGTCAACACTTTATCAGCATGTTGACCTGCTTGGAGTAACTGCAAGTTCGTTTCAATGTTTGCATAGGTAATGGCTGCGATAGCTGGCTCAACAATTGACGGACCATGAATACCAACAAACCAGAAGAGGGCATAAGCACCGAAGATAATGGTAATGCCAAGGTAACCATCTGCAGCAGTAAAGAGCGGTGCAAGAAGTGTACCGATAGCTTCAGCAACACTGGTTCCAATGGTATTGCGAGCAAGCAAATCTAAACCATAGAGCGCAAAGATTGAAAACGAGAATGGGAACAAGTCTTTGAATACCTGTGAAATATTCGGTGGAACTTCAGCAGGCATGCGGATGGTAACATTATTTTTAACACAAACTTTGTAAATGTTAACCGTAATGAAAGCCGCCAGGAAGGCAGAAAGTAAACCTTTTGTGCCCAAGAAACCATTGGCAAAACCACCCTCGATAGAATCAGAAGCTAGCAACAAAAATCCTGTGATCGATGCCAACATGGTAGACATGTAGTTAATCTGATTGGTGCTTTCCAAATCACGGTTAACCGAATCTGTTAATGATTTGGCTGTCGTTCCAGCAACCAGCAAGGCAACAACACCCATCGTATAGCCATAAGGTTTCATCAGCATGCTGACAACATCATCGCTCCATGTAAAACCAAAAATGTTTGGCACAAATGCAATCAACAAGAAGATACTAGAGAAAAGAATAACTGGCATGCTGGCGATAAAGCCATCACGAATAGCACGGAGATAAATATTCCGTGAAATTTTCTCAAATAACGGTTTTTGTTTTTCTAACGTGTTAATCAAAGCATTCATTAGCGATTACTCCTTCTGTACAGTTCAATCATATGTTTCATCATATCTTTCAACAACAAAGTTGTCATCAAATGATCTTGACCATGCATCAAGGTCACACTAAATGCCAAATCTTCCCCAAGCGCCTCTTTTTGAAGCAAGCTTGTTTGAGCCTTGTGTGCATTTGTGATGCATTCACCAGCTGCTTCAACAAGTGACTCAGCTTTGTCATAATCACCCGCTTGTGCAGCCGACAAGGCTTCCAGGAGACGTGAGCGGGAATCGCCTGCATAAGCAACGATTTCAAACCCTAACAGGGTAATCTCTTCTCTATTCATCAGAGAGTTCCTCCTAAATAATTCCTCTTATTTTTGTTTCCATGAAGTAGCTGAGGTTTTCAAAACTCTATTTAAGGATTCAATATTTTCAGAACCAACTGTTCTTAACCATTGACGTGCAGCCTCTTCACCTTCTTCAATGAAAATCTTGACTGAACCTGCCCATGTGGCTCGACCACACAAGACACCATTAAATTTTGCTCCTGATTCACTTGCAAAAACAAGTGTATCTTGGAATAATTGTGCTGAAACACCTGCACTAAGGTAAATATATGGTAAGTGTGTTGATGCCTCTTGATTTTGGAAATATTGAGCTGCTTCCTCTTTAGTATAAGCGACTTCACCATTTCCAAAACCTTCTACAAAGTTCATATTTACAGGAACCTCTACTTTGAGAACATCAATGCCAAATCTTTCATCAGAGAAGACCCGCATGGCTTCATTTACCTTACGTGGTTTAACACGAGCAAACTCTATACTTGAGTTATCCTCAATTTTTTCATCATATGATAGAATTTCCAAAAAGAATGGGATGTCCTCAGCCTTACATTCAGAACCAATTCTCTCAATATAAGCCTGCTTCTGCAGATTTACATATGGATCTCCATCGACATCATAATAGAGTAAGAATTTAACTGCATCTGCCCCCTCTTCCTTAAGGCGTTTTGCAGACCATTCTACAAGGCAATCAGGTAAACGGCTTGTTGTGCTTGCATCATATCCTGTTTTTTCATATGCTAGTAATAAGCCTGTTTCTGCATGTCTTGATTTGGCTGCAGGCAAACCATATTCTGGGTCTAAAAGAATTGATGACGCAAACTGAGTTAACTCCTCAGAAACGATGACTTTCAAATGTTCAATCTGTTCAACAGATGGTTCCTCTGTTTGATACTGACTCATCATTTTTTTCAATGCTCCACGCTGGTCAAAAGCTAATGCAGAGATAATTCCTTTCTTATCACTAACCTTTTCCATAAATAAACGTTTATTTTCTGTTAATACCATAATTACACCTCTTCTACCTGAATTTGATCAGCTAATTTCTGATAATTGGCTAAATTGACATAGCCAGTCAATTTTTCTTGTGCATTTAACATTCCTAAAACATTAGCTTTTTTAAGAAGTTCTACATCATCCAAATTCCCAACAATTGCGGAGGCAATACCAGCAACAGTAGAATCACCTGAACCAACTGGATTTTTAACTTCAATTTTTGGAATACTGACCTTATAATAGTTATTCCAATGCTTAGCAAAAGCACCTTTTGATCCCAGAGATACAATCACCCACTCAATACCTTCGAAAAGTTCGTTTTGTAAACTAAATTTCAATTGATAGATATCATCTGCAATTTCTGAACCGAGTAGTTGGGATAGCTCCTCTGTATTTGGTTTAATTGCTTTGGGTTTTCTATTCGATTTTAAGACTTGTTTCAGAGAATCACCCGAACAATCAAGCACAACAGGAATATTCTTTTCTTCACAAATTGATAACATCTGAACATAGTAATTTGACGGTAATCCTGAAGGAAGACTTCCTGAAATAGTAACTAGAGTAAAATCAGATATGATATTTCTAAAGTATTCTAAAAATCCATTGGATTCCTTCTCGCTAATTTCAGGTCCTTGCTCTAGAATTTCAGTCTGATTTCCATCATGTAAAATAGCGATACAGTTTCTTGTCTCTCCCTTGATATGATAAAAAGAGTGTTTAATAGGGAAATTTTCTAGTTCACTTTCAATAAATTCTCCTAGTTTTCCTCCAAGCAGCCCGCTTGCTACTACTTTATCATCCAACTGATGGAGAACTCTCGTGACATTTAAGCCTTTACCACCTGCTGTCTTAATAGGATTTGCAATACGATTAACGGTGTCAACTTCAAACTTTTCCAATGGATAGGAAATATCAATTGATGGATTCAGTGTTATTGTCAGAATCATAATACCTACCTACTTAGTCGTGATATTCTCCACGATCCCATTTTTCCAAAAATTCATTAAAGAACTCTGATTTAGCCTGTTCAGCATTTTGAGTTTCAATCTTACTGATTTTTTCAATCAATTTTTTATTTTCTGGTGTTTCTTTATACTCAGCAGCAATGAAAGCATCAATGATATCGCACATCAGAAGCTCTCCTGTTACTTTTCCACCAAAACCAATAACGTTAGCGTTCAATTCTTCTTTTGCATATACTGCAGAAGACATGTCTCTGACAAGTGCTGAACGGACACCTGGAACCTTGTTTACGGCATTGTTAATACCTACACCGGTACCACAGATACAAACTCCTAAATCTGCTTTACCACTTACAACAGCCTCGCCGACTTTCTTTCCATAAATTGGATAATGAGTTCTGACATGGTCATAAGTTCCGCAGTCAATGACTTCATGTCCTTGATTTTTTAGATAATCAACAACAGCCATTTTCTCATCGGTAACGATATGGTCACAACCAACAGCAATTTTCATAAATTTTTATTTCCCTTCTTCTATTTTAACCCATTTTATTGAGCATATCGACACGAATTTGGTGTCTACCGCCATCATATGAACCAAAGACAAACCCTTTTACGATATTTTTAGCTAATGTTGTACCAACAATTTCTGATCCAATAGTAATCATGCGAGAATTATTGTGACCTCTCGTCATGTAGGCGGAACGTTCATCCGATACCTCTGCGGCTACCATACCTTTTACCTTCGTAGCAACCATAAAGCTACCTGCTCCATAAGCATCAATAGCAATACCCAAATTCTCGTCGTTTTTTTGAACCTCTTTTGCAACAGCAAGAGTCGTATCTACAAAATCTCTTACCTCTCCTTGACTAACATCAATAACCTCTAATTGATTTTTCTTAAGATAATCAACGATAATATCTTTTAATTTTAGTCCAGCTTGATCTGCACCAATGACAATTGCCATAATATACTCCTTGTAGTTAATATATAGAAAAAGCGTTTACAACCTTTTTACAACTATGATTATATATCCAAAGAAACATTTTGTCAACACTTTTTGTTCAAAAAATGTCTAAAAAATGTTATTTTCTTATTTTATTATATTTAAAACCAAAAAAACCAACATTTTCGAGGTGCTTGTTGGTTTTTTGTTATATTAAGAAATGACTTCTGTGAAATCTCTAATTTTTTGTAGTTGTTCTGGTCTAAAACTATCTGTAATTACTGCAGTCAATTCTCCTAATTGACAAAATGTTGTAAAATCTTCTTTTCCTATTTTAGTTGTATCAATTAGTAAATATTTTTCCAAAGAATTTCTTAAAGCCACTTGTTGTGTAAAAGCTTCTGCAAAGGAAGAAGTCATGACCTCTCCTTCTTTAACACCATTTCCACTAAAAAACATTTTACTGAATTTCATCTTTTCCAAAATAGTATTAGTAATTTCACCCACAAATGATTCTGTCACCTGTCTCATTTCTCCCCCTAAAAGATAAACTTTAAATGTTTCAGTCTTTTTTTCATATAAATGCTTGAAAACAGGATAGCAATTGGTTACAACAGATAATACACTATTCTGAATTTCCGTTGCTAAAAGTTCTACAGTTGTACCGGGACCCAGAAATATGGTATCACCATCCTCAATCAAAGCCGCTGCTTTCTTTGCTATTTCAGATTTCTCTGCAATATTTTTATCGTGTTTTTCCTGATGAGAACTCTCTTTCACTGCAAAGGCATTATTACTACGAGCACCACCATGAATTTTTGTCAGTAAACCTCTCTCTTCTAACTCAGATAAATCACGTCGAGCTGTCATATCTGTGATATCGAAGATTTCAACCAGTTCAGCTATTCTAATCGTACCCTTTTCTTGTACAAGTCGTACTATTTCTTCATGTCTTCTATATTTTTTCATTTTCAACTTCCTCAAATTTGTTACTTTCATTATATCACTTTTCCAACATTATTTGTTTGTTTTATTGTCAAAAAACATTAAATCCATCATTTTTTTGTTGATTTGGAAATAAATTCTCTTTCCCAGCAATTTGATTAACAAATTTCTCCACACGTCTCACTTCATATTCATAATCATCTATCAATTTACCCAGTTCTTCTTGACATTGTTTTACCTCATGCTCTACCTGTTCAAGTGCAATAGCTGCGGTCAGATTCATCTTGATTCATCTTGGCATAATCAAACCGGGCTAGTCTGCGGTTTTCTGGATCTGCGTTATCAAGATTGAGTAGCACTTCCGCAACCTTGTTAAGGTAAGCAAGTTTATCCTGATAATCCGTAATCATCAACCGCTATTCGTTGTTTCCATCGTAAAAACTCCTCAAAGCCATCAAGATTTATAAAAACTAATTTATGAGTGGGATTTATGATGAATTGCTTAAATTCTCTATGCTCCCTCATTTCAGCAATCCAACGATTTAAGGTGTACTTGTTTAATCCCTCCCAGCGTTTTAAGAGGCTATTTTTATCCCCCCACTCAGCTAATATGTTTTCAACTGAAACGTATTTTATTTTCATACATTCTCCTTTTACTTATATTCATGACCTCCGTGGGTAGAACTGGTTAGGTTCATCATGGGAGTTTCACCCGCTGTCCTTTCTCGCTGGCAGCCTGAACGCTCAGAAGTATCATTATCCTCACTTGTTATCTTGGCAGATAGGCTACCAACCTATTTTATAGCTGACATTATTCGCTCATATCCTAGCGTGTCTGACTAAATTGCTCGACAAGTGAAAAAGTCCCACATCGGTCTATTCAGTTTTCAATGAACAATAAAAGGATAAAATACCTCTTCAATAATAAGAGTTACATTTTATCCCTTTTGTTCCACTATTTATCAATAATTTTTTTCAGATAACTTAAAACCTTATTTCGCAGTCTAAATACACTAGCGGCTGACATTTCTTGCTCTTTAGCAACTTGTCTTATCGAGTAATCCTCAAAATATATTGCTTTGATTATTGAAAACTCCAAATCTTACAAAGTCAATAATGCTTCATTCAACTTTTTTATTATCATTTTCGTAACAACTATTCTTTCGACATCTACACGTTCATCTACTAGTAATTCGTCGAAATTAAACTCAGCCTTGTCAAATGATGAAAAGTTACGGACGCCATTTGCAAACATTTTTCGATTGACATAATTCGGATGTTTTACCACCTGCCAGTACGACTTGTAAATTTCCTCTGAGACAGGAATTTTTTCACCTTTAACGTATATATAATACTTCATATTATCCTCCTACTAGTTAGTTTTAGCCTTACTAGTAGGAGGGAGGAGATCTGATAAATGGCATAGCGGCTCTCGATATTTCTACTCACTTAGAGGGTCCTTCGTAACCGCCCAATAACGAGGTATCTAGTCCTCCTCTCACTCCTCAAGTATACTGTTATTAGAAAACAGAATTGGAGGTTATTATA
>NZ_JBLOJV010000003.1:0-88886 GCF_047785705.1 Streptococcus pluranimalium
TGACGCCAACGTCATACCAACCAGTGGTTAACTATGCGCCAGTAGACACGCTAAGTATCAAGCACAAAGCCAAAGAGGTGACGCTACCATCAACTGGTGAAACCAATAGCAGCCTACTTGCTGCTTATGGTGCACTTGGACTGATAGCTGGTCTTGGACTAGTAGCTCGTAAAAAACGTCGTGACGACGAAGCCTAACCCCTCATTAAGTTAGCTACTTTAGCTATCCTTAGATCAACACTCAAATACTCTAAGATGTCAGCTAAACTCTAGCTTTCCATATTGAGAATAAGACCCATTCCTAATCAAACAGGAATGGGTTTTGTTGCGTTTGATTTAGTATGTTTGTCAACTGTAGTGAGTTGATGAAAAGCTAACACTGTAAGTGCCGTAAGCGCCCAATAACCAGGTATATTGAAGAACATTCCAAAGTCTGATTTGACTCTGAAATATTTTCTATTTACAGTTGTTTTGAATCGTTTTTGCCCATGGTAAATAAGCCTCTAGCACGTCCTTATTTGCGAGGATTTCCTCGTTCGGTAAGTTTTCTAGAAGATAACTCATGTATTTCTCTGGACGCAATCCATGTCGCTTGGCTGTTCCTAGTAAACTCATGATGATGGCAGTTACTTTGGCGCCTTCAAAACGTTGAGACTAGAGCATTCTCGCCTTTTTATTTTTAGGATCAGACTGAAAGAGTCCCATAACCAAAGATTTAACGGTTCGTTCAGCGAGATTGTTAGATAAAACGAGTCTACCGTCTTCCAAAACCGTTCGTAATGTTGATTCATACTTGAGACTGTAGGTAAAGGCTCAGCCTAGTTTTGAACCAGGCAAAACAACTTGGTCTCGACACCAGTCAAAGAAGTCATCCATCAAGGGGTATAACTCTGTTTGGCGTTTGTGCAGTCGTTCCTCAGTAGGCAAGCTAGCCCAATTCTTCTCCAAGGTAAACATGAGGTCACAATACCTTAATCCCTTGGCTCCTAGAGACGTCTTGTCTGCCTTCTTTGAAGCAACTCCCAAGAAAATCGACGCTTAAAGGATTGTGGCGTCTAAACATACAATTCTTATTTAAGGGGACTAGAAAGCGCTTTAAAGATAAACACCGTTACAACAAGGCGAGACTGATGTATCAAGATGAAGCTGGATTTGGACGGATCAGTAAAATAGGTAAATGCTAGGCACCAAAGGAGGATCGTCTAACGGTGCCCAGTCATCATATCAGAGAGTATCGCTATTGTTATGGGTCTGTAGATGCCCATACTGCACATCGCATAGATGACTGCGTTTTGAAGGCAACTGTCTGAGGTTTATCCTGATGACTATCTTATTTTAGTGATGGATAATGCAATCTGGCATAAGTCTAAAGCCTTAGAGATTTCTACAAATATAGCATTTGCTTTCATTCCGCCTTATCCTCCAGAGATGAACCTAATTGAGCCAGAGCCACTCTGGGCAGAAATCCAGAAACGTGGCTTTAAAAACAAGGCTTTTAAGACCTTGGAAGATGTTATTGATAAGTTACAAGAAGTCATTCAAGACTTGCATTGGTCTGTATTGAAGGCGATTCTTCATAGGCAATGGATGACAAATAGCTATTTTTGATTTTTATTGGGAGTATAAAAAATTTACCAATGGAAAAATAAAACGCTACCTCTGTTTTTTTGGCTATTGTGCACAGGGGTTTTGGAAGGTATGACCATTTGATGAAAGCGCTATTTTTGTTATACTAGAGATATCAAAAGACAAAACTCAAACAAGAGTTTAGGATTGTCATAAAGGAGAAAAAATGGTTGAATTACAGTTAAATCACATCCACAAAAAATACCCCAACACAGAGCATTATGCTGTTGAAGATTTTAATCTAGACATCAAGGATAAGGAGTTTATTGTTTTCGTTGGGCCTTCAGGTTGTGGGAAGTCCACGACGCTTCGTATGATTGCAGGTTTGGAGGATATTTCAGAAGGGGAATTGCTGATTGACGGTGAGGTGGTCAATGACAAGTCGCCTAAAGACCGTGACATTGCCATGGTTTTCCAAAACTATGCTCTCTATCCTCACATGAGCGTTTACGACAACATGGCTTTTGGCTTAAAATTACGTAAATATAAGAAAGCTGAGATTGACACACGTGTTAAAGAAGCTGCACAGATCTTAGGGTTGAGCGAGTTTTTGGATCGTAAACCAGCTGATCTTTCGGGAGGTCAACGTCAGCGTGTGGCTATGGGGCGTGCAATTGTTCGTGATGCAAAGGTTTTCCTTATGGATGAGCCCTTGTCCAACTTGGATGCTAAATTGCGAGTATCCATGCGTGCTGAAATTGCTAAAATTCATCAACGTATTGGCTCTACGACCATCTATGTTACCCATGACCAAACCGAAGCCATGACGCTTGCTGATCGTATCGTCATCATGAGTGCGACCAAAAATCCTCAAGGCAATGGAACGATTGGTAAAATTGAGCAGGTTGGAACTCCTCAAGCTCTCTATAACGCTCCTGCCAACAAGCTTGTTGCAGGTTTTATCGGAAGCCCAGCCATGAATTTCTTTACTGTAGTGGTGCATGAAGACCGCTTGGTCAATGATGATGGTCTTGATATTGCCCTTCCAGAAGGTCAGGCTAAGATTTTAAAAGACAAGGGTTACCTAGGTAAAGAAGTGATTTTTGGGATTCGACCAGAGGATATTTCAAGTAAGCAGTTGGTGCATGAGGCTTATCCAAATGCTAATGTGACAGCGACAGTCCTTGTGTCAGAGCTTCTTGGTGCAGAAACCATGCTCTATGTCAAACATGGGGAGACGGAGTTTGCTTCTCGTGTTGATGCCAGAGATTTCCACAGCCCAGGTGAGAACATTGTTCTAACGTTCAATGTGGCTAAGGGGCATTTCTTTGATAAAGATACCGAAAAAGCCATTCGCTAAGGTAAATCCCTAATAAACAAAATCTTCAGTACCAATCACTGGGGATTTTGCCATCTAACACGATGACAAAGATAGGAAGTCTTATGAAAAAACACTGGTGGCACACCGCTACAATTTATCAAATTTACCCCAAATCCTTTATGGATTCAAATGGCGACGGGATTGGTGACCTGCAAGGGATTATCGCTAAGCTGGATTACCTACAAAAACTGGGCATTTCAGCCATCTGGCTATCCCCTGTCTATCAAAGCCCTATGGATGACAATGGTTATGACATTTCAGACTATCAGGCTATTGCCGATATTTTTGGCGACATGACCGATATGGAGGAACTTCTCGCTCAAGCCAGCCAACGTGGGATTAAGATCATTATGGATTTGGTGGTCAATCATACGTCAGACGAGCATGCTTGGTTTATTGAAGCGCGACAAAACGCAGCTAGTGCCGAGAGAGATTATTATATCTGGCGTGATCAGCCTAATGACATGCTATCTACTTTTTCAGGCTCTGCTTGGGAATATGATGATCAGGTAGGGGAATACTACTTGCACTTTTTTGGCAAGAAACAACCCGACCTCAACTGGGAAAATGAAGAACTCCGTCATAAAATCTATGACATGATGAATTTCTGGATTGATAAGGGAATCGGTGGCTTTCGGATGGACGTCATTGACCTCTTAGGGAAACTGCCTGATCAGAAGATTCGTGAAAACGGACCAAAACTTCACGACTACCTAAAAGAAATGAACCAAGCCAGCTTTGGTCAGCATGATTTGTTAACCGTTGGTGAGACTTGGGGAGCGACGCCTGAGATTGCCCAGCAGTACTCTAACCCCGACCATCAGGAGTTGTCCATGGTTTTTCAGTTTGAGCATATCGGTTTGCAACACAAGCCTAATCGACCAAAGTGGGATTATGCTGATGGCTTAGATGTCCCTGCCCTCAAGCGTATTTTTAACAAATGGCAGACACAGTTGCCTTTAGGGGAAGGGTGGAATTCGCTCTTTTGGAATAACCATGACCTGCCTCGCGTTTTGTCCATTTGGGGTGATACAGGGTCTTACCGTGAAAAATCTGCCAAAGCTTTAGCCATTCTTCTACATCTGATGCGGGGAACGCCTTATATCTATCAAGGAGAGGAAATCGGCATGACCAATTACCCATTTGAGAGCCTTGAGCAGTTAGAGGATATTGAGTCCCTTAATTACGCCAAAGAAGCCTTGGCAAATGGGGAAGACATGGATGGTATCATGGACAGTATTGGTGCAGTAGGTCGTGATAATGCCAGAACGCCAATGCAGTGGACAGCTGGAAAGCAAGCAGGCTTTTCAAACTCCGATCATACATGGCTACCCGTCAATCCCAACTATACAGACATCAATGTAGCGGCTGCCTTAGAAGATCAAAACTCTATTTTCTATACTTACCAGCGATTAGTCGCTCTACGTCAGGAGTCAGGATGGCTGGTAGACGCAGACTTTGAGTTAATCGATAGTGAGGAGAAAGTCTTTGCCTATAGACGCTCTACTAAGAGTGCGTCTTATTTGGTGGTGGTGAACTTATCCGATCAGATGCAAGAGGTCAAATTAACCTGCCCAGTCAAGGAAGTGGTGATTGCCAATACCGACTTGGATCAGGTGATCGCGACTCAAACCCTAGGAGCTTGGGATGCCTTTTGCATCAGAGTGGTCTAGGCAGTCAAGGCAACTCGCTAGCTGGTTCTTCAAAAGCATCTACCTGTGACGGTTAGTGGTTGAAAAATAAGCCATCAAAACGTATAATGGGTGACAAAGAAGTAAGAGTCTGTAGTCACCGTTTGGTGCTTTCATCTAAGGCTAGTTTTTGTCAACATACCGTCCGTATGCTGATAAACGGCTTTGATTAGCGAAAAATAATCTCTTAGATCAAAGCGCTTTACTTGTGACTACAGGTTCTAAGAAGATTGGAGTTTTATGGGGATTTTAGTGTTAGGCGGAGCGGGCTATATCGGCTCTCACATGGTTGACTTTTTGATTAACAATACCGATGAGACGGTCATTGTGGTGGATAATTTGGTGACAGGACACCGTAAAGCCGTTCATCCAGCAGCTCGTTTTTATGAGGGAGATTTAGCGGATCAGGTCTTTATGCGTCGGGTTTTTAAGGAGAATCCTGAAGTCGATGCTGTGATTCATTTTGCTGCTTATTCCTTGGTTGCAGAATCCATGCGAGACCCTCTAAAATACTTTGACAACAATACTGTTGGCATGGTTAAGTTACTTGAGGTCATGAATGAAGTAGGGGTCAAGAAGATTGTGTTTTCATCTACGGCCGCCACTTATGGGATTCCAGAAGAGTTGCCAATCAAAGAAACAACACCACAGCGTCCTATCAATCCTTACGGTGAAAGCAAGCTGATGATGGAAACCATCATGAAATGGGCAGACCAAGCCTATGGCATTAAGTTTGTACCACTTCGCTATTTTAATGTTGCTGGTGATAAGCCAGATGGCTCCATTGGTGAGGATCATAGGCCAGAGACCCACCTCTTACCGATTGTTCTGCAAGTAGCGCTTGGTCAGCGAGAGAAGATTGCGATTTTTGGCAATGACTACGACACCAAAGACGGCACTAACGTTCGTGACTATGTTCACCCATTTGATCTGGCACAGGCTCATCTCCTAGCGGTAGAGTATCTGCGTCAGGGCAATGACTCGACAGCCTTTAATTTGGGCTCTTCAACAGGCTTTTCAAATCTTGAAATAGTTGAGGCAGCTAGGCGTGTGACAGGAAAAGACATTCCGCTTGAGATAGCAGATCGTCGACCAGGAGATCCAGATAGCTTGATTGCAGAATCCGCTAAAGCCCGTGAAGTTCTAGATTGGCAGCCTCAATTTGATTATATTGATAAGATTATCGAGACTGCTTGGGCTTGGCACTCGAGCCATCCAAATGGCTATGCGGAGTGATGAGGGACTTGCTAGAGCATTAGTCTTTAGTTTATGATCTGTTTAACAGACCAGTCAATTTGGTAGATTCTGGTTTTAAATGATTGAGTTGCGTTTCATTTCAGTGTACAATAAAAGAAAACATTTGTGAGGTATTTTCATGTCATCATTTGCAGCAACATTCAAACCCATTACTGCAGCCCAAGCCAAGGTAGCTATTGATAAGGACGAGAAGTTTATTCTCTTTGTTGGTCGCCCTTCCTGTCCTTACTGTCAACGTTTTGAACCCAAATTAACCCATGTCGCAAAAACCAATCAGCTAGCAATTTGTTACCTCAATTCTGAGAACTATTCAGATTTGCAGGCTATTCAAAGCCTCAGAGAGCAGTATGGTATCAAGACCGTTCCAGGTCTCCTAGTGGCTGAAAACGCTCAAGTGAGAGTGATTTGCGACTCCTCCCTATCTGAGGCGGCGATTTTAGACTTTATCAGCTAGTGTTTGATGCGACAAAAACCGACAGAGTCAGGCTTGTTTCTTGGCTTTGTTTTTACTATAATGGTAAGTAACCTATTTTTGGAGGGATAAGAATGCCAATACTTATAATGATCCTGGTGATGGCTGGGATGATGTATTTTACAAACCGTCAGCAACGAAAAGCTGCGAAAGAGCGTCAAGATCAGATCAGTTCCTTGACTAAAGGTGATGAAGTCATCACTATCGGAGGCTTGTACGGTCAGGTGGATGAGGTCAATCAAGCTGAACAAAAGATTGTTCTTGATATTGATGGGGTTTATCTCACCTTTGAACTATCAGCGATTAAGCGCGTGGTCACAAAATATGGTCATATCCCAGGAGAGAGTGGTCTTACAGATGAGTCAGCTGTTCAAGCAGATATGAGCCAAGACCCAATCATCGAATCTTAATGTCACATGAAAAGAGTCCTAGGGCTCTTTTTTGATTAACAAGAGCAAAGCTGGAGATCAAACTAGGGATGAGAGTGGGACAGAAATTGGTCATTCGTCAGAATTCGCTTTCCCTCACTCTTTTATGTCTAGGTTGGGGTTGATTAGGGCTGTAAAAGCTGCTAAAATCAGTGTACTAAAGCCCGTTCAACCACTGCGTTTTGCTCAACAAATCAAAAAAATGAGAGGTAAGGACTTTTGTCCCAGCCTCTTAGATAGAAATATTAAACGGTGAATGCAGGTTATTAGTCTAAATCATGGTGAAAAACCCTTAAAATATGGTAAAATAAGATAATTAGGCTTGAACGAGGAAAGTGAATGTTTGGATTAAAACGACAAAAAACAGGATTGATTCTTGACAAAATCCCAAAGCATATCGGGATTATCATGGATGGTAATGGCCGTTGGGCCAAAAAACGTCTGCAACCAAGGGTTATGGGACACAAGGCAGGTATGGATGCCCTGCAAAAAGTCACCATAGTGGCATCTCAATTAGGGGTAAAGGTACTGACAGTCTATGCCTTCTCAACAGAAAATTGGTCGCGTCCAGAAGACGAAGTATCCTTTATCATGACCCTTCCGGTAACCTTTTTTGACAAGTATGTCCCAGAGCTGGATCAGCACAATGTTCGTGTTCAAATGATGGGTAGTCGCCAAGGTCTGCCCAAGGAGACTTTAGCAGCTATGGACAAGGCTTTGGAGAAGACTAGGCACAATTCTGGTCTTGTCTTGAACTTTGCCCTGAATTATGGAGGTAGGGCGGAGATTGTCGAGACAGTGCGTGATTTGGCGCAAGACGTTTTGGATGCCCGCCTCAACCCAGGCGATATCACCGAGGACTTGATTTCAGGACACTTGATGACCAGTCGCCTGCCCTATCTTTATCGTGATCCTGATTTAGTGATTAGGACTAGTGGCGAATTACGTACCAGTAATTTCCTGCCTTGGCAAATGGCCTATAGTGAACTTTATTTTACAGATACGCTATGGCCTGATTTTGATGGCGATGCGCTCAAAGAAGCTATTTCAGACTATAATCGTCGCCATCGTCGATTCGGTGGTGTGTAAGCCAGAAAGGAATTGTTATGAAAAAACGTATGATTGGGGGAGCTATCGCTCTAGCACTATTTGTTCCCTTTTTGTTAATAGGTGACTTGCCTTTTCAACTGCTGATCGGTGTTTTAGCCATGCTAGCTGTGTCAGAGCTGCTTCGAATGCGACGTTTAGAAGTCTTGTCTTTTGAAGGCATCTTGACGATGTTAGCTACCTTCTCTTTAGTTGTTCCTTTGCAGCATTACCTCACCTTTTTACCCGTGGACGGTAGTTTTTCGATTTTTGGCTTGATCATGTTTTTCATTTTGGCGGGAACGGTATTTTCAAGCGACACCTATGTCTTTGATGACGCTGCCTTTCCTATCTTATCAAGTTTGTATGTTGGGATTGGCTTTCAAAACCTTGTCAATGCTCGAATGGCTGGCTTAGACAAAGTTTCCCTTGCTCTCTTTATTGTTTGGGCGACAGATACAGGTGCTTATGTGATTGGTCGTCGCATGGGTAGGCGAAAACTCCTTCCTACAGTCTCACCCAATAAAACCATTGAAGGGAGTTTAGGAGGGATTGTATCAGCTGTTGTGGTTTCCTTTGTTTTTATGCTGTTTGACAGAGATGTCTATGCCCCGCACCATTTTTTAGTGATGCTAATCTTGGTTGCCCTTTTTAGTGTTTTTGCTCAATTTGGTGATTTGGTACAAAGTGCGATTAAACGCCGCTTTGCCAGGAAAGACTCAGGGAAGCTGATTCCAGGGCATGGGGGCATTTTGGATCGTTTTGATAGTATGATTTTTGTGTTTCCAATCATGCATTTGTTTGGCTTGTTTTAGACTGAAAAGGAGTGCTTTATGCAGGGATTATTAGCCTTTATTCTTATTTTTGGTATCTTGGTTGTGGTTCATGAGTTTGGACATTTCTACTTTGCGAGAAAATCGGGTATTTTAGTGCGTGAATTCGCTATTGGGATGGGTCCTAAGCTATTTAGCTACACTGGTCAAGATGGCACGGTTTATACGATCAGAGCCTTACCGTTAGGAGGCTATGTTAGAATGGCTGGCTGGGGTGATGACAAGACCGAGATTAAGACAGGTACGCCTGTTACCCTAACCCTGACGGAAGATGGTATGGTCAAAAAGATCAATCTGTCACAAAAACAGCTTGATCAGACTAGCCTTCCCATGAATGTGACCGCCTATGATTTAGAAGATAAGCTTACGATTACAGGATTGGCTCTTGATGACACTAAGACTTATCCAGTCCATCATGACGCTACCATCATCGAAGAAGACGGGACGGAAGTGCGCATTGCTCCCTTAGATGTCCAATATCAAAATGCCCCTGTCCTAGGCCGTATGATGACCAACTTTGCAGGACCAATGAATAACTTTATTTTGGGTATCTTAGTCTTTATTGCCTTGATGTTCATCCAAGGTGGGGCACCAAATCCTGATAGTAACCAAGTTCGGGTCTCAGATGGTGGTGCCATGCAGCTAGCAGGTGTTGAAAATGGTGATCGTATTTTACAAATTGGATCCCATCATATCAACAACTGGCAAGAGTTGACCAAGGCTATTCAGCAGGAAAGTCGCTCTCTGAAAACAAATGGTCATTTGACCATCTTGGTAAAAAAGAAAGATGGTCAAGAGCGCCAATTACAGGTGACCCCAAAACAAGCTAACGGGGCCTACATCATCGGAGTGATGCCAGGTCTCAAAACAGGCTTTACGGATAAGATCGTGGGCGGTGTGAAGGAATCCTTAAAAGGAGCGACCCTTATTATCCGTACCTTGAAAAATCTTATCACCAACTTTAACTTAAACCAGCTGGGTGGCCCTGTTGCCATGTACCAAATGTCAAACCAAGCGGCAAAAAGTGGCCTTTCAGACCTCCTCTACCTCATGGCAATGCTATCCATCAACTTAGGGATTGTCAACCTCGTCCCCATCCCAGCCCTTGATGGTGGTAAAATTTTGATCAATATTATTGAAGGCATCCGTCGCAAACCGCTTAGCCAAGAAGTTGAGACCTATATTACCTTAGCTGGGGTCGGTATTATGGTTGCCTTGATGGTAGCAGTGACTTGGAATGACATCATGCGTGTCTTCTTCTAAGGCCTTAAAATGTGATTAACTTTAAACAGAAAGGAAATGTGTTCCTTTTGATTAAAAAGCGAACACGCCCGAAATGCAGATCTAAAAGATTGGTGATTCAGTTTATGACAAAACGACATCAGCATCTTTGATAGAATCGTTACGGGCTTTTATCTTAATTATGAAACAATCTAATATGCTTATTCCTACCCTTCGTGAGATGCCTAGTGATGCTCAAGTGATTAGTCATGCCTTAATGGTTCGTGCTGGTTACGTGCGTCAGGTCTCAGCTGGGATCTATGCTTATTTGCCTCTGGCTACCCGTGTGATTGAAAAATTCAAGACCATCATGCGTCAAGAATTTGACAAGATCGGAGCAGTGGAGATGCTGGCACCAGCCCTTTTGACGGCGGATCTCTGGCGTGAATCAGGTCGTTACGATACTTATGGTGAGGACCTCTACAAGCTAAAAAATCGGGATAAGTCAGACTTCATCCTAGGACCGACTCATGAAGAAACCCTAACCTACCTCGTTCGTGATGCTGTCAAATCCTACAAGCAATTACCACTCAATCTTTATCAAATCCAGTCCAAATACCGAGATGAAAAACGTCCACGTAATGGATTGTTGCGCACACGTGAGTTTATCATGAAAGATGGTTATAGTTTCCACAAAGACTATGACGACCTTGATGCCGTCTATGAGGCTTACCGTAACGCCTACGAGGCTATTTTCACACGTTCAAAACTTGATTTTAAAGCTATTATCGGTGATGGCGGAGCTATGGGAGGCAAGGATTCTCAAGAGTTCATGGCTGTAACGCCTGACCGTACTGACTTAGAGCGTTGGTTGGTCTTGGACAAGTCAATCCCATCTATAACAGACATTCCAGAAGATGTCTTAGAACAAATCAAGGACGAGTTAGCCTCATGGTTGGTATCTGGTGAGGATACCATTGCTTATTCGACAGAGTCAACCTATGCTGCCAACCTTGAGATGGCGACGGATGCTTTTGTGGCAAACTCAAAAGTTGTCTCACAAAATCCTTTGACTCAGGTTGAGACACCAAATTGTAAAACGATTGATGATGTGGCAGCTTTTCTTAATGTTCCTGAAGAAGAGACGCTTAAAACCCTTGTTTTTAAGGCTGATGGTGAGCTCGTGGCAGCCCTTCTTGTGGGCAATGATCAGGTTAATGATGTCAAGTTAAAAAATCATCTTGGTGCTGATTTCCTTGAAGCAGCTAGTGAAGAGGATGTTCGTTCAGTATTTGGAGCAGGCTTTGGCTCTCTTGGTCCTGTTAATCTTCCAGATAATGTGCGTATCATTGCCGATCGCAAAGTGCAAAATACAGCCAACCTTGTTGTTGGCGCTAATCAAGACGGTTATCACTTGACGGGTGTCAATGCGGGTCGCGACTTCCAAGCAGAATATGTCGATATTCGTGAGGTTAAAGAAGGCGAACTGTCGCCAGATGGCAAAGGCACTCTGCAATTTGCTCGTGGTATCGAGATTGGGCATATCTTTAAACTAGGAACTCGTTACTCAGATAGCATGGGGGCTCATATTCTTGATGAAAATGGCCGTTCGGTGCCGATGGTGATGGGATGCTACGGTATCGGGGTTAGCCGGATCTTATCAGCGGTTATTGAACAACATGCCCGTCTCTTTGCCAATAAAACCCCAAAAGGGGACTACCGTTTTGCTTGGGGCATTAACTTCCCTAAAGAATTGGCACCGTTTGATGTGCATTTGATTACGGTCAATACGAAAGACCAAGTTGCCAATGAATTGACGCAAAGTATTGAAACCACTTTAATGGCTAAAGGCTACGAGGTTCTAACTGATGACCGTAACGAGCGTGTGGGTTCTAAATTCTCTGATAGCGATTTGATAGGCCTTCCTATTCGCGTGACTGTTGGTAAAAAAGCAGCGGATGGCATCGTCGAGGTCACTATCAAAGCGACTGGTGATAGTATTGAGGTTCACCAAGATAACCTGATTGAAACCTTGGACATTTTGACGAAAGACAACTAAGTTGACGACAATCTTTGGCACCTTGCCAAAGATTTTTGTTATAATAGTCTTATGAACGAAAAAGCGTTTTTACAGTTGATTCAAGAGGATCAGCAAATGATGCTAATCTTAACAGCTATTACTGATTATTTAGGGTTGAAGGACGCTTGGCTAGCACCTGGGGCTGTTCGTAACTATATCTGGAATGTCTTATCTGGGGCATCTGGTTTTGATACGGAGACTGACTTGGATGTGGTTTTCTATAATCCAGAAATGCCTTACGAAGAAACACTTGCTATCCAAGAAAGCTTGCAGCAAGCCTACCCAACCTATGCTTGGGAACTCAAAAATCAGGTGGCTATGTATCGCCATAGCCCTGAAACCACGGGCTATGCTTCAGCAAGAGACGCCATCAGTAAATACCCAGAAACAGCGACAGCAGTAGCCCTGAGACTGGTTGATAACCAGCTAGAACTCTTTGCTCCCTATGGTTTAGAAGTCATTAGTCGCTTTGAAATCCACCCCACTCCTCATTTTAAAGTCTCATCTAAGCGTATGGCAGTTTATCGGCAACGCTTGTCTAAAAAAGACTGGGTCAAAAAATGGCCGCAAATCAGGATTTACCAAGACTAAATAGGAGGACATCATGCAACCTATCAAAAATTGGACCTTTTGGCAGCAGTTTAATCGTTTATTTTTTTTGAGTGTGATATTGTACTTGATGTCTCATTGGCTCAAGCAGGACTGGCTAGTGATGTTGTCCCAGCTCATTAGCTATCTTACCTTTGCTATTTATCCTAAAGTACCTGAGGAGGTGGCTCTGGTTGATCGGCCCAAATACCTGGGCATTATGCGATACGTTTGTTTACTACTGGCGGCTTTTACCTTACTGACCTATCTTTTTTAGAAGGAGCTTTTTTATGAAACTAACAACGCTTGGCTGCTGGGGAGGTTATCCCTATAAAGATGGTGGAACGACCTCTTATTTGTTAACAGGACACGATGGTTTTCAACTGCTCATGGATGCAGGTTCTAGGTCTTTAAATGAACTGGAGAAGGAAATTAGCCCTTTGGATTTGGATGCTGTCTTGATTTCACACTATCATCCTGATCATGTGGCAGATTTAGGGGTTCTGCGTCATTACCGCCAACTTTATCCCAAACACTTGTGGGAATCAAAAGTGCTTCCTATTTATGCTCATGATGAAGATAGCCCTGAGTTTGACAAGTTGACCATCCCTGAGGTTTCAAAAGGGATTGCCTATGATGTTGATGGGACGCAAAGTATCGGTCCTTTTGACATCACCTTTATCAAGACAGTCCATCCTGTTATCTGTTATGCCTTTCGCATTGTGGAACGTGAAACGGGTCAAATCCTTCTCTTTACTGCTGACACAGGCTATTTTGAAGGTTTAGCAGACTTTGTCAAAGGAGCAGATCTCTTCTTGGCAGATGTCTACCTTTATGAAGGTAATGAGAATCATCCTGCCCATTTGACCACTAAAGAAGCAGGTGAAATTGCTGTCCAAGCTGGTGTCAAAAAGTTAGTTCTAACCCACATGCCACCAGTAGCTCCAGAAGGAGTTGATCCAGATAATCATTTAGAAATCCTTCGTCAAGAAGCGCAGCAATATGCTGGTGATATTCCAGTCGAGCTAGCTGAGCCACACCAATCATGGGATTTGGGACAACTCTGATGCCAGAATTGACAGAAACAGAAAAAGCCTACTTTATGCAGGAGGCCTTAAAAGAAGCGGAGAAATCCTTGGCTAAGGAAGAAATCCCTATCGGCTGTGTCATTGTCAAAGACGGTCAGATTATTGGCCGTGGGCACAATGCGCGTGAGGCGCTTGGGCAAGCCATCATGCACGCAGAGATTATGGCCATTCAAGAAGCTAATCAGACAGTCGGGAATTGGCGTTTGCTTGAGGCAACCTTGTTTGTGACTATTGAACCTTGTGTCATGTGTAGCGGTGCTATTGGATTAGCTCGGATTCCACAGGTTATCTATGGGGCACCCAATCAGAAATTTGGCGCTGCAGGTAGCCTTTATGACATCTTGACAGATGAGAGATTGAACCATCGTGTGCAGGTCGAAAAAGGTGTTTTACAAGAAGATTGTGCCGCCATCATGCAGACCTTTTTCCGTCTAGGAAGAGAAAAAAAGAAGGCAGCTAGGCGCTTAGCGCGGGAAGCTGACGAAAAAAGCAATTTGCAATAACTCAAAAATATGATATACTAGTAAGTGGAGCAACACTTGTGCGTGAAGTGGGTCAGGGGAGGAATCCAGCAGCCCTAAGCGATGTCAGGCGTGTGCTCTTTTTTTGTAATCTAAAAACCCTTTGAAATCAAGATTTCAGAGGGGTTTTTCTGTCAAAAGTTTAGCAAATAGGGGCAAAACAGAGTTTTATCTTACTTTTCAGCTTTTTCTTTTTTACCATCCAATTCTTTTCCTAAGTCAATGATATACTGTTTCAAGTCGTCTTTGACTTGTGGGTGTTTTAGTGCATAGTCAATAGATGTTTTCATAAAGCCAAATTTATCACCAACATCGTAACGATTGCCAGTGAATTCATGTGCAAAGACACGTTGTGTCTTGTTAAGGGTATCAATGGCATCTGTTAATTGAACTTCATTTCCAGCACCGGGTGCTTGATTTTCTAAAATAGAGAAAATCTCTGGTGTCAGCAGATAGCGTCCGATAATAGCTAAATCACTTGGGGCGTCTTCTGGTGCAGGTTTCTCCACAAAAGTATCAACGCTATAAAGGCCTTTACGTACCTCCTTATGAGGTGCGATAACACCGTAAGCGGAAACTTCTTCATGAGGAACAGGCATAACAGCGATGGTAGACGCGTGTGTCTCTTCGAAGTCATTGATGAGTTGTTTGGTTAAAGGAACAGCCTTGTCATTTGTAATATCCATGAGATCATCTCCGAGCATGACAACAAAAGGTTCGTTACCAACAAAGGCTTTTGCTTGTAAAACAGCATCTCCCAATCCACGAGGATGACTTTGACGGATAAAGTGTAAGTTGATGGCGGTGGTATCATTAACGAGTTTTAGAAGATCATTTTTGCCTTTTTGCTCAAGGTTATACTCGAGTTCAAAGTTAGAATCAAAGTGGTCTTCAATGGAGCGTTTTGACTTTCCTGTGACGATGAGAATGTCTTCGATACCTGACTTTAAGGCTTCTTCAACAATGAATTGAATGGTTGGCTTGTCAACGATAGGTAACATTTCCTTAGCCAGTGCCTTGGTTGCAGGTAAGAAGCGTGTGCCCAAGCCGGCAGCAGGTATGATGGCTTTTCTAACGTTTGTATTCATGATTTTCCTCTTTACCTTTATTAATCAGCCCACTCATTTTCTGAGCGGAATTCGTTTGACATGATGCTAAGAATAGATTCTTTGATATCAGCTTCTTGATAGATGGTGCGATAAATAGCACTTGTGATTGGCATGTAAACCTCTAATTCTTGAGCTAACTCATAGGCAACCTTGGTTGTTGAAATGCCTTCGATAACCATGCCCATGTTTTTTTCAATGTTTTCCAGTTTTTCTCCACGTCCTAGAGCATCTCCTGCTCGCCAGTTGCGAGAGTGGATAGACGTTCCTGTCACAATCAAATCACCCACTCCAGATAAGCCACTGTATGTCAGTGGGCTTGCGCCCATAGCGACGCCTAGACGCGTAATTTCAGCCAAACCTCGTGTGATAATAGCTGCCTTAGCGTTGTCACCATACCCAAGACCATGTAATGCTCCCGCTCCAACAGCAATGATGTTTTTTAAAGCCCCTGCGGTTTCGACACCGATAACGTCTGTATTAGTATAGAGCCTAAAGTAATGATTGCTAAAGAGCTCTTGAGCATACTTGGCGGCTGCAAGGTCTTTAGAGGCGGCAGTAATCAGTGTGATGTCGCGAACAATAGTCTCCTCGGCATGACTAGGTCCTGAGACGACAACGATTTCAGAACGTACGGTGGCTGGGATTTCGTCTTCGAGGATGGTTGATAAGCGCTGGTGTGTGCCAGGCTCTAAGCCTTTAGACGCGTGCATAATAGTCACCTTGTGGTCTAGGGCTTTGGCGACTTGTTTGGCAACCAGACGGGTTACCTTAGTAGGAACGACAAAAAGAACAGCATCAACTCCAGCAAGAGCTTCTGCTAGGTCATGATAACCCGTAATCTGCTCATCTAGGGTAATGTCTTTGAAGTAGCGCGTGTTAGTGTGTTTTTGGTTTAACTCATCGATTTGCTCACTGATGTTTCCCCAGATGCGAACCTCATGGCCATTGTCGTTTAGCACTTGTGCTAATGCAGTCCCCCAAGAACCAGGGCCTAAGACAGCAATTGTTTGTTTAGTCATAATCACTCCTTGACGTCTTGTTTGAAAAGAGAGTATAGCCACCCTAAGAGAGGTAGCTTGTTTTTTCTATTATATCATAAAATAGAGCTTAGTCGCCTAGTGAAACCATCTTGGAAAAACTGTAGTTCTGCCTATATTGATTTCCCTTGAAAAGTATGAAGAAACGAGGTTAGGTTTTTCCCAGCCTCGTATTTGGTTAATTAGTCTAAAAACATCTTTTGTTTGTTAATGCTTAAAAAAAGATTTTATCCTAAGGAAGCATTTGAGTTACCCAGAGGTGCTTTAGATAGTTTGAGAAAAATGGGAAACTCTCGATTAAAAAACGAGTGAGGGGATTGCCTGCCAGTGTTTGCTGGATAGTATCAAAAGGGATGGTTGCTAGAATCGTAGCTACCATACTAAGGGTAAGACAAAGCACCAGGCAAGAGAGACAGCCCGCGATGAGATGATGTTTTGTGGCATTGTAGCGATTTAGCGGTAGCAGATGCAAAAGAATTCCCAACAGGCGAATCATCGCATAAAAAAGGGAATAAAGGCTTAAAAAAGCAACGCCGGCATAGAAAATCATATCATGGGAGAAAAGATCAACGTCTCTGAAAAAAAAGATCTGAGAGCCCTCTGTCGGGTTGGCGTATGGAATCCAGATATAGAGCAGTTTGGCTAAGGGTTTATAGTAGTTTTGGGCAAGAGCCAAAGCAAGAAGGCTTCCTAGACTATAAAAGCCTTGTCGTAAAATACCTCTTGAAAACCCAATATAGAAACTCCAAGCTAAACTTATCAATAGTAACAGTGTTATCATTATTGATCCTCGGTTTCATTGGGTTTATGATCGGTTTGCTCATCCAAAAAACGTGCTTTGAGATCGGCTAACTCCTGCTCCATGCCTTCAATAGCGATTTCTCGGCTTAGCTGGGTTGACAGAGCATTGATGGCCAATAAAATGGCTAAGGTCTCATTGTCAGCCTCAGGGACTTTCTCACGGATAGCCTCGTATTTCTCTCTGGCCAAACGTTCAACCTCTTCCATGAAAAGATTGTCTTTATCGGTAGTTAAGGTTAGGGGACGATCCCCAAAAACAAATTTATAGCGATTCTTTTTTGTCATGAAAATACCTCTTGACTATTATAGCATAAAGAAATTATCAGAGATACCCTTAGCGATTTTTAGGCTCATGAGGCCTTAGAATTATGCTATAATATGCCTATGAATACTAGAATTTTAGAACAGTTAGCCTTTGAAAAGGTAAAAGACTTATTTGTTCCCTACTTACAAACAGAGCAAGGTCTGGCAGAGTTAGAAGATTTGATGCCTTTGACCAAGGCAGATAAGATTAAAGAACAATTTATTGAGATTGAGGAAATGGCAGCTCTTTTTGTGGAGAACAGTAGTTTTTCCTTAGGTAGCTTGAGGAGTGTTTCAGAGAGCGTGCGCCGTTTGGAGTTAGATGCCGATCTTAATATCAACGAACTCCTTGCCATCAAAAAAGTTTTGACACTCACTGCTGATATGGGACGTTTCTACCAAGAGTTAGAAAATGTCCACCTTCTGGCTCTCAAACGTTTGTTTGAGAATCTGGTTGGTCTGCCATCCTTACAAGGGAGTTTGCAGTCGGTTAATGATGGTGGCTTTTTAGAACCCTTTGCCAGTCCAGAGTTGGCAAAAATCCGTCGCCAGATAGCCGCTAGTCAGGCTCAGGTGCGTCAGGTCTTACAGGATGTGCTAAAAAAACAAGCAGACTATCTCTCTGAGACGCTCATTGCTAGCCGTCATGGACGCAGTGTCTTGCCTGTCAAAAACACGCATCGTCACCGAATCTCAGGAGTGGTTCACGACATCTCAAGCTCTGGCAATACGGTCTACATCGAGCCACGCGCTGTGGTAACTCTAAATGAAGACATCACCCAGCTAGAAGCAGCAGAGCGTCATGAGGTGGCTAGGATTCTCCACGAACTCTCTAAGATGCTACGTCCTCATGCTGATATTATCCGAAATAATGCTTGGATTTTAGGGCATTTGGACTTTGTGCGTGCCAAGTATCTCTTTATGCGTGCCAAAAAGGCATGTGTTCCTGAGATTTCAAGGGATAAGAGTATCAATCTGATCAATGTCTGTCACCCGCTGCTTAAAGATCCTGTTGCCAATGACCTTCGCTTTTCAAATGATTTGACAGCGATTGTGATCACAGGTCCTAATACGGGTGGTAAGACCATCATGCTTAAAACGCTTGGCCTTACGCAAATCATGGCTCAATCTGGTTTGCCTATTCTGGCTGATAAGGGGTCTAAAGTCACGGTTTTTACGCAAATTTTCGCAGATATTGGGGACGAACAGTCCATTGAGCAGAGTTTGTCAACCTTCTCTAGTCACATGACCCATATCATTGCTATTTTAGAGGCCGCAGATCAAGAGTCGCTCCTTCTTTTTGATGAGCTGGGGGCTGGTACAGATCCCCAAGAGGGGGCTAGTCTTGCCATGGCGATTTTAGAGCATTTGCGTCTCAGCCAGATTAAGACAATGGCGACCACTCACTATCCTGAGTTAAAAGCCTACGGGATAGAGACTCCTTTTGTTGAGAATGCTAGTATGGCCTTTGATACCAAAACACTCAGTCCAACCTATCGGTTTATGCAAGGTGTTCCTGGGAGATCCAACGCCTTTGAAATCTCCCGTAGACTGGGCTTATCAGAGGTCATTGTGTCGGATGCTCAAAGCATGACAGCTACTGATGGTGATGTCAATCGCATCATCGAAGAATTAGAGAAGCAAACACTTGACATCCGAAAACGTCTCAATCGTATTAAGGATGTTGAACAAGAAAATCTTAAATTTAACCGTGCGCTTAAAAAGCTCTATAATGATTTTTCTCATGAGCGTGACCGAGAACTGGCAAAAGCCCATCAAGAAGCGCGTGATATTGTTGATTTAGCACTTGCAGAGAGTGACAAGATCTTAAAAAACCTTCATAGCAAGGCTGAGTTAAAACCTCATCAAATCATTGAGGCCAAAGCAGACCTAAAACAATTGGCTCCCACAGTTGATTTATCTAAAAATAAGGTTCTGAAAAAAGCCAAGAAACAAAGAGCCCCTCGTGTCGGAGACGACATCGTGGTTACAGCTTATGGGCAACGGGGGACCTTGATTCGTCAGGTCAAGGACAAAACATGGGAGGCACAGGTTGGTTTGATCAAGATGACTTTGACAGAAGATGAATTTAACCTTTCTAAGCGCCAAGAAGATCCCTCAAAAGCTAAGAGGAAGCCCGTTTCAGTGGTCAAAAAAGCCCAAGTCTCTGGTGGCCCTCGTGCTCGTTTGGATCTAAGAGGAAAGCGCTACGAAGAAGCTATGCAAGAGTTGGATGCTTTTATTGATCAAGCCCTCTTGAATAATATGGCTCAAGTGGATATTGTGCATGGTATTGGGACAGGCGTTATCCGAGAAGGGGTGACCAAGTATCTGCGGAGAAACAAGCAGGTCAAGGCCTTTGCTTACGCCCCACAAAATGCTGGTGGGTCAGGCTGTACCATCGCAACCCTGGGCTAATCACTAGACAGGCTAAAAGGCTTGAAATTTCAAAAAGACGCGTCATTTCGGATGTCCTTGTGTTTTTGTGGCTGAAGATAAGAATACAGCAAGTTGAAAGCTCAAAGCCTTGTGATGAGGTTTTGAGGTCTGAGCCTAGCAATCAAAAAGCGGGGAGTATCAAAGTTAATTCAAAAGACTATAAAAAGGCTTGTTAGTCCCTTTCGAGAAGGAAACTATCAAGCCTTTTTTAGTGCTAGGGTTATTTACGGTAAAGTTTGTTTTGAGAGTAGACAGGGTCAAAGGTGACATTGATGCCTAACTTACGAAAGACGTTTTTGTCTTCTTCAGGTAGGATCACAGTGGCGTGAATTTCACTGCCTTTGAGTTTGCCAAGCTGCTCCATGGCATGCTTGGCATCTTGATTTTCCATGGCAGTGATGGCAAGAGCCATGAGGATTTCATGAGAGTGCAGACGCGGATTTTTACTGCCCAAATGGTCAATCTTCAAGTCTTGAATCGGCTTGACATAGTGTGCATCAATGAGGTGAGTTGCCTTATCAATGCCTGCTAATGTCTTGATAGCATTAATGATAACAGCCGCTGATGGGCCAAAGAGTTCAGATGTTTTCCCAGTGACAATCTCACCTGTCGGTAACTCAAGGGCTAGAGCAGGCTCCTTGGTCTGGCGAGCCTTTTCCTTGGCAGCTTGGACAACCTGACGATCAGCTGGCGTGACATTGATGTCATTCATGAGCAGTTCAATCTTTTGCACAGCTGTCGCTGGGACGCGTTCGGCCTTAGCATCAACAACTGTCTGATAATAACGGCGGATGATTTCCTGCTTAGACGCCTCAATCGCTGCCTCTTCGTTGATGATCGAGAATCCCACCATGTTAACGCCCATATCCGTGGGTGAGGCATAAGGAGATTCACCAAGGATGCGCTCTAGCATGCGCTTTAGGACGGGGAAAATCTCAATGTCGCGGTTGTAGTTGACCGTTGTTTTGCCATAAGTGTCTAGGTGGAAGGGGTCAATCATGTTGACATCATCTAGGTCAGCAGTTGCTGCCTCGTAGGCTAAGTTGACAGGGTGATGCAGGGAGAGGTTCCATACAGGGAAGGTCTCAAACTTGGCATAGCCTGAGGTGACACCGTTAACTTGGTCATGGTAGAGGTTGGACATGCAGGTTGCCAGCTTACCAGAACCTGGTCCAGGTGCAGTGACAACGACTAGGTTACGACTGGTTTTGATGTAGTCGTTTTTGCCCATACCCTCTGGTGAGATGATATGGTCCATATCGGTAGGGTAACCCTTGATTGGGTAGTGCAGGTAGGAGGTGATGCCATGCTTTTTGAGCTCTTTACGAAAGGTATCGGCAGCAGCTTGTCCTGTGTACTGGGTCACCACGACAGAACCAACGTAGATGTTGAGGTCTTTAAACTTATCAATCAGACGAAAGACTTCTTGATCGTAAGAGATACCTAGATCACCACGTGCCTTGGAGTGTTCGATGTTGTTGGCATTGATGGCGATGACAATCTCGACCTGCTCTTTCAGTTCTTGCAGGAGCTTCATTTTATTGTCTGGCTCATAACCTGGAAGCACGCGAGCAGCGTGGAAATCTTCCAGCATCTTACCACCAAATTCTAAATAAAGTTTGCCGTCAAACTGATTGATACGCTCAATAATATGATCACGTTGCAAATTAAGGTATTTTTCAGAATCAAAAGCTTGTTGTTTCATGTGTCCCTGACCTTTCTTTTTTAAAAAATACATTATATCAAAAAATCCAGCGAAGGAGGAGAGAAAAGGTTATAAAATAAGAGTAACGATTTGGGTGTGAGATGAAGCATTAAGCTCTAACGTCTGATATTTTGTTACTTTTTTTAGACTTTAAGCATTTGGTAGCGGATTTCTGACAGTTTTTTAGGAAAGTGTTATGATATTGTTATTCTTAATGAAGAGGAGATTAAAAATGTTAACTTATGACATGATTGTGATTGGATTTGGGAAGGCTGGCAAGACCTTAGCTGCTAAAATGGCTAATCTGGGTAAAAAAGTAGCCTTGATTGAGCGAGACAGCCAGATGTATGGCGGGACCTGCATCAATATCGGCTGTATCCCTACCAAGACCCTAATTCATGCCACTGAGGAAGGTCTTTCCTTCCAAGAAGCCATGTCTCTCAAAGAAACAGTGGTGAATCGCCTAAAGGATAAAAATAAGACTGTTTTGGAGGGGGCGGGTGTTGATCTCTATACCGCACAGGCTTATTTTACGGGCAATAAAACCATCCAAATCACTCTCGGAGATGATGAGGCAACCCTAGAAGCAGAAATCATTATCATCAATACTGGTGCTGTCTCAAACACCTTTCCTATCAAAGGGTTACTAGAAAGTAAGAATGTCTTTGACAGTACAGGTATCCAAAATCTTGAGAAAACACCAGAGAAAATGGCTGTTATCGGTGGCGGCAACATCGGCCTTGAGTTTGCTAGCCTCTATGCTCGTCTAGGAAGTCAAGTAGTGGTTTATGAAAATGCTTCTAAGATTCTAGGACGCTATGAACCAGAAGCGGCCAAGCTAGCTCAAGAGTACATGGAAGAAGATGGCATATCATTCCGGCTTGGTGCTTCTGTAGAAACCTTGGCTAATGATGGTGAAGCAGTTGTTATCACAGCAGATGGGCAAAGTGATAGCTATGATGTTGTCTTATATGCTCTTGGTCGCAAACCTGCAACTGAAAATCTTGGTCTTGAAAACACGGATATCACACTAACAGAGCGTGGTGCCGTTGAAGTCGACGATAACTTAGAAACAAGCGTCCCTGGTGTTTATGCTGTTGGTGATGTCAATGGTGGCTTGCAATTCACCTACACGTCGCTAGATGATTTTCGGATTGTTTTTGGTCACTTGACGGGCACTTCCAACTACAAGCGTAGTGATCGTGTCAATGTGCCAAGTACCCTATTTATCAAACCAGCCTTAGCTCAAGTTGGTATGACAGAGCATCAAGCCAAAGAGGCAGGCTTACCGTATAAGACCAAGAGTTTACCAGTTGCTGGTATGCCTCGCGCTCATGTCAATAATGACCTGCGCGGCCTATACAAAGTTGTGGTCAACACAGCCACGAAAGAAATCCTCGGTGCTACCCTCTTTAGTACCAATGCCGAAGAAATCATTAATATCATCAAACTAGCCATGGATAACAAGGTGCCATACACCTACCTTCAAAACCAAGTGTTCACACACCCAACCATGGCAGAAAACTTGAATGATGTTTTCCAGATTTAACTAAAACATCTCAAAAAACTCACACAGCTCATCTGGGTGAGTTTTTGCCCTATCAAGGCGAGTATGATAAGCTAAAGCTAGGCTTGGGCATTCGACATCTAGAAAAACCTTATTTTTTCGTTTGGTTTTGATCGTTCATGGGACATCAGTCATGGTAGGGAGAAAGGTTGGACTTTTAATGACAAGATATACTGAGTTTTATCGAAAAATAAGGGTGATTGTGGAGAAATACCCGCTTTTAAAGCCCATTATCGTGGGCTATAATGGCTTGGTCACGACAATGATGTATACCCTTTATGCGGTGCTTTTAGCTTATCTCTTTTTAGTGAGTTATCATGCCTTGTTTAGGACTTTACTGGTATCAGGTTTGTCCTTTCTTTTGGTCTCTCTCTATCGAAAATGGCTTAACCAGCCTCGTCCTTATGAAAGCTGGGCTATAACTCCGCTTATAGCACGAAAAGGCAAGGGGGAGTCTTTTCCTAGCCGCCATGTTTTTTCAGCGACTCTGATTAGCATGTGCTGGCTATGGCAATCCCCCAGCCTTGGTTTGTGTTTGTTGTTGCTTTCGCTAGGTTTAGCGGTTTGTCGGGTGGTAGCAGGTGTTCACTACCCCAAGGATGTCTTGGCAGGATATGCTTTGGGACTTCTTTTTGGCATGCTCTTATTTCTCTAAACGATAGAAAGCGACGATGGAAAATTGAAAATACTTTGTTATTCTAGTATAATAGGGAGTAATTCGCGTATGAGGTAAGAACTAGATGGAAATGAAACAAATTAGCGAGACAACGCTCAAGATTACGATTAGTATGGAAGACTTAGAAGAAAGAGGGATGGAGTTAAAAGACTTTTTGATCCCCCAGGAAAAAACAGAGGAGTTTTTCTATACCGTCATGGATGAACTTGACCTGCCAGATCATTTCAAAAACAGTGGCATGTTAAGTTTTCGGGTGACCCCAAAGAAAGATCGACTAGATGTTTTTGTAACCAAATCTGAGATTGATAAAGACCTTAACTTGGAAGACTTGGCAGAGCTTGGTGATGTGTCTAAAATGTCTCCAGAGGAGTTTTTTAAAACCTTGGAAAAAACCATGCTGGCAAAGGGAGATACCGAGGCTCACCAAAAGTTGAAGCAGATGGAAGAGATGCTAGAGGATACCCTGTCTGAGTTGTCATCCAAATCAGAAGCCATCAGCCAAGAAGATCAAGAAGATGATGAAGAGCCTGAGGTAGAAGATTATACTCACTATGTCCTCAAGTTTTCAACCCTAACAGATGCGATCAACTGTGCCAAGGCGATTGACTTTGAGGTTGAGGCGTCAGAACTCTATAAGTTAGCGGGTCACTATTACATGACCATTTTAATTGGGTTAGAAGACAAGCCAGCCTATTATGCTGATTTGATTCACGCCCGCTTGTTAGAGTACAGTCTCAGTGCTCAAAAAACACGCGCCTATATCCAGGAACATGGGATTTGCCTCTTGGATGGCTTTGCAGTGACGGAGTTGCAGGCTGTAAAGGTGAGCTAAATGTTGTCATTTGAATTGATTTTTATATTGGCCATGATTGCAACCTGGCTCTTGTCTTTGATCTTGACGCCCTTGGTTCGCTTTTTGTCCTTACGAGTCGGGGCAGTTGATCAGCCAAACGCTCGTCGCATCAATACCCTACCCATGCCCAGTGCTGGCGGTTTAGCGGTTTTTCTATCTTTTTTAATAGTTACCACTATGGTATTACCCAAAATCACGGGGCATATTGAAGCCCCACGCCCTTATTTGACTTACATTTTACCTGTTTTAGTTGGGGCAGCTATTGTGACGTTTACGGGTTATTTGGATGATATTTTAGAAATTTCAGCCAAGAAAAAAATGCTGGGCATTTTTCTTGCTGCGGTGATTATTTGGGGTTTTACGGACTTTCGATTCGATAGTTTTAAGATTCCTTTTGGCGGCCCCATGCTTTCTTTTGGTCCCATACTTACTTTTTTCTTGACCATCATTTGGATCGTGTCCATTACGAATGCGATTAACTTGATTGATGGCTTAGATGGGTTAGTGGCTGGAGTTTCAGTGATTTCTTTGGTGACTATGGGGATTGTATCTTATTTCTTTTTACCTCAAGTCGATTTGTTTTTAACCATCACTATTTTTATATTGATTGCAGCTATTATGGGCTTTTTTCCTTATAACTATCATCCTGCCATTATTTATGGAGGGGATACGGGAGCGCTTTTCATAGGGTTTATGATAGGGGTTCTGTCTTTGCAGGGGCTCAAAAACGCAACGGCTGTCGCTGTGGTGACGCCAGTGCTGATCTTGGGCGTTCCTGTTGTTGATACAGCAGTGGCCATTGTTCGTCGTAAGTTATCAGGCCGCAAGATTTCAGAGGCTGATAAGATGCACCTACACCATCGCCTTTTAGCCATGGGCTTTACGCATCGTGGCGCAGTATTGGTGGTCTATGGCATTGCGATTTTGTTTTCATTGATCGCATTATTGCTTAACATCTCCAGCCGTTTAGGCGGTGTCTTGCTCATGGTTGGGGTCTTTTTTGCCCTAGAAGTCCTTATTGAAGGCTTGGGAATTTGGGGTGATAATCGGACCCCACTCTTTAATAGCTTAAAGTTTATTGGTAACAGTGATTATCGCCAAGCTTGTTTGAAACATTGGCATGATCGCAAAAAATAAATCATTTTAAAAGCCCTTTAATGGCTTTTTTTGTTACAATTAATGATGATAAAAAATACCTTAACCATAAACGTTGAGAACCTTAGAAATAGGAGAAGGAGTCATCATGTCTGTACTTGAAATAAAGAATCTTCATGTCTCTATCGAAGATAAAGAAATCTTAAAAGGCGTCAATTTAACCCTTAAAACAGGAGAAATTGCTGCCATCATGGGACCTAATGGAACAGGAAAATCAACGCTTTCTGCTGCCATCATGGGAAATCCCAACTATGAAGTAACTGAAGGCGAAATTCTCTTTGATGGGGAGAATATCTTGGAACTTGAAGTGGATGAACGTGCACAACTTGGTCTTTTCTTAGCTATGCAATACCCATCTGAAATTCCAGGTATTACTAATGCAGAGTTTATTCGTGCAGCCATGAACGCTGGAAAAGCAGATGAGGACAAAATCTCTGTCCGAGATTTTATCACTAAGTTGGATCAAAAGATGGAACTTCTTGGCATGAAAGAAGAAATGGCAGAGCGTTACCTCAATGAAGGTTTCTCAGGTGGAGAGAAAAAGCGCAATGAAATTTTACAATTGCTCATGCTTGAACCTAAGTTTGCCCTTCTTGATGAAATTGACTCTGGTTTAGACATTGATGCCCTTAAAGTCGTGTCAAAAGGGGTTAACGAAATGCGTGGTGAAGGCTTTGGTGCCATGATTATCACCCATTACCAACGGCTTCTTAACTACATCACACCAGATGTGGTTCATGTGATGATGGAAGGTCGTGTGGTGCTATCCGGAGGTCCTGATTTGGCAGAACGCTTGGAAAAAGAGGGTTACGCCAAAATTGCGGAAGAACTTGGCTACGATTACTCAGAAGAAGTATAGGAGTTCATAACAATGGTGTTACTCAAAAGTCATGATTTTTCCAACAGTTTTGCTGTGCGTTCCTTGACTGAATTTGATATACCAGCGATTTTGAAGCTTTATGAGAGCAATCCCTATTATTTTGAACATTGTCCTCCCCCACCGACGGAGGCTTCTGTTTTGGATGACATGACAAGTTTGCCTCCGGGAAAAAGAAGGGAAGATAAACACTTGTGGGTTATTTTGATAAAGATAAACTGATTGCTGTACTAGATTTGGTTGAGGGCTATCCTAGTGAGGAGAAAGCTTTTATTGGTCTCTTTATGTTAGATAAAGCTTATCAAGGAAAAGGACTTGGTAGCCAGTTGATAGTAGCATTGTTGGAGCATATCACGCGGCAATTTAAGGTCATTAGACTGGGTTATGTAGCAACCAATAGTCCTGCTAAAGCTTTTTGGGAAAAGCAAGGCTTTGTTCCAACAGGAGAAACATCACAGGAAAAACAATATACTATTATTCTCGCAGAGTATTTGAAAAAGGATAAATAACGAATGATGAAAGAAACGATTTTAGCTTTTTCACAAGAAAAAGCAGAGCCTATTTGGCTACAAGAGCATCGTTTAGCTGCCTTTGATAAGATAGAGTCCCTCCCCTTGCCAACGATTGAGCGTGTGAAATTTCATCGCTGGAACTTGGGAGATGGGGCAATCGCTGAAAATGATTTGACAGCCAATGTCCCTGATTTTACGGCTTTAGGTGACAACCCAAAACTGGTTCAAGTAGGTACACAAACGCTCCTAGAGCAGTTGCCAGCAGAATTACTGCAACAAGGTTTGGTTTTCACCGATTTGCCGTCTGCTTTGGAGGAAATCCCCCAAGTTGTTGAAGCTCATTTTGGGACAGCGCGCCCCTATGATGAGGACAAGCTAGCGGCTTATCACTACGCTTACATTAACAGTGTTGTGGTCCTCTACGTTCCAGACAACATGGAAATCAAGACACCTCTTGAAGGCATTTTCTTGCAAGACAGTGATAGTGATGTGCCTTTTAATAAGCACATATTGATTATTGCTGGGAAAAATACTAAGTTTAGCTATATTGAACGCTTTGAAAGCATTGGCAATCAAGCAAAGAAAACCAGCGCCAATATTTCGGTCGAAATCATTGCAGGCAGTGGGAGTCAGATTTCTTATTCAGCAATTGATAGACTTGGTGACAATGTAACTGCCTATATCAATCGCCGTGCCAAACATGCTAATGATAGTTCTGTAGACTGGGCTATGGGTGTCATGAATGAAGGTCATGTCATCGGTGACTTTAACTCGGATCTTATTGGTAAGGGGAGTCATGCTAACCTTAAAGTTGTTGCCGTCTCATCTGGTCGTCAAATCCAAGGCATTGATACCCGTGTCACCAACTATGGCTCTCACTCGATCGGGCATATCTTGCAACATGGGGTTATCTTAGAGCGTGGAACGCTGACCTTTAATGGGATTGGGCACATTCACAAGGGGGCTAAGGGAGCGGATGCTCAACAGGAGAGCCGGGTTCTTATGCTTAGCGACCAGGCTCGTAGTGACGCCAACCCGATTTTGCTAATTGAAGAAAATGAAGTGACAGCAGGACATGCAGCATCTATCGGTCAAGTTGATCCAGAGGACATGTACTACCTCATGAGCCGTGGTATTGATCAAAAGACCGCAGAACGCTTGGTTATTCGAGGCTTCTTAGGGGCTGTTATGACAGAAATCCCAAGTAAGCGAGTCCGTCAAGAGTTGATAACGGTTCTTGATCAAAAACTAGAGAAAGGCTCATAAGTGCAAAGAGGTGATGAGGTGTTTGACCCTTATAAGATTCGTCAGGATTTCCCCATTTTAAATCAGACGGTTAATGATGCCCCCTTGGTTTATTTGGACAATGCCGCAACTAGCCAAATCCCCAACCAAGTTTTGGATGGTATGATGGCTTATTACCGTGAAGAGCATGCCAATGTCCATCGTGGGGTTCATACTCTGGCAGAAAGGGCTACTCAGAGCTACGAAGGTAGCCGGCAGAAGGTCGCAACCTTTATCAATGCCAGATCAGCAGCAGACATTATCTTTACCAGAGGGACAACAACGGGTCTGAATTGGGTATCACAGTTTGCGAAATCCATCTTAAAACCAGGAGATCACGTCTTGATTTCCCTGATGGAGCATCATGCTAACTTAGTGTCTTGGCAGGAAGTGTGCCGAGAAACAGGTGCTGAGTTGGTCTACGTCTCTCTTAAAGAGGGGCTTTTGGATACAGTGGATTTCCAGCAGAAATTATCAGCCAAAACCAAATTTGTCAGCCTCACTCATGTCTCTAATGTTTTGGGCTGTCTTAATCCTATTAAAGAGTTGACCCGGCTAGCCCATCAAGTGGGTGCTTACATGGTGGTAGATGGTGCTCAAGCAGTGCCTCACCTACCAGTCGATGTCCTTGATTTGGACTGCGATTTCTACGCTTTTTCTGCCCACAAGATGATGGGGCCTACTGGCGTGGGCATCCTTTATGGTAAGGAAGATATCCTTAATCAGATGCCTCCTCTTGAATTTGGTGGGCAAATGATTGAACTGGTTAGTCAAGAAAGCGCAACTTGGAAGCCCTCACCTTGGAAGTTTGAGGCAGGCACTCCCAATACTGTTGGAGCTATCGGACTTGGAGCGGCTATTGATTACCTGAATGCTTTGGGGATGGATGTACTCCATGCGCATGTTGCCTCCTTAGTGACCTATACTCTAGCCAAACTTCAGAGCATGGACGGTATTGTTATTTACGGTGCTAAAGACCCTAGTCATCATATTGGGCTCATTTCCTTTAACTTGGAGGGGATTCACCCACATGATGTGGCGACTGCTTTGGATTACCAAGGCGTGGCGGTTCGCGCCGGTCATCACTGTGCTCAGCCTCTGATGGCTGCACTAGGTATTTCGTCTGCTCTTAGGGTCAGCTTTTATGCTTATAATACCTTTGAAGAGTGCGATCGCTTTTTGGAGGCGATCATCAAAACCAAGGAGTTTTTTAATGGGACTTTCTAGATTACATCATCTTTACATGACCTTGGTCAGGGAACATGCTAAAAGCCCACACCATTTTGGGCAACTAGAGGGGCAAGAGGCTGTCCAGCTCAACAACCCAACCTGTGGCGATGTGATTTCTTTGAGCCTAGAGATCAAAGAGAAAAAGATTGAAGACATTGCTTTTTGTGGTCATGGTTGTGCGATATCCATTGCGTCAGCAAGCATGATGACTGACATCTTGCTTGGGAAAACAACAGATGAGGCTCTAGCCTTAGCGACTCTTTTTTCTGACATGGTTAGTGGGCAAAAAAACGATCGGCAAAAAGACCTTGGAGATGCTGCCCTTATGGCAGGGGTCGCCCAATTTCCCCAGCGCATCAAATGCGCTACTCTAGCTTGGCATGCGCTTAAAAAAGCCATTGAGCAAGAAGAGAAGTCATGATCTTTCAATCAGGGCTAATCGCAATCAAGACATCAGTCATTTGTATCAAAAAAGAAAGGACAAATCATGTCTGAAAAAATAGAACCAAAACCTATTGACTTAGGTGATTATCAGTTTGGTTTTCACGATGATGTGGAGCCGATTTATTCGACAGGAAAGGGATTGAGCGAAGCGGTTGTCCGTCAACTGTCTGCTGCTAAGGATGAGCCAGAGTGGATGTTGGATTTCCGTCTCAAATCACTAGCAACCTTTCATAATATGCCAATGCAGGACTGGGGACCAGACTTATCTGACATCCATTTTGATGACATCATTTACTACCAGAAGCCCTCTGACAAGCCAGCCCGCTCTTGGGATGATGTTCCTGAGAAAATCAAAGAAACCTTTGAGCGTATCGGGATTCCAGAGGCAGAGCGTGCCTACCTTGCAGGGGCATCTGCCCAGTACGAGTCAGAAGTGGTTTACCACAATATGAAAGAAGAGTTTGAGAAGTTAGGCATTATCTTTACTGATACCGACTCAGCCCTCAAGGAGTATCCAGACCTCTTCAAGAAATACTTTGCCAAGCTAGTGCCTCCGACGGATAATAAGTTGGCTGCTCTCAATTCAGCGGTATGGTCAGGTGGAACTTTTATCTACGTCCCTAAAGGGGTTAAGTGTGACATCCCACTTCAAACTTACTTTAGGATCAACAACGAAAATACAGGACAGTTTGAGCGCACCTTAATTATCGTGGATGAAGGTGCCAGTGTGCATTACGTCGAAGGCTGCACAGCCCCGACTTATTCGTCAAACAGCCTTCATGCGGCGATTGTTGAAATCTTCTCCCTAGAAGGGGCTTACATGCGTTACACGACGATTCAAAACTGGTCGGATAATGTCTATAATCTAGTCACCAAGCGTGCTAAGGCTCTTAAAAATGCAACCGTCGAGTGGATTGATGGCAACCTTGGTGCTAAGACAACCATGAAATACCCATCTGTTTACTTGGAGGGAGAGGGTGCGCGTGGCACCATGTTGTCCATTGCCTTTGCTAATAAAGGCCAACACCAAGACACAGGCGCCAAGATGATTCATAACGCTCCTCATACCTCATCGTCTATAGTCTCCAAATCCATTGCCAAAGATGGGGGAGCGGTTAACTATCGCGGTCAAGTCACTTTTAATAGAAAGTCTAAAAAATCAGTCAGTCATATCGAATGTGACACGATTTTAATGGACGATAGATCAAAGTCAGACACCATCCCTTTTAATGAAATCCATAATTCCCAAGTCGCCTTAGAACATGAGGCCAAGGTGTCAAAAATCTCAGAAGAACAGCTCTACTATCTCATGAGCCGAGGCTTGTCAGAGTCTGAAGCAACTGAGATGATTGTGATGGGATTTGTCGAACCCTTCACCAAAGAACTTCCTATGGAATACGCTGTCGAGCTTAACAGGCTAATCGCCTATGAAATGGAAGGCTCTGTAGGCTAGATGGTTAAAAAAATTAGGTTTTAGAGGCTGGACAATAGGTTCAGCCTTTTAAAATGAGGACAATACCGTTTGACGTAGCGATTGGCCATGTTCCTCAACTTACAAGTTTCAGAGTGTTCGTTTTTTGTGTAGGATTCCACAAGCAAATGACTGTTAGATTAAGTGGGAATTTAATATAATAAAGGTAAGTAGAAGATCAGGTGATGTGCATCAAGACAAGTTTATTGATGCCCATCAAATGGGAAGGAAAAGGGCATGCTAAGCCTTATACTCTTTTAAAAACCAACAGCTAGCTTCGACTGGATTGATTTTTAAAGAGTATGAGATGACTTTTTTAAGGAGCATGATGCCTAATGGATAGTATGGCTTATCAAGTAATAACAATGCATGGCGATTTTGAGCCATGGTGGTTCTTGGACGGTTGGCAGAATGATATTTTAGCAGTCAAGGAGTTTCAATCCTATGAGTCTGCTTTAGCTTATTATCAAAAAAAATGGCAACACTTAAAGGCAGCATTCCCAAAGGTCAATAGCAAGGCAAACATGATGGCAGCATTTTGGACCTTAGATGAAAGACGTTGGTGTGCAGAGTGCGACGAAGAGATGCAACAGTTTCACTCACTCTTACTCTTAGAGAACTGGCAAGAACTGCCTAAGCCTTTACAAGTCTTGGATTTTGAACGCCACAATGCCAATGCCATGCAACCATCTTGCTCACTCAAGCAGTATGGTAGTTGGGATAAAAAAGGTTAATGAGCAGTTATTTTGGATGCCTGAGTGTTTGTCTAAGAGAGATCATTCTAAATCAAATCAATTAAAGAAAGCTAGGACAAAAAAGTCCTGGCTTTTTCTTTTTGCGTTATCTACTTAAAGACGTAGTTAGAGTGAAGGAGGCTTAGTGTAGAGTCTTTTTAAAGATCAAAAGATGCCTTGAGTTAGCCATTTTTTATTTTTCTTCTTGCTTTTGACTTCTTTTTGACGAATAGATAGGTAAGGAGGTTTTATGATTCAAGGATTAGCAAAAAGCTTGATCGCTCAGGCAGTTGAAGACAAGGCACAAGATATTTACATTATTCCTCGAAAGGATGACTATGATGTCTTTATGAGGATAGGGGATGATAGGAGGTTTATACAGACCTACGACTTTAAGCAAATGACCAGTCTCATCAGTCACTTTAAATTTGTGGCAGGGATGACGGTTGGAGAAAAACGGCGTAGTCAACTAGGGTCTTGTGACTATGATTTTGGAGGTGAGACCTTGGTCTCGCTCAGGTTGTCAACGGTTGGTGACTATCGTGGGCATGAGAGTTTGGTTATCCGTCTCCTTCATGATGGGCGTTATGACTTGCACTATTGGTTCAATGGCATGCGCCATATCAGAGAAGCTATTGGATCTAGAGGGCTTTATCTTTTTTCGGGGCCAACTGGGAGTGGCAAGACGACTCTCATGTATCAGCTGATTAAGGAAAAGTTTAAAGACAAGCAGGTGATTTCGATTGAAGATCCTGTCGAAATCAAGGACGACACTATCTTACAATTACAATTAAATAAAGAGATCGACATGACCTATGAGAGTTTAATCAAGCTGTCCTTGCGTCATCGTCCTGACGTATTGGTCATCGGTGAGATTCGAGATAGCCAAACAGCGAGAGCAGCGATTCGAGCTAGCTTAACAGGAGCGACTGTTTTCTCGACCATTCACGCCAAGAGCATCTCAGGAGTCTATAGCCGTCTGTTGGAGCTGGGCGTCTCTGAAACTGAGTTACAGACGAGTCTAGCTGGGATTTGTTACCAACGCTTGATAGGAGGAGGTGGATTGATTGATGTGGCAAAAGATAACTTCAAGCAACACGTCTCAAAAAAATGGAATCAACAGCTTGAAGCACTTTTTAAGGCAGGACATCTCACTAAAGAGCAAGTTCAAACCGAAAGTATTATCGACTCAAAAGCAAGTTAAAATCATTCAACTGTTTAGCAATCTACTAAGCTCAGGTTTTACCCTCTCTGAGACGGTGGATTTCTTAAAACGCAGTCAACTGGTGGCAGAAAAAGAGATTCAGATTATGAATCACACTCTTCTTAGCGGTTGTGGCCTGCCTGTTTTGATGAAAAATCTAGGTTTTTCAGATAGAGTAGTGACCCAGCTGGCCCTGGCTGAGGTTCATGGTAACGGTCAAAAAAGTTTAGCTAAGATAGAGAGTTACTTGAGGCAGGTTCGTGTCATTAAGAAAAAATTGATCGAAGTAGGCACTTATCCGATTCTCTTGTTGGCATTTTTGGTCTTGATAGTGCTAGGACTAAAGCACTACCTTTTGCCACAACTAGAAGAGGGAAATTTAGCCACGGTTGTGCTACAGTATTTTCCACAATTCTTTTTAGGAGGTCTGCTCCTTACGCTATGCTTGACGGTATTAGGTTTTAAGATGGCTCAAAAAACGGAAGTCATCAAGCTCTATCAAGGCTTGAGTGAGTTGCCACTTGTCGGTTATCTGGTCAAGCTGTATCTGACGGCTTATTATGCTCGTGAATGGGGCAATCTTTTGGGGCAAGGGATTGAGATGACAAGGATTGTGACGCTGATGCAGGAGCAGGAATCACGACTTTTTAGAAGTATTGGTCGTGATATGGAGAAAGATCTCCTAGCTGGTCGCTCCTTTCATGACAAGATTTTGGACTATCCCTTCTTTTTGAAAGAGTTGAGCCTTATCATCGAGTATGGCGATGCCAAGGGGCATCTTGGTCAAGAACTTGAGGTCTTTTCAGAAGAACTCTGGGAGCAATTTTTTAGCCGCTTGACCAAAGCCACTCAGCTGATTCAACCCTTAATGTTTCTCTTTGTTGCCATCATGATAGTCATGATTTATGCAGCCATGTTATTACCAATGTATCAATCTATGGAGGTTATGTAAATGAAAACAATCATCAAACGCTTAAGCCAAAAACAAGTAAAAGCTTTTACTTTAGTGGAAATGTTAATGGTCCTTTTAATCATCAGTGTGCTCATGCTCTTATTTGTGCCTAATTTAAGCAAGCAAAAAGCGGCCGTTGATGAAAAAGGACAGGCTGCTGTTGTCAAGGTCGTAGAAAGTCAAATGGAGCTTTATGAGCTTAATAAAGACAGCAAACCAAGTGTTGAGCAGTTGGTTTCAGAAGGTTACATTACCCAAAAGCAAGCAGACACCTATGCTAAAGCGAAACCATAAAAGGCTACCTGCCTTCACCTTAATGGAAGCCTTACTGACCTTGTCAGTAGTCACTTTTTTAGCCTTAGCCACCAGTGGGTCGATAAAGACTATTTTCAGCCAGATACAGACCAAGCTCTTTTTCCTCGAGTTTGAGCAGGTTTATCGTGAAACCCAGCGTTTGAGTGCGAGTCGGCAGGAAGAAACTACTTTGGTCATTGGCTCTGATTTTGTGGAAAATCCTTTGGGGCGCTATCCGTTGCCAAAGACCATTACTCCAGAAAAAACGCTTAATATTGTGTTTAACCAATACGGTGGCAATTCGTCTTTGGCTAAAGTCGTTTTTCAAACATCCGAAAAACGAGTGACCTATCAATTGTATTTAGGAAGTGGACAATATCAAAAGAAAACAGATTAAAGCTTATATTTTATGGGAAAGTTTATTGGCAACAGCTATCTTAGCTAGTCTTGCCAGTCTTTTTTTAGGACAGCTTACCCATCACCAAAAACAGTTGGCTTTATTAGAAAAAGAAGCGCAAGCCTTGTCTGTGGCGACTATGGCCATTCAAACCAAACAAAGGCATTTGCAAAAAAACGGGCAAGACATTGTGATCAGACAATCCGATCACAAAACCATCATCATGGCTAATGGAAAGGAAATGTTGCGTGTTACGGTCTTATCGCCTTAGGGCTTTTACGCTCATAGAGTGTTTGTTGGCCCTGCTTGTTTTATCAGGTGCTATCCAGGTGTATCAAGCCATGACTCACTTGGTCTCAGCCCACACTCATCAGCTAGCTCAACCGAGAGATCGGGACTGGCTACTATTTTGTCAGCAGTTTCGTGCAGAATTATCAGAAGCAAGCCTAGTCAAGGTCTCTGAAAGGCAGCTGGTCATTCAAAAAGACAACAAAGAGCTGGCTTTTGGAAAGTCTAGAAAAGATGATTTTAGAAAAACAGCTGCCGATGGTAGAGGTTATCAGCCCATGCTCTATGGTCTTAAATCAGCTTATTTTAGCCAGAATGAAGAGACGGTGACGGTTACCGTTGTTTTTAAAGACGGAAAGGTGCGTGATTTTCTGTATGCTTTTGACAAAGAATCTTAAAGCGGGGATTCTCCTTTATACGCTCTTAATGACGTCTGTTTTTTCACTAATCTTAGCCGCTTACACGCATCGCCTAAAAGCAGCTTATCAGATTCAAAAAGCCCAGCTGCTATCTAGTCAATCCTATGTCTTGGCAGAGTTGGCAAAACCCTTGGCGATTCACTTAGAGGGGCAGCTGCATTTTGATAAGGGAGAAGTAGCCTACCGCTATCAAGGAAAGGTCTTAGAGATGCGAGTGACCAGTGGTCATAAAACCTTTTATTACCGTTTTTTAAAGGAAGAGCCATCAGTGACACCCGAAAAAACAAACAGTGACAGCAAGGTCAAAAACCCTTCGTCAAGTGTCTAAGAAGGATTGTGCCTTTATAATGTCTCCAAAATTTGATATGATAGTCAAGTATTGGAGGATGTATGAATTTTAAAAAGATAGAGTCAGCTTATGAGTTGATTTTAGAGAATAGCCAACTCATCGACAATGAGATTAAAACTAACAGTTATGATGCTTTGATTGAGCAAAATGCCTTGTATCTAGGTGCTGATCAGGCATCTGGTAAGGTAGCTGAAAATCACCACCGTTTAAGGTCTTTGGATTTGACCAAGGAGGAGTGGCGTCGTGCTTACCAGTTTGTTTTGATCAAGATGGGTCAGACCGAGCCGCTTCAGGCGAATCATCAGTTTACACCAGATGCCATCGGTTTTTTGATGATTTACCTTATAGAAATATTGATGCCTCAAGAACATTTGACGATGATCGAGATTGGTAGTGGAACTGGCAATCTCGCACAGACCCTACTTAACAACAGTCATCGTGACATAGAGTATCTGGGTTTGGAATTGGACGATTTACTGATTGATTTGTCGGCGTCCATTTCAGAGGTAATTGGCTCAAGCGCGCGTTTTGTTCAAGAAGATGCGGTTCGCCCTCAGAGACTTAAAACGTGTGACATTATCCTGAGTGACTTACCAGTTGGCTATTATCCTAATGATGAGATTGCCAAGCGTTATCAGGTGGCAGCAACAAATGAGCATACTTATGCTCATCATCTTTTGATGGAGCAGTCCTTGCGGTATTTGAAAGATAAGGGCTTGGCTATCTTTTTAGCCCCTACTAATCTCTTAACCAGTGATCAAAGCCATCTCTTAAAAGACTGGCTGATCGACCATGCCGCCATCCTAGCAGTGATTACTTTGCCAGAGACTTTATTTGGCAATCCTGCCAATGCAAAGTCCCTATTTGTCCTGCAAAAAAAAGCAAGAACCACAGTAGAAACCTTTGTTTATCATTTATCTAATCTTCAAAACCCAGAGATGTTAGAAGATTTTATGGAAAATCTGACAAACTGGAAAGTTGATAATGTTATTTGAGGCAATTTTTTGCTATAATAGATAATGTCTTGTAAAAGAGGAAAATTTCAAAAGAGGTGACCTATGTCTAAAACAATTGCAATCAACGCTGGTAGCTCGAGTCTTAAATGGCAACTTTACAAAATGCCAGAAGAAGAGGTTCTTGCAGCAGGTATTTTTGAGCGAATTGGTTTGAAAGATTCAATCGTTACTGTCAAATATGACGGTAAAAAAGAAACGGCTGTCCGTGATATAGCTGACCATATCGAGGCTGTTAAGATTCTTTTGGATAACCTAACGAGCTTTGGTATCATTAGTTCTTACGATGAGATTTCAGGCGTTGGCCATCGTGTTGTTGCTGGTGGTGAAATCTTCAAAGAGTCTACTTTGATTGATGATGAGGTTTTAGCACAAATCGAGGACTTATCATCTCTAGCACCGCTTCATAACCCAGCTAATGCAGCAGGTATTCGTGCCTTTAAAGAGATTTTACCAGATATCATCTCTGTAGCTGTTTTTGACACAGCCTTCCACTCAACGATGCCAGCTGTTGCTTACCGTTACCCAATTCCAAACCGTTTTTACACTGATTATCAGGTGCGTAAATACGGTGCTCATGGGACCAGCCATTATTATGTGTCGAGAGAAGCAGCTAAACTGCTTGGAAAACCAATCGAAGAGCTGAAATTAATCACTGCTCACATCGGTAATGGTGTGTCTATTTCAGCCGTTGATGGCGGTAAATCTGTTGATACCTCAATGGGCTTCACCCCTCTTGCAGGCCCAATGATGGGAACACGTTCAGGTGATATTGATCCAGCGATTATCCCATACTTAGTGGAAAAAGTTGAAGGCTTAAACTCAGCAGCAGATGTTATCAATGTCCTTAACAAAGAGTCAGGTGTGGTTGGTATTACCGAAAAATCTAGTGATATGCGTGATGTTGAGGATGGTATTGCAGCAGGTGATAAAAATAGCATCCTAGCTCACGACATCTATGTTGACCGCCTTAAAAAATTCATCGGACAATACTTTGCTGTCCTTAATGGCGCTGACGCCCTTATTTTCACAGCAGGTGTGGGTGAAAATGATACCGAAACACGTCGCCGTGTGGTTGAAGGCCTGTCATGGTTTGGGATGACACTTGATCCAGAAAAGAATGTTTTTGGTTATGCTGGTGACATCTCAACAGCAGACTCAAAAGTCAAAGTCCTTGTTATTCCAACGGATGAAGAACTGGTGATTGCACGTGATGTGGAACGCTTGAAAAAATAAGTAACCTCAAAAACTCAGTGATGCTCTTCACTGAGTTTTGTTGTTTTATCATCATAAGAGTCGTTCTCAAGTCCTTTTTATGATAAAATAGGTCTTAATCTATCTCAAGGAGTTGTCATGAAACAGTTTGTTAGAACCGTCGTTTTGATGGTTGGGCTTTTCTTTTTATCACAGTTACCGTCAGTCGTCATTGGCGGGGTCTTAGCCTATAATCAGGTTTTAGACAAAGAGCATTTTAGCCTTGTTCAACTAGCAGTCTTGACGTTTCTGTATTTATTGATAGGGGCTGTGATTGTGGAAATAGCTCAGAAACAGCATCTCTTTAAGGCACTTCCTGGGAAAAAGACTAGCTTTATTTTGCTGACCATTATCATTGCTTATGCGATCATCATGCTTGGTAATGGTTTATCCTCCTGGTTACTGGAGTTACAAGGAGAGATAAACACCGTTAATCAATCCGAATTAAATGAGTTGATGCAGATGCTCCCCTTGCCTCTTTTCTTTATTATGGCGGTTGTCGTAGCACCAGTCACCGAAGAAATTATTTTTAGAGGATTGGCTGCCAAATACTTTTTCCCACAAAAAGAATGGCTCGGAGTGGTGGTAGGCTCGCTCTTGTTTGCCTTGGTTCATAGACCGACAAACGTGGGAAGTCTGATTGCCTATGGCTTCATGTCAGCAGCTCTAGCCTTTGTTTATTGGCGGACAAAAGACCTCAAATATAGCATTGCTCTGCACGCTTTCAATAATTTAGTCGCATTTATAGCCATGCTCCTATTTCCAATGTTACCAAAATAGGATATAGGAGTGATGAATTGATGAAATCAGCTTTGGGAGTCGATCTCATCAAAACAGAGCAATCAATCACTGCGGCAATCGCTTGTGAGAGACGCGTTTTAAGAGGCTGGGAATCCTAGCCTCTTTTTGTCATGCTCTGTGCTTTATCGATAGTTGTATCAATCGCTGAGATGACGCTATGCGTTAAGCCAGTCTTTTCTAGATCCGTAAGACCAGCGATGGTAGTGCCTCCAGGGCTACACACCTGATCAATCAAGTCATGAGGACTTTCTTTGGTATTTAAGAGATTATTGGCTGTGGCTAAAACGGTTTGGTTGACCATTTCAAGCGCCTGCGCTTTGGTAAGACCGTTCTTGACACCTGCTTGGGCTAAGGCTTCTATAAAGAGTGCAATATAAGCAGGACTTGAGCCAGCTATAGCTGTGAAAGCATCAAAGTCCTTCTCAGCCAGCTCAAAGGTGCTACCAAAACTGTCGGTTATCTGATAAGCAAGCGCCTTTAAAGCCTCACTGACTTGAGAATTGAAGCAGATCCCAGTCGTGCTTTGCCCTATCTTGGCATTCATATTGGGCATGATACGGATAAGCGCCAGTGAAGGGTCGGTCAAGTCAGCCAGTTGTTGTAAGGTAATCCCCGCAGCCATGGATAGGATGGGCTTGGTGATGGTTAAGCCCGACAAAACTTTCTCAAACATCTGAGGTTTAATCCCTAAAATAATGATATCAGCCTCATCAATCAAGGCTTGATGCGACTTAGCAGCGGTGACTCCTAACTCCCTGGCGATTGCTTCTGAGCGATCGAGTGAAGAACCTGAAATGATGATGTCATGTCCTGTTTTTTGAATTCCTTTGATGATAGCGCTAGCCATTTTGCCAACGCCGATAAAACCAATTGTCATCCTTTATGTTACTGAGCTTTCGTTTTAGCTCAGTCCTTTCTAGTATTTCTTGATCACATCAACGGTTGAGCGATCAAGACGTTTCACGATAGCTTGTAGGAAGTTTTGGGCTTCGATAAAGTCATCCATCGCATAGAGTGTTTGATGGGAGTGAATGTAACGGGCGCAAACGCCGATAGTTGTTGAAGGAATACCTTCGTTTTTAAGGTGAGCAGCGCCAGCATCAGTACCACCTGCGGATGGGTAGTATTGGTATTTGATGCCCGATTCTTCAGCGGTAGTCAATAGGAAATCACGCATGTTTGGTAACATGATGTGACCTGGATCGTAGAAACGAATCAAGGTACCGTCCCCAAGCTTTCCAGGATTACCATAAATATCTCCAGCAGGAGAACAGTCAACAGCGAAGAAGAGTTCTGGATCAAATTTAGTTGTTGAGACGTGAGCGCCACGAAGGCCAACCTCTTCTTGAACATTTGCGCCAGCGATGAGGGTGTGTCCGAGGGTCTCGTCTTTGACGGCTTCTAGCAGTTCAGGAATCATGAGAATGCTATAGCGGTTATCCCAGGCCTTGCTGATGACGTGTTTCTGGTTGGCTGTGAGGATGGTTTCTGACTCGGGAACAATAACTGAGCCAGGATAGACCCCAAAGCTTTCAGCTTCTTTTTTGCTGTCAAAGCCTGCATCAAAAATAAAGTCTTCTGTCTTTGGTAGGGAAGAGCCACTGTTTCCTTTAAGGAAGTGCGGGGGGACAGAGCCTGAAATAACAGGATAGACCCGCCCATCAGGAGTGTGTAGGCTAAAACGCTGTGAGCTGATCACTAATGGATTCCAGCCACCCAGCTCTAAAACACGGAAAGTACCATCATCTTTGATGGCTTTGATCATAAAGCCTACTTCATCCATGTGACCCGTGACCATAATCCGTGGGGCATTGCTATTGTCGTGATGGCGGATTCCGAAAATCCCACCAAGTCCGTCAGTTTGGACTTCATCAACAAGCGGGGTGATTTTGTTGCGGAAGTAGTCGCGGACAGGTTGTTCAAAACCTGATGTTCCTTTGAGTTCAGTTACTTCTTTGATCTTATCAAATAAATCGGTCATATCAATCTCCTTATGCTGTTTATGTCTTATTTAGTATTTTACCACGTTTGGTCAGAAATGAAAAAGGCTCTTGCATCCAATCTTGAGTGTTTGTGAGACAAAAAGAGTCTGAGATCGTTGATCTCAGACTCTTATCGTTTAATTAAAGTTTAACGATATTGGTTGCTTGAGGGCCACGTTGACCATCTTCAACATCAAATGAAACTTTTTGTCCATCTTCAAGTGATTTAAAACCATCGGATTGGATTTGTGAAAAATGTGCGAAAACGTCTTGACCTTCTTCAGTTGAGATAAAACCAAAACCTTTTTCAGCATTAAACCATTTTACAGTACCTTGTGCCATAATGAGTTACTTCCTTCCTTTTATGATGCGTAAATAAAAGGAGATGACAATGTGAAACATGATAACTCTGACAATTAATTACTCGTTAAGTATACCTTTTATCATAAACAAAGTCAACCCAAAAATGTTTTAAATGCAAAAAAGATGTTTTTAAAAGTATCTTGATAGGTCTTTCTTGTGGTAAAATAGTAGTTATGAAGAATAAAAAGAGTAATATGTTAGGTGGCGTTTTGCTTGGTCTGGGGCTGACAGCCCTAGCTGCTAGGCTAGCTCAGAGAATGATTGAGACCAATGAGGAGCGCTGTATGGCAGCTGTTAGAGCTTATTTTAGTCAATACGGCGAGATTGACCTTATCTATGTCAATGCCTTTGAGAAAGGGTCTGGCATGACCGGTGGCGCCGTTTTAGCTGATGGCCGTACCTTTACGTTTTCTTATGATAAGGATGAGATGATCGCTAGAGAGGTTGTGGCATGATTAAGGTATTATCTTATGAGCAAATAGCTGAACAGATTGATTCTGGTCAAAAGACTGTTTTTCTCTTTACAGCTGATTGGTGTGGGGATTGTCAATATCTTTATCCGCTGTTACCAGCTATTGAGGCGGAAAATACGGACTATAGTTTTAGGCAGGTTGACCGTGATGACTTTATGGATTTAGCGCAAAAATGGGATATTTTTGGGATTCCAAGTTTCGTTGTGTTTGAAAACGGTCAAGAAATTGGTCGGTTTGTGGATAAGAATCGTAAAACCAAGGAAGAGATTAATGCATTTTTGAAAGGATTGTAAAAAAATGATTTATTCGTATAATAAAGAACACGTTGGTGACGTGCTCATGGTTATTGTTAAGGAAGATAGGGGGCAAAAGGTAGCTGTTGAGCGTCATGGCAAGGTTGCGCGTGTTTACTTAGAGGCATCAGGTGAGACGGTCGCTTGGAACATTTTTGAAGCCTCTAGCTTGGTTGACCTTGATGAACGCGGTCAGGTCTTTTTGACTGAGGAGCAGGTGGCTGTGTTAAACGCTGAGCTGGCTAAGGAAGGATTTTCAGAAAAACTTGTCGCAGACAATGCGCCTAAGTTTGTGGTTGGGCAAATCCTTGAGATGGTCGCTCATCCTGATAGTGACCACTTAAATATCTGTCAGGTTCAAGTTGGCGATGATAAGACGGTGCAAATCGTAGCTGGTGCGCCAAATGCGGCGGTTGGTCTGAAAACCATTGTCGCTCTTCCGGGTGCTATGATGCCGAGTGGTAGTCTTATTTTCTCTGGTAAATTGCGTGGCGAAGATAGCTTTGGCATGATGTGTAGCCCTCGTGAGTTGGCTCTGCCAAATGCTCCTCAAGTCCGTGGTATCATTGAACTAGATGACAGTGCTGTGGTCGGTGAAGCGCTTGATATTGAGAAGCATTGGAAGAAGTAAAAAAGACGGTTTTTCGTCTTTTTTTGCCTATAATGAACAGATTTTTTGAATTTTGTCTTTTAAGTTTTGTTCGAGAATGTGACCTTGATTCAAATCCAAATAAATAGTCATTAGGAAATTCTGATAGTTAATCCAGCTCAAATAGTCCTTTGCTTTCGTATCTGGGAAATTGGTCTTGGAAAGCCAAATAAGCAGATCTTGTTGAGCCATTTTTCCTTTCTTAAGCTGAAATGTCAATCATGTTTTGTTTGTGTTTCGCCATGAAAATAGCGACTATTTCTTTACCAACCAAAAATGTTGTAGAAAACTCACATCTTTATAGGGGGCTAAGTTTGAAACGGCTAGTTCAATCTGAACCATCTTTTCTAACCAATCTGCTTCCATCTTGAAGGCATTGGGTTGTAGACTATAAAAGGTGCGCAAACCATGGTAATCTTCGATAGACATCTGACTATATTCGACTAGGTCTTCCCTGGAATAGGTGCTACCGTTAGCGAATGATTGACTTTCAAAATCTTTGCCTTGTAATGAGTCTAATGCTTGTTCTGGTTGATTAGCAAAGACCACGCCTTGGAAAATTTTTCCCACTTGATTATGCTTGATAATAGACAGTTTGCCATTGTTTTTTAGAAGTCGACGAAACTGGTCGAAATAAGCTGCACGCTGACTCGGTTCAATATATTCCATGACATTGTGGCAGCAGATGATGTCAAAAGACTGGTCTGATAATGCTTCTAGAGCTTCTAAAGAGCCTTGGATTTTAGTAAAGGTCTGGGAATCATCCGCAAAAAGCATATCAGCCTTTGGCTCAATAGCTGTTAGTCGATTCTTTTGAGCTAGAAATTGACTAACCAATCCAACCCCAGCACCAAAATCTAAAATGTCTTTGTTTTCTAAGTGTGCTAACTGTGCAAAAGTCAATTCGTATTGTATTTTCCCCCAAGGTTTGGACAATGTGTCTTTATAAGATGGCAGATCTATCATTATTTTCTCCTTTTGCTTTATTTTAGCATATCTTTCTCGAATAAATAGTTAGGAGGAAATGATATGTATAGTAAAATCATGTTAATTGGACGCTTGGTCGCGACACCTGAGATGGTCAAGACCCCCAATAACAAGTCTGTGACGCGTGTGACGCTTGCGGTCAATCGTCGTTTCAAGAGCAAGGACGGTGAGCGTGAAGCAGACTTTGTGACGGTTGTGTTTTGGGGGCGCTTAGCTGAGACGCTAGCCTCTTATGGGACTAAGGGAAGCTTGGTGTCTTTGGACGGTGAATTACGCACGCGTACCTATGAGAAAGACGGGCAAAAGCATTACATGACAGAAGTTCTTGGACAATCCTTCCAACTCTTGGAGAGCCGTGCCCAGCGTGCTATGCGTGAAAATAATGTCGCAGCAGATCTTGCTGATCTGGTTCTTGAAGAAGAAGCCTTACCCTTTTAAGTCATTCAAAACCCGAAGATGATGCCCAAAGTCAGGCGTTATTGAGAGCTGTTTTGGAAATGAGGATGCTCTCTGGGCTTTGGCAATGACAATAAAAAAAGGTAAAAAAGTGTTAAAAATCAAGTAAAATACTTGACAAATGGGGGGGGGGGGGGGTTATAATTAAGTTATCCAATATATTTGGTATATTTGGAAATTTTTTTAAGAAAAAGGGAGATTTTTTGTCATGAAAAAATCAATTGTAACACTTATGGCAGCAGCAACTTTGTTTGCAGCAGCACCTGTTTTAGCAGAAAACGGTAGTACTTGGGTTGACACTAACAAGCCTGCAGTAGCGCCAGTAGCGCCAGCAACACCTGCTAAAGTAGAATCTACTTTCGTAGAAGACGTTGAGAACAAAGAAATTCCAACTAACGTGGTTGTTGGAACAGAAACAAAACTTGTTAATGGAAAAGAAGTAACAACTCCAGTTTACGCTAAACGTCCTAACGTGGTTGTTGGAACAGAAACAAAACTTGTTAACGGAAAAGAAGTAACAACTCCAGCAGGCGCAGTAGCACCAGAAGCAAAAGCTGATGACAAAAAAGTTGCAGCTAAACAAGCAGCTAAATCAGTTGCAGCAGCAGCTACAGCAAAAGGTTCAAAAGCACTTCCAAAAACAAGTGCTGCTAAATAATCTTACATAAGATTAAGGTTCAAGGAGGCTGGATTCCAGCCTTTTTGACGTTAGAGGAGTTTATGATGTCACATCTACCAATTTTAAAACGCCTTTCCCTTGTCATTGCTAGCCTCATGGCGATTGTCTCTCTCATTGCTTGTGGTAAAACAGCTCAGGTACCCAAAGAGACCGCTTCATCACAGCCATCAGCCAAGACCAGTAGCATCTACAAGGTTAGTCAAGCAGAAAAAGACTACCTTAAAGAACGTTTTGATCCTTTGCTGGCAACCAATCCAGACACGATTGCTTACGTTTATGCTCCAGGGACCAAGCTAGATGAGCCTGTCGTACAGACAACGGACAATGCGACCTACCTAGATAAAACCTTTGAAGGCAATCATGAGCCTTACCTAGGAACAGTCTTTATGGATTATGAAAATTCTAAGCATTTTGACCATCAACTGACTTGGTTGTTCGGTCATGCTCGTGGGTCTCAAGTGTCAGATCATCGTATGTTTAACGACGTTAACTACTATGACAGCCAAGATTATTTTGACCAGCATCAGTATGTAGTGATTGAAACGCCTGAGCGTAAATACTACTACGAGGCTGCCTTTATGATTATTGTTCCTGAGACAACAGCCTTTTACAAAACAGCCTTTGAAAGCAAGGCTGAATTTAAGGATCAGTTGACAGCTGTGTCTAAAGATGCCGTTACTAAAAATGACAAGATAACCATTAAAGATACTGATCGCTACCTTGTTTTGTCGACTTGCCGTGAGGATGACGAGACCATTCGAGCGAACTTATACTTGCGACAAATTCCTGATTCAGAGTTGACCACTTTCCTCAAAGAAAAGAGTGACCAACTCAGCTACGCTCCGACACGCTAATACCGTTCAACAATAGCTTTATCAGTACTCATTTGTTAGCCAATAGATTGACTGAGAGTGGGACAAAAATCGGTCATTCGTCAGAATGCGATTTCCCTCACTCTTTTATGTCTAGGTTAGGGCTGAAACGGTCTATCCCCAGACCGTTTCACTCCCACCTCCGCACAGTTGAGTAGGACTGTAAAAGCTGATGAAATCAGCGTATTAGAGCCCACTCAACCACTGCGTCTCGATTGACAATTCAAAAAATAATTGAGAGGCTAGGACTTTTGTCCCAGCCTCTTTTTGACCTCATTCAGACAAAGTTAAGGGGGGCGTTCGTTTTTTGTTTTGAAAGGGTTGCTGCTAACGATTTTTGGTTACATTTTGGAGGGATTATGGTATAATAAAACGGTAAATAAGACTAGGAGAACTCAAAACATGTCAACAGCATTATGGATTTTAATCCTTGTATTAGCAGTTATTGCAGGTTTATTTGGTGGGATGTTCATCGCTCGTAAACAAATCGAGAAAGAAATCGGTCAATACCCACGTTTGACACCAGATGCCATTCGTGAAATGATGAGCCAGATGGGGCAAAAGCCAAATGAAGCTAAAGTCCAGCAGACTTACCGCAATATCGTTAAACAATCAAAAGCAGCCGCTGCTAAAAAGAAAAAATAAGATTAAGAGGGGGTGGGAGCAAGGCTTCTAGCCCTTTTTAGAAAGAAGAGGCTATGGATAATCGTCCCATTGGTTTTTTAGATTCAGGCGTTGGTGGTTTAACGGTGGTCAAAGAGCTGATACGCCAACTGCCGCATGAGGAGATTGTTTATATTGGCGATTCCGCAAGAGCTCCTTATGGTCCTAGACCAGCTGATCAAATTCGAGAGTATACCTGGCAATTAGTCAAATTCCTCTTGACCAAAAATGTCAAGATGATTGTTTTTGCCTGCAATACAGCGACAGCGGTCGCTTGGGAGGAGATCAAGGCTGCACTCGATATCCCCGTTTTAGGAGTCATCCTACCTGGCTCAAGTGCTGCTATAAAGGTCACTCAAGGCAAAAAACTTGGCGTTATTGCAACGCCGATGACTATCTCATCGGATATATACCGGCAAAAGGTACAGTTGCTAGACCCTCAAGTGGAGGTGATCTCGATGGCTTGTCCCAAGTTTGTGCCTTTGGTGGAGTCCAATCAGACCCAGTCAAGCATTGCCAAGAAAGTGGTTTATGAAACCTTGGCACCCTTAGTTGGAAAAGTAGACACTCTGATTTTGGGGTGTACTCACTATCCCTTGTTGCGTCCCATTATTCAAAATGTTATGGGGCCAGAGGTCGCCCTGATTGATAGTGGCGCTGAGACGGTTCGTGATATTTCGGTCTTGCTTAATTATTTTGAAATCAATCGTAGCCGAGAGGCTAAGGCTAAAAACGATTATTTTTACACCACAGCTGGTGTCACGAGTTTTCAAGAAATGGCTGAAAGCTGGCTAGGAAAAGCCATTTGTGTGGAACAAATTAACCTTGAGGAGGTTTTACATGAGTCATCAGATTTATGAATATAAAGATGACCAAAATTGGTTTATTGGTAAATGGTCAGACTTTAATGACGTGACTTGCTTTGGAAATGACACTGATTATGAAAAGAATCAAGATATTTTTCATAGTCTTTTAAAAAGACTAGGTGTTGAGCGTCTGCAAGTTCATATTGTTCAGTTGACTTCTGATTTTCACTTGATTGCTTTTTTAGTTGATGTGATTAATCAAGAAATGCAGCGCGATTTACACCTAAAGCGTCATAAAGGTGCTGTTCTCATTATCGAAAAAGACCAACTCTTGGCTGTTCATCTCCCTGAGAATGGTATTGAAGTGAACCACTTTTTTGGAACAGACCTTTCAGACTTTGGTGATAAGTTACTCATTGCCACGCATAATGAGGGCAAGGTCAGGGAGTTTCGTCAGATGTTTGCCTCACTCGGTATTGCTGTGGAGAGTCTTAATGACTATCCTGATCTTCCTGAAGTCGAAGAGACCGGCATGACTTTCGAAGAAAATGCCCGTCTAAAAGCTGAGACCATTTCAAAATTGACTGGACGTATGGTTTTAGCAGACGACTCAGGCTTGAGGGTTGATGCTCTTGGTGGTCTTCCGGGCGTATGGTCAGCGCGATTTTCAGCACCTGATCCAACGGACGCTAAGAACAATGCCAAATTGTTACACGAATTAGCCATGGTCTTTGATCAAAAAGATCGTAGTGCGCAATTTCACTCTACCCTTGTGGTTGCAGCGCCTGGAAAGGAAAGTCTTGTTGTGGCAGCTGACTGGCCGGGCTATATCGCCTATGAGGAGAAAGGCGAGGATGGCTTTGGCTATGATCCTCTCTTCTTGGTGGGTGAAACAGGCAAAACCGCAGCACAACTTAGTCCAGAAGAAAAAAATAAGCTATCTCACCGTGGCCTAGCCATGGCAAAACTAATGGAGGCATTTTCAGCATGGCAGAACAAACTTTAATTGTACTCAGTGATTCTCACGGCGATAGAGCCGTGGTTGAGGATATCAAAGCCCATTATGAGGGCAACGTTGATGCTATTTTTCATAACGGGGATTCAGAACTTCCTTCAACAGACCCGATTTGGCAAGGGATTCATGTGGTTAAAGGCAACTGTGACTATGATGATGGCTATCAGCAGGATAATGTGGTCAACTTAGCAGGGCTTACCATTGCCCAAACCCATGGGCATTGCTATCATATTAACTTTATGTGGCGTTATTTAGTTTCCTTTGCCAAAGAGGCGGAGGCGGCTATTTGCCTATATGGGCATTTACACCGAGCGGCCGCCTGGCAAGAAGAAGGTGTCGTTTTTATCAATCCAGGGTCTGTCTTGGAGCCTCGTGGAGAGGTCACTAAAAAGCTCTACGCCAAGGTTGTGGTGACTGATTATAGCATCACCGTTGATTTTCTTGACCTTAACCACCAGATTTTTCCAGATTTATCACAGGAATTTACCAGATGATCGCAAAACCATTTGAAGACTTTTTACGCAATTATACAGAGCACTACCGTATTCCATCCAAAGATTTAGCCATTGTCGTTGATACTCATAATATTGATCACGTTGTGCTTTTACTGACCAGTAATGGTTATTCCAGGATTCCTGTCATTACCAAGGATAAGCACTATTGTGGTACGGTTTCGATAGCTGATATTATGCACTATCAGGCTGAGACGGATTTGGACGAGCGAGCATTAGCACAGATGGATATAGCAGTAGCTGTCAATAACAAGGTGGAAACCATTTTGGCAGATGCTTCATTGACTGAGATTATGCACAAGCTGGTAAACAATCCTTTTTTGCCTGTGCTGGATGATCAAAATCATTTTTTAGGCATTATCACACGTAAGTCCATCTTGAAGGCTGTCAATGCCTTACTTCATGATTTTACAAACGATTATGACATTACCCCCAAAAACCACCATGATGACTAGAGCCGTGATTCAGGATTTTTTAGCCAGCAAACCCATTTCACAAGCCTCTAAGCAGTCCTATGCCTATGATTTGGAGCAGTTTATGAGCTTGGTAGAGGGTCGGATCAATGACACCAGTCTTCTGTATTATCAAGCTTTTTTAACATCCTTAACAGTCAGTGCTCAAAAGCGCAAACACTCGGCGGTCAATCAGTTTTTGCTCTACCTCTACGAAACAGGTGATTTGGAGCGGTATTATCGCCTGAAGGCGGTTAGGGAGACCATGCCTGTGGCAAAGTCTTATGAGGTGCTTGACTTGGACTTTTTGACAGCAGATAGCCCTCATAGGGAGGGTCGTTTGGTGGCTTCTTTTTTAGGCTTGATGGGCTTAACCCTCAAGGAAATGTCTGAGTTGACAGGAGGGGCTATAGATAGTGATTTTAAGATTCTTAAAGTCAGTAGAAATGGTCATGTTCGGATTTTGCCCTTGCCAGAGCTGATCTTGCAACAACTCCCTCAGCTTGCTAAGGAAGCCTATCTTTTTGGTGGACAAAAGCCCTACTCGCGCCAATGGTTTTTCTTGCAGTTAAAAGCTTACTTAGACAGTCAGGGCTTGGCTCAGCTGACGGCCCAGGCCTTACGCCAGCAGTTTATACTGCATCAGATAGCAGATGGCCAATCGGCTTTTGCCCTTGCCAAACAACTTGGACTCAAGTCCACGCAAACCCTTGAGAAATATTTCAACTAATGGATATTAAATTAAAAGATTTTGAAGGCCCTCTTGACTTGTTGCTACACTTGGTTTCCAAATATGAGGTGGATATTTATGATGTCCCCTTGGTTGAGGTCATTGAGCAATACTTGGCTTATTTAGCCACTCTTCAAGGCATGAGGCTTGAGGTGGCAGGTGAATACATGCTTATGGCAAGCCAGTTGATGCTGATTAAGAGCCGCAAGCTTTTACCAAAGGTTGTGGAAGAAGAACCGCTTGAAGAAGACCTTGAGATGGAGCTGTTGTCACAAATTGAAGAATACAAACGCTTCAAGATCATTTCGCAAGCCTTGAACCAGCAGCATTTAGACCGGGCTAAGTTATTTTCCAAGTCAAAAACTGAGATTGTGGCTGACGATGTGACGCTAAAAGAGGACAAAACCACGATTGATCTCTATCTTGCTTTTTCAAAAATGATGGCACAAAAGCAGGTTACTTTTCGAAAAGAACATGCCACTATTGTAGCGGATCATTACCGCATTGAGGACATGATGGTTTTTGTTGAGGACAAGATTAAAGTGGGAGAATCCCAAGTAATGAGTCAACTCTTTCAAGAGGCTGACAATAAGGAGCAGATGATTACGATTTTTTTGGCGATTTTAGAGTTGGTCAAACGTCAGACCTTGCGTGTTGAGCAAGAGAGTCATTTTTCAGAGGTCACTCTAAGGAGGGAGGCGACATGACAATACTATCACAAATGGAAGCCCTGCTCTTTGTTGCTGGGGAAGAGGGCTTATCCATCCGTCAGTTGGCAGCATTATTAGAGTTGCCCCCGTCAGGCTTGCAGCAGTCTATGGATAAGCTGATAGACAAGTACCAGGCGGATGAGGATTCGGCTCTAAGGATTTTAGAGTCGGCCAATACCTATAAATTAGTGACAAAAGAGGCCTATGCAGAGCTTTTAAAATCCTACGCCCACACCCCAATCAATCAAAGCCTATCTCGTGCGAGTCTGGAAACCTTGTCGATTATTGCCTACAAGCAACCCATTACTCGAATTGAAGTAGATGCTATTCGTGGGGTTAATTCTAGTGGGGCTATCGGGAAACTTCAGGCCTTTGGTTTGGTTCATGAAGTGGGTAAAAAAGAGGTTCTTGGTCGTCCCAACCTCTATGCAACAACGGATTACTTTTTAGACTATATGGGGATCAATCGTTTGGACGAGTTGGTTGATGTGTCAGACATTGACATCAAAGAAGAAGAGGTCGCCTTGTTTGAGGAAGTTACCTCTTTAGAAGAATAAGGAAATAAGATGAGAATTAACAAATATATCGCCCACGCAGGTGTGGCTAGTCGCCGTAAGGCAGAGGATTTAATCAAAAAAGGCTTGGTGACCATCAATGGTCAAACGGTTACGGAGTTGGCCACTACGGTAAAGTCAGGTGATGTGGTCGAGGTTGAAGGCAGCCCCATCTATAATGAAGAAAAGGTCTATTACCTTCTAAACAAGCCTCGTGGCGTCATCTCAAGTGTTTCAGATGAAAAAGGCCGTCAGACCGTTGTAGACTTACTGCCCAAAGTTAAGGAGCGTATTTATCCTGTTGGGCGCTTGGATTGGGACACATCTGGCTTATTATTATTAACCAATGATGGTGATTTTACAGACAAGATGATTCACCCACGAAATGAGATTGACAAGGTCTATGTGGCGCGTGTTAAAGGGATTGCGACGAAGGATAATCTTCGTCCCTTGACGCGTGGTCTTGTTATTGATGGCAAGAAGACCAAGCCAGCACGCTATCATATCATCAAGGTTGAGGCTGATAAAAATCGCTCAGTCGTTGAATTGGTCATCCATGAAGGTCGTCATCACCAAGTTAAAAAGATGTTTGAGGCGGTTGGTTTACTGGTGGATAAATTATCACGCACCCGATTTGGAACTTTGGACTTGACAGGTCTTCGCCCAGGAGAATCACGTCGCCTCAATAAAAAAGAAGTGAGTCAGCTTCATAATATGGCTGTCAATAAGCTCAAATGACAAGCATTTTGATAGCCCTTGTTCGCTGGTATCAAAGGTATTTATCCCCCTTGTGGCCTGGCTCTTGTCGCTTTCGCCCCACCTGCTCACAGTATATGCTTGAAGCGATTGATAGCCATGGTTTAAAAGGAGTTTTGCTGGGGCTTGTGAGATTATCAAGATGTCATCCCCTGTCTAAAGGAGGAATAGACCCTGTCCCTGAAAAAATAGCCCCCCCCCCCCCCGACAACCAGAAAGCCTTAAATGGCCTCGTTCCTGACCAAGCGGTATTTTTGACTTATTGGACTAGCGATAGGACATTTATCAACCTATTGACGTTGATGTCAATGATGATTGAGGCTTTACAGTTTTAGACATCTCTATCTTACTGAAGACGCCCCTTTTAAGCCATTGCTGTTAGAAAGCGAGGTCAGTTGATGACCAATATCCTAAAGATAGATGCTATTTCAGTGTCTTATAGCAATCATGAGGCTCTGAAAACCATTTCTCTCGACATCAAAAAGGGAGATTTTATCGGCTTGTTAGGTTCAAATGGAGCTGGCAAATCAACGCTAATCAATACCATTGTTGGTTTTCAAGAATCGACATCAGGAAAGGTATTATACAATACTAAAGCCTTTCGAGATCAAAAACACCTCTTTTCTTCCCTTGGATTTACCCCTCAAACCTCGGTCATTGACTATTACACAAGGTTTGGGACAATGTGATGCTAGGACTCAACCTTGCTGGTAAAGGGCTTTTTGTGATGATGCTATCGACCTGCCTGGCCTTACTTGTCACGACGCTGGTGATTCCTAAGATCAAACTGACCCTAATCGAAAGATAGCATAAGTGTAACAATAGAGCAAAAATGAGTAGTGACCCCCTATTGGTCACTACTCATTTTTGGTATGTTTTGGAGATGTATAAGCATGATACAGCTGATTTAGAAAAAGGCTGAATAAAGGGCTTGTATGGCTGCTTTTTCATGCTTGGATTTGATGACAAACATGATGGAAACTTCGCTAGAGCCTTGTGAAATCATGACGAGGTTGATGTTCTTTTTCGAGAGTGCTTTTGTAGCAGAGGCAGTGATACCAATATGATTTTTCATATTTTCCCCAACAATCATGATGATTGATAATTCTTTTTCGATTGTTAGGCTATCAACCTGGAGCTTATTGTGCAGATAATCAATGATGCGCTGCTCTTTTTCAGGCGTTAATTCACGCTCTCGAAGCACGATAGACATGTCATCAATACCGGTTGGCAGATGCTCCCAGCTAATCGCTAACTCTTCAAGCATTTGTAAGACTTTACGACCAAAACCAATTTCTCTATTCATCAGATATTTGGCGATGTTAATACAGACAAAGTGATCGTCACCAGATATACCGACAACAGGTTGCTGGCGATTCTCTGAGTTTAGGGTAACGGCTGTACCGGGATGGTCAGGGTTATTGGTGTTTTTAATCACCAATGGAATTTTAGAATGATAGACTGGAATTAGGGCCTCGTCGTGAAGCACTGAAAAGCCTGCATAGGCCAATTCCCTCATCTCCTTATAGGTTAGGGCGCTAATGGGCTGTGCTTCAGGTACAACACCGGGATGAGCGGCAAAAATCCCATCCACATCGGTAAAGTTTTCATATAAGTCTGCCTGGATTCCAGCAGCAATCAGAGAGCCAGTAATATCTGAGCCGCCTCTGGAGAAGGTGCAGATGTTGTTATCTCTAGTTACCCCAAAAAAACCTGGGATAATCAGGATAGACTCACTGTTAGAGATATTTTGAATGCGTTCGTAACTTCCTGGCAAAAGTCTTGCATTTTGAGGCTCGCTTGACACCAAGAGCCCAGCTTGGCTAGGGTGGAGATAGCTAGCGTCTAGCCCATTCTCTCTAAAGAAGGCAGCGATGAGTTTGGCGTTATTATCCTCTCCAGCTGCTAGAAAAGCGTCGTAGAGATAGGGATTATTTGCGATCGGTAACTGCTCTAACTGGTCGATGGATGCTTTTATGCTTTCGATGATGGCTAAGTCCATCTTTAGCGCGATAGCCATGTCTCGATACCTGTTGACAATCCATTCTTTGTCCAGACGAGTATCTTCTTGGTTTTGATAATGCTTGTAGTAGGTGATGAGAGCATCGGTTACCTTGGTATCGTCAGGGTATCGCTTACCCGGTGCAGAGACGACGATAAAACGTCGTTCTGGGTCGCTTTTGACAATAGCCAATACTTTTTGTAGTTGTTGTGCTGAGGCAAGAGAGCTGCCACCAAACTTTGTCACTTTCATATCATGCACTCCTAGTGAATCTGTATTTGAAAATTATAGCAAATCCTCGGTAATTTACAAGGTTTAAATGGCTTAATGCGTTACTTTATGATAAGGTTTGGCTTCTTTAGGGATTAAGAGCCTGTATTCACAAGTGAAGTGCTTTTACCCAATCAACACTTGATTTAGGCTAGGGGTATCTGTTGTTAGTGATGGAGAGGGTATTGATTGAAAAATTTTATTTTTGTGATATACTTTGAGAGTAAAATGATTTAAGAATCAAAGGAATAGAGGTAAAAATGCTTTATAATACAATCCGATTCTCGGTCGACGATAAGGTCGCTACATTGACATTTAATCGAGAGCAAGCCAATAATGGTTTTAATATTCCCATGTGCTTGGAGATCATAGAGGTATTGACGACAGTTGCGCATGACCCTGAGGTTCAACTCTTAGTTATTGAGGCTGAGGGAGCGGTATTTTCAGTAGGTGGAGACCTGCTTGAGATGGAGCGAGCGGTTGCCGAGGATGATGTTGCGTCGCTAGTAGACATTGCACGCTATGTGCAGGACATTTCGTTTAGGATCAAGCAGCTGCCTAAGCCAGTTATTATGTACACAGATGGTGCTGTGGCTGGGGCTGCCTTTAATATGGCATTAGCATCGGACTTTTGTATCGCCAGTCATAAGTCCAAATTTATCCAAGCCTTTGTCAATGTTGGTTTAGCGCCTGATGCGGGTGGTTTATTCCTGATGACACGCTCACTTGGGCTTAATCGTGCCATTCAGTTAGCCATGACCGGTGAGGCTGTTTCCGCTGAAAAGGCTGAGGAGTATGGCTTTGTCTACAAATCATGCGAGTCAGATAAGCTTGCTAAAACACGTGATCGTTTGATTAAGCGTTTAAAAAGAGGGTCTTTCAATTCCTATGCCGCTATGAAGCAATTAGTTTGGGAAAGTTTCTTTTCAGACTGGGAAAATTACGCTGCTAAGGAACTTTACTGGCAAGAGCGTCTGGCATTCCAAGATGATTTTAAAGAAGGCGTTAAGGCTCATGCTGAGAGAAGAAGGCCGTCATTTACAGGGAATGGTTTGTTTGACTGATTGCCATTAGTGATAAAATTCTTGCAAAATCAGGTCACCTTTGCTATACTTTGAAAGTCAAACTTTAATGGAGGTTGTTTCGGTGGATTATAAAGAAATCAACGACTACTTAGTTGGTATTTTTAATAACGTGCTTATCATCGAAGAAGCAAGTTTAAAGACAAGTCGCTTTAAAGATGTTTCGATTAAAGAAATGCACACCATTGATGAGATTGGCAACACCCCAAAAGCAACTCCAAGTGACATCGCTAAAGCCCTCATGCTTACCCTAGGGACTGTCACAACAAGTTTGAATAAACTGGAAAAAAAAGGTTACATCGTTCGAACAAGGTCTCGTATAGATCGACGCGTTGTTCACATAACGCTTTCACAAAAGGGCCGTTTACTGTACCGTCTTCATCAAAAATTCCACATGAATATGGTCAAGCAGATCACAGATGGGCTTGATGAAGATGAGTTTAAGGTAATGAGTAGGGGTTTGAAAAATCTACACCAGTTTTTGGAGGACCTCAAATAATGAGCTTTGCAAAAATTTCACAAGTGGCGCACTACGCTCCTGATCATATTGTTTCTAATGACGACCTGTCGAGGAGTTTAGACACCAGTGATGAGTGGATTAGCAGCAGAACAGGGATTAAGAGCCGCCACATCTCTCAAACACAAGACACCAGTGACCTGGCGACTGAGGTGGCCAAAAGTCTGCTCAAAAAGTCACAACTAAGTGCTGATGAGCTTGACTTCATTATCGTATCGACCATCACACCAGATGCCAATATGCCATCTGTGGCGGCTAAAGTTCAGGGCAATCTTGGAGCGAGCAATGCTTTTGCCTTTGATATGGCAGCGGCTTGTAGTGGCTTTGTGTTTGCGCTAGCCATGGCAGAAAAGTTGATCGCCTCTGGTCAATACCAAAAAGGTTTGGTCATTGGGGCGGAGGTCATGTCTAAGATTTTAGATTGGACAGACCGTTCAACGGCGGTTCTCTTTGGTGATGGTGCTGGTGGCGTGCTACTGGAAACGTCAGAGGACAAGCACTTTTTGGCTGAATCACTCAACACAAAAGGGGATCAGTGGTCTTGCTTACAGTCAGGAAGTAAGGGATTAAACTCCCCCTACAGTCAGACAAAAGCGAGAGAGTCATCCTACTTAACAATGGATGGTAGGGCAGTCTTTGATTTTACGATTAAGACCGTCTCTAAAGATATTAGTCAGATGCTAGATGATCATAAAGACATGGCTATTGATTTTTTCTTACTACATCAAGCCAATGTCAGAATTCTTGATAAGATGGCTAAAAAAATAGTCGTAGATCGTGAGAAGTTTTTGGCCAACATGCAAGATTACGGCAACACCAGTGCGGCTAGTGTTCCGATTTTATTGTCAGAAAGTGTTGATAAAGGATTGATTGCATTAGATGGCTCACAGACGATTTTCCTCTCTGCCTTTGGTGGAGGTTTGACATGGGGAAATCTAATTGTTAAAATATAGTTAACCATGTGCTAATAGCACAATATATTTATTTTATTTAAGGAGAAAAACAATGGCAGTATTTGAAAAGGTTCAAGAAATTATCGTTGAAGAACTTGGTAAAGAAGCAGAAGAAGTGAAGTTGGAAACAACTTTTGATGAACTTGACGCAGACTCACTTGATGTCTTCCAAGTCATCTCTGAAATTGAAGATGAATTCGATATTCAAATTGAAACCGAAGACGGTCTTAACACTGTAGGTGACTTAGTTGCTTACGTTGAAGAAAAAACAAAGTAAGGTTTTAGAGACTGAGAATAACTTAGTCCCTGAGGTTAGTTAGTAGTATTCTCTAATCGTTTATTGCCACCTAGCTTATAGGAGTGGGACAAGAATTAACATCCTTATGCGATGATTGATTTACGGCCCACTCCTTATTCTTTTACTGATATAATTTGATTATCAAACCATTTAAAACGGAAAGTATTGTCGAAATAGTTTATGAAAACACGTATTACAGAGCTTTTAAATATAAAATATCCCATTTTTCAAGGTGGTATGGCTTGGGTTGCTGATGGTGATCTGGCTGGTGCTGTCTCAAAAGCCGGTGGTCTAGGTATCATAGGAGGAGGTAACGCTCCAAAAGAAGTCGTTAAGGCTAATATTGATAAAATCAAGTCAATGACAGACAAGCCATTTGGGGTTAATATCATGTTATTATCGCCCTTTGCTGATGACATTGTGGACTTGGTCATTGAAGAAGGTGTCAAGGTCGTAACCACAGGCGCTGGAAATCCAGGCAAATACATGGAGCGTCTACACGCAGCAGGTATTACCGTGATTCCAGTTGTGCCAAGTGTTGCTTTGGCTAAGCGTATGCAAAAGTTAGGAGTAGATGCTGTTATCGCTGAAGGCATGGAGGCTGGTGGTCATATCGGAAAATTAACGACGATGGCCTTGGTTCGTCAAGTGGTTGATGCGCTTGATATTCCAGTCATTGCTGCGGGTGGTATTGCAGATGGCCGTGGTATGGCAGCTGGCTTTATGTTAGGAGCTGAGGCCGTTCAGGTGGGAACACGTTTCGTTGTAGCAAAGGAATCTAACGCCCATCCAGCTTTTAAAGACAAGGTTTTAAAAGCCAAAGATATCGACACAGTGGTCTCAGCTTCTGTTGTTGGGCATCCTGTACGTGCGATTAAGAACAAACTTGCTATTGCCTACAGTCAAGCAGAAAAAGACTTTCTTGCGGGCAAAAAATCAGCTGAAGAAATTGAAGAACTAGGTGCTGGAGCCTTACGCAACGCCGTTGTAGATGGCGATGTGGTTAATGGTTCTGTGATGGCTGGTCAGATTGCAGGTTTGATCACCAAAGAAGAAACTTGTGCAGAGATTTTAGAAGATTTGTACGCTAGTGCTAAGTCTGTTATTGCTGAAGAAGCACGCCGTTGGAGCGATTTGCTTGACTAAGTGAAGGAGATACGATGACAAGAACGGCTTTTTTATTCGCAGGTCAAGGGGCTCAAACCGTAGGAATGGCTCGTGATCTCTACGATCACTACCCTTGCGTCAGAGAAACCTTTGATCAAGCCAGTGAGTTGTTAGGATATGATATTCGCTCCTTGATTGATCACGATCAGGACAAATTACACCAAACAAGATATACCCAACCTGCTATCTTAACGACATCTATAGCTATTTATCGCATCTTACAAGCTAAAGGGATAGAGCCTGATATTGTAGCAGGTCTGTCCTTGGGTGAATATTCTGCTCTTGTGGCTGCTGGTGCTTTGGATTTTGAAACAGCCTTAAAGCTAGTGGCTAAGCGTGGGCAGTTGATGGAAGAAGCTGCGCCTGCTGGTAATGGCAAGATGGTTGCCATCATGAATGCAGATGTTGCCCTTATCGAGCAAGCCTGTCAAGAGGCATCTTCGCTCGGTGTGGTTAGTCCAGCCAACTACAATACGCCCCAGCAAATTGTCATTGGCGGACAGGTTGAGGCTGTTGATAAGGCTGTGGCAATACTAAAAGAAGCAGGCGTCAAGCGAATGATTCCTCTCCAAGTTTCAGGACCTTTTCATACGGCCTTGCTTCAACCAGCTAGTCAAGCTTTAGTGGCAGTTTTAAAAGACATTACATTTGATGCCTTTAGTATTCCTTTGGTAGGCAATACAGAGGCAAGTATCATGTCAAAAGAGACGATTCCCTCTTTGCTAGCTCGTCAGGTCATGGAGCCAGTCCGATTTTACGAGTCGATTGAAGCCATCAAAGCATTCGGTGTAGAGCAAGTTATTGAGATTGGTCCTGGTAAAGTCTTGTCAGGATTCATCAAAAAAATCGATAAAACACTGCCAGTCATGGCTGTTAATGATCAAGAAAGTTTAGAGCAACTGCTCAATCCATAAGTGAGGAAAAAATGGAAATTAAAGCGAAAAATGTTTTTGTGACGGGATCAACGCGTGGGATTGGTTTGAGCATTGCTCATGAATTTGCTCGCCGTGGTGCTAACGTGGTTTTAAATGGTCGTTCAGAGATTTCAGAGGACCTTTTAGGGCAATTTTCGGATTACGATGTGACGGTCATTGGTATCTCAGGTGACATTTCACAAGAAGCAGATGCCAAACGCATGGTTGAAGAAACTATTGATCAACTTGGTAGTCTTGATATTTTAATCAATAATGCCGGGATTACTAATGATAAGCTGATGTTGAAGATGACAGAGGCTGACTTTGAGAAGGTTTTAAAAATCAACTTAACGGGTGCTTTTAACATGACACAGGCTGTCTTAAAGCCGATGACCAAGGCCCGTCAAGGTGCTATCATCAATATCTCTTCTGTGGTTGGTTTAACGGGAAATATCGGTCAAGCCAATTATGCGGCTTCTAAGGCTGGCTTGATTGGATTTTCAAAATCGGTTGCTAAAGAAGTGGCATCGCGTGGGATTAGGGTCAATGTCATTGCTCCTGGTTTTGTCGAGTCTGATATGACAGATGTGATTCCTGAAAAAATGAAAGAAACAATTATCGGGCAGATTCCGATGAAACGTATTGGAAAGCCTGAGGAAGTTGCTTCAGTAGCGACTTTCTTGGCAGAGCAAGAATACATCACAGGTCAAGTGCTTGCCATTGATGGTGGCATGACGATGATTTAGAACGGATTATTCTAACAGAAGATTGTTAAACAAGTCATAACCGCAAGCCAGCGGAATAAAGGAGAATTTATGTCAACAAATCGTGTCGTTGTTACAGGATATGGTGTCACATCACCTATTGGAAATACCCCTCAAGCCTTTTGGGATAGTCTGAAATCTGGTAAAATTGGGATCAAGCCGATTACCAAATTTGATGTTTCTGACATTCCTGTGCATAATGCCGGCGAAATTCAGGATTTTCCATTTGATAAATACTTTGTTCGTAAGGATAAAAATCGGATGGACATGTATTCGATTTATGCCATCTATGCGACTTTAGAGGCTTTGGAAAATGCTGGACTCGATATGGATGCTGTGGATCGTGACCGTGTTGGTGTCATTGTGTCATCAGGTATTGGTGGTCTCCAAGAAATGCAGGAACAAATTATCCGTATGCATGAGAAAGGGATGAAACGCATCCAGCCTATGTTTGTTCCAAAAGCCCTATCGAATATGGGGGCTGGAAATATTGCTCTTCGTATTGGTGCTAATGGCGTGTGTAAATCAATCACAACGGCTTGTGCTTCAGCTAATGATGCTATCGGCGAAGCCTTTCGTGAAATCAAGTTTGGGTTTCAGGATGTGGTTTTAGCAGGTGGATCTGAGAGCACCATCAATGAAATCGGTATCGGAGGCTTTAATGCCTTAACAGCGCTGTCAACAACAGAAGATCCTAAACGCTCAGCTATTCCATTTGATAAAGACCGTAATGGTTTTGTCATGGGTGAGGGTTCTGGAGTCTTGGTTTTGGAAAGCTTAGAGCATGCTCAAAAACGTGGTGCAACGATTTTGGCTGAAGTGGTTGGCTATGGGAATACCTGTGATGCCTACCACCAAACCAGTCCGTCACCAGATGGATCAGGTGCAGCTAAGGCGATGAAGTTAGCCATCGCAGAAGCAGATATTGAACCAAGTGATGTGGATTATGTCAATGCACATGGAACATCAACGCCAGCCAATGAAAAAGGCGAAAGTCAAGCCATTGTTGCTGTTTTAGGAAAAGACGTTCCGGTATCATCGACAAAATCATTTACAGGGCATTTATTAGGTGCTGCAGGTGCTGTTGAGGCAATCGCAACTATTGAAAGTATGCGTCATGGATTTATCCACATGACAGCTGGTACTCAAGAATTATCAGAAGACATCGAAGCTAATGTCGTGATGGGACAAGGTCTTGAAGCAGATGTTCGCTACGCTATTTCAAATACTTTTGGCTTTGGTGGGCATAATGCTGTTGTTGCCTTCAAGCGTTGGGAGGATTAAAAGTGAATCTTTCAGATATTAAAGACTTGATGGCTCAGTTTGACGCGTCAAGTCTCCGTGAGTTATCGTTTAAACAAGATGGGCATGAGTTGTATTTTAGCAAAAATGAATTCACGTCATTGTCAGCCAGCTCAACGAGCACTGTTGTGGAGACTAAGGCTGATACCAATCAGTCAAGTGTGACGCAGGTGTCAGAGGCCAAATCTCTAGTGATTGACGAACCGGCGGTTACAGAGGCAGAAGGTGATGTGGTTGAAAGCCCCCTTGTTGGGGTGGCTTACCTATCGCCAGCACCTGGGAAACCTCAGTTTGTTAGTGTAGGAGACTCAGTCAAAAAAGGGCAGACCTTGATGATCATTGAGGCTATGAAAGTTATGAACGAAGTCCCTGCACCAGCTGATGGTGTGGTAACTGAAATCTTGGTTTCTGATGAAGATGTGATTGAGTATGGACAAGGATTGGTACGCATCAAATGATTGATATAAAAGCTATTCGTGAGGCTTTGCCCCATCGCTACCCCATGCTTTTGGTTGATCGCGTCTTGGAAAAGAGTGATGATGAGATTGTTGCTATCAAGAACGTGACCATCAACGAACCTTTCTTTAATGGGCATTTTCCTGAGTATCCAGTTATGCCAGGGGTTCTGATCATGGAAGCTTTGGCGCAGACAGCTGGGGTTTTAGAATTGTCCAAGGAAGACAACAAGGGCAAATTAGTCTTTTACGCTGGTATGGATAAGGTCAAGTTTAAAAAGCAAGTCGTTCCTGGTGATCAACTGGTCATGACCGCTAAGTTTGTCAAGCGTCGTGGCAGTATTGCAGTTGTGGAAGCTAAAGCTGAGGTTGATGGCAAGTTGGCTGCCAGTGGGACGCTTACCTTTGCTATTGGCAACTAAGAGCCTGTATTTCTAAAGATGATTTGACCAGTGACCGCTCTTTAAATGGCATTCTAGGCAGATCTTTGCAAGCCTACTTAACGTATGGCTAGAAAATCTAACGACGAAGGGGTCAAAAAGGATTGGTCAATGGCAATATCATCTAGGAATACAAGTTCTAAAGGCATTTTGGTGACATGACGAAAATGATCGTTAGTGTCACATGGTCTTTTTCAGGTTGTATGATAACCTTGTGGTAAAGGAGAAATCAAATGTTTAAAAAGCTACTGATTGCCAATCGTGGCGAGATTGCAGTGCGTATTATTCGTGCGGCGAGAGAGTTAGGGATTGCGACGGTTGCCGTTTATTCGGAAGCTGATAAGGAAGCCCTTCATACCATTCTTGCTGATGAGGCTATTTGTATTGGCCCAGCACGTTCTACAGATTCTTATCTGAATATGAGTTCCGTTTTGTCTGCTGCGATTGTGACTGGAGCTGAGGCCATTCATCCAGGGTTTGGCTTTTTGAGTGAAAACTCAAAGTTTGCAACCATGTGTGAGGAGATGAACATTACCTTTATTGGACCATCAGCTCAGGTTATGGATAAAATGGGTGATAAAATCAACGCTCGTAAGGAAATGATTGCTGCTGGTGTTCCTGTTATTCCAGGATCTGACGGCGAGGTGTATAGCGTTGAGCAAGCCGTAGAGATTGCTAGTAGCATCGGCTATCCTGTCATGCTCAAAGCCTCTGCTGGTGGCGGTGGTAAAGGGATTCGTAAGGTTGAGGCAGAGAGTGATCTAGCCGCAGCCTTTGAATCCGCCTCGCAAGAAGCCCTAGCAGCCTTTGGCAATGGCGCCATGTACATTGAGAAGGTGGTCTATCCTGCCCGCCATATTGAAGTACAGATATTGGGGGATGCTTTTGGAGAGATCATTCATTTGGGAGAGCGAGACTGCTCTTTACAGCGTAATAATCAAAAAGTTTTAGAAGAAAGCCCATCCGTTGCCATCGGAAAAACACTGCGCCAAGAGCTTGGTGCTGCTGCTGTTCGTGCGGCTAGAGCCGTTTCTTATGTCAATGCTGGAACAATCGAGTTTCTCCTAGATGAAGCCTCAGGCAACTTCTACTTCATGGAGATGAATACACGAGTTCAGGTGGAACATCCTGTGACAGAGTTTGTAACAGGCATTGATATTGTTAAGGAGCAGATTCGGATCGCTGCAGGTCAACCGTTATCCCTTACTCAAGAGGATGTGGTCATTTGTGGTCATGCGATTGAGTGTCGTATCAATGCTGAAAATCCGAAATTCAACTTTGCCCCAAGTCCTGGTAAGATTATCGATTTGCACTTACCTTCTGGAGGTGTGGGTCTGCGTGTGGATTCAGCTGTTTATAATGGCTATAGCATTCCGCCTTATTATGATAGTATGATTGCTAAAATCATCGTGCATGGGGAAAATCGTTTTGATGCTTTGATGAAGATGCAGCGTGCACTGTATGAATTTGAAGTGGATGGTTTGGTGACTAATGCTGACTTTCAGCTGGATTTGATTTCAGATCAGCATGTCATTGCTGGTGATTATGACACGTCTTTCTTGATGGAACAGTTTTTGCCAGACTATCAAAAAAGAACAACCTCAAGAGACTAGAAAGGTGAGATATGGGCTTATTTGATAAGAAGGATAAGTATTTTAGAATTAATCCCAACCGTTCTGTGAGGAGGGAAAAGTCGCCTAAGCCAGAAGTGCCCGATCAACTTTTTGATAAGTGTCCTTCTTGTAAGCACTTGATTTATCACAAAGATTTGGGATTGACGAAGATTTGCCCGACCTGTTTTTATAATTTTAGGATTTCAGCTTTAGAGCGTTTGGCGGTTACCGTGGATGAGGGGACTTTTGAAGACTTGTTTTCAGGCTTAGAAACCAAAGATCCTCTCAATTTCCCTAAGTATCAGGAGAAATTAGCTCAAGCACGTGAAAAAACGGGTCTTGACGAGGCAGTCTTGACAGGATTAGCAGAGATAAAAGGTCAAAAAACAGCCTTAGCGATTATGGATGCTAACTTTATTATGGCTTCGATGGGAACGATTGTGGGTGAGAAAATCACCCGTTTATTTGAGTTCGCCACCAAGGAAAAGTTACCTGTAGTGATTTTTACCGCTTCAGGTGGTGCTAGGATGCAAGAAGGGATTATGAGCCTAATGCAGATGGCCAAAATTTCTGCGGCCGTTAAACGCCATTCCAATGCAGGTCTTTTTTACTTAACCGTTTTAACAGATCCCACAACGGGTGGTGTGACGGCGAGTTTTGCGATGGAAGGTGATGTGATCTTGGCAGAACCTCAGATCGTTGTTGGTTTTGCAGGTCGTCGAGTGATTGAAACGACTGTTAAGCAAGACTTGCCAGATGATTTTCAAAAGGCAGAATTCCTACTTGAGCATGGCTTTGTTGATAAAATTGTCAAACGCGTAGATCTCCCAGATGTGATTGGAAATCTTTTGGCTTTTCATGGAGGTGTATGATGAGCGATGTGTCACGAATTTTGAAGGAAGCCCGTAGCCAGAGTCGTATGACGACCTTGGACTATGCTGAGGCAATCTTTGAGGATTTCATTGAGTTACATGGTGATCGCCAGTTTGCAGATGATGGTGCTATCGTAGCAGGTCTTGCCCGCTTAGGTGGTCAGGCAGTAACAGTGATTGGTATTCAAAAAGGAAAGAACCTACAAGACAATCTTCATCGTAATTTTGGGCAACCTCATCCAGAAGGCTATCGTAAAGCACTACGTTTTATGAAGCAGGCCGAAAAATTTGGGCGTCCAGTTATTACCTTTATCAACACCGCAGGTGCCTATCCTGGTGTTGGTGCTGAAGAGCGTGGTCAGGGAGAGGCTATTGCACGTAATCTCTTGGAGATGAGTGACCTTAAAGTGCCGATTATTGCGATCATTATTGGTGAGGGAGGCTCTGGAGGTGCTTTGGCACTTGCTGTAGCAGATCGGGTTTGGATGTTAGAGCATACCATGTATGCTGTTTTGAGTCCAGAAGGTTTTGCCTCAATCCTATGGAAAGATGGTAGTCGTGCTCCAGAAGCAGCCGAATTGATGAAGATAACAGCTGGAGAATTGCTTAATATGGGCATTGTCGACAAGGTGATTCCAGAACATGGCTATTTTTCAAGTGAGACTGCGGAACTGTTGAAAGAAAATCTCATCACCGAGTTGACCCACCTCAAGACCTTATCAACAGAGCAGCTCTTACAAGAGAGATACGAAAGATTTAGAAAATATTAAGCTCTTAGACGACTGGATTCATAAAAAGGTCAGTCAAGAAGGTATTTTTGACATTGCAGGCGTATCACTCAAAAAAACGATCAAGAATACTCTTGTTCTCGTCAAGGAGGTACAGGAGTGTTTTGTTGTGACTCGTGTTTCCCCTTGTTTAGGTCTTTTGAAATGTTTTAAAAGAGTGTTATGGCCTATCCTAAGATGCAAGCAAGGTCACACAGACGGGTATTTATCGCCTTGTTTAGGTTGATTTTTGAGAGTTTAACAGTGTCGCCTATCATTTATGAAAAGAGGAAGTCCCCATGGCTGATTTATTAGCAGTCCTTCATTGGTTTTCCCAAAATATGTTGCAGAATCCTGCATTTTTTGTGGGTCTTTTGGTGTTTATCGGCTATTCACTCTTAAAGAAACCATTCCATGAGATTTTTGCAGGATTTATCAAGGCCACGGTTGGTTATTTGATTGTCAACGTAGGTGCAGGAGGCTTGATCGCTACCTTTCGCCCAATCCTTCTGGCTCTAGCAGAGAAGTTCCAACTAGAGGCTGCCGTTCTTGATCCTTATTTTGGTCTTGTTGCTGCCAATGCTAAGCTGGAGACGATGGGATTTATCAGTGTTGCAGCGAAGGCTCTCTTGATTGGCTTTGGTGTCAATAGCCTTCTGGTTGCCTTTCGTAAGGTGACTAAGGTCAGGACTTTGGTGATCACTGGTCATATTATGGTGCAACAGGCTGCGACCATTTCAGTCTTTGTCTTATACTTAATACCTTCATTTCAAAATGCTTTTGGCGCATGGGCAATCGGTATTATTTGTGGCTTGTATTGGGGAGTGAGTTCCAATCTGACGGTAGAAGCCACCCAGAGATTGACCAGAGGTGGCGGGTTTGCCATTGGGCACCAACAACAATTTGCTATTTGGTTTGTGGACAAGGTAGCCCCATTTTTTGGGAAAAAAGAAGAAAGCCTGGATCATGTAAAACTCCCAAAAAGCTTGAGTCTTTTTCACGATACCGTGGTAGCCTCAGCGACCTTGATGTTGGTGTTCTTCGGAGGGATTTTATCACTTCTAGGCCCAGAGATAATGGCCAATACCACCTTAATCGGTGCTGGTGCTTATGTCCCGACCAAACAAGCCTTTGTCATGTATGTGCTTCAAACCTCATTGACTTTCTCAGTCTATCTCTTTATTTTAATGCAGGGGGTGCGGCTGTTTGTGGCGGAGTTGATCAGTGCCTTCCAAGGAATTTCAAGCAAACTACTACCGGGTTCATTTCCGGCAGTTGATGTTTCAGCCTCCTACGGCTTTGGCTCATCCAATGCTGTTCTCTCGGGCTTTGCCTTTGGACTGATGGGACAGCTGATGACAATAGCACTTTTAGTTGCCTTTAAGAGTCCTATTCTAATCATTACAGGCTTTGTTCCCGTATTTTTTGATAATGCTGCCATTGCAGTTTACGCCGATAAGCGTGGTGGTTTTAAAGCAGCTCTGGTACTCTCCTTTATCTCAGGGATATTACAGGTAGCTGGTGGTGCGCTGGCTATATCTCTTCTAAACTTGACGGGTGGCTATCATGGTAACAGTGATCTAGCCGTTCCTTGGGTCGGTTTTGGTTATCTCTTTAACAATTTAGGTGTCTTAGGTTATGTTTTGGTATGTCTCTTTCTTTTGGCTATTCCACAATGCCAATTTTGGAAAGCCAAAGATAAGGAAGCCTACTTCCGAGGTGATGTCCCAAAAGCATAACACGATTTAAAAAACGAAAGGAAATCAAGATGATAAAAGTATTAACAGCATGTGGTAATGGCATGGGGTCTTCCATGATGATCAAAATGAAGGTCGAAAAGGTTCTTGGTGAGTTAGGGGTTAATGCAGTGCAACTCGTCTCTTGCTCTATTGGGGAGGCTAAGACTTTAGCGGCTAGCTATGACATCATCGTCGCCTCTAATCATTTGATCCATGAGTTGGAAGGCCGCACGACGGGCCAGTTGGTAGGCCTAGATAACTTGATGGATGAGCAGGAAATCAAGACAAAACTAAGTGCCATTATATAGATTAATGATGCTTGAATGAAGTTGTTTTTTTGAATGGTCCATGCCAAACGGATTAAAGAGAGGTATCAATGAACTTACAAGAATCCTTAAAAGAACATCAAGCGATTCGCTTAGGCCTCAGTGCCAAAACATGGCAAGAGGCTGTGAAACTGGCTGCTCAGCCTTTGATTGATAATGGTGCGGTTAGTATAAGTTATTACGAAGCCATTATGGCCTCAACAGAAAAACATGGCCCCTATTATATCCTAATGCCTGGAGTGGCTATGCCGCACGCGGCAGCTGGTCAAGGTGTTTTTAGAGACGCTTTTTCATTGATTACCTTGAAGCAGCCAGTCCTTTTCTCAGATGGAAAGGAAGTCTCTATCCTAATCACCTTGGCAGCAACAACTGCCACTAGCCATACTAAGGATGCCATTCCTCAACTCGTGGCTCTTTTAGAGTTGGATAATGTGGTGGAGCGTTTATTAGCCTGCCAAACGCCAGCAGATGTCTTAGCCATGGTTGAAGAGTCTCAAACAAGTCTTTATTGACAAGAGCTGTCTTCAATCCATTAAGACCAAACGACGTTAAAGGAAGCAACGAGATAAAGCAGTAGGTTTTCATCACCTAGTCTAGCTTTTTTTAATCTCAAGGCTGCCCGAACTTTTCGCCAATTCACTATACTTTCTTTTTGGAGCTATTATCAGTAAAATAAGACTATGAAAAAATGGATGTTAACACTCATGACCTTGTTTGGTTTGCTTTTTCTGGTTTTTGTGGGTGCTTGTGGTTATTTCTTTTATGTCGCCCAATATCGATCAGAAAAATCGTTTATCAACAATAAAGACAGAACACCTGAAAACGCGCTTTATCAGCACGAACAAGCGTTCAATGAATTGCCAAAAGAAGAACGTCACATGACCAATCAAGGTTTAAAACAGGTCGCTTGGTATGTTCCTGCCAAGAGTCAGTCTGATAAGACCCTTGTCCTTGTTCATGGCTTTACCAATGACAAGTCAGATATGAAGCCTTATGCTTATTTGTTTCATGAGATGGGTTACAATGTGTTGATGCCAGACAATGCTGCCCACGGTGATAGTCAAGGGCACTTTATCGGCTATGGTTGGAAGGATAGAGAGAACCTTCTCAAATGGTTACAAGACTTGGTTGAGCAAGATCCAAAGCAAGACATTACTCTTTTTGGGGTCTCCATGGGGGCTGCGACAGTCATGATGGCTAGTGGCGAAGACCTCCCTGAGCAGGTGTCTGCCATTATTGAGGATAGTGGCTATAGCAGCGTCTGGGACGAACTCACCTATCAAGCCAAGGACATGTATAACCTCCCAGCCTTTCCCATTTTATATGGGGTATCAGGCTTGTCAAAACTCTTTGTAGGCTTTACCTACGGAGAGGCGAGTGCCGTCAAGCAACTCGCTAAAAATGACTTACCTGTTTTATTCATTCATGGTGATGCGGATACCTTTGTGCCTACAGACATGGTGTATGACAATCTAAGAGCTAACAAAGGTCCTAAGGAACTCTATATCGTCAAAGGATCCAAGCACGCCAAATCATTTGAAACAGATCCCCAAGCCTATCAGAAAAAAATAGCAGATTTTTTGAAGAAATACCAAAAATAGTATTGACACAGCTATTGATATGAGATATAATCAATACTGTTGTTAATAACAGCGGGAATGGCGGAATTGGCAGACGCGCAGGACTAAGGATCCTGTGACCGCTTTAGGTCGTGGGGGTTCAAGTCCCCCTTTCCGCATCATAAACCAGGTCCTTGACTTGGTTTTTTTCTTTTGTCAGCTCAAAATATTTAAATAGTAATCTATTGAAATGATTCAATGAGCCATAAAAAAGAGGGATAATAAGTGATATATTTCTCATTCTTTCAATTGAGAAAACGCTTAACTTAGAAGAAAACTGGTTTTTTAGCCTTATTTATGCTAGAATATAGAACGTAAAGGTGAATAATCCCCAAAAATATAGAGGAGGCCTTTATAATGGCAATCGTTTCAGCATAAAAATTCGTCCAAGCAGCTCGTACAACGGCTATGCTGTAGGTGGATTTAACACTAACAACCTTTAATGGACACAAGCTATCTTGCGTGCAGCGGAAAGCAAACAAGCTCCAGTTCTTATCCAAACTTCAATGGGTGCTGCTAAATACATGGGTGGTTACAAAGTATGTCAATCACTTATTGCGAACCTTGTAGAGTCAATGGGTATCACTGTACCAGTTGCTATCCATCTTGACCACGGTCATTACGAAGGATGCACTTGAGTGTATCGAAGTTGGTTATACGTCAATCATGTTTGATGGTTCACACCTTCCAATCGAAGAAAATCTTGAAAAAGCTAAAGAAGTTGTTGCTTTGGCTCACGCAAAAGGTGTTTCTGTAGAAGCTGAAGTTGGTACAATCGGTGGTGAAGAAGATGGTATCGTTGGTAGCGGTGAACTTGCACCAGTTGAAGATGCTAAAGCTATGGTTGAAACTGGAATTGACTTCTTGGCTGCGGGTATCGGTAACATCCATGGTCCTTACCCAGAAAACTGGACAGGTCTTGATCTTGACCACTTGAAGAAATTGACAGACGCTGTACCAAGATTCCCAATCGTACTTCATGGTGGTTCAGGCATTCCTGATGAGCAAATCCAAGAAGCTATTCGCCTTGGTGTTGCTAAAGTTAACGTTATTACTGAAAGTCAAATTGCCTTCTCTAATGCTACACGTGCCTTCTCACGTGCCTTCTCACGTGCTTACGATGCAGACGAAGCTGGTTATGACGCTAAAAAACTCTTCGACCCACGTAAATTCTTGGCAGATGGTATGAAAGCTGTTCAAGGTGCTGTTGAAGAACGTATTGACGTGTTTGGATCAGCAAACAAAGCGTAATCATTAAAATTTGCGAAACGACATCTGATCGTGATCAGAGAAAGATTAATTTTAAAATAGTTAGCGTTTAAGGATTTTCTTTGGAAAATCCTTTTTCTGAGTTTATTAATACTTAACGAAAATCAAAATCTGAAATTTCTCGATGCTCTATGAACAGTCGGTTTCAAATCAGACTAATGCAAGTTATGGATCAATTCTTGTAGTTTATTAATGACGTTTTCAAGAGTTTTCAAAGCTTTATTTTTTAAATCCTATCTTATGAATATAACGCTATACTTGTTTAATAGTAATCATCTCAGGTGTATAAGAGTTATCTTTTGAGAGCATTATTAGATGGATTGAATACGTCTGTGATAAGGACTTAACACTGTACCTTTTAGAGCTAATTTGAGATCTGTGAATCAGTTACACTAAACTAGACATACCCAAGATTTGTAGTGAGGAAATAGAGGAGGTACTAAAATGAGTATTGTACTAGCGTCGCGTTTTAAAGGTCGACGTAAAGAATTGAAGCTATCACAAAAAGAATTAGCAAAAGGAATTTGTGAACAAAGTCAAATTAGTCGCATTGAACAGGGGAATTACACTCCTGGTGCAGAATTATTCTATTTATTATCTAAACGTATGTCAGTTCCAATGGAATATTTTTTTGATAACAGTATGAATATAAGCCATAATGATTTTTCCCAATTTAAAAGAATTGTAGAGAGTTTTTTAGAAAAGAGGGATTACAATTCACTACCTTTACAATCTTGAAAAAAGTAAGCCAAATAATCTAACACTTGAAGATAAGATTTATATGGATTGGGTTAGGGCACTGGTAAAATTTTATTGTTTAGACGAAAAAAAAGAAGCTATCATTCTGTTAAAAGACATGATGATAATACTAACAAACTCAGACATTAATTTTATACGTATTATCAATACGTTATCAAACTTTTATCATGAGATAGGAGATAATCGTTTTTTCGAAGATATTTACAAGGTAATTCAACAAAAAATACAGAGCTTTACCTTTAGAACATTGGAAGAGTTGAAACAATTTGTAAAAGTGAAGTACAATATATCACGATATTTATGGCTAGAAGGAAATATTAAACAAGCAGAAAGTGAAGTTAAAAGTGCTATTAAGATTTGTCAAGACAATAGTATCTTTTTTCATCTGGGACATTTATACTGTTTGTTAGGAAATGTTACCGAAGATTTAGCAGGAGGTAGTTCAGCCGTACCCTATTATAAAAATTCCTATTTCTTTTATCGATTTGAAGAAAATATTAATATGGCTGATAAACTTAATGAGTATATTCAAAAATTATTATGTGAAGCACCAGACTCCAAACTTGAGAGAAGTGAGTAATCAGATTAGTATGATAGGGATTTTTGTGAGCGTTTGTAAGATGTGGTTGGGTGCCCCATCTAAATGATATTTTGTATTATAGTTTTTTATCTCAAAATATGCAGATAGTGTTTTTTTTTTTAAAGCATAAAAGGTATTGTTAAAACAAATTGAAAGTAGTAAAATATTCTATAAATAAAAGGAGGGGCACTGGTTATGAAGTATTTATTTAAAAAGTTTGGCTTAATTTTTGTTTTTATATTAGGGTTAAACCTTTTTAGTCAATCGTTACATCTATATAACGAACAAGGGATAGATCCTGATTACTCTAATAGAATTGTTAAATTATACTAAAGAAAAAGAGGATAAAATAATGGAAGCATTGATGTCATTGGAATTATTACCATCAGAAGAAATTATTGTAGCAGGTGAAAGTGTCTGTAAATGGACTTGCTCTTGGACAACTTGGTAGTTGTGTAAGATTGTGTTAATTTATAAGTGCTCTTTCATTTATTTAAAAACTAAGCGCTTATTAAGCGCTTTTCTTGTATAACGAGATAGAGGAAGTCGTATGGATAATTTAGAGAAAGCTATTAGAAGTTTGAATGTCGATTTTGAAGAAAATGATTATTTTGCCTATTTTAAATTTAAAACTTTAAGTGTTTGTCAAGGATGGAAAGTACATATAAGCGTTCAACTTGGTGATGCTATGAAAGTTTTTGGTCTAGTAGTGCCTAAATTGATAAAATATAATTTGAACTTTAAGGTAATTAAAAATTTAGATGAACTTTCTAAGATTAATTCTCCAAGAGAACAGTCTTCGATGGCAAATAAATTTATTACGATATACCCTGAAAGTGATATAGAGTCTAAAAAAATAATGATTGAACTGATATATTTGTTGAAAGATTTTAATTCTCCAAGAATATTATCCGATTTTCAATGTGGAGATTTTTCTCCTGTTCATTATAGATATGGTGCTTTTAGAAAAGTGCAACAATATAATTCTGAGGAAAATCGCCTAATTTATTTAATACATGATCCTCAAAATAATTTGGTAGAGGATAGGCGTTCAAACTTCCCGGTATTACCAAGTGGTATAAAAGATTTGTTTTCAAAGGAAGAGAAAGAGAAGTACTTTAGACCTTTCCATGAGTTACCCAGTAATAGTAAACTAAACAGCTATCAAATTGAAGCAATTTTAAAAAAGAGTAACAGGGGGAATGTCTATCGGGCTATAAGAAAATCGGATGGACAAAGGATGGTTATTAAGCAGATTCGACCATTTATTTTTAGTGATAAAGTTGGGAATAGGAGCTCTGTTGAAGATATAAAAAATGAAGTAAATCTTTTAAAGATATTTTCTAAAAAAGAATACACTGCAAAATTTATTGATGAATTCTATGTATTACAAGATTATTTCGCTGTACAATCTTTTATAGAAGGAGATAATTTTTTTGAAATTGTAAAAAAATACCCAATTAGCGTCAGAGAAGCTGTAGTTAATCAGTTGGTCGATATCGTCGATGATATACACCAATCAGGTTTTAAAATCGTTGATTTATCGCCGACAAACTTTTTGTACTCTGATGGTATTGTCAAGTTGATTGACTTAGAGAATATTGTCCCAATTGAGGAGGAAGCAAGAAGGGTAAAGACACCGTTTATGGTAAATCTGGATAGTGATTTATCTATAAGTATGATACAACAAGATTACTTCAGTCTTTGTATGGTTAGTTTTGCATTATTTACAGGTAATGTTTTGTCATTTGAGAAAGGTGATGACAATATTGGAATTTCTGTGATTGATAAAATTAAAAGTATGTTTTATTTACAACGGGAATTACGAAATCTAACTCAAGAGCAATTTGACTGGTTAATTTATTTACTAGATAAAAGTGAATCCCAATTTACTGAGAGGATTATTCCTCTAAATAATTTTCAAGAAGTTTCAAACCTAAATGATAATAGAGATTTATCAGATAGTGTTGATTTTGATAGTGAGTTTAATCAGATAAAAAAATATATACTGAATCAACATTTGAATGTAAATAGTCGGTTATTACCCACAAGTGAGTTTGGTGAGTTTGTTAGCCCGTTGTCTTTTCAGCATGGTCTATCAGGTTATTTACAAGTAATGACAAATGATTCTAATTCTGATAATAAAATTGTTTTGAAGTGGAATAAGGAAGTTAATTCTCTCATACACAAGAGTTATATGAATGATGATTCGTTATTATTTGGAAGGGCAGGATATTTATGGGTAATAATTGATTTATATAAAAAAACATCTTTTAAATTTTATAAAAATCTTGCTCTTGAGCTATGTAGTCAATTACAAGCCAATTATATGAAAGTGGCTCTTTGGGATTTTAGTTTAGGAAAAACAGGCATACTACTTGCTTTAATAAGGTGTTACAGTGTCACAGGAGATGTTACTCTAAGTGCTTTCATCAGCAAACAAGTAGAAAAAATTGTAGATTTTTTTGTAACTAATATTTCATCAACATCTCTGAGACAGGATGATTATGGTTTTGCTCATGGGTTCTCTGGAGTAGCCTATATGATTTTGTTATATTCAGAAATATTTAATGATACTCGCTATCTATCGATTTTAGATATTTTTGATGAGTTATTGATTGAAGTCATTGAAAATATCCAAACGGACAGTGAATCTACAACTTCTAAGTTAACACTTTCTTGGTGCAGAGGACTATCTGGTATGATTTTATACCTATGTTTAAGAAATACTGAAAAGTATTCCGAAATTATTAGCAAAGCACAGTTTTATATCTATTCTCAACATATTCATCTAGAAAATGGTTTTTGTCATGGACTCGGTAGTTTATTGCAAACACTGAATTATTGTGATTTGAATAATATTCGGAATAATGTTCTCTCAATTTTGTTATCAAGATCATTTAGGAATGAAAATTATTTATTGCTGTTTAGCAATAATGGTGAACCTAAAGAGCTGTTTGATTTTGGGACTGGAAGTTTAGGAATATATTGGTGTATATTAGGCAATTTATTTCCTTTTGATTTGATGAAGGAGGCTTAGTGATGAATGTTTTTCTAAAAAATGCCAATTTTCGTCAATTAATGATAAATCAGTGGATTTCTACAATGGGAGATGCCATCTTTTATCTAGCTTTCATCAATTATATATCGTCTTCTCCCTATGCCTCTTTAGCAGTATTCTTAATCACTTTATCAGAGACATTACCTCAAATTTTTCAAATTATAATGGGAGTATTTGCGGATTTTCAAACAAAAAGAATTAAAAAATACGCTCTTATTTCAATCGTTAAATTTTTTCTATATCTTATCGTTGCAGCTCTTTTTTGGAATGATATAAAATCTCTATTTGTAGTTGCAGTTGTGTGTGTAATTAATTTTGTTTCAGATACATTAGGGTTCTTTTCTGGCTCGATGTTGACTCCCATTTTTATGAAATTAATCGGAGAAGACATCAGTTCAGCTATTGGCTTTAGACAGGCGACAACTAACATAGTAAGGACAGTAAGTAATTTAATTGGCGGTGTTCTTATAGGAGTGATAAATATTCAAATTCTATCTTTACTTAATGCTACAACATTTTTATTGGCGTTTATCGGATTATTGTTAATTAAAAATTCTTTGCAAAAAGTTGAGAATACCATTCATGTGCATAGCGAATTAGATTCGAAAGTATTTGGTAGACATTTACTTGAATCTGTAAAAATGATTTTTAAAATGGATAGCTTGATGAAAATTTTATGTGTATTATCGTTAAGTCAAGCCATTCTAAATGTTGTTACACCAGTCAGTATTCTATTAATATCAAAAAATCCTATAGGAGTACTAACCAAGGCTCAGTTTTTAACCTTGCTGACTTCTGCTCCGTTAGTGAGTTTGTTAATTGGTAATTTTATGACAAGTTATTTAAAGAAAATTTTTACGACTAAGAGATGTTTAGTCTATGCACAAGTTATGGAATTTATTATTATTGTGGGTTTTATGACAAGTAATTTGTATCTGATATTAGTAGGAATTAGTGGAGATTCCTTTATGACGGGAATTACAGTTCCTAGATTTCAAGAAATGGTATTTTCTGTAATACCGGAAGATAAAATGGGGGCAATTCAATCTACAATAGGTTCGATAACTATTGTTTTACCGAGTTTACTCAGTATGCTTTTAATTTCGGTTGCGACTGGCTTAAGCATAGTTTACATGAGCTATCTATTAATGCTATTACTTATGATTGGTATTATACTTCTTATTTCAATAAAAAATGTAATATGATAAACGATTTTCGGTTGTAGAGATTCGATATTTCCCTAAAAAAGAATTTTAAAAATGAACATTTGTCAATGATGTGAGACCTAAAAAGGGAGAAAAGAAACCTTTGTTTGTTATCCTATCAGGAGCTAGCTCCTGATAGGATTTTTCTGATTTCGATTTTCGATAGGAGATTTCCAACCCAACGTCTGCATAGGTAGTCTGTTTGATTTGTAGAGATAGGCTTTCATTTGTTTGATGAGGTCTTCGTATGAGTAAAACTGGAGATGTTTGTAAAAAGTTCCTTGTCATTTCGATGGCTGCGCTCCACCTTTCCATTATGGCGAGGTGTTCTAGGACGAATACACTTGTTCTCAATTCCTAGTTTCTGACAGATGCTATCAAGCGGGTGTATCTGCTTTGTTTCCCTGAAATGAGTGAACTCAAAACCATTATCGGTTTGAAGGATTTGAGGCTGGTAACCAAAATGCTTAATGGCCATCTGAAGAAATTGGACAGTCGAGTGAGAGGATTTTTCCTTGAAAGGGAAGATGAACCGCTCGCGACTGGCCTCAATCAATGACAGTGTACTGATAGAACTTGTCAGGCATAGTGCCTGTATAGCAGTGCTAGGGATAAACTTCACATCCATCTGCCATTTGACTCCGATCTTTTTAGGGGTGTCATAAGGTTTAGGAAGGCCAGATTTCCTTTTGTTTTTTTCTGTTTGAAGAAACCGAGTTTTCTGAGAATACGAAAGAGTGAGCAGGGGTGTCTGTCATAGCCTTTTTGAGTTTTGAGCTTGTCAAAGATTTCGATGAGAGAAGCCTTTGGATGACGACGAATGATGTTTTTAATCCAGGTCAACTCTTGTTCCGTGTGCGCTTTAGGATGTGGTATTAAGGGACGATGTGAGTTGTCACGTAAGGATTCTTTGGTACCATCAAATCGTTTATTCCAGCGCATAAGAGAGGCTTTAGATACCTTATATCGTCGACAGATGACGTCAACTGAGGCACCATTTCGATAAGTTTTAACGGCATGATAGCGGGTATTGAGGGTATGTGGCAAGTAGCAATTGTTTTGTGATATACTAGTCATGAGAAGATTCCTTTTTGATGGGTGTCTGGTACTCTTATATTACAAGGTTTCTTCTTTTTTGTCTTATAGGTCTCACATCTATTGTAACGCTACAGTATGTTATTTTACAGGTCGTAAGACTATGTCAGCTAACAACCGTTCACACGCGATGAACAAAACAAAACGTACTGCAAAACCAAATCTTCAAAAAGTTACTGTTCTTGTTGACGGTAAACCTAAAAAAGTTTGGGCTTCAGCTCGTGCCCTTAAATCAGGTAAAGTTGAGCGCGTTTAATAGTTAAAGAAGCTAGGTGCCAATCATCTGGCTTTTTCCTTTTCATGATTAAGGTCTTTTTTTACAAATGTTGGTGATTATGATAGAATGAAGTGATAATAACTTGAGAGGTAGTGAATATGACTGTAAAAATCAATACAAAAGATGGTCAAATTGAACTGTTAGACGATGTTATTGCAACAGTCGTTGGAGGTTCGGCAACAGAGATTTTTGGTGTTGTCGGTATGGCCAGTAAGAGTACCCTAAAAGATAATTTTCAAGCCCTTCTACGTAAAGAAAACTATGCCAAAGGCGTGGTTGTGACATCGACAGAAGATGGCATCTCCGTTGATGTCTATACGGTCATGAGTTACGGCGTCAAAATTAGCGAAGTTTCCAAAAATATTCAAGAACGTGTCAAGTTTAATTTAGAAAATCAGTTGGGCATTTCAGCTGATACGGTGAATGTCTATGTTCAAAATATTAAGGTTGTAGGAGAAGAGTAGTGTCAAATATTACAACAAGTGTTTTTCAAGAAATGGTCCAAGCAGCGGCTACTCGTCTTGGGAAACAAGCTGACTATGTTAACTCCCTAAATGTCTTTCCAGTTCCAGATGGTGATACTGGTACCAATATGGGAATGACTATGGATAATGGTGCCAAGGAAGTGTCTAACAAACCAGCAACAAGCGTCGGTCAAGTTGGTCAGATTCTGGCTAAGGGGCTTTTGATGGGGGCTCGTGGCAACTCTGGTGTTATCACGTCTCAACTGTTTCGTGGTTTTGGACAAAGCATTAAAGACCTAGAAGAGCTAGATGGGAAAGCCTTGGCGGATGCGCTTCAATCTGGTGTTGAAGTGGCTTATAAAGCGGTGATGAAGCCTGTTGAGGGAACGATCCTAACCGTTTCTCGTGGGGCAGCTACAGCTGCTAAGAAAAAAGCTGAAAGCACAAGGGATGCCACAGAAGTCATGCGTGCAGCTCTTAATGGTGCTAAGGCAGCACTAGCCAAAACACCGGATTTACTTCCTGTTCTGAAAGAAGTTGGAGTTGTTGACTCAGGTGGGCAAGGCCTTGTTTATATCTATGAAGGTTTCTTGGCTGCCATGACTGGTGAGTACATCGCATCAGAAGACTTTCAAGCAACGCCTGCAACCATGTCTGAGATGATCAATGCAGAGCATCACAAGTCTGTCGCAGGTCATGTCGCAACAGAGGACATCACCTTTGGTTATTGTACGGAAATCATGGTAGCACTGGGTAAGGGGCCAACAGTTGTGAAACCTTTTAACTATGAAGAATGTCAAGGTTACTTGAGTGGTATTGGTGATTCTCTTCTTGTTGTTAATGATGATGATATTGTTAAAGTTCACATCCATACGGAAGATCCAGGCCTTGTCATGCAAGAAGGCTTAAAATATGGCTCTCTTGTTAAAGTTAAAGTGGATAACATGCGTAATCAACACGATGAAGTGCTTGAGCGAACAAGCGTCGCATCATCCAATGCACCGCAAGAGGCAAAAGAGTTTGGTATCATCGCTGTTGTGGCAGGTCAAGGCTTGGCAGATATTTTCCAATCGCAAGGGGTTGATCGGATCATTTCTGGTGGTCAAACCATGAACCCATCAACTGAAGCCATCGTCAAAGCCATTGAAGACCTTAATGCCAAGCAGGTGATTATTCTACCAAATAACAAAAACATTTTCATGGCGGCTCAATCAGCAGCAGACCTTGTGGATATTCCAGTCGCTGTTGTTGAATCACGTACAGTACCACAAGGGCTAACGAGTCTTTTGGCCTTTGACCCAGCCAAATCGCTAGAGGACAATGCAGCGATGATGTCTGCTAGTCTATCAGAAGTTGTCAGTGGTAGCGTTACCTTAGCTGTTCGTGACACCACTATTGATGGACTTGATATTCATGAAAATGATATCTTAGGCATGGTTGACGGTAAGATCCTTGTCTCGACACCAGATATGAACAAAGCTCTTCTAGCAACCTTTGAGCATATGATAGATGAAGAGAGTGAGATTGTGACCATTTATGTTGGTGAAGAGGGTGATCAAGCCTTAGCAGAGACAATCGCTGAACAACTAGAGGCTGCTTATGAAGATATTGAAGTCGCTATTTATCAAGGCAACCAACCCGTCTACCCTTACTTATTTAGTGTGGAATAAACGGTCCTTTGATCAATCACGAGGTTAGAAGTAGATTCTAACCTCTTTATCTTAGTTTAACCAGTTGAAAAAACTCCCTAGCAAGTCTAGCTAGGGAGTTTTTGTGAGGGATAAAAGAGGTGGCATTAGCGCTGATGGTCTTTATCAGGTGTTAGTACCATTGGGATAATAATGGGTTCGCGTTCGGTTTTTTCATAGAGGAAGGGACGAATGGCATTGACAATAGCCCCATTAACCGATTGGATACTGGCTTCTTTATTTTTGAGGGCAATCCGAATGGCGTTGAATAAAACGCGCTGGCATTCCCGAATAAGCTCACCAGACTCTCGCATGTAGATAAAGCCTCGGCTGAGGATATCTGGACCGGCAAGGATTCTTTTTGACTTGAAGTCGACTGTGGCTACAGCTAAAACAACCCCATCTTCTGATAAATCCTTACGATCACGTAGGACAGCAGCACCGATATCCCCAATACCGTTACCATCAACGTAGATATCTTGTGCATTGAAGTGACCGGCAAGGCGTGCAGAGTCCTTAGTCAGTGCTAAGACGTCACCATTTTCCATGATAAAAATCTTATCTTTGTCAATACCTGTATCAACAGCAAGCCCTGCGTGGACTTTTTGCATGCGATACTCACCATGGACTGGCATAAAGTATTTTGGTTTCATCAAGCGCAACATGAGTTTTTGTTCTTGCTGCCCACCGTGTCCAGAGGTATGGATATTGTTAATCTTACCGTGGATAACTTCCACACCAGCTTCTTGAATCGTGTTGATCAGCTTATTGACACTGGTTGTATTACCAGGGATTGGGCTGGATGAAAAAATCACGGTGTCACCAGGTTGTAGCGTCACCTGTCGGTGCATACCATTAGCGATACGAGCTAGGGCTGCCATTGGCTCACCTTGAGAACCTGTACACATGATGAGGACTTCACTGGCATGATAATTTTTCATCTCACTTGGTTCGATAATTGTTCCTTTTGGAACTTTAATATAGCCAAGCTCGACACCATTGACGATAGCTTTCTCCATAGACCGCCCAAAGACAACTATCTTACGCCCTGTTTTGACAGCAGCCTCGGCAGCTTGTTGTAAACGAAAGATGTTGGAAGCAAATGAGGCGAAGATAATGCGTCCCTCGATGCCTTCGATGAGTTTCATAATGGACTGACCGACCACTTTTTCTGAGTTGGTAAAGGTCGGCACTTCAGCATTGGTAGAGTCAGAGAGGAGGCAAAGAACACCTTCTTCGCCAAGAGCTGCCATACGATGGAGGTCAGCAGGCTCACCAACAGGTGTAAAGTCGAATTTAAAGTCTCCAGTACAGACGATTTTGCCTTGAGGTGTTTGGATAACAATTCCTAAAGGCTCTGGAATAGAGTGAGTGGTACGAAAGAAGGTAACGCTAAGGTTTTTAAAGGTCAACTCGGTATTGTGGTTGATTTCATACATCTTAGCATCACGTAAGAGTCCGTGTTCTTCGAGTTTTCCACGGATTAAAGCAAGGGCTAGAGGCCCAGCATAGATGGGGATATTGGCTTGTTTGAGAAGAAATGGAATACCACCGATATGGTCTTCGTGACCATGGGTGATGACCAGCGCTTTAACACGGTCGATATTGTCAACAATGTATGAATAGTCAGGAATGACATAATCAATCCCTAACAAATCATCTTCAGGGAATTTAATACCAGCATCGACGATGATAATCTCGTCTTGGTACTCAATACCGTAAGTGTTTTTTCCGATTTCTTCCAAACCACCAATCGCATAAACCCCAACTTCTTCAGGTTTTAGATTGATATTTGACATAGTTTCTTGGCGTATGATAGCGCCAGTCCTTTCTATAGGGTTTGGTTTAAACTGTTGTGAGCTCAAAAACGCCTTTTTCTTTTTCATATTCAAGGTGTTTATCAGACAATAGGGTGATATGCTCGATGTTAAAAGCAGTCTTTTCTTCGATGCGTTTACGCGCCTTGATGCGCCCTTCTAACTCTTCTTTTGCATCAATGTCAAGATAGAGTACCTTTGTGGTCTCACGACGGGGATTACGGTCTTTAGTTTCTTGATAAAAAACTTTGTAAATCATAGGATTCCTTTCTTTGTTAAGGCAATGGCTGACAATAAAAGAAGACAACCTGTTTGGTTTGGTTGACTCCATGTGGGGATTGATGTGCCAGACATTAACCGTATTATCGTTACAATTATCTTAAATTATACCATAAAGGTGAGCTATAGTAAAAACATTGGTCAGAAAACTTTGATGCAAAAGCCATTTGCAAATATGATATAATAAAGCAATAGCCTGACAAGAAGGAAGTTCTCATGAAAATTTTAGCATTTGACACCTCAAACCAAACTCTGGCAGTGGCCTTATTGGAAGATCAAGAGTTGCTGGCAGAGACCACCCTGACTGTGAAGAAAAATCATAGCATCAGCTTGATGCCGGTGATTGATTTTCTGGTTAAGCAAGTGGGCTTTGAACCTTGCGATTTAGAGCGTATCGCCGTCGCTCAAGGACCAGGATCATATACAGGACTGCGTGTAGCTGTCGCGACAGCCAAGACCTTGGCTTACAGCCTAAAGATTGATCTGGTGGGTGTGTCTAGCCTACAGGCTCTGGCTATGCCAGTCACATCATCCAAGGTTGTGATTCCTCTCATAGATGCCCGCCGTGACCATGCTTATGTCGGCTTTTATCAAAAGGGACAGGCTCTCGCTAAGGACTCTTATGCTAGCATAGATGAGATTATCGAGCGCGCAAAGTCCTATGGTGATGTGATATTCGTTGGGGAAGTAGCAGCCTTTGCTGAAAAGATTGCGACGGATTTTCCAGAAGCCACTTATCAAGCCACTTTGCCATCAGCTTATGAGATTGGAAAATTAGCCTTGAGTTTGCCTAGTGCTGATGTTGATGCTTTCTTGCCCAATTACCTTAAAAAGGTAGAGGCTGAGGAAAATTGGCTAAAGGCCAATCAAGAGGGACAGAGGGATGATTATATCAAACGACTCTAAGATATCACAAGACCAGCTGCTTGCTGGGATTTTTGAGCTACTTGAGGCGGTCTATGGGCAGTCGCCCTGGTCTAAAGAGCAACTCTTAGCAGACTATCAGCAGCCTAATACCCTTTATTTTTGGTTATCTAAAGGAGAGCAAGTAATCGGTTTTTTAGCCCTTCAAGACCTTTTGGGAGAAATGGAGTTGACCCATATAGCTCTCTTGCCTTCCCATCAGGGGCAGGGTTTGTCAAAGCAGCTGATGGCAAGTCTAGCAAGCCTAAGTGTGCCCATTTTTTTGGAAGTTAGGCAATCCAATCAGAAAGCCCAAGCCCTCTATCAGCAGTTTGGCTTTGTGCCGGTAGGTTGTCGAAAGCATTACTACCATGATCCGATAGAGGATGCCATATTAATGAAACGAAAAGGAAGATGAGAAAGATGTCTGATCGTTATATTTTAGCCATTGAGAGTTCTTGTGATGAGACCAGTGTCGCTGTTTTGAAAAATGATGCTGATTTATTAAGTAATATTATCGCCAGTCAGGTGGAGAGCCACAAGCGTTTTGGGGGCGTTGTTCCTGAGGTGGCTAGTCGCCATCATGTGGAAGTCATCACGACTTGTATCGAAGAGGCCTTAGTTAGCGCTGGGATTAGAGCTAAGGACCTATCGGCTGTGGCTGTGACTTATGGGCCAGGACTTGTAGGAGCCCTCTTGGTTGGCTTATCGGCTGCCAAAGCGTTTGCTTGGGCTTATGGCTTGCCTTTGATTCCTGTCAATCACATGGCAGGGCATTTGATGGCGGCGCGTGAGCAAAAGGAGCTTACCTATCCTTTGATGGCCTTGCTGGTTTCAGGTGGGCATACAGAGCTTGTCTATGTGACGGCACCTGGTCAGTATCATATCATCGGCGAAACCCGTGATGATGCTGTGGGGGAGGCCTATGACAAGGTTGGTCGTGTCATGGGCTTGACCTATCCAGCAGGTCGGGAGATTGATGAGTTGGCGCATAAGGGAAAGCCTAGTTATGATTTTCCACGGGCTATGATTAAGGAGGATCATTTAGAGTTTTCCTTTTCTGGTCTCAAGTCGGCTTTTATCAATCTTCATCATAATGCTGCTCAAAAGGGCGAAACACTGATCCTAGAAGACCTATGTGCATCTTTTCAGGAGGCTGTTTTGGATGTTTTATTGGCCAAGACTAAGAAGGCTCTTGAGAAGTATCCGGTTGAGACCTTAGTCGTTGCTGGAGGAGTAGCAGCAAATGCTGGCTTAAGACGGCGGCTGACTGAGGAAATCACAACGGTTGATGTGATTATTCCACCTTTACGTCTCTGTGGTGATAATGCAGGGATGATTGCCCTTGCAGCAGCCGTTAATGACTCTGTAGATGACCTAGCAGGACTTGATCTCAACGCCAAACCTAGTCTAAGTTTTCCTTCTTATGAGTCTTAACGACAGACACCTAACCAAGAAAAACGCATCAAACAGTTTAATCATGACATATATTTTTGAAAAATCAGAATATTGAAATACCAAAAACCTTGTTTTCTTGTTAAAAATCTTTCACGTGATTGTTGCATCAAGGAAGAATACGACATGACAGCATGCTTTTGATTTGTTTCTTGCAGGTCATTCTGATAGAAAAAGAGAAGATTTAGTGGGGATTCATCCAAGAACTTTTAGGGGGTATCGGATGAAGGACGATATGTTGAGAGAACATCAAAAACACCATTAGGTGTCTTTTGGTGTTCATTTTAGACTATCTTCCAGATAGCTCTCAATTTCAGATTTAGTAGTATTTTGGAGATCGATAACGCCTAAAAAGCCAATGTGACTTCTAAAAAATGTCGTGTAATCCATAACTGTTGATGCAAGGATTAATATTGCTGTAGGTTCATTTTCTCTGATGCTTTTAGAAATCTGAAGTCCATCCCAACATTTTAGTTGGGGATTGTTTATGATAAAATAGGTGTTGTTGACAGTCGTTTTTTTCTGATGATAATGTTGTTTTATTTTACATTTAGTATCAGGGTAGTTCTTTTTGAGTGAGTGTTTGATGATTTTTGCTAGTGGATGCCGATATCTAAATGGTTGAATCACATAGACAGTAGCTTTCATACCTTTTACACCTTTCATATTTGTCATAATCCATTTTATCATGATAAATGATTGTCAAAGAAGAACTATCATCAATGGTAGATATTTTATAATGGTTGGCAAGATTTTACCGTTTATTATGGGATAACTACCGTTGGTTACATTGATTGTTTTTGATAAGAGTTATTTGTTATGCTTAGGTTGGTTATAGTAAGGAGAAAATGATGGACTATATTATTGCTAAAAAAGAGACTTTAACAGTGAAAATTCAATTTTCAGAGATTTTATATATTGGGACAATATCAGAACGTCCAAGGGTTTTACGCTTTATTACCGATACTGGGGTTTATGAGTCTTATGGAAAAATCAAGGATTTTGAAGTCAGTTTGGGATTGCTTTTTAAACGCTGCCACAGGAAATACATCGTAAACCTTAAACGTGTCAAAGCTATTGATATAAAAACGAGACAGCTTATATTTGATAATAGTGAGGTTGATTCCATTGAATGTTCACGCAGAAGTTTAACTGATGTTCTTAACGAATGGAAGAATCTATAGATTAAGAGGAGTTTATAATGCTAAATATTTTTGTATTGGAAGATGATTTTTTTCAGCAAACTCGTATTGAGACAGCGATAAAGAAATGTATGGCTGATCATCATCTGAAGTATCGACATTTAGAAGTCTTTGGGAAACCAAAGCAGCTATTAGAGGCGATTAAAGAGACAGGTAATCATCAATTTTTCTTCTTGGATATTGAAATCAAAGGAGAAGAAAAAAAGGGGCTGGAGATTGCACGTGACATTCGTAAAAAAGATCCTAGTGCATCAATTGTATTTGTTACAACTCACTCAGAATTTATGCCAGTGACCTATCGTTATCGAGTATCTGCTTTGGATTTCATTGATAAGGGGTTGAATGATCATGATTACCAGGAGGCTGTATCGTCTGTTTTACTGCATGCTGCTAGTAGTGTTAATAAAACAGTAGGGGAAGATTCATTTCGTTTTAAATCTGAGCATTCCCAGGTTCAAGTTCCTTTTTCAGATATTCTATATTTTGAGACGTCGTCAACGATTCATAAGGTCATTTTGACCACTAAAAAAGGGCATATGGAATTTTATGGTAAAGTCTCAGATATTGCCAAAGCAGATAAACGGCTTTACCAGAGTCATAGGTCTTATGTTGTCAATCCAGACAATATTGTTCGTATTGATAAAGCAAATCACATTGTTTACTTTGACAATGAGGAGTCATGCTTTGTATCGAGGCTGAAACTTAAAGGATTGATTGAAAAGGTGACTAAAAAATGACGCTAGAATATGAAGGAGTATTTTTTGTTAGTTGGTTGATAAAGCTTATTATTTTTCAACAAGTTAGCCAATACAAATTAAAGCCATCTATTTTTGTGGCGATACCTTTACTATTGACGTTTGTAGAATATTGGCAATATGAGGTTATATTTTGGGGTGAGCTATTCGTTCTTCCAGTAATTTTATATATGATAAAAAAAGTCGAAAACTGGAATTGGACGCAGTATTTATTCTATTGTTTTTTTAGCCTAGTTGTAGATGATTTATTTAGTAGAATTTCTTCTGTATACTTTCAATTTATGTCTAGAATGTCCTATGAAGAAATCGTTTTGCAAGCTTGGTCAGACTGGGTTCCAACTATTTTAACATTACCGTTTTATTTTATTTTCTTAAAGTTAGTTCAGCTTGATGTTAATAGTTTTAAGATGGGAGTAAGAAGTAATAACCTATCAAGAATCATAAAAATTTTTAATATGACACTTATTACTTACTACATTATAGAGTATGTTTTAACCGGTTTACCTAGTTTAGAGTATGAAGGATGGATTGTAAAGACTTTAGATGATATCTATTTCCGTAGGTTGGTACTCTTTATTTATCTACCGATATTTTTAGGTTTTATTTTGTATATTAGTTATGCCTCTAAGAAGAATGCGAATGATGAAGTTCAAAAAATGAAAGATGAACAGATTGTTTCATTAAGTATCTATAATAATCATATCGAAGGATTGTATAAAGAAATAAGAGGATTTCGTCATGATTATACTAATTTATTATCTAGTTTGAATCAATCTATACAAAATAAAGATATTGATGGTATTGAGAAAATCTATAATACTGTGTTTAGAGATTCAGATAAACGGTTTCAGAGTAGTCAGTATGATATAGGAAATTTATCACATTTAAACAATGATGCCCTAAAATCATTAGTTTCTCTAAAAATGATGAAAGCACAACACAAAGGAATTAATCTATCTGTGGAAGTAGAAGAGCCGATTGATATTCCTAATAGTTTGGAGTTAATTGAAGTTCTTAAAATAGTTTCTATTTTTTTGGACAATGCTCTAGAAGCTACGGTCAATGCAAAAGTTCCCTATATTTCTTTTTCTTATTTTAAGGAAGATAGCCTTAAAATAATGATTATTGAAAATTCGACTATTGAAGAAAAAATCAATACGAAATCGATTTTTAGTTATGGAAGTTCTTCTAAAGGAAAGAATAGAGGTATTGGTTTGGCTAATGTAAAAGAAATATTGTCCTCTAACAAGAGAGTTTATTTAAAAACATATAGTGACAGTTATATATTCAGGCAAGAATTAGTCTTTGATTCGTAAAATAGGAAAACCAGTCTTCATCAAACGAGGACTGGTATCTTGCTTGGATTACTATCTTGAACGACATGCGTTAAAAGTAGTTAGTTGAACCGCCGTGTGCCGAACGGCACGCACGGTGGTGTGAGAGGGGCTAGACATTAGCTCTTACTCAATTCGGTATTAACCGAATTTTTTCTTACGTCTATTAATAGCCATTAGTTGAACTAATCCCCCATTGCCACCGACAATAGTGTTTAATTGAGTTGTTTCGATGGTTTGGAAGTTTTTAGCGAAGTCTTTGAGTGAAGTTGTCATTTGAGAATCTCTCCTTATTACTTTGATAAATTCATTATACAAAGGAGACGTCTATTTTTTAGAAGAATGTCATAAATGGTAGAAAAAATATAACAAATGGTATTTTTTCTAACTTTGAGCGCTCATTTTTGTTCAGTGAGGCCATCGAGACGACTAGTCGATTCATCTCAAAACATCACAGGAAAATTCGTTAGCAGAGTGCGAGGTTTTGCTTTTGTCCTATGGATAGGGTTGAATCGTCAGTGAGTTCGATTGGGAATTTGAGGAGCCTATTCAGTATATCAGTAAGCATTTCAGCTGTTTGACAGGTTTTAACGATAGCTTCTTCACTAGTGTCATTTGAGCCTATTGAAAAGTGTTGTTTTGTCATGATAAAGTGTTATCTTGAAAGTGTATTTGGGATAAAAGATCATTTACCTTTAAAGAGGGGAGATTATGAATAACAAAATGTTGAAGTATGGAGCTGTATTAGGTGCAAGTGCTATACTTGCTACAACTATTATTCCTGTTTCAGTATATACTCATGAAATGCAGACATTAGCTGAGCCAGTAACTGCTCCGGAGATAGCGAAAGATGAACTTGTTCAAGAAATCTTGAAAGATATCAAACAGGAAATCTTACCTGAATTAAGATTGGAACAACTTCAATATCAAGAACGTGGTACCGGTGGCTTAATAGCTACTTTGATAGCTAAATATGGTGCCTATGATGTGAAGGAGACCACCGTTTGTCGTGGAAGGAGACTCTGCCTAGACTCATTTATAAACACGTTTCAAAACATTTAGGAAGAAAGGTTTCAGAACAAGCTTTTGTTCGTATATTCTAGAATATTGTGGACTGGGGAACTGGCGCTACTTTGGAACAGGGATTAGCTCAAGCTTTAAGATCAGCAGGAGTGGTTTCTGGAACTGCTCATATGGTAGCTAGTGTTGTTGTTACTGTGGCTGGGTGGTTTGTATGGTAGATAAAAACAGGATGAAAAAAAGTGGTTTATTTTAGGGGTATTTACTGCTTTGATTGTAAGCGCCCAATAAA
>NZ_JBLOJV010000030.1:0-18166 GCF_047785705.1 Streptococcus pluranimalium
AACTTTTTTCTAAAAAGCGAGAAATGTTCTTGCATCCTATCTTGGATTTTGGTATGATGGTATGGTGCTGTAAAAAACAGCCTTAGCTATGAGACAAGAGGTTGCGACACGCTCGGTTGCATTGCCACGCAACAAGTGTTGGTTTTCTTGAGGAGCTAGCCTATTACTTTAAATAGACGAAAAAGGAGAAAAAGATGGCAAACAAAAAAATCCGTATCCGTTTGAAAGCATACGAACACCGTACACTTGATACAGCGGCAGAAAAAATCGTTGAAACTGCAACACGTACAGGTGCTACTGTAGCTGGACCAGTTCCACTTCCAACAGAGCGTAGCCTTTATACTATTATCCGTGCAACGCACAAATATAAAGACTCTCGTGAACAATTTGAAATGCGTACTCATAAACGTCTGATTGACATTGTGAACCCAACTCAAAAAACAGTTGATGCTTTGATGAAGTTGGATCTTCCAAGTGGTGTTAACGTAGAAATCAAACTGTAATTAAGCAGGATTGTGCAAGTGCAGTTAGTGTTTGATAAAAATTGAACACGAGCTAAATTCTACATGAAAAAGCTAAATCTTCCTTGAAACTGAAGTTTCTGTGTGTCGGATTTTCTGTTTTTATTTTGAGTTTGACGCTTTTTGTATCTTGCTTTTGAGCACAAAAAACGCTCGTTAAAAACTTTTTTGAGCACGAAAAACGCTCATAAAAAACTTTTTAAAACAATTAAACTATAAGAAAAGGAATTATTTTCTCATGACAAAAGGAATCTTAGGGAAAAAAGTGGGAATGACTCAAATCTTCACTGAATCAGGTGAATTTATCCCTGTTACTGTCATTGAAGCAACTCCAAACGTTGTGCTTCAAGTGAAAACTGTTGAAACAGATGGTTATGAAGCTGTTCAAGTTGGTTTTGATGACAAACGTGAAGTATTGAGTAACAAACCTGCCAAAGGTCACGTAGCGAAAGCTAATACGGCTCCTAAGCGCTTCATTCGTGAATTCAAAAACATTGAAGGCTTGGAAGTTGGTTCAGAAATCACTGTAGAAACATTCGAGGCTGGTGATGTTGTTGATGTCACTGGTACAACTAAAGGTAAAGGATTCCAGGGTGTTATCAAACGCCATGGTCAATCACGTGGTCCAATGGCTCACGGTTCTCGTTACCACCGTCGTCCAGGTTCAATGGGACCTGTTGCGCCTAACCGTGTTTTCAAAAACAAACACTTGGCAGGACGCATGGGTGGCAACCGTGTAACGATTCAAAACCTTGAAATCGTTCAAGTTGTCCCAGAGAAAAACGTTATCCTTATCAAAGGTAACGTACCAGGTGCTAAGAAATCTCTTATCACTATCAAATCAGCAGTTAAAGCTGCTAAATAATAAGAAAGGAGAACACAGTTAAAATGGCAAACGTTAAATTATTTGACCAAACTGGTAAAGAAGTGAGTTCTGTAGAACTTAACGACGCAATCTTTGGTATTGAGCCAAACGAATCAGTTGTCTTTGATGTTGTTATCAGCCAACGTGCGAGCCTTCGCCAAGGTACTCACGCGGTTAAAAACCGCTCTGCGGTATCAGGTGGTGGACGTAAACCATGGCGCCAAAAAGGAACTGGACGTGCGCGTCAAGGTTCTATCCGTTCACCACAATGGCGTGGTGGTGGTGTTGTCTTTGGGCCAACTCCTCGTTCATACGGATACAAACTTCCGCAAAAAGTTCGTCGCCTTGCCTTGAAATCAGTTCTTTCATCTAAAGTAGCTGACGAAAAATTTGTAGCTGTTGAAGCTCTTTCATTTGCAGCTCCAAAAACTGCTGAATTTGCTAAAGTTCTTTCAGCACTTAGCATCGACTCAAAAGTACTTGTGATCGTTGAAGAAGGAAACATATTTGCTGAACTTTCAGCTCGTAACCTTAAAAACGTTAAAGTTGCAACAGCAACCACTGCAAGTGTTCTTGATATCGTAAACGCAGATACACTTCTTGTTACTAAAGAAGCAATCTCTACAATTGAGGAGGTTCTTGCATAATGAATTTGTATGACGTCATCAAAAAGCCTGTCATTACTGAAAAGTCAATGCTCGATCTTGAAGCAGGTAAATACACTTTTGAAGTTGATACACGTGCACACAAACTGTTGATCAAACAAGCTATTGAAGCCGCGTTTGAAGGTGTTAAAGTGGCAAGTGTTAACACTGTATCGGTAAAACCAAAAGCAAAACGCGTTGGTCGCTACAGAGGGTTCACTTCAAAAACAAAGAAAGCTATCGTCACGCTTGCAGCTGATTCAAAAGCTATTGAGTTGTTTGCAGCTGAAGCAGAATAATCTAAGGAGGAATTAACGTGGGTATTAAAGTTTATAAACCAACGACAAATGGCCGTCGTAACATGACTTCTTTGGATTTTGCAGAAATCACAACAAGCACACCTGAGAAATCATTGCTTGTTTCTCTTAAAAACAAAGCTGGTCGTAACAATAACGGTCGCATCACGGTTCGTCACCAAGGTGGTGGTCACAAACGTCATTATCGTGTGATTGATTTCAAACGTAACAAAGATAACGTTGAAGCGATTGTTAAGACAATCGAATACGATCCAAACCGTACGGCTAACATCGCCCTTGTGCACTACATTGACGGTGTTAAAGCCTACATCATCGCACCTAAAGGTCTTCAAGTAGGTCAACGTATTGTATCTGGACCAGAAGCTGATATTAAAGTCGGAAATGCACTTCCGCTTGCTAATATCCCAGTTGGTACTGTGGTTCATAACATTGAGCTTAAACCAGGTCGAGGTGCGGAGTTGATCCGTGCTGCAGGTTCATCTGCTCAAGTGCTTGGTCAAGAAGGTAAATATGTCCTTGTTCGCTTGCAATCAGGTGAAGTTCGTATGATTCTTGGAACTTGTCGTGCAACAATCGGTACGGTAGGTAACGAGCAACAATCACTTGTTAACATTGGTAAAGCAGGACGTAACCGTTGGAAAGGTATCCGCCCAACAGTTCGTGGTTCTGTAATGAACCCTAACGATCACCCACACGGTGGTGGTGAAGGTAAAGCACCAGTTGGACGTAAAGCGCCATCTACTCCATGGGGTAAACCTGCGCTTGGTCTTAAAACACGTAACAAAAAAGCAAAATCTGACAAACTTATCATTCGTCGTCGTAACGAAAAATAAGCTCTTTCAGGCTAGCTAACAAAAGCATCCGCCAACTCGGTAGCCCGCCAAGCGGGCAAGCCGTTGTGGTACTTAATTTAAAGGAGAATACTACAAAATGGGACGTAGTCTTAAAAAAGGACCTTTCGTCGATGAGCATTTGATGAAAAAAGTTGAAGCTCAAGCTAATGACGAAAAGAAAAAAGTTATCAAAACTTGGTCACGTCGTTCAACGATTTTTCCAAGTTTCATCGGTTATACCATCGCAGTTTATGATGGACGTAAACATGTTCCTGTTTACATCCAAGAAGACATGGTAGGTCACAAACTTGGTGAATTTGCACCAACGCGTACTTACAAAGGTCACGCTGCAGACGATAAGAAAACACGTAGATAAGGAGAACATTAATGATGGCAGAAATGACTTCAGCTAAAGCAATGGCTCGTACAGTTCGTGTTTCACCTCGTAAAACTCGTCTTGTCTTGGATAATATCCGTGGCAAAAACGTAGCCGATGCAATCGCAATCTTGAAATTTACTCCGAACAAAGCCGCTCGTGTTATTGAAAAAACCCTTAACTCAGCGATTGCTAACGCAGAGAACAACTTTGGTTTGGAAAAAGCTAACTTGGTAGTATCTGAAACATTCGCAAACGAAGGACCAACAATGAAACGTTTCCGTCCACGTGCGAAAGGTTCAGCATCACCAATCAACAAACGCACAACTCACGTCACAGTAGTTGTGTCAGAAAAATAAGGAGGTAAACTCGTGGGTCAAAAAGTACATCCAATTGGTATGCGTGTCGGAATCATCCGTGACTGGGATGCGAAATGGTATGCTGAAAAAGAATACGCGGATTACCTTCATGAAGATCTTAAAATTCGCAAATTCATCAATAAAGAATTAGCAGACGCTTCTGTTTCAACAATCGAAATTGAACGCGCTGTAAACAAAGTTATTGTGTCACTTCATACTGCAAAACCAGGTATGGTTATCGGTAAAGGTGGGTCAAACGTTGACACACTTCGTGCGCAACTTAACAAAATGACTGGAAAACAAGTCCACATCAACATCATCGAGATCAAATCTCCAGATTTGGATGCTCACCTTGTTGGTGAAAATATTGCTCGCCAGCTTGAGCAACGTGTTGCTTTCCGTCGTGCTCAAAAACAAGCTATCCAACGTACAATGCGTGCGGGTGCTAAAGGGATCAAGACTCAGGTGTCTGGTCGTTTGAATGGTGCAGATATTGCCCGTGCAGAAGGCTACTCAGAAGGAACTGTTCCACTTCACACGCTTCGTGCAGATATTGATTATGCTTGGGAAGAGGCTGATACGACTTACGGTAAACTAGGTGTTAAAGTTTGGATTTACCGTGGGGAAGTTCTTCCAGCTCGTAAAAACACCAAAGGAGGCAAATAACCAATGTTAGTACCTAAACGTGTTAAACACCGTCGTGAATTCCGTGGAAAAATGCGCGGTGAAGCAAAAGGTGGAAAACAAGTAGACTTTGGTGAATACGGTCTCCAAGCTACTACAAGCTCATGGATTACAAACCGCCAAATCGAAGCTGCCCGTATCGCGATGACGCGTTACATGAAACGTGGTGGTAAAGTTTGGATTAAAATCTTCCCACACAAATCATACACTGAAAAAGCTATCGGTGTGCGTATGGGATCTGGTAAAGGTGCTCCTGCAGGTTGGGTATCACCAGTAAAACGTGGTAAAGTCATGTTTGAAATCGCGGGTGTTTCTGAAGCAGTAGCGCGCGAAGCATTTCGTCTTGCTGGCCACAAATTACCAGTTAAAGTAAAATTCGTAAAACGTGAAGCAGAATAAGGAGAGCACATGAAACTTCAAGAAATTAAAGATTTTGTAAAAGAGCTTCGTGGACTTTCTCAAGAAGAACTTGCTAAGAAAGAAAGCGAACTGAAAAAAGAACTTTTTGATCTTCGTTTCCAAGCTGCGGCAGGTCAACTTGATCAAACTGCTCGTTTGAACGAAGTTAAAAAACAAATTGCACGTGTTAAAACTGTGCAATCTGAAATGAAATAATAGATTGGGAAAGGAGAAATCTTATAATGGAACGTAATCAACGTAAAACACTTGTTGGTCGTGTAGTATCAGACAAGATGGATAAAACAATCACTGTTGTAGTTGAAACGAAACGTAACCACCCAGTCTATGGTAAACGTATCAACTATTCTAAAAAATACAAAGCACATGATGAAAACAACGTTGCAAAAGAAGGCGACAAAGTTCGCATCATGGAAACTCGTCCATTGTCAGCTACAAAACGTTTCCGTCTTGTAGAGGTTGTGGAAGAAGCTGTTATTATCTAATCAAACTAAAAGGAGAAAATTGAAATGATTCAACAAGAAACTCGCTTGAAAGTTGCTGATAATAGCGGTGCTCGTGAGATCTTGACTATCAAAGTACTTGGTGGTTCAGGACGTAAATTTGCTAACATCGGTGACGTTATCGTTGCTTCTGTCAAACAAGCTACACCAGGTGGCGCTGTTAAAAAAGGTGATGTTGTAAAAGCTGTTATCGTTCGTACAAAAACTGGTGCCCGCCGTCCAGACGGTTCATACATCAAATTTGACGAAAATGCAGCAGTCATCATCCGTGATGACAAAACGCCTCGTGGAACGCGTATCTTTGGCCCTGTTGCACGTGAATTGCGTGAGGGTGGCTACATGAAGATTGTGTCACTTGCACCAGAAGTACTTTAATCTTAACAAAACAAACTAAGTCCCCTAGGATTCCCTAGGGTGTCCCTTTAGGGCGTAAGAAATAATAGGAGAAAAACTCAAATGTTTGTCAAAAAAGGCGACAAAGTTCGCGTTATTGCTGGTAAGGACAAAGGTGTAGAAGCTGTCGTTCTTAAAGCACTTCCAAAAGTAAATAAAGTTGTTGTTGAAGGTGTTGGTATTGTTAAAAAACACCAACGTCCAAACAATGAAAACCCTCAAGGTGCCATCGTAGAGATGGAAGCACCAATCCACGCATCAAACGTTCAAGTTCTTGACAAAAACGGTGTTGCTGGACGTGTTGGTTACAAAGTTGTTGATGGCAAAAAAGTTCGTTACAACAAAAAATCAGGCGAAGTTCTTGATTAATCACGAAGGAAAGGAGAAGCATAAATGGCAAATCGTTTAAAAGAAAAATACACTAACGAAGTAATTCCTGCATTGACAGAGACATTTAACTATTCATCAGTGATGGCTGTGCCTAAGGTTGAGAAAATCGTTCTTAACATGGGTGTTGGTGATGCTGTAAACAACGCAAAAAACCTTGAAAAAGCTGCTGCTGAGTTGGCAATTATCTCAGGTCAAAAACCACTTATTACTAAAGCTAAGAAATCAATCGCTGGCTTCCGTCTTCGTGAAGGTGTCGCTATCGGTGCTAAAGTAACTCTTCGTGGCGAACGCATGTATGAGTTCCTTGACAAATTGGTTTCAGTTTCACTTCCACGTGTTCGTGACTTCCATGGTGTTCCAACAAAATCATTTGACGGACGTGGAAACTACACACTTGGTGTGAAAGAACAATTGATCTTCCCAGAAATTAACTTTGATGATGTTGATAAAGTTCGTGGTATGGATATTGTTATCGTAACAACAGCGAACTCTGATGAAGAAGGTCGTGAATTGCTTAAAGGCCTAGGTATGCCTTTTGCAAAATAATTTAGGAGGCAAATAAATTGGCTAAAAAATCGATGATTGCTAAGAACAAACGCCCTGCGAAGTTCTCTACGCAAGCTTATACTCGTTGCGAAAAATGTGGACGTCCACATTCCGTTTACCGCAAATTCCAACTTTGCCGTGTTTGCTTCCGTGAATTGGCTTACAAAGGTCAAATTCCTGGAGTTACTAAGGCTTCTTGGTAAAATAAGATGTGAGCGCGTTAAGCAACCATAGCAAAGATAGGAGATTTGATGAAGAAGGTTACTTCTAGGAAAATCTATATTCTTTGCAAAAGTTGTAGCTCGAGCTCAGTTATTCATGGTGCTATATCGTAGCTCATGTTCAAATGAACGTATCATATTTTCAAGACGTTAACCCCAATGATTAACTAGCAAGTGCAGCTGCAAACTACTAGTAAGAGGAGAAAATTTAAAATGGTTATGACTGACCCAATCGCAGACTTTTTGACACGTATTCGTAACGCTAACCAAGCAAAACACGAAGTGCTTGAAGCACCTGCATCAAACATTAAAAAAGGGATTGCTGAAATCCTGAAACGCGAAGGTTTTGTAAAAAACATCGAAATTATTGAAGATGACAAGCAAGGTATCATCCGTGTTTTCCTTAAATACGGACAAAATGGTGAGCGCGTTATCACAAACTTGAAACGTATTTCAAAACCAGGTCTTCGTGTTTACTCAAAACGTGAAGATGTTCCTAAAGTAATTAACGGACTTGGGATCGCGATTCTTTCAACATCAGAAGGTCTTTTGACAGACAAAGAAGCTCGTCAAAAGAACGTTGGTGGCGAAGTTCTTGCTTACGTTTGGTAACATCATGATGCAAAGAGCGTCGTGGGCAAAGTGACAATAGAAAATCTGACGACGAGTGCTTGGGCTCTAGGCAGATTTGTCTTTTTCACACAGATCACAGCTCGTGCTCAAATCAGCAAACAAACTCAAAAGACTGATAACAGTCACCCCGTGAAAACTAGTCGCTAAGCGGCTTGACAATCTAACAGGAGAATTTAAATACTATGTCACGTATTGGTAATAAAGTGATCTCATTGCCTGCTGGTGTTGAAATCAGCAACAAAGACAATGTTGTTACTGTAAAAGGCCCTAAGGGCGAACTCACTCGTGAGTTTAACAAAAACATTGAAATCAAAGTTGATGGATCTGAAGTAACGCTTCACCGTCCAAACGACTCTAAAGAAATGAAGACAATCCACGGAACATCACGTGCTAACTTGAATAACATGGTTGTTGGTGTTTCTGAAGGTTTCAAAAAAGAACTTGAAATGCGTGGGGTTGGTTACCGTGCACAACTTCAAGGTTCAAAGCTGGTTCTTTCAGTCGGTAAATCTCACCAAGACGAAGTTGAAGCACCAGAAGGAATCACCTTCACTGTAGCTAACCCAACGTCAATCGCCGTTGAAGGCATCAATAAAGAAGTCGTTGGTCAAACAGCTGCTTACATCCGTAGCCTTCGTTCACCAGAACCTTATAAAGGTAAAGGTATTCGCTACGTTGGTGAATTTGTACGCCGTAAAGAAGGTAAAACAGGTAAATAATAACCTTATGGTCATCAGGAGAATCATTTTCCTGATACCCAAAAGGCTATGTCCCTACTTTGTCTAGGACAAAAAATAATCATAAATTAAGAGGTGAAAATTGTGATTTCGAAACCAGATAAAAACAAACTCCGCCAAAAACGCCATCGTCGCGTTCGCGGAAAACTCTCTGGAACTGCTGATCGCCCACGTTTGAACATCTATCGTTCTAATACAGGCATCTACGCTCAAGTAATTGATGACGTAGCGGGTGTAACGCTCGCAAGTGCATCAACTCTTGATAAAGACGTTTCAAAAGGTACTAAAACCGAGCAAGCTGTTGTTGTCGGTAAACTTGTTGCTGAACGCGCAGTCGCTAAAGGTATTTCAGAAGTGGTGTTTGACCGCGGTGGATATCTCTATCACGGACGTGTAAAAGCTTTGGCTGATTCAGCTCGTGAAAACGGATTGAAATTCTAATAGGGAGGACACTAGATAATGGCATTTAAAGATAATGCAGTAGAACTTGAAGAACGCGTAGTTGCTATCAACCGTGTTACTAAAGTTGTTAAAGGTGGACGCAATATGCGTTTTGCTGCACTTGTTGTTGTTGGTGACCGTAATGGTCGCGTAGGATTTGGCACTGGTAAATCTCAAGAGGTTCCAGAAGCAATCCGTAAAGCTGTAGAAGCAGCTAAAAAGAACATGATTGAAGTACCTATGGTTGGTACAACAATTCCTCACGAAGTTTTCTCAAACTATGGTGGAGCGAAAGTGTTGTTAAAACCAGCTGTTGAGGGTGCTGGTGTTGCCGCTGGTGGTGCTGTTCGTGCTGTCATCGAATTGGCAGGTGTTGCTGATATTACATCTAAATCATTAGGTTCAAACACACCAATCAACATCGTACGTGCTACTGTTGAAGGTTTGAAACAACTAAAACGCGCTGAAGAAGTTGCAGAACTTCGTGGCGTATCAGTATCTGATTTAGCATAAGAAAGGAGATATCATGGCTCAAATTAAAATTACTTTGACTAAGTCTCCAATCGGTCGTAAACCAGAACAACGTAAAACAGTTGTTGCCCTTGGACTTGGTAAATTGAATTCATCAGTTATTAAAGAAGATAACGCAGCTATCCGTGGAATGGTTACGGCGATCTCTCATTTGGTAACCGTTGAAGACGTCAACTAATCAATCATATAATCGTATTAGGTTGAAAAAGTAATCCAGCCTAATCTTAATAAGTATAGGCGAGTTTTAGTGAGGAGTCCTTTCCCCTCATTGAGGCGTTAGCATTGTACAAAAAAGGAGAAAAAAATGAAACTTCATGAATTAAAACCTGCAGAAGGTTCTCGTAAAGTCCGTAACCGTGTAGGTCGTGGAACATCATCTGGTAATGGTAAAACATCTGGACGTGGACAAAAAGGTCAAAAAGCTCGTAGTGGTGGTGGCGTTCGTCTAGGTTTTGAAGGTGGACAAACACCATTGTTCCGTCGTCTTCCAAAACGTGGATTCACTAACATCAACGCGAAAGAATACGCACTTGTTAGCCTTGAAGCCTTGAATATTTTTAAAGACGGTACAGAAGTATCACCATCAGTGCTTAAAAATGCAGGTGTGATTAAGTCTGAAAAATCAGGAGTTAAAATCCTTGCCAATGGTGAGCTTACTAAGAAATTGGACGTTAAGGCGTCTAAATTCTCAAAAGCAGCGGAAACAGCTATCCTTGAAAAAGGTGGTTCTGCTGAAATCATCTAATGAGTCTGATCCTCATTATGTTCGCATGAATCATAGGAGTAACTCATTATGTTTTTCAAAATTTTAAAAGAAGCTCTCAAACTTAAAAATGTAAGACGAAAAATCGGCTTTACCCTATTTATCTTACTTGTTTTCAGACTTGGTACACAAATCACTGTTCCTGGGATCAATGCAAAAAGTTTAGAACAACTGGCTGATTTGCCATTTCTAAATCTCTTAAACTTAGTTTCAGGGAATGCGCTTAGCTCATTCTCAGTCTTTGCCTTGGGAGTCAGTCCTTATATCACAGCTTCCATTATTGTTCAGCTCCTTCAGATGGATATCTTGCCACAGTTTGTCGAGTGGGGCAAGCAAGGTGAAGTTGGGCGTCGAAAACTTAACCAAGCAACGAGGTATATCTCGCTGGTGTTGGCTTTTGTCCAGTCTATCGGTATCACAGCAGGCTTTAATGCCCTCTCAAGTGTTCAATTAGTCACAACACCAACTTGGCAGACTTATGTCATTATCGGTCTGATCTTGACGGCTGGTAGTGTCATTGTGACTTGGCTGGGTGAGCTGATTTCTGACAAAGGTTTTGGAAATGGCGTGTCCATGATTATCTTTTCAGGGATCATTGCCTCAATTCCTAGAGCCATTTCGTCTATACGCGAAGATTACTTTGTCAATATCAAAGCAAGTGAGCATACGGACTCTTGGATTTTTGTGGGATTATTAGTATTAGCAGTTTTGTTAATCATTTTCTTCACAACATTTGTCCAACAAGCTGAATATAAAATTCCGATTCAATACACGAAACTCGCTCAAGGAGCTCCAACCAGTTCCTATCTCCCTTTGAAAGTGAATCCCGCCGGTGTTATTCCCGTTATTTTTGCTAGTTCTATCACGGCAGCACCGAGCTCCATCTTAGCGTTTTTCCAAAATAGTCATCGCGATATACCGTGGTTAACAACCGTCCAAAATCTATTTTCTTACCAGACACCAGCTGGTATGGGGATCTATGCTTTGTTGATTATTCTCTTTTCGTTTTTCTATACTTTTGTTCAAGTAAACCCTGAAAAAACGGCAGAGAACTTACAAAAAAATGGTTCTTATATACCTAGGGTTCGACCTGGTAGAGAGACAGAGATTTACATGTCATCATTGTTGAAGAAATTAGCGACAGTGGGTGCCGTATTCTTAGCGGTTATTTCACTCATTCCGATTTTAGCACAGCAATTCTTTGACCTGTCATCGACAGTCGCTTTGGGTGGTACCAGTTTGTTGATTTTGATTTCAACAGGTATCGAAAGCATGAAACAACTTGAAGGCTATTTATTGAAAAAGAAATATGTCGGCTTTATGAATACAAAATAGAGTATAGGTTGACCTGGTCAACCTTCTATTTTGTTTTTAAATAAGTCTGTCTATGGGAGGCAGATTTATTTGAAAACAAAACGACTTAGAAACTGATGTTTTCTAAGCATTATCTTATAAAGGAGAATCATATGTATCTTTTAATCATGGGCTTGCCCGGTGCTGGTAAAGGAACTCAAGCAGCAAAGATCGTTGATGCTTATGGAGTATCGCATATTTCGACAGGAGATATGTTTCGAGCAGCGATGAAAAATCAAACTCAGATGGGGAAACTTGCCAAGTCTTACATTGACAAAGGTGAGTTGGTTCCTGATGAGGTTACCAATGGTATTGTCAAAGAGCGCCTGGCAGAGTCAGATATTAAAGAAAATGGCTTTTTATTGGATGGTTACCCACGGACTATCGACCAAGCAAAGGCATTGGATCAGATTTTAACAGATCTTGACTTGTCACTGGATGGCGTGATTAATATTGATGTTAATCCAGATAGCTTGATTGAACGCTTGAGTGGTCGCATTATCCATAAGGAGACTGGAGAGACTTTTCATAAAATCTTCAACCCACCAGCAGGCGATTACAATCAAGACGATTACTATCAGCGTGAAGATGACAAACCAGAGACAGTCAAACGCCGCTTAGATGTCAACATCGCTCAAGGACAGCCGATTTTAGATTACTACCGTGAAAAAGACTTAGTGACTGATATTGAAGGCAATCAAGAAATTGATCAAGTCTTTGAAGATGTCAAAAAAGCGATTGATAACATCAAATAATGGCATCAAACGACTTGCTATAAAGGCTAACTTATGTTAAAATAGGCTAGTCTGACTTATAATTGTTACCTCTGTTTTAGAGGGAATCAAATCGAAATTTAGAGGGGGACTTTTGCGTGGCAAAAGAAGACGTGATTGAAATTGAGGGTAAGGTTATTGAAACCATGCCCAATGCTATGTTTACAGTTGAATTAGAAAATGGACACCAAATTTTAGCAACTGTTTCTGGAAAAATCCGCAAAAATTACATTCGAATTTTAGTTGGTGACCGTGTGACAGTTGAGATGAGTCCATACGATTTGACACGTGGACGAATCACCTACCGCTTTAAATAATCGAAATAATTGGAGGGATAGAACATGAAGGTAAGACCATCGGTTAAACCAATTTGCGAACACTGTAAAGTGATTCGTCGTAATGGCCGTGTTATGGTAATTTGTCCAACAAATCCAAAACACAAACAACGTCAAGGATAATTTAGAAAGGAGAACAAATGGCTCGTATTGCTGGAGTTGATATTCCAAATGATAAACGCGTAGTAATTTCACTTACTTATGTATATGGAATCGGATTAACAACATCTCAAAAAATCTTGGCTGCAGCTGGTGTATCAGAAGACATCCGTGTTAAAGACTTAACACCAGACCAAGAAGATGCTATCCGTCGTGAAGTTGATGCAATTAAAGTTGAAGGAGACCTTCGTCGTGAGGTTAACTTGAACATCAAACGCTTGATGGAAATCGGTTCATACCGTGGAATCCGTCACCGCCGTGGACTTCCTGTCCGTGGACAAAACACCAAAAACAATGCCCGTACTCGTAAAGGTAAAGCTGTTGCGATTGCAGGTAAGAAAAAATAAAATAGGAGGTAAAAAAATTGGCTAAACCAACACGTAAACGTCGTGTGAAAAAGAATATCGAGTCAGGTATTGCTCACATTCACGCTACATTTAACAACACTATTGTTATGATTACAGATGTGCACGGTAACGCTCTTGCTTGGTCATCAGCTGGTGCTCTTGGTTTCAAAGGTTCTCGTAAATCAACACCTTTTGCTGCACAAATGGCTTCAGAAGCAGCTGCTAAATCAGCTCAAGAACACGGTTTAAAAACAGTTGAAGTAACTGTAAAAGGCCCAGGTTCTGGTCGTGAGTCAGCTATTCGTGCACTTGCCGCAGCTGGTCTTGAAGTGACTGCCATCCGCGATGTTACTCCTGTACCACATAATGGTGCTCGTCCTCCAAAACGTCGTCGTGTGTAATCATTAACCATATAGTACACAGATTCGTTTCGAGGGGTAAATAAATGATTGAGTTTGAAAAACCAACAATAACAAAAATTGATGAAACTAAAGATTATGGTAAGTTTGTCATCGAGCCACTTGAACGTGGTTACGGAACAACTCTAGGGAACTCTCTTCGTCGTGTGCTTTTATCATCTCTTCCGGGTGCTGCGGTTACCTCTATAAAGATTGATGGAGTGCTTCACGAGTTTGATACCGTACCTGGAGTACGCGAAGATGTTATGCAGATTATTCTTAACATCAAAGGACTTGCTGTAAAATCTTATGTCGAAGAAGACAAAACAATTGAGCTTGATATTCAAGGTCCAGCCGAAGTAACTGCTGGAGACATCTTGACAGATAGCGACATTGAGATTGTTAACTCAGATCATTATCTGTTTACAATCGCTGAAGGGTCATCCTTTAAAGCTAGCATGACAGTTGCTACTAATCGTGGTTATGTCGCTGCAGAAGGCAATAAAAAAGACGATGCTCCCGTAGGCACACTGGCTGTAGATTCCATTTACACCCCAGTCAAACAAGTTAACTATCAAGTAGAGCCTGCACGTGTAGGGAGTAATGATGGCTTTGATAAGTTAACCATTGAAATCATGACAAATGGCACAGTCATCCCTGAAGATGCACTAGGTCTATCTGCTCGTGTACTGATTGAACACTTAAATCTCTTTACAGATTTGACAGAAGTTGCCAAGGCTACTGATGTGATGAAAGAGACTGAAACGGTTCAAGAAGAGCAAGTGCTAGACCGTATCATTGAGGAGCTTGATTTGTCCGTTCGTTCTTACAACTGCTTGAAACGTGCAGGAATCAATACTGTGCAAGATTTGACAGATAAGACCGAACCAGAAATGATGAAAGTCCGTAACCTTGGTCGTAAGAGCCTTGAAGAAGTTAAAATCAAATTGGCAGATCTAGGTCTCGGACTCAAAAACGATAAATAATATAGGAGGATAACATGGCTTACCGTAAACTAGGACGCACTAGCTCACAACGTAAAGCAATGTTGCGTGATTTAACAACAGATCTTTTGATCAATGAATCAATCGTAACGACCGAGGCTCGTGCTAAAGAAATTCGTAAAACCGTTGAAAAAATGATTACTCTTGGTAAACGTGGTGATTTGCATGCCCGTCGTCAAGCAGCAGCATTTGTTCGTAACGAAGTAGCATCAGAAAACTATGACGAAGCAACTGATAAATACACATCAACAACTGCTCTTCAAAAATTGTTCTCTGAATTAGCGCCACGCTACGCAGAACGTAACGGTGGATACACCCGTATCCTTAAAACAGAACCACGCCGTGGCGATGCTGCCCCAATGGCAATCATCGAACTTGTTTAATATCATCAATTTTGTTGAGTGTTATGATGATGGAAGAAATATCTTCTTAGTCTAGCTCTGGTCTACCGCTGAGGAAATCTTCTCAGCGGGAACACTCATCATATGGTAAAAAGCATACGCTTGTTTACGCCATGTCTCTAAAGCCTTAGAAGCATGCCGTAAGCAGGCGTTTTTTAATCACCAAAAATAGACGAGACGGGGCTGTCAAAGATGAAACTAAAGTTCATAAAGTCCATGACCGATCGTTTTGATTTTCGGTTACCCTATCTATCTCATTATGGTAAAATAGATGTATAAGAAAGGTTAATACAATGCCATTTTATTTTGATCCTAAAAAATTTCGCCTAGGGATGAGAACCGTTAAAACGGGACTATCTGTCTTTATTGTGCTATTATTATACAAGTTTATTGATTGGGGAGGCCTTCAAATTGCAGCCCTATCAGCAGTTTTTAGTCTGCGTGAGGATTTTGGTAAAAGCGTTCATTTTGGCTCGTCCAGGATTTTTGGGAATGCGATTGGAGGCTGTTATGCCCTGCTATTCTTTATTCTAAAAGACGTCTTTGCCCATCAATTCTGGGTAACCCTGTTACTGATTCCCATCTTTACAGTCTTGACCATCATGACAAATGTTTCGTTTAACAACACACCAGGTGTCATCAGTGGTGTGGCTACCATGCTCATCATCTCTCTCTCTGTACCCGCAGGTGACTCCATCCTTTATGCCCTGACACGGATTTTTGAGACTTTTATCGGTGTTTTTGTGGCAATCCTGGTCAATACAGATCTCAATAAACTGCGAAAATGGTTGCGACAGCTAAAATCATAAGAAAATCACATCCCATCCTCCAAATGTCTAATAGCAACCCTGATAACTAGCTCTGCCAAACCTAATGTCTGTCAGAGACTTGCTTATCTCATCTCGACTTCAAGGACACACCCTTCTTATGTCACAAAATGTAACATAGAACCTTGACAGCCTAATGATTTCAGACTATAATGTAACAGAAAGGGGTCAATATGAAGAACAAAGAGCTTAGACGAAGTATGGCAGTTTTTCCAATGGGAACAGTGATGAAACTGACTGATTTAACTGCTAGACAGATTCGTTATTACGAAGATCAAGGGTTGATCAATCCAGAGAGAACCCCAGGTAATCGTCGCATGTATTCTCTCAATGACATGGATTATTTGTTAGAAATCAAAGACTTTATCGATGAAGGACTGACCATTGCTGCCATCAAGCACCAATACGCAGAGCGTCAAGAGGCTAAGCAATCTCAACAAAGACCTTTGACAGATGCCGATGTTCGACGGATTCTTCATGATGAATTGCTGAATCAAGGAGGCTTTCATCAACCTTCGCCTCATTTTAACCATTTTCAATCGGGATCGATTCGTAAGTAGCCTTCCATAAGCTAAAAAGGAGTTTAAATGGCAATCACAGTAGCTGATATCAAAAAAGACATTGTAGATAAAAATGTCACCTTTCTACGCCTTATGTTTACCGACATTCTAGGAACAATGAAAAACGTGGAAATCCCTGTCACCGATGAGCAGATAGACAAAGTCTTTTCTAATAAGGCCATGTTTGACGGCTCATCCATAGAAGGATTTGTACGGATCAATGAGTCTGACATGTATCTCTACCCAGACCTGGAGACTTGGATCGTCTTTCCTTGGGGAGATGAGAATGGGGCAGTAGCTGGTCTTATCTGTGACATTTACACACCAGAAGGGCTTCCCTTTGCAGGAGATCCACGTGGCAACCTCAAGCGCTCTTTGACACACATGAAAGAAGCTGGTTTCAAGTCCTTTAACCTTGGGCCAGAGCCTGAGTTTTTTCTGTTTAAACTCAATGACAAAGGCGAACCAACCCTTGATGCGAATGACAAGGGAGGGTATTTTGACCTAGCACCGACCGATCTGGCAGATAATACCCGTCGTGAAATCGTCAATGTGCTAACCAAAATGAACTTTGAAGTCGAAGCCAGCCACCACGAAGTTGCTGTCGGTCAACATGAGATAGACTTTAAGTACAGCGATGTTTTAGAGGCTTGTGATAAAATTCAGATCTTTAAGTTAGTGGTCAAGACCATCGCACGTAAGCACGACTTACACGCCACCTTTATGGCAAAACCCAAATATGGCATCGCTGGCTCAGGCATGCACTGCAACATGTCTCTCTTTGATCAGGATGGCAACAACGCCTTCTTTGACCCAAAGGACAAAAAGGGCATGCAACTCTCACAAACAGCCTATTATTTCTTAGGAGGCTTGATGAAGCATGCCTATAACTACACAGCCATCATGAACCCAACCGTAAACTCCTACAAGCGCTTAGTCCCTGGCTATGAAGCCCCTGTTTACATCGCATGGGCTGGCCGAAATCGCTCACCCTTAATCCGCGTTCCAGCCTCGCGTGGCATGAGCACCCGCTTGGAGTTACGATCGGTAGACCCAACAGCCAATCCTTATCTGGCCATGACCGTGCTCTTAGAGGCAGGGCTTGATGGTATTGAAAATCAGATAGATGCCCCAGCCCCGGTCGAGTCCAATATCTATGCCATGTCTGCTGATGAGCGCAAAGAAGCAGGTATCAAAGACCTCCCATCCACCCTCCACAATGCCATCAAAGCCCTCTTAAAAGACGACGTCGTCAAAGACGCTCTTGGTGAGCATATCACGACCAACTTTGTCGAAGCCAAACGCCTAGAGTGGTCAAGCTACGCCACCTTCGTCTCCCAGTGGGAAGTGGAAAACTACTTAGACCTATACTAACCCTCTGAAAAACTCGTTTTTAAGCATTTTTGGCAAAATCATCACTACCAAGAGGCGAGCACTGATCAAAAAACGATCGCTCAATCTAAAAAGCATAGTAAGTGTCTAGAGTTTTGGGAAACGAAAAATTAAATACCTTATAGCCTAAAAGAACGAGAAAATCGTTCTCTTTTTTCGTTTCTGAAATAAATGAGAGGAGGAGTTTTATCAAGACGTTACCAGGTCTTTATGACCTTATCTTGAAAGATGGCCTGCATCGATACAAGTACAAAAACAGCCACTTGAGACCAGTTGGTGAAAATACTTCAGAGAAAAAGAAAGGTGCTATCTTTGCCTTTGCTAGTAAGGAACATATGGTGGCTGCACGTGGTCTGGTCATTACCTCGCTGGAAACCATTGTAAGCGCCCCATAACAAGGTACCTATTCAATCATTCACTCCTCCAGTATACTGTTATTAGAA
>NZ_JBLOJV010000031.1:0-16462 GCF_047785705.1 Streptococcus pluranimalium
TTTTTTAAAAATAAACCTTCAAGCCCTAGTACCTCATCAACAACAAGCACACGCTGGCTAAGCCATGAGGTAAACGGCCATCAAGACCATTCAAAAGTGTATCTCTTGTTCTCTTGAGTTTTTAGAGCCTCGGCATCTTATGCGACAGTTATCAAGGCATCTCCTTTAGCAACCTTACCTGCTGCTACTGGATTAACCTCAGCATAGTCTGCCGTATTTGTCACGATAATCATCGTTGTACTGTCCAAACCTGCCGCTGCAATGTCCTCAAGATTAAAGGTTCCAAGAACATCACCTTTTTTTATCGCTTGATTAGCCACCACTTTCTGGCTAAATCCTTTTCCATCCATCGACACCGTATCAATACCAAGGTGTATCAAAATCTCAACCCCATCATCAGATTTGATGCCATAAGCATGACCTGTGTCAAAAACCATTTGAACAGTGCCATCAACTGGAGAGTAAACCGTCTGGTCAGTCGGTTTGATGGCAATTCCTTTTCCCATAGCCTCAGAAGCAAAGACTGGGTCACTGACATCAGCTAATGCAACCACGTCACCATTCAGCGGTGAGGCGATGGTTTCTTCTGATTTAATGGCTGAGGCTGGTACAGCAGAAACTCTAGGTTGGGTCTTAAGTGGTGCAGCTGCTTGAGATACTGGCTCATCATCAAATCCAAAGAAATAAGTCAAAGCAAAACCAAGCACAAAGGATACCGCAACCATCAAAAGGTATTTGAAGAGTTGCCCATTGAGGTATAGAAGTGTTCCTGGAATAATCGTAATCCCAAAACCTGTACCAGCAAGGTTAAGGATAGAGGCCAACCAACCACCAATAGCACCAGCCACTAGAGAAAGGAAGAATGGTTTACGAAAACGTAGATTGACCCCAAAAATAGCCGGCTCAGTAATACCAAGAAAGGCTGACAAGGCTGCTGGGAAAGCCAAGGCTTTTAATTTAGGATTCTTTGTTTTAACACCAACGGCAACTGTAGCTGCGCCTTGAGCAGTCATGGCAGCTGTCATAATGGCATTAAGAGGATCCGCATCTGTATTTGCTACCAACTGTGACTCTACTAAGTTGAAGATATGGTGAACACCTGATACCACGATAATCTGATGCAGACCACCAATAACAAAACCAGCCAAACCAAACGGTAAATGAAGCAACCAATTCGTCGCAATTAAGATGTAATTTTCAACCACATGGAAGATCGGTCCAATCAGGAAAAGCCCAAGGATTGACATGGTAAACAAGGTCAAAAATGGCGTTACCAAAAGATCTAGAGTATCTGGAACAACTTTGCGGATAGCTTTTTCAAGCTTCGCCCCAAGAATACCGATGATAAAAGCTGGTAAAACAGATCCTTGAAGACCCACAACAGGAATAAAACCAAAGAAGATTGTCGGCGTCACATCACCACCTGAAGCCACTGCCCAAGCGTTTGGAAGTGAGCCTGAAATAAGCATCATACCAAGAACAATACCAATGACAGGATTGCCTCCAAATACTCGGAAAGTCGACCAAACCACAAGCGCTGGAAGAGCAATAAAGGCCGTATCGGTTAAGATTTGCGAGTAAACATTCAAATCTTCTGGCAGAGTTACCCCAAAAGCACCAAACAAGCCACGTAGTCCCATAAACAGACCCGTCGCAACAATGGCTGGAATAATTGGAACAAAAACATCACCAAAGGTACGAATAGCACGTTGGAAGGCATTGCCATGCTTAGCAGCCTCTGCCTTTTGTTCTGATGTCGATGATGTCGTCAGCCCAAGAGCAACCACTTCATCATAAACTTTATTGACAGTTCCTGTGCCAAAGATAATCTGATATTGACCCGAGTTGAAAAAAGCTCCTTGAACTTTCTCAATAGTATCAATCTTAACCTTGTCAATCTTGCCTTCATCAACAACCATCACACGAAGGCGGGTCGCACAATGAGCGACACTGCGTATATTCTCACGACCACCAAGGGCAACGATGACTTCTTCTGCAATTTGTTTCATATTCATTTGCCAAAAGACTCCTTTAATATTTCGATAACGTTTAGTGAAAGCGTTTCACATCACACTATCATTTTAACAGGTTTTTAAAATATGTCAAGCGTTTTGCAGAAATGATTATTTGTGACAGAAAAACCATTGCTTTTTCATACGAAAACGTTTACTATATAATTGAGACCTTATGACAGAAAGGATGGCTTCTTGTTAGCCCATTGATCGTTACCTATGAAGTTACCTATTGAAATCCGCTATCGTCCTTACCAAGAATGGTCAGAAAAGGAAAAACACCAAATCGCAGCCAATAAAGCCAAATCTCCCTGGCTCACAACCTTTCATTTAGAGCCTCAAACGGGTTTATTAAATGATCCCAATGGTTTTTCCTTCTTTAATGGCAAGTTTCACCTCTTTTATCAAAATTGGCCTTTTGGTCCTGCCCATGGTCTAAAGCAGTGGGTGCATACCGAGTCCTCTGATTTGATTCGCTTTAAAGAAACAGGCATTAAGCTAGAGCCAGATCACCCACATGATAGCCATGGGGCTTATTCGGGGTCTGCTTACGCCATTGATGACAAACTATTTCTCTTCTATACGGGCAACGTCCGTGATGACCATTGGCATCGAACACCGCTACAAATTGGTGCCTGGATGACCAAAGACGGTCATATCACCAAATGTGAGCAGATCCTCATTGAGCAACCTGACGATGTGACAGAACACTTTCGTGATCCACACATTTTTGATTATCAAGGACAATTTTTTGCCATTATCGGTGCTCAAAGTCTTGACAAAAAAGGCTTTATTAAACTTTATAAAGCCCTCAACAACAAGGTGCATAACTGGGAATTTGTCGGCAATCTAACCTTTGGTGGCACTGGGTCTGAGTATATGATTGAGTGCCCAAATCTTGTTTTTATTGATGGCTATCCTGTGCTTATCTACAGCCCACAAGGCTTGAGTAAGACAGAACTTGATTATAACAATATCTATCCTAATACTTATAAGATATGCCAATCGTTTGACACAAAAAAAGCTGAGTTAAGAGGTGTATCAGATAGTCAACTCTTAGATTATGGTTTTGAAGCCTACGCTACCCAAGCTTTCAATGCGCCTGATGGTAAGGTTTACAGTATCAGCTGGATTGGATTGCCAGACATTGACTACCCTACCGATCCTTATGATTATCAAGGAGCAATGAGCCTGGTCAAAGAGCTATCAATCAAGGACGGTAAACTCTATCAATACCCCGTTCCAGCCATGACATCACTACGTTCAACACCTCAACCATTAGCTGATTTAGCCACTACAACAAATGCCTATGAGTTAGAGCTTGAAATCCCTGCTAATCAAACCAGTGAACTGCTCCTATTTGCTGATGAAGAAGGACGTGGGCTTAGCATCACCGTTGATACAGCGACAGGAACGATTTTAGTCGATCGCTCTCATGTTGGTGAGACGTATGCTACTGACTTTGGCACCAAGCGTCACTGTAGTGTCCCAGCTTCTGATACCAAACTCAATATTTTTGTTGACAAATCCATCTTTGAAATCTTTGTTAACAAGGGAGAAAAAGTCTTTACAGGTCGTGTCTTTCCAAACCCAGACCAATCTGGTATCAAACAACTGAAAGGGCAAATGAGCGGCAGCTACTTTGAGTTGGTGCTATAGTTATGGTCTCAAAATTAACCGATGTTGCCAAATTAGCGGGTGTCAGCCCTACTACCGTCTCTCGTGTCATCAATAAAAAAGGCTACCTTTCCCAAAAAACCATTGATAAGGTTCACCAAGCTATGCGTGACCTAGGCTATAAGCCCAATAACCTGGCCCGTAGCCTACAAGGCAAGTCGCCACAGTTGGTCGGGCTAATCTTTCCTAATATTTCCAACGTTTTTTTCGCACAACTCATTGAACACTTGGAAATTCAACTGTTTGAAAAAGGCTATAAAACCATTATTTGTAACAGCCAGCACAATCCTATCAAAGAAAAAGAATACTTAGAAATGTTGGCCGCCAACCAAGTGGATGGGATTATCTCATCTAGTCACAATTTGGGCATCGAAGATTATGAAAAAGTCGAGGCTCCTATCGTTGCTTTTGACCGCAACCTAGCTCCTCATATCCCTATCATCTCCTCCGATAACTTTGAAGGAGGCAAACTCGCTGCTCAACTCCTTAAAAAAGCTGGTTGTCACCATAACATCATGATTACCGGTAATGATAATTCTAACTCTCCAACAGGATTACGCCGACTAGGATTCACCTATGAGTTAGGCAAAGAAACGCCTATTTGCCATATTCCACGTGAGCTATCCGTCCTAAGACGTGATATGGAGATCAGATCTATTATCGCTCAAGAAAAGCCTGATGGGATTTTTACCTCTGATGACCTGACAGCCATCCAGGTGATCAAGGTTGCCCAACAAATGGGCAAACGTATCCCAGAAGATGTGAAAATCATTGGCTATGACGGCACGGACTTTATCGAGCAATACTACCCTCAACTAGCCACGATCAAGCAACCAATCGCAGATTTAGCCAGTCTTATCGTCGATGTCTTGATGAAAAAAATTGCCAAACAAGAAACCCATCGTGACTATATCTTGCCCATTACCTACTCCAGCGGCAATACCCTTTAAGGCTCAACAAAAGATCTCACTTGAGAAAGCCAAAGTTAGACAAAACAAACCTCCGATTCACATCAAGAATCGGAGGTTTGTCATTCTTATCACTGATAGATAAGGCTACTGCTACTGATCAGTTTTTCACAAACTGACTCAATAAGCCATTGATAAATTTAGCAGATGTCTCGTCAGAATATGTTTTGGCGATCTCAATGATTTCATTGAGGGCAACGCGGTCTGGTGTTTCCTCAAAAAACACTATTTCATATAAACCAAGACGAAGCATGGTCTTATCAGACACCGTCAGACGCTCTAGTGACCAGCCCTTACGCAGTTTTTCCGCAATCAAAGTGTCTAATTCAGCCTTGTGATCATTGACACCATTGACCAACTGTAATAAGAAAAGCGGAAGGTCCAGAGACTCATCAGCCTCAAGCTCTTTGTCATAATGATAGGCCATTTGGGCAGCTGGCACTAACTCACTGTCAAAAGCCATGCTAAAAAGCGCTTGAAAAGCACGTTGTCGAAGATCACGCCTTGAGTTTGTAAAAGGATTAGTCTTGCTCATTCAAAAAATCCTCACTGAAAAGAGTGCTCAAATCAGGTTTTGGCGTCTTTTCAGGGACAATTCCAACAACATGAACATTAACTTGTGAAACAGTTACCTCAGCCATGTCATAGACAGCTGTTTTAACGGCTTTTTGTATCGTAATCGAGACAGCTGGTACATTGACACCGTATTGAAGATAGACATAAATATCAGCAATGACATCGCCATTATCATCCCTCTTCAAGTAAACACCACGACCCAAGCTAGCCTTACTCAAGGTATCAGCTGCCTTTTTATTGTGTAAGGAATGAACCCCGTCAACCTTTGCAGCAGCGATGCCAGTAATAACCTCTAATACGCGTGGTGAAATAACGATATCACCAATAGTTTCAGCAATCATAACTTCTCCTTTCATCATTATGGCTTGATGAGACCCTATCACCAAGGATAGGTCTTAAACCATAGCTCTGTTCATTTGGATTAGGCACGTGACACGTATGTCCCCTCAGCAGTGTTAACGATTAGTTTTTGACCGACTTCAATAAAGTCCGGAACATTGACCACAAGACCTGTTTCAAGAGTTGCAGGTTTTCCTGATCCTGTGACAGTCGCTCCTTTGATGGACGGTTGGGTCTCAACAACGGTTAAGGTCACCGTTGTCGGAACAGTCACACCGATCACTTCTGAACCGTAGAATTGAATCTTAACTTCTTCATTTTCTAACACATAAAGCAACTCATTTTCCACATTGGCTACTGGAATTTCATACTGGTCATAGCTGTCCGTATCCATAAAGAAGGCTGTGTCTTCCATTTTGTATAGATACTGGGCTGGACGTGTTTCAATAATCGCCTGCTCAAACTTTTCATCTGGACGGTAGGTAGTGTCAAAAGTCGAACCTGAACGAACATCACGCAGTTTCATACGCATGATGGTATTGCCTTTACCAGGCTTATGGTGACTGGCGTCCAAAACTTTAATCAACTTACCATCAGCTGTGACAAACGTCATACCAGCTCTCAGTTTACTTGCTTCAATCATTTGTTATTACCTCTTTTTTATCAAAATAGTTATCACTTCATTTTAGCATAAATGGATTGGTTTGTAAAAAAATCAAAGTTTTTCTCTCGATAAACTGTTTAACTAGGTGTCACTGCTCCCTAAGGTTAATTCTGGCACATGATGCTGGATATAGGCAACACCCTTTTTCTCCAAAAGCTCAATCGCAAAGGGATGGGGACGATAGTTGGCTTTATAGGTGATTTTGGTGACGCCTGCCTGTAACAGTGCCTTGGTGCAGTTTAGACAGGGAAAATGCGTCACATAAATCTCTGTCCTAGCTGTTGAAATCCCCTCCTTGGCACACTGGATTAGGGCATTCATCTCTGCATGAACCGTGCGAATACAGTGTCCATCTTCCATACAATGACCAATATCATTACAATTATCTGTTGCTGAAACGCCTCCATTGTAGCCTGTTGCGATGATACGATTATTCTTGACCAAAACAGCGCCAACAAAAGCCCGATCACAAGTCGAGCGTTTTGAAATCAGTTCCGCATTTGCCATAAAATAATCTTGCCAGGATAATCTCTCCATATCAATCTCCTATTTGAGCACGATTAGTTCTTTAGGGGCATGGGTCAATACCTCGCAACCCGTATCGGTAATAAGCAAGTCATCCTCGATACGAAGCCCATACTGATTTGGCAAATAAATACCTGGCTCATCAGTGACCACCATACCTGCTTTGAGCTGATCATCACCGCCACGAAAGAACGGTGTTTCATGAACCTCCAAACCAATGCCATGACCAATCCCATGTGTGAAGAATGCGCCATAACCAGCATCATCAATGATTTGGCGAGGAATCTTATCAAAAGCTTGGTAAAACATGCCTGCTTTGGCTTGATCGATTAAGGTTTGATTAGCTTTTAAGACAATGTCATAGAGCTGACGCTCCTCATCCGTCACATGACCAATATGGATGGTTCGTGTCATGTCACTAACATAATGCTTGTAGTAACAACCAAAGTCAAGGGTTAAAGATTCCCCGTTCTCGATGACCTTATGACTAGCCACCCCGTGTGGCATCGAAGAGCGATAGCCAGATGCTACAATCGTTTCAAATGATAAGCCTGATGCACCATACTCACGCATACGAAAATCCAGAAAACTTGCCACCTGAAGCTCCGTCGTTTGACCAGGTTTGATCATCTCCAAGACGTCATTAAAAGCCTTATCCGAAATCTGACAAGCCTGACGAATGGTCTCAATCTCTGTCTCATCCTTCACTTGACGAAGTTCTTCCACGAAATCTGTCTGAGGTAGCCAGGTCACATCTGGCGCTAACTGGGTTAGCTGCTGATAAAAAGCATAGGAAACCTGAGCATCAAAACCAATCTTGACTAAGCCATCTGCTGCCATCAACTTGGCTACTTCAGCCAAAGCGGTTCGTGTTTCAAGGATATCAAAATCCTTCACTACATCCTTGGCAATCAAACTATACCTCGCATCTGTCATAAACAGACGGCGATTTCGGGTAATAAATACGGTGCTTTCTGAGCCCCAAAAACCCGTTAAATAATAGATATTATGCTGACCCGTGACCAAAAAAGCATCCAGGTCCGAGTGACTTAATTTATCTTCAAAACGACTAATACGTGATGACATCCTAACCTCCTTGTTGAACCATATCAATGACCTTATTTTACCAAAAAACGACCATTATTCAATACCATAATGATCGTTTGAGCTGATTTCTTCAGCCCCATTCTGCTAGAAATAAGTGCTAGCTAGACAGTACCCAAAGGTCACAAACATCAGCACATCAAGCTCTAAAGCAACTATCACTAAGAACCTGTACTCACAAGTGAAGCGCTTTGATATTAGAAATCGTTTCCACTAATCAAGGCTGGCGGGGAGGGACTACAGATAGTATTTTACAAAAACGAACGATAAGTAGCTTAAAAACTAGCCTTAGATGTAAGTGCTGAGCTATAAATACAACTCTCAAGCTCTTACAACTTTGTTTTTAAATAATGACCTGTATAGGATGCCGCTACTTGAGCGACTTCTTCTGGTGTGCCAGTTGCGATGACTTGACCGCCACCGACACCACCTTCAGGACCCAAATCAATAATGTAATCCGCAGTCTTGATAACGTCTAAATTATGCTCAATGACAAGAACGGTATTGCCCTCGTCCACAAAACGGTTCAAAACCTTAATCAAGCGAGCGATATCATCCGTATGAAGGCCTGTTGTTGGCTCATCTAAGATATAAAACGACTTTCCAGTCGAACGCTTATGCAGTTCACTAGCCAGCTTCATCCGTTGGGCTTCACCACCTGAGAGAGTTGTGGCTGGCTGTCCTAGAGTAACATAGCCTAGACCGACATCTTTGATGGTTTGGATTTTACGCGCAATTTTGGGAATCGCGCCAAAGAAGTCGGCTGCATCATCTACTGTCATCTCTAAAATATCCGCAATGGTCTTGCCCTTATAATGAACCTCTAAGGTTTCAGAATTATAGCGCGATCCATGACAAACCTCACACGGCACATACACATCCGGCAAAAAGTGCATCTCTATCTTGATAATCCCATCTCCTGAGCAGGCTTCACAGCGGCCTCCTTTAACGTTAAAGGAGAATCTGCCTTTTTTGTAACCACGCATTTTGGCTTCATTGGTCTGGGCAAAAAGATCACGAATGTCGTCAAAAACACCTGTGTAAGTTGCTGGGTTGGATCTGGGGGTACGTCCAATGGGACTTTGATCAATATCAATCAAACGCTCAATGTGCTCTATCCCTTCAATAGACTGGTGCTTACCAGGCTTGTCGGCATTTTTAGTTAGTTTTTGAGCAAGGGCTTTTTTGAGAATACTGTTGACCAAGGTTGATTTCCCAGACCCTGAAACGCCTGTTACAGCTACAAATTGACCTAGCGGAAAGGTCACATCCAGCTGCTTGAGATTATGCTCACTCGCGCCTTTAATTTCAATAAAACGACCATTCCCTGGACGGCGTTCTTCTGGAACAGGAATCCTTTTTTGCCCTGATAAATACTGCCCTGTGATGGATTTTTTTGACCTAGCCACTTGTTTTGGAGTGCCTGATGCCACAATTTGACCGCCAAAAGCACCTGCCCCTGGGCCAACATCAATGAGCCAATCCGCTGCCATCATGGTATCTTCATCGTGTTCAACAACGATAAGGGTATTGCCTAGATCACGCATTTTTTTAAGACTAGCAATCAGACGATCATTATCGCGCTGATGGAGACCGATTGAGGGCTCATCAAGAACATAAAGAACCCCACTAAGGTTAGAGCCAATTTGTGTCGCCAAGCGGATACGCTGGCTTTCGCCTCCTGATAGTGTCCCAGCCATACGTGACAGCGTCAGATAATTCAGTCCGACATTATTTAAAAAGGTCAAACGATCGGTGATTTCTTTGAGAATCGGACCTGCAATCATTTGCTCATTTTGCCCAAGATGCAAGTGAGCCAACTGCTCAAGGTGATCCTCAATAGAAAGGTCGGATAATTGGCCAATATGCAGCCCCTTCTCACCACCAACCCTAACAGATAGAGCTGCCGCATTAAGGCGATAGCCTTGACAAGTCGAGCAGGTCAATTCATTCATATACTCACGCATGACGTTGCGCGTGTACTCTGAATTGCTCTCATGATAGCGACGGCTGACATTGGTCACCACACCCTCAAATGGCAAGTCAATATCACGTACCCCGCCAAAATCATTTCGATAATGAAAATGAAACTCACGATCACCTGAACCATAAAGAATGAGCTGTTTGGCAGCTTCTGACAAATCATCCCAAGGCGTATCCATATCAATCGCAAAAGTTGTCATAGCCTGCTCTAGCATGCTCGGGTAATACTGTGATGAGATGGGATTCCAAGGCGCTAAAGCACCTTCTCTAAGGGTTTTAGAACCATCTGGGATGACCAAGTCTAGGTCAACCACAAGCTTCATGCCCAGACCATCACAGGTTTGACAAGAGCCAAATGGCGCGTTGAATGAAAACAGACGAGGTTCCAACTCAGGAACGGTGAAGCCACAGACAGGGCAGGAATAATGCTCTGAATAGAGCAACTCATTCCCATCCATGGTGTCAATCATGAGATAACCATCCCCCAGACGAAGAGCCGCCTCAACCGAGTCAAAGAGCCTAGAGCGAATGCCGTCTTTATTGACCAAGCGATCAATGACCACTTCAATATCATGCATTTTGCTCTTAGACAACTCTGGCACTTCAGTCACATCAAAAATCTCACCATCCACGCGAACACGAACATAACCATCTTTTTGAATGCGTTCAAAAATCGTCTTGTGTTGCCCTTTTTTACGACGAACGATTGGGGCTAGGATTTGCATTCTTGTTTTTGGAGGCAATCCTAACACCTCATCAACAATCTGCTCAACTGAAGAAGCTGAGATGGCACCATGCCCATTGACACAATAAGGGGTTCCCACACGTGCATAGAGTAAACGTAGGTAGTCATTGATTTCGGTAGCTGTTCCAACAGTTGATCGAGGATTCTTACTGGTTGTTTTTTGATCAATGGAGATGGCTGGACTAAGCCCATCAATCGCATCAACGTCAGGTTTCTCCATATTTCCCAAAAACTGACGGGCATAGGCAGAAAGACTTTCCACATAGCGACGTTGCCCTTCTGCATAAATGGTGTCAAAAGCCAGAGAAGATTTTCCAGAGCCAGACAAACCTGTCACAACGACCAGTTTATCCCGTGGAATCTCCACATCAATATTCTTCAAATTGTGGGCTCTAGCCCCACGAATCACTAATTTATCTTGCATAAGATTAAACCACAACGGTAGCATAAGCACTGCGACTTCTCCTACTAGTAAAGAATGCCCTCTACTACCCTTGTGTCATTCCTTTCATTTCCAAAAATAAGGCTGTTAATATCATCACGACTGAACGAAACACATGGTAAGCCTTGTTAAGGTTATCTTTTTTTAAAATATATGTCTATTATAACAAAATAAGCCTTGTTTTCTGAAAAAGAATCCGAAAGCTCTGCTTTTTTTTACGACTAAAATAGAGTATAATAGATAAGCATGGTCAGATTTTCACTTAAGGAGGGTGCACACTATGAAACAACTGTTTCTGTCAACTGGAATTGACTTTAAAGAAATCGAAACATTCGAGCCTGGTGCTTGGATTCATTTGGTCAACCCTTCCCAAGAAGAATCTCATCAAATCGCGGAGCGCTTTAACATTGACATCACCGACTTAAGAGCCCCTCTTGATATTGAGGAAACCTCTCGTATCACTGTCGAAGATGATTATACCTTGATTATCGTCGACGTGCCGACTTATGAGGAGCGTAAAAACAAAAGCTACTATGTGACGATTCCTTTGGGTATCATCGTCACTGAAAATGCTGTGATTACCACTTGCCTGGAAGAATTATCCATTTTTGATCCTTTTAAGAATCATCGTGTGAAAAGTTTTTACACCTTTATGAAAACACGTTTTATCTTCCAAATCCTCTATCGAAATGCCATCTTATTTCTAACAGCCCTTCGCTCCATTGATCGCCAAAGTGATCGTATTGAAGCACAACTCGAAGATGCCACACGCAATGAGCAACTGATTGATATGATGGAGCTGGAAAAGTCAATCGTCTATCTAAAAGCCTCCCTTAAGATGAATGAGCGAATTGTCAAAAAGCTATCCAGCAATACCTCAAGCCTCAAGAAATATATCGAGGATGAGGATTTACTAGAAGATACCCTGATTGAAACCCAGCAGGCTATTGAGATGGCAGGGATCTACGAAAACGTCTTGAATGCTATGGCAGAAACGTCTGCTGCTATTATCAACAACAATCAGAATACCATTATGAAAACACTGGCTCTGATGACCATGGCACTGGATATTCCGACGGTGATTTTCTCTGCCTATGGCATGAACTTTCAGAATAACTGGCTGCCACTAAACGGCCTGCCTCACGCTTTTTGGTATGTCGTTTTTATCGCATCCGTTTTAAGCCTGATGGTTGTCATTTACTTTATCAGGAAAAAATGGTTCTGATGTCAAACGTACCAATCCGCCCTCACGATGTGGTCATTGATCCTAACAAGGTTCATCGCTTGACACAATCTCAAATACTATCCCCATTTTGAAAGGATTCTCATGGATTTAACTAATCTCACTCATAAAAACCAAGAATTTATCAACCTTGCTACTAAACAACTGATCCAAGATGGCAAATCAGATGCTGAAATCAAGGCTATTTTAGAAGATACGCTGCCAAACATTATCGAACATCAGAAGAAGGGCATTCCTGCTCGCACCTTTCTAGGTGCTCCAACCATTTGGGCTAGACAATTCACTAAATCAGCAGAGGATGACAAACTTGCTCTTCAAGAATCTAAGAACACCAATCCTTGGCTCATGTGGATGGACGCCTCTCTCTTTTGGTTTGGCTTTCTAGGTCTCATCACCGGTGTGCTTGTTCTAACTGGCAATCAGACACAATCATACGGGCTATTAACGCTAATTGTTGTTGGTCTTGGCGGAGGTGGTTTTCTCTATGCAACATACCACTACATTTACCGTCATATGGGCAAGGATAAGGAAAAACGCCCAAGTTTCTGGAAAAACATGGGTATTCTCTGTCTCATCATGATTGGTTGGCTGGCTTTATTTAGTGTTACAGCATTTTTACCAGCAATAATCAACCCACAACTACCACCCTTCTTACTCATTGTTCTAGGAGCAACCGCTTTTGCTAGTCGCTATTATCTCAAAAAGAAATACAATATCTTAAGCGCCATGTCTACACAAGCAGCAGCTAGAAATAGAAGATAACAGACACATTTCATTAACAGTTAAGAGGCTCTATAAAACTCTAGTGGAAAATCCACCTCAGAGATTATAGAGCCTTTTGACTATCGAAAAACCAGACGCTATCCTCGACCAAACTTGTAAGTTATAGTGGATTGAAAATAGATTAGGACAAAGTATAGAATAGCTAACATTATTAGCGTTTATCAAAATGATTCATCGATGTCCTGATCTTAATTCAAATAACTATAGATAACTGTTGCTGTATATTGGTCATGATGATCGCAAAAAAACAGCCAACGGCTGCTTTTTCTAATAATCTTAGTCTTCATTGACATAAGGCATCAAAGCCATAACGCGAGCACGTTTGATAGCTGTTGTTACCTTACGTTGGTTTTTAGCTGAAGTTCCTGTAACACGACGAGGAAGAATTTTTCCACGTTCTGAAACGAAACGGCTAAGAAGTTCTGTATCTTTGTAATCAACGTATTCAATTTTGTTAGCTGCGATATAATCAACTTTTTTACGGCGTTTGAATCCGCCACGACGTTGTTGAGCCATGTTGTTTTCTCCTTATATTATAGTATTAGTGTTCATCCTAGAACGGTAGATCGTCATCTGAGATATCCATCGGGTTTGAATTGCCAAATGGACTCTCATCACGACCAAAGTTTGGTGTTTGTGATGAAGATGAAAAACTATTAGGTGATGATTGGTCATTATACCCACCACCATTATAAGCGTTTTGCGAAGCACCCTCACGTGTAGCACGACTTTCCAACATTTGGAAATTATCCGCAACAACTTCTGTTACATAGACACGTTGCCCCTGTTGATTTTCATAATTACGCGTCTGGATACGTCCAGTGACCCCGATTAAGGCACCTTTTTTAGCCCAGTTAGACAAGTTTTCAGCTGGCTGACGCCAAATCACGCAGTTGATAAAATCAGCTTCACGCTCACCATTTTGACTCTTGAAGTTACGATTAACAGCAAGAGTAAAAGTAGCAACCGCAACGTTATTGGGAGTGTAACGAAGTTCTGCATCTTTGGTCATACGACCAACAAGCACTACATTATTAATCATAAACTACCTTCTTAAGCTTCGAGATTAACGATCATATGACGAAGAATGTCATTGTTGATTTTTGAAAGACGGTCAAACTCGTTAAGAGCCACAGCATCATCAGCTTCAACAGTAACAATATGGTAAAGACCTTCTCGGAAATCTTTGATTTCGTAAGCAAGACGACGTTTTTCCCAATCTTTTGATTCAACGATCGTTGCACCGTTGTCAGTCAAGATAGAATCAAAACGTTCTACCAAAGCAGTTTTTGCTTCTTCCTCAATGTTTGGACGAATAATATAAAGAATTTCGTATTTTGCCATTGATATTTCCTCCTTTTGGACTAATGACCCCATGCCTAACAAGGGGTAAGTGAGGTATTCTCACAAGATACTAGTATAACAGTTCTAAAATAAAATAGCAAGCATTTTACTTCCAAAAGGCGTCAGCTGCCTTGGTTAAATACAACATGAAATACAACAGTCATGAGTTTCTAACATAGAGCATGCTCCGCAGCTGTTCTTATGGCAAATCTTTGCTACAATAGTGCTATGTTAGATTTTCAAAAATACGGTATTAAGATGTGGGATGAGCCGACCATTCTTTCGTTTCGTCGAACTCTCTTATCTTGGTATGATGACAAAAAACGTGACTTACCTTGGCGTCGAACGACTGATCCTTACGCCATTTGGATTAGTGAGATTATGCTCCAGCAAACACAAGTGGTGACCGTGATACCTTATTACGAACGCTTTTTAGACTGGTTTCCTACTATTTCTGATTTAGCAGCTGCTCCAGAAGAAAGATTATTAAAAGCTTGGGAAGGCTTGGGTTACTACTCACGTGTCCGAAACATGCAAAAGGCTGCCCAGCAAGTCATGACAGACTTTAACGGGATATTCCCATCAACTTATAAGGACATCGCTTCCTTGAAAGGCATTGGTCCATACACGGCAGGAGCTATCTCAAGCATTGCCTTTAACCTACCTGAACCAGCTGTTGATGGCAATGTCATGCGTGTCATGGCTAGGTTGTTTGAAGTGGATTATGACATTGGTGACCCTAAAAATCGTCCGATTTTCCAAGCTATCATGGAAGTTTTGATTGATCCTAAAAGGCCTGGGGATTTTAATCAGGCACTGATGGACCTTGGAACAGATATTGAGTCTGCCAAAAATCCCCGACCAGAAGAGTCACCTGTTCGTTTTTTTAATGCTGCTTACTTGAACGGTACTTATCATAAATATCCCATCAAACTACCCAAGAAAAAGCCCAAGCCTATAGACGTCCAAGCCTTTGTCATCCGAAATCAAGAGGGAGCATTTCTTCTCGAAAAAAATACTCAAGGACGTTTACTGGCTGGTTTTTGGTCCTTTCCCATTATAGAAACTAGCTTTGTCAGTCAACAAATAACTCTTTTTGAGGAGAAAACGACTGTTCAAGAAAGCATTTCTCAAAAACAGACCTTTGAAGAAAGCTATGGCATTCAGCCCAAATGGACTGATAGAACTTTTGGACAGGTCAAACACACTTTTAGCCATCAGAAATGGACCATGGAGCTACTAGAAGGCTTGATTCAAAAAGAAACTCTGAACGAAACGAAGCATCTGCACTGGGTCAGAGCAGAGGATTTGAACAACTATCCTATGGCAACCCCTCAAAAAAAACTATTAGCTCAATACCTAAAACAAGACTAACAACTTAGACAAGTAGCAACAGCGGTTTTATCAACAATCACTCCCTGTCTTTGTCATAGCAGAAACCCAGATAGCCAAGCTACCTGGGTTTAGAGTATTAGGAAAAAGCAAGAATTGCATTACTTAAGCAAAGTATTAACGTTAAACTAGGTTATGAACATTTTTAGCTAGAACGCCGACGTTCTTGTTAGGCCGTCAACTCAGCAACAATAGCCTTGATTTGATCCTTGGTATGAGCACCTGCTACTTGCTTAACCACCTGACCGTCTTTTTTAAAGATCAAGGTTGGGATGGACATAATCCCAAATGATTGTGCTATCTTAGGATTGTCATCAACATTGATTTTGACGATTTTGAGCTCATCTTCATCATATTCTTGTGAGAGTTGATCCAAGATCGGTGCTTGCATCAAACATGGACCACACCAGCTTGCCCAGAAATCGACCAAAACAAGGCCTTGAGCTGTTTCTTGTTCAAAAGTTTCATCAGTGATAACTTGAGTCATATCTTACCTCTTTCTCTTTTGGAAAATAGCTAGGCTTTCTCCAAAATGATATCTTAAAACTATTTTAACGAAATCTCAAAAAAGTTACAACTAATTGCTACGAAAGAACTGATACACAGTATTCTCAAGTAACAATATTCCCTTGGTTAATGCTGATGTGAGTTATTTATCAAGAAAA
>NZ_JBLOJV010000032.1:0-16094 GCF_047785705.1 Streptococcus pluranimalium
TAACAACTGATGAAGTTACAAACGATAAAGAAAATCAAGTTCGTAAAGTAACAGAAGTTGGCACAACAGCTCAAGAGCTAGGCAATGCGAAAAAAGCTGCTAAAGCTGCAATAGACGCTGAAGTCAATCGAGTGAAGGAAGCCATTAAGAATAATGACAACTTAACTCCAGCAGACCAACAACGTTTAGAAGCCGAAGCCACTCAAGCTGCCAAAGATGCTAAAGCCGCTATTGATGCTAAAGTGGCTAAAGACGGTGTGACTGATACCCAAGCTGCTCAAGTGGCGACCGTAACAGCTGTAGGCGACAAAGCAACAGCCCTTGGTAATGCCAAAGCTGATGCCAAAGCAGAAATTGACCGCCAGGCTGAAACGGCTAAGCAAGCGATCACCGCAAACCCTCATTTGACTGCCGAGGATCAAAACCGTCTCACGGCAGAAGTCACCAAAGCGGTAGACGCTGCCAAGGCTGCGGTTGACACTCACGAAACCCCTGAGACTGTCACTCAAGCTAAAGAAACAGGCACTCAAGGCATTGACGCTGTAGAAGGTAGGGCAGCTACACTTGGTAATATGAAAGCTGATACTAAGTATGTACTTGATACAAAAAAAAGGACGGCTGAAATTAATCGAGATAATAATTTTGCTAATTCTCGTTTGATACCTTTAGCTAAACGATTACCGAACACTGGTGATAATCAAAGTTCATCAATCATGATGGAATTATTACTACTGTTAGCTGGTATTATTGTATTTAAGAAGAGAAAAAAAGAAGATTAAGATTAAATAAAACCCTATTTTGACAATCATAAATGCTTCTAAATATCAAAAAAATAGAGACTCACTAAGTGGTCTCTATTTTTTAATGGTGACAAAAAATTTTTGTGGTTTACAAAAAAAGTTTTTCAAGCTGTTTGGCGACGCCATCTTCTTCGTTGGTATGTCTTAATTGCTCATTAGCAAATGGCAGAAGTGCTAAGTTAGCATTTTTCATAGCATAGCCAACCTTGGCATAATGGAGCATTTCGGTGTCATTATGCTCATCACCAAAAGCAATCAAATCATCAGGTGTTCTATCATAAACCTTTAAAAGATGGGCTAAGGCAAAGGCTTTATTGACTCCTTTGGGTGATACTTCAAGGATATTTAAAGGTCCACCCCAGGAGGCTACCTCAATGCCGTTTTTGAAGTGCTCACGTATGGTAGTTGCTAGGGCATACTTATCAGCAGCTCGTGTTTGCATTAAAAGGGCATTTGGGTTTTGTGTGATTTTGTCAGGTTTTAATCGCATTTGCTCTGTGATACAATCAACACCAAATAAAGCAGGCGTAATCTGCTCAGGATAATCAAGGGTAATAAAAAAGTTTTTGCGGTATTCACTAGCAATAAAATCAAGTTGGTAAAGCTCTCTAGACTTGAGTATCTCAAAGAGATAAGTTTTATCCAGTGTCACCGACTGCTCGTATTCCCATTCTTTACCAGGGATATTGATGAGAGAGCCGTTGAAGGTGATCATAGGAGTGTCCAAGTCAAGACGTTTGTAGTGATCAATTGCCATACGATAAGGTCGCCCAGTGGCAATGATAATATGATGGCCTTGTTTGCGAACCTTTTGGATAATGTCTACAGTATAGTCTGAAATAATATTATCACTATGAAGAAGGGTTCCGTCTAAATCAATTGCAATTAGTTTAGTAGTCATATGTTTATTATAACAAAAACCAAGCCACAAGGTAACAGAGATATCAAGAAATTTTATAGGATAGCTTCATGAAATGTTTTGTTCTGATATTTTGATTAAAAAAAGCGATCATTCTTGAAAAAACTTAGGATATACCATTGAAATGCGAATATTTATATGTTAAAATGTAAAAATAGTTCAATAAAAAGGAGTCTATTTTCAAAATGGAAAAGCTGTTTAAGTTAAAAGAACATGGCACGACTGTTCGAACTGAAATCATTGCTGGTTTGACGACCTTCTTTGCCATGAGTTATATCCTCTTTGTTAACCCATCTATTTTGGGGGCTGCTGGCATGCCCACTCAGGCAGTTTTTCTCGCAACTATTATTGCAACGGTGATTTCAACAGTGATCATGGGGTTGTTTGCCAACGTTCCTTATGCCCTTGCACCAGGAATGGGGCTTAACGCTTTCTTCACTTACACCGTTGTTTTTGGCCTAGGTTTTACCTGGCAAGAAGCTTTGGCGATGGTGTTTATCTGTGGCCTTTTCAATATCTTTATCACGGTTACCAAGGTTCGTAAGAGTATTATCAAAGCCATTCCAGTGAGTCTTCAGCATGCTATTGGTGGGGGTATTGGTGTCTTTGTGGCCTATCTTGGTCTAAAAAATGCCGACATCATTGAATTTTCGCTCTCAGCACAAAATATCGTGACTATCAATGGTGCGGCTCCAGATGCTGCTAACCTATCAGATGGTATCAATGCTATTTCAGCCAATGGTGGTGTTGTACCAGCTATTTCAACCTTTACCAATCCAGCCGTTATCTTGGCGATTATTGGTTTGTTTTTGACAGCTATTTTAGTCATCAAAAACATCCGTGGTGCGATTCTTATTGGTATTCTTGTCACAACAGTGATAGGCATTCCGATGGGTGTGGTTGATGTGTCAAACATTAATTTTGCAAACAATATCGGCTCAGCTTTTGCTGAATTGGGAACAACCTTTTTAGCAGCTTTTGCTGGTATGGGCTCTCTCTTTAGTGATTCAAGTCGCCTACCACTTGTTTTAATGACGATCTTTGCCTTCTCCTTGTCAGATACCTTTGATACCCTTGGAACCTTTATTGGTACAGGCCGTCGTACAGGAATTTTCTCAGCAGAGGATGAGGAAGCACTTGAGAATTCATCTGGTTTCTCATCAAAAATGGATCGCGCTCTCTTTGCAGATGCGATTGGTACTTCTATCGGTGCTTTATTTGGTACCTCAAATACGACCACTTACGTTGAGTCTGCAGCAGGAATTGCGGAAGGCGGGCGTACAGGTCTAACGGCGGTATCAACAGCAATCACCTTTTTACTATCGATCTTTCTCTTGCCAGTTATCGGTATTGTACCTGCGGCAGCGACAGCACCAGCACTGATTATTGTTGGAGTGATGATGGTGTCTTCTTTCCTTGATGTGGATTGGAGTCGTTTTGAAGATGCCCTACCCGCATTCTTTGCCGCATTCTTTATGGCACTTTGCTACTCCATCTCTTACGGAATCGCTGTAGCATTCATTTTCTACTGTTTGGTAAAAGTTGTTAAAGGACATTCCAAAGAGATTCACCCCATTCTTTGGGGAGCAACGGCTCTCTTTATCTTGAACTTTGTGATTTTGGCAATGCTCTAAGATCCTACATCATCAAAAAATCATCGGCTGAAGGACTGATGATTTTATTTTGTCATCAACCAATCATGGCAAAGCATCTTTTGATATGATATAATGAGGTCTATGTATAAGGTAACAAATGAGTCCGAGCTGATAGCTTTTGGAGAAAAATTAGGATCAATACTTGAGGCTGGCGATATTCTGATTTTGACAGGTGATTTGGGTACTGGAAAGACCACTCTTACCAAGGGCTTAGCAAAGGGGCTTGGGATTGACCAGATGATTAAAAGTCCGACCTATACGATTGTTCGTGAGTACGAGGGTAGGCTGCCTCTTTACCATTTAGACGTTTATCGGATTGGTGATGATCCAGATTCGATTGATTTAGATGCCTTTCTTTTTGGTGATGGTGTGACCGTTATTGAGTGGGGCGAGTTGATCAAAGAGCATTTGCCAGAAGCCTATCTTAGTATTGCCATCTTCTTTGATGGACAAGGCCGCCAACTAACATTAAGTGCCAACAATCTTAGGCATCAACAATTAGTCAGTGAGTTGACCCCCAAATGTCTCAAAAAGAGTTAATCATTGAAGAAGCAAAAGCATCAGACGCTGTTTTAATCAAACATCTTTTAGCAGACCTTAGCCAAGAAACGACTTTTATCACCAATGATAGTAAGGAAATGTCGCTTGAAGTTTTGGAAGAATCTCTCTCGATCAGTGAAGCAAGTCTTAATAGCATTTGCCTACTAGCCAAGCTAGAGGGACAGCTGATTGGGCTACTGAATGTTGTTGGTAGTGAGTCATCTTATACCGGTCATATTGGTGACTTATTTATTGCTGTCAAAAAAGCCTATACTGGCTACGGCATTGGGCATACTCTGATGGAGCTGGCCTGTGATTGGGCTCAGCATAGTCCTATGATAAAACGTTTGGAGTTGACGGTGCAAGCACGCAATGAGCGAGCTATTAAGCTCTATCAAGATTTTGAGTTTGAGATTGAAGGCGTCAAGAAAAGAGCGCTTCGACTAGATGATGGGAGATACATAGACCTGTTAATGATGAGCAAATGGATAGGTGATGATAAGGCATGAGATTAGGCAAAAAAATTGTATTGATGATGATGTTAATTGTGACGACAACAGTCGTTGCCATGGTGACTTATTTTGGGTCAGCTTACCTTTTTTCGACGGGGACGCTTTCAAAAACCTTTAAAACCTTTGAAGGGGAAAAAACCAGCGAGGCTGTTGAGAAGTTAGAGCCTTTTTCCGTGTTGCTGATGGGGGTTGATACTGGGACAGCAGAACGTTCGTCTACTTGGGAAGGTAATAGTGACTCGATGATTGTTGTTACGGTCAATCCTGATACTCAAAAAATCACCATGACCAGTTTGGAACGTGATATTTTGGTGCGATTAAAAGGGCCAGAGTCCAACCCTCAAAATGGTCAAGAGGCCAAGCTGAATGCAGCCTATGCTGCAGGAGGTGCTCAGATGGCGATGATGACCATTGAGGAAATGCTTGATATTGATATTGATTATTACATGCAGATTAACATGCAGGGCTTGGTTGATTTGGTGAATGCGGTGGGTGGCATCACGGTGACCAATTCTTTTGATTTTCCGATTTCGATTGCGCAAAATGAACCCAATTATACTGCTACAGTCGAGCCTGGCACTCATCTGATCAATGGCGATCAGGCCTTGGTTTACGCTCGTATGCGGTATGATGACCCAGAGGGTGATTACGGTCGCCAAAAACGTCAGCGTGAGGTGATTCAAAAAGTCATGCAGAAGGTCTTAAAACTAGGTAGTAGTGTAACTTCTTATAAGAAAATTCTAAAGGCTGTTGCTGGAAACATGCAGACCGATATTAAGATCAACTCTGCAACCATTCCTAGGCTACTAAGATACACAGACGCTGCTAAACAGATCAAAGAATATCAGTTAAGAGGAGAAGACGCTAATATTGGTGGCGGTTCTTACCAAATCCCAACGGCTAAAAGCCTCTTAACCACTCAAAATACCATCAAAGAGATGTTAGGCAAAAAGAAAAAAACTTTAGAAGAGATGACGACCAATGTCATTACTTATGAAACCTTATATGGTGTGACAGCTGATATTAGCCATTTATCTGGTGAAACAAATACTGGCTATATCGGTGATACTACCGTTAGCAATGACTTTTACCCCCACCCTGAGCCTTCTTATGAGAATCAGACACCTCAGACCTCTCCAGCGACTAACCCAGCTGCGGATACTTCTGGGGCAGAAGTGACTTATAAGGAATCCCTCCCCAATGCTGAGCCTACTCAGTAAAACAGACCATCTCTTATCTAAAAGCTCTGACTTGTGAATAGAGGTCTTAAGATTAGTAGTGAGAAAATCTCCGAAGGAAGAGAGTACTCACTGCTTTTTTTGTCTTAAAGTAGAGATGCCTTGTTAAGTTGTTGGGGTTTGAGGCGCTTGACATCGAGTATTGAAAATATAGTTATTTGAATCAAGATCAGGACATCGATGAATCGTTTTGATAAACGCTAATACTGTTAGCTATTCTATACTTTGTCCTAATCTATTTTCAATCCACTATAAAATCACCAAACCAAGAAAAAAGCTGATTCATCAACCTCAGCTCGAAAACCTTGCATAAGATTGGCAGGACATGCTATAATAAAGGAGTCTTCAGGGCAGGGTGAAATTCCCGACCGGCGGTGACAAAGTGTTTTTGAGGTTAGAAAGCATTGGTAGCAATCTTTGATGGCTATCCACATGAACTTGATAACCTATGAACGACACTATGAAGTCCGCGAGCGCAAGCTGATGTGGTGTGATTCCACAACCGACAGTAAAGTCTGGATGGGAGAAGACCGCTTTTTTTAGTGTCTTTGGGATGCCTTAAAAACGGGACCTTCTTTCAATTGATTTAAATTGGAGGAATTTTTTGATGTCTCATACGAAAACACGTCAGCTCATACTCATTGCTATTTTAGCTGCTTTGTCCTTTGTGCTTATGTTTTTTCAATTTCCGATTTTGCCAGCAGCTAGCTTTTTACAAATTGATTTTAGCCTTATTCCGATTTTATTAGGCTTGTTCTTGTACGATCTCAAAAGTGCTTATGCTGTTCTTTTGTGGCGTTCTTTGTTAAAATTGATATTAAACAATGAAGGACTGGGAGACTTGATTGGTCTCCCCATGAACATTGTTGCCATGGGGGTATTTGTGCTGGCTTTTGCCTTGGTTTGGAAAAAGCACCAAACCCGCAAGTCTTATCTGCTAGCCAGTATCTTGGCAACGATCTTCTTAATCATCTCAATGCTAGTCTTGAACTACGCCTTTGCCATTCCTTTGTATGCCAAGTTTGCTAACTTTGACATTGCAAAGCTGATTGGCATTGCCCACTATTTACTGGTGATGGTGATTCCCTTTAATCTTATTCAAGGAGTGATATTATCGCTAACGTTTGCTGCTGTTTTTCTGCTTTTAAAACCAGCTATTAAGCGATTGATCTAACAAATGACAACTAAACAACCTTATTTTTTGAGAGCCTCTATAGCGCTTGTCTTCTTTGTGCTTTTGGGTTATACGGTAAGATTTTATCCTGATACTCTGGTCGCCTTCGACGATACTATCCAGACAACTGTCCGTGGTTCTCTTCCAGATAGTCTAACTGCTTTTTTTAGTGCGGTGACTGTTTTGGGCAACACCTTAACCTTTGTTGGCGTCTTGGTGGTAGCTGTGTTATCCCTCTACTTGGTAAAAAAGTGGAAGACTGAAGCCATTTACCTGGGGCTTACTGGTGCGATAGCAGGTCTATTGATTGTTGGGGCCAAGTACCTCTATGGACGCCCTAGACCAAGCATAGAGCATCTCCTGCCTGCACATGGCTTCTCCTTCCCAAGTGGGCATTCCACAGGATCGATGATGATTTATGGTTTTATGCTGATCCTTGCCCACCAGCGGATCAAGTCCCCTGCCTTACGCTTGTTTGTGGAAATCCTTTTAGGACTTTTAATTGCTGTGATTGGCGTATCGCGTATTTACCTAGGGGTGCATTACCCAACAGATGTTATTGGCGGTTTTCTTTTAGGATTTGCCTACTTAAACATCCTGTTTCCCTTCTACAATAACAAGCGTTTTCAAGAGCGTTTTCAAGGAAAACAGCCTTAATATCAAAAAAGCAAATTTGGTAATCCAAATTCGCTTTTTATATATGGTGAAAATACGCCTTTCAAAACTGTTTTTTTTTTTTTTTTGGTCTGGAGGATTTACCAAAGTCCCAGAAGTTTTTGCAACAAGAGACTGACCGCAGAAACGGCTAGCCAACAAAAACTTCCCATAAGAATCGCTTTGCCCCCACGTGACCAGAGCGTTATCATATTGGTATTAAGCCCGATGGCACTCATTGCCACAAGAATCAAAAATTTAGATAAGGTTTTTAAAGAACTAGTCAGTGGAACTGGTAGCGGCACTAGCGTGGTGATCAAAGAAGCTAGGACAAAGTAGAGTATAAAGATGGGAAATACCTTGGTTAGCCGAAAGGTCTTTTGTGCCTCAGGTTTTTGGTGTTGCTGCATCATTTCATAAAAAGACAAGCCCAGAGTGATGGGAATGATAGCCAAGGTTCTGGTGAGTTTCACGATGGTTGCTCTATCAAGTGTATTGGCGTGGTAGAGATTGTCCCAGGCAGTGGCAGTGGCAGTGACAGACGAGGTATCATTGACAGCTGTACCAACAAATAGGGCAAAGCCTTCGTTTGATAAGCCAAGCGCATGACCTAGGCTCGGAAATAAGAGAGCAGCTAGGATGTTAAATAATAGGATAACCGAAATAGCCTTTGCAAGATCTTCTTCTTTTGCCTTAATGACGGGCGCAGTGGCTGCGATGGCAGAGCCACCGCAGATAGCTGTTCCGACACCGACCAGGATGGCGGTATGGCGGTCAAGGTTTAGCCATTTTGCCAAAGGCATGATTAGGACCAGAGCTGTTGTGATTGTTGCCAAGATGATGGGTAGAGACTGGGTGCCAACCACTAAGACTTGCTTGAGGTTTAAGCCGAAGCCTAGTAGGATAACGGCGATTTGAAGGATGCCCTTGGCTGAATAGGCGATTCCAGATTGGGTATGGGCTCGATTCCTGTGGCCCAAACCTACTGCCATGCCAATCATAATCGCTAACATCGGTGCTCCAAAGAGCGGTAGAGACTGGCCTAAAAACCAAGCACTGCTAGCGATAAACAGACAGAGGATGAGCCCAGGCAGGCGTGATAAAATAGTAGACAAACTTGATTCCTTTACGTGTTTTTGATTTAATTATAATAGTAAGTTCTCAAAATGTATAGCTGTAAGACTGTTTTTTTGGCAGATTGATGATAGGACAGATGAAGGAGATACCGTTATGAAACGACCGCTTGCCTTTTCCCATGATTTTTTAGCAGAGGTATTAGATGACCAGAGTGTTGCCCTAGATGCGACCATGGGTAATGGCAATGACACGGTCTTTCTAGCGAAACGAAGCCAAAAAGTCTATGCCTTTGACATACAAGAAAAAGCCCTTAAAAAAACAAGCCATCGCTTAGTGGAGCAAGGGCTTGATAATGCTGAATTGATCTTAGACGGCCATGAAAATTTAGACCAATATGTCGCAGAACCCCTACGGGCAGCTATGTTTAATTTGGGCTATCTGCCAAGTGCTGATAAGGCCATTATGACCAAGCCTCAAACTACTATCCAAGCCATTCAGAAAGTGTTAGAGCGTTTGGAAGTTGGTGGACGCTTAGCGATCATGGTTTATCCTGGTCATGCGGGTGGTGATGTGGAAAAAGACAGCGTGCTTGAGTTTGTCAGTCACTTGGAACAAAAGCTAGTCACCGTCATGCTCTATCAGGCCATCAATCAAATCAATAACCCACCTCTCTTAATCATGCTTGAAAAACACTCGTCCATCTCGTTTTCTGATGAGATATTGCTATAATGACAGACCAAAAAGGAGAAGACATGTCTCACCAATCCGTCACAGAATTGCTATCAACCCTACGCCACAAATACATTGACCAGCCAACATCAAAAACGCCTCATTTTGAGGATGCTCCTGATCTAGCCAAGCTCAAAAAGAAACTAATGGTCTTAGAAAAAGAAAAATGTCATTTGAAAATGACGCACCAAGATTGCCAAGCCATTGATCAAAAAATTGCCGACCTCAAAGACGCCTACGCCAAAAAGCACGAGGGAGGTTAGTCCATATGCCCTTATCTATCCTAGTGATTAGCTTTCTATTTTCATTAGTGGTCTCTAATGTTATTAATCGCATCTTCCCCAAAATCCCTCTCCCCTTGGTGCAGCTGCTATTGGGTGTGGCCTATGGTCTCTTTCAAGGAGGTCAAGGAATCGCCCTCAATCCAGCCCTCTTTTTGGCCTTTGTCATTGCTCCGCTTAATTTCAGGGAGGGTGAGGAGGCAGATGTTGGCAGCTTTCTCAAGCATCGCTCGATGATTCTCTACCTGATCCTCCCCGTGGTCTTTGTGACGACGATCTTGATTGGCATGATAGCCAACTATCTATTGCCCATTACCCTGCCTGTGGCTGCCTACTTCGCTCTGGGTGCAGCTCTAGGGCCGACAGATGCGGTGGCCTTTATTTCCATAGCCAGCCGTTTTGCCTTTCCAAAGCGGGCAGAAAACATCCTCAAGTTAGAGGGTTTGTTAAACGATGCGAGTGGCTTGGTTGCCTTTCAGTTTGCCGTGACAGCACTTCTGACAGGCTATTTTTCCATTGGGCAAGCCAGCCTCAAACTTGTCTTGTCCATCCTCGGCGGCTTTGCGATTGGGATTCTCTTTGCCTTTTTTAACCGTGTTTTTCTCTCGATTTTGGAAAAATTCGACGCAGCCGATGTTACAGGAGCCTTGTTGTTGGAGTTATCGCTTCCCATGGTGTCTTACTTTGTGGCAGATGCCTTAGGCGTTTCAGCCATTATTGCCGTTGTTATAGCGGGTGTTATGCAGGCAGGACGTTTGAGAAAGACGACACTCTTTGATGCTCAGGTCTATCGAGTCACCAATGTGGTCTGGAAAACCATCAACTTTATGCTAAACGGTCTTGTCTTTCTCATCTTTGGCTCTGAGTTGACGGCTATTCTAGTCCCTATCTTGACCAGCCCCAAGTACGGTAATGGCTACCTCTTGGTCTTGATCCTCAGTCTGACAGCTGCCTTATTTGTCGTGCGTTTTGTCATGATCAGCCTCTTTTATGCCTTGCAGAGCTGGTTTAGACCTGGCCTCTTTGGCAGATCTTTTAAAGATATATTGCTCTTAACTTTTTCTGGAGTCAAGGGAACGGTCTCCATTGCTACCATTTTATTGTTACCGCGAATGGAAAACCTGCAATATAGTTTTTTACTGTTCACAGTAGCTGGTGTGACCCTCTTTAGCTTTTTGACGGGGTTAGTGGTGTTGCCATTTTTAGCTCCAGCCATTGACAAGACTGTGGACCATGTCATGCGTATTTCCATCCTTACCAAAGTGTTAAGGATTTTAGAAGAAGATAGCAAAAAGAGACCCGATAAGGCTTCCCTTTACACCGTTATCGATAACTACAATACGCGTATTCAGCATTTGATTATAGAGCAAGAGCCTGCCAGTGTCAAGAAAGATCTAGCCAGCTTGCAACTGTTTATGATTGGCATTGAGAGTCAAGGGTTAGAATATGCCTATCATCAAGGGCAGATTGACCTCAAAGAGTACCGCATTTACCAAGGCTATCTCAAAATTTTGGAAAAGCAAGTCAACCGTAGCTTTGTCTCAGGCTTTACCTATGGTTTTCGGATTTTCATGCGCGTGGTGCGAGCGACCTTGCATGAGCTGGTGACCTTTGGTGCACGTCTGAGAGCCTTGAGTCACTTTCCCAAGCAGCGTGGGCATTTGACGGCTGAGAATCGTGAGCGTATCACAGATCTTTACCTGAAAAACACCGAGTTGATTTTAGACGCACTAGAGGATTTAGAGGGTTACTATAATCATTCGCTAGTGGATTACCTTCAGGATGCCCGTTTACGTGATGCGGCCTTGATCAAGTCAGGCTTGTTTGTGGAGCGTGTCATCATGCATAGGATTCCAGACAGTAACGATGACATTTTACGAGGTTATTACTTGGAGCGTAAAACCATTGCTGAGTTTGAGGCGAATGGCTTGATTTCAAAAGCCTATGCCCAGCAATTACGCAGCAATGTCAATGAGCTGGAAAGCTATTCCCTCAATGACACCACAACCAGTCTATCCTATGAATTTTTGAGCTTTATCAGCCAAAGACAGTAACAGATCAGACCTTAAAGACGAAGGAGAGTTTTTTTGCTTGTCAGTCATTGAATTTGCTATAGAAGTCTGTTATAATAAGCCTATCAGAGGTGTTTTGAAGCCCATTTGTCACAGGAAGCGGTGTTACTGAGAAATCCGCACAAATGTCAAAACTGGTTGCTGAGTTATCAAATTGTATAAAAAGAGCAGCGGGTATCAAACCCGAATGTGGGTGGTACCGCGGAATTCAAAACGAACTTCGTCCCTGTCTAGCGTGAGCTGGGCGGGGATTTTGACGTTTTTGAAAAAATGCGACAATCATTTTTTCAAAAAGAAAAGGTTCGGTAGGAGTTTCTTTGATGATAGACGAAGGTATTAATAACGATTAGTCAATTTGTTATGAAAATGGGATAGCAGAGTTAAAGTGAGTCTTTGGGTGGGTGGAGTAAGATACGGATGGGGTGAAGATAGAGGTGGTGGGGAGTAACTCTACTTAGAATATTTAGCAAAGGATATATTTATGAATAATAACAACGTTTTTAATGGTGGAAATAATATTGGTTCTGGAAATACTATTGTAAGAAATCAAAATATAAATAACATTAATAATTTTTATGGCGATAATCGAGACAAGCAGATAGTCGCTGAATATGAGGTAGAACCTCTTTGGAGAAGCCCGATTACAATGGCAGTTTTGACATGGATTAGTTTTATTCCTACCATTGGCTCCATTTTTTCAGTTTTTAAAGTTTTTGAACCAATATATGAAATCGTGAGTAAAGACTGGGATTATACGATTTCAAATTCAGAATATCAGCCATTATATGCATTATTACTAATAGTGAGTCTGATGACACTATCTCTTGTATTATATCTTCGAAAAATAGTAAAAAATCAAATCCGCTATCCTTTAAAGTTTGGGTATGCTTTGAGCGGGAAAGATAATAGACTTAATATTGAAAAGATTCAATCAGCTAACTGTTCCATCTGCAATGGTAAGATGAAATTTTATAATAGACCAACTAAATATGATACAGTTATTAATGAAAATGGTAAAAAAAAGATTATTGTAATAGAAAAAACACCAGCATTAGAGTGTTTTAGAAATAGTAAACATTGGTGTGAGATTGATCCTGCAGAGGATAAGATATAACATTTTTCATGGGATAAAATATTTAGAATAGGAATATAAAATTATTTGAAAAAGGAGAACTAAAATGAAAGAACTATCACCAAAATACAACCCAGCCGAGGTTGAGGCTGGGCGTTATCAATCTTGGTTGGACCAAGATGTTTTCAAACCATCAGGTAATCCTGATGCCAAACCTTATTCTATCGTTATTCCACCCCCAAATGTTACTGGTAAGTTGCACTTGGGACACGCTTGGGATACGACTTTGCAAGATATTATCATTCGTCAAAAACGCATGCAGGGCTTTGATACGCTCTGGTTACCAGGGATGGACCATGCTGGTATTGCCACTCAGGCTAAGGTTGAGGAGCGTTTGCGTGGTCAAGGCATCACACGTTACGACTTAGGTCGTGAAAAATTCCTTGACAAAGTTTGGGAATGGAAGGACGAGTACGCAGCAACCATCAAAGACCAGTGGGGCAAAATGGGGATTTCTGTCGATTATTCTCGTGAACGCTTCACCCTCGATGAAGGTTTGTCAAAAGCTGTTCGTAAGGTCTTTGTAGACCTCTACAAAAAAGGCTGGATTTACCGTGGCGAATTTATCATCAACTGGGACCCAGCAGCTAGGACTGCCCTCTCTGATATCGAGGTTATCCATAAGGATGTTGAGGGAGCAGAGCATTATTTCAAATACTTATTTGATGATGGCAGTGGCGATTACCTGACCATCATGACCACACGTCCAGAAACGATGTTTGGTGACGGTGCTATTGCAGTGCATCCAGACGATGAGCGCTACCAGCACTTGGTGGGCAAACAGGTTATCGTTCCTTTGACAGGCTACCGTATTCCTATTATTGCAGATGAGTACGTTACGATGGACAAGGGGTCTGGCTGTGTGAAAATCACGCCTGCTCATGACCCTAATGACTTTGAAGTTGGGCAACGTCACAATATTAGACAAGATATTATCATGGAAAAAGATGGTACCATGTCTAGAACGCATCGTGTTCCAGAGCGTTACCAAGGTCTGGATCGCTACGAAGCCCGTAAGCTGTACTTGAAAGATGCTGAGGAAGCTGGCTTACTCAAGGATATCAAGCCGATCATTCATGCTGTTGGCCACTCTGAACGCTCAGGAGCTGTTGTAGAGCCTTATCTGTCAACCCAATGGTTCGTTAAGATGGATCAATTGGCTAAGAATGCTATCGCCAACCAAGACACTGATGACAAGGTAGCATTCTACCCACCACGCTTCAATGATACCTTCATGAGCTGGATGGAAAATGTCCATGACTGGGTGATTTCTCGCCAGCTTTGGTGGGGACATCAAATCCCAGCTTGGTACAAGGAGAATGGCGACATGTATGTGGGCGAGGAAGCCCCAGAAGGTGAGGGGTGGGTGCAAGATGAGGACGTGCTTGACACCTGGTTCTCATCAGCCCTCTGGCCTTTCTCAACCATGGGTTGGCCTGACACAGACTCAGCAGACTTCCAGCGTTATTTCCCAACCTCAACCTTGGTAACGGGTTACGACATCATCTTCTTCTGGGTATCTCGTATGATTTTCCAATCTCTTGAGTTCACCGGACGTCAACCCTTCCAAAACGTTCTCATTCATGGTCTTATCCGTGACGAAGAAGGGCGCAAGATGTCTAAATCTCTTGGGAACGGTATCGACCCAATGGATGTCATTGACAAATACGGTGCCGATGCCCTTCGTTGGTTCCTCTCAAACGGTTCTGCACCGGGTCAAGACGTGCGTTTCTCTTACGAAAAAATGGATGCCTCTTGGAACTTCATTAACAAGATTTGGAACATCTCACGCTACATCCTCATGAACAATGAAGGACTGGACTTGGACACTGCTACTGACAAAGTTGCGCAAGTGGCTAGCGGTCAGGCTGGCAATGTCACCGATCGTTGGATTCTCCATAACCTCAATGAAACCATCGCCAAAGTCACTGATAACTTTGATAAGTTCGAGTTTGGTGTGGCGGGGCACATTCTTTATAACTTTATTTGGGAAGAGTTTGCCAACTGGTATGTTGAGTTGACTAAGGAAGTGCTTTATAGTGACAATGAAGAGGAGAAAGTGGTGACGCGAGCTGTTCTGCTTTACACACTTGATAAGATTCTCCGCTTGCTTCATCCAATCATGCCGTTTGTAACGGAAGAAATCTTTGCTCAGTATGCTGAAGGATCAATCGTAACAGCTGACTACCCTGTGGTCAATGAAGCCTTTGACAATGCTGACGCTCATAAGGGTGTTGAGAGCTTGAAAGACTTGATTCGTGCCGTTCGTAATGCGCGTGCGGAAGTCAACGTAGCCCCATCAAAACCAATCACTATTTTGGTCAAAACAAGTGACGCTGAGTTGGAAAGCTTCTTCACATCAAACGTCAATTACATCAAACGCTTCACCAATCCAGAAACCTTGGAAATTTCAGCTAATTTGACAGCACCAGAATTGGCTATGTCAGCGGTTATCACAGGAGCTGAAATCTTCTTGCCATTAGCAGACTTGCTCAATGTCGAAGAAGAATTAGTTCGCCTCGACAAAGAACTAGCCAAATGGCAGAAAGAACTCGACATGGTCGGCAAAAAACTCGGCAACGAACGCTTCGTCGCCAACGCCAAACCTGAAGTTGTCCAAAAAGAACGCAACAAACAAGCCGACTACCAAGCCAAATACGACGCGACACAAGAACGAATTGAAGAGATGAAGAAGTTGGTTAAATAGTACTATATAGACCATGAAAACGTTAGCAGAAGCTGGCGTTTTTTTGATATAATGAAAATGAATTTTATTAGAGGATTTAAATATGATAGATAAATTGATAAATATTTCTAAAAAATCATTTCATAATTTTTCATTTGATGAAAATCTACATAATTGCAATATATTTTTTGGAACAAACGGAAGTGGTAAATCGTCATTATCAAACTGGATTTCAGAAAATCATGAGTCAGTAAAAAGATTTGATACAGATTATGTCTTAAATAATATTTCTACAGTTGATTCACTATCTGGAATACAGCTATTGGTTGGTGCTGATAGAATTGGTATTGAAGAAGCAATTGAAAATATTAAGAAAGCAAATCTCAATTTAGTTCAGAATAATCAGGACATAGATAAGTTGATTGAAAACTATAAAAATGAAGTGTTTGAGTTTATGACTTATAGTCTTTCAGAAGCTCGTGAACTCTTTAGAATGACTAGACAGATTAATCAGAAACGCAATGCAAAGATAAATCCAATTGAGGCTCTTAAAGCATGGGCAAACGATATTATTGATGCTGATTTTTCAAAAATTAATTCCAGTGATTCAATTGAGTTGGAATTA
>NZ_JBLOJV010000033.1:0-15821 GCF_047785705.1 Streptococcus pluranimalium
TATATTATACCATTTTCCCCTGTTTCTTACACGTTTTCTCAAGAGGTCTAAGGATTTCTCCATCTGATACAAAACATCAAAAGGAAAGTGCAATTAACCATCACTTCTATTTCTATCCAAAAAGATTACCTATTCCTCTGTTGTCATCATGAAGAGATGATTGAACACTTAGATACTGACTATCTCAATACTCTCTTAAAACGGGCTATTCACAAGTACAAACTAAAAACCAGTCCTCACAGTTTCAGGAACACCTTTGCTACCTTGATGATTGAAATGGGAGTAGATCCTGTGAATGCTGCTAAACATTTAGGACATGCCAGTAGTCAAATGACCTTGGATACTTACAGTCATGCTACACAAACTGGCGAAAAACAACCCATTACCAGATTCGCCGAATACATCGATAAAGCTAAATAACCCTAGCTTTCTTTTTCCAACCAAATTTAACCAGGTCTTAAGAGATTACCAAAAGGATTACCAAACCCACTTTTCCACAAAAAAAGACACCTTGCAAGTGACTTGCAAAGTGCCTGTAAACGTTGATATAACTGGATATTAACGTTTTGAGAATTGTGAAGCTTTACGAGCTTTCTTAAGACCTGCTTTTTTACGTTCAACCATACGTGCGTCACGTGTCAGAAGTCCAGCGCGTTTCAATGAATCGCGGAAGTCTGGGTCTACTTCAAGAAGTGCACGCGCAATACCATGACGGATTGCACCTGATTGACCACCGTATCCACCACCATTAACGTTTACAAAAACATCGTATGAACCTTCAGTTGATGTCACTGCAAATGGTTGGTTGATAACAAGACGTAGGTCTGCGTGTGGGATGTATTCTTCAACATCCTTGTGATTGACTGTAATTTTTCCAGTACCTGGTACCAAACGAACGCGGGCAACCGCATTCTTACGACGACCAGTACCTGCATATTGTGCTTGTGCCATATTTATGTTGCTCCTTTCCTCTTAGATTAGATAAGTCCTGAGATGTCAAGTACTTCTGGTTGTTGAGCAGCGTGTGTGTGCTCAGCACCTGTGAAGACTTTCAATTTCATCCCTTGTGCGCGTCCAAGAGTATTGTGTGGAAGCATCCCTTTAACTGATTTTTCGATCAAACGCACAGCGTTTTTAGAACGAAGTTCACCAGCAGAGATTTGTTTCAATCCACCTGGATACATTGAGTGAGTGTAATAGATTTTATCAGTTGCTTTTTTACCAGTTAATTTCACTTTTTCAGCATTGATAACAATCACAAAGTCACCAGTATCAGTATGTGGTGTGAAAGTTGGTTTGTTTTTTCCGCGAAGTACGCTAGCAACTACTGCAGAAAGACGTCCAAGTGGCACATCTGTTGCGTCAACAACGTACCATTTGCGCTCAACTTGGCCTGGTTTAGCCATGAAAGTTGTTTTGTTCATGATTTCTCCTATACGAATTCGTAATATTTGTTTACAAGTGTGATGGGTGTTCCGTCCCATCAAAGGTATTTGGAAGGTTCCGGGGCCTTTCAAATGGGGTAAACAATACCGTCTAATATCATATCAAAAATAATAGACCCAAGTCAAGTACTTTGAGCCTCTTATTTGTTATTTTTGTCTTTAGTTTGAGCATTGGCACCAATCACATGATCAATCGACTACTGAGGATGGACTAACCCCATCCAGTCCTGCTTTTTAAAATGAACCCACTACTGTTGACAACGCTACTGCTTATGACGAAAGACCTCATACATCAGTACTGCCGCTGCGACACTAGCATTGAGGCTTTGCACATGACCTGCCATAGGGATCGTAATCATCTCATCCACTTGTTTTTTGATGTTTTGGGAAATCCCTTTACCTTCATTTCCGATAATCAAAGCAAGTTTTCCGCTGGTATTCCATTTGTGGGATGGCGTACCATTCATATCCGTTCCAAATGTCCAGAAACCAGCTTCCTTGAGCTTATCAAGGGTTTGAATAAGATTAGTCACACGGGCAATCGGTACATGTTGAACCGCACCAGTAGAGGTTTTAGCAACGACTGGCGTGACACCGACAGCCCTGTGTTTAGGAATAATAACTCCTGCCACCTTGGTCGCGTCAGCTGTTCGCAAGATAGAACCAAAGTTATGAGGATCCGTCAAGCCATCCAAAATCAAAATCAAAGGATTATCTTCGCTTTCTGCTTTTTTGAGAATATCATCCAGCTCAGCATAAGCAAAGGCTGAGACACGAAGGACAAAGCCTTGGTGAACAGCACCATCTGTCATCTCAGACAAACTTTTCTTTGATGTCCAAGAGATAGAAACCTTTTTCTCTGCTGCAAGAGCCTTGATGTTAGCCACATTTTTCCCTTTAAGGTCATCTTGGATATAAAGTTTATTACCTGTGTTAGCTTCTAGACTTTCAGTGACCGCATGGACACCATAAACCATATCATTTTGTTCTTGTTCTTGATGTTTTTCTTTCATAAGAATCATTATAACATGGAAAGGTGGAAATGGGTGCTTTCTATTAACTAAACTGATTTATTTTAATAACTACTTGACAATGACGCTACGTCATCGTTTATGATAACAGTATGGAAAGGAGATGATTATCATAAAAACGATAAAAGAAGCCAGTAAAATAGCGGGTGTAAGTGTTAGAACCTTGCAATATTATGACGAAATTGGCTTACTGAATCCAACTAGCTATTCTGAGCTGGCTATCGATTATACAGTGACAAGAACCTAGAAACTCTGCAGCAAATTCTGCTATTTAGAGAATTAGAATTTCCCTTAACAGATATCAAGGAAATCCTCAATAATCAGCATTTTGATAAACAGAAAGCCTTGGAACAGCAAATTGAGTTATTAACTTTAAAAAAGGAGCGCTTAGAAAGCCTAATTAACTTTGCTGAAAGTATAAGAGAAATGGAGATAAACAATATGGAATTTACAGCATTTGATAAAAAGAAAATTGATAACTACAAAAAACAAGCCAAAGCATTCTGGGGCGACACAGAGGCATTCAAAGAGTTTCAGGAAAAAACTAGAAATATTAGTGAAGTCAGCATAATCAATCAACAGTTAATGATGATTTTTGCAGCATTTGGAAAAATCAAATCAGATAACTACGACTCAAAGGAGGCACAGACCTTAGTCAAAAAACTACAAGACTTTATAACAAATCATTTCTACCATTGTTCAAACGACATCTTACTCAGCCTTGGTAAAATGTATATGGATGATAGTGACTTCACGCAAAATATTGATGGGTTTGCAGGAGAAGGAACGGCGCTATTTGTAAACAAAGCTATTGAATGTTACTGCCAATAATATTTTATAATCTGAAAAGCACCTACTAAATATAAGCAGGTGCTTTTGTAAATACTGTTAAGCAAACACTTTTGTCAAGACCTCTCCAACGGTTGAGACGCCGATAACTTGGATGTTATTTGGGATATCAATTCCTTGGAGGGAATTTTTGGGAGCGTAGATTTTGGTAAAGCCTAGTTTAGCGGCTTCGTTGATCCGCTGTTCGATGCGTGTCACGCGGCGAATTTCACCTGTCAGACCAATTTCACCGATGAAAGCGTCTTGGGGGTTGGTTGGTTTTTCCTTGTAACTTGAAGCAATAGCTATCGCAACAGCAAGATCAATAGCTGGCTCATCCAGCTTAACTCCTCCCGCTGACTTGAGGTAGGCATCTTGATTTTGCAAGAGCAGACCACATCGTTTTTCCAGAACCGCCATAATCAAGCTAACCCGATTAAAATCTAATCCCGTCGTCGTGCGTTTAGCATTTCCAAAAACCGTCGGTGTCACAAGAGCTTGAACCTCTGCTAAAATAGGACGAGAACCTTCCATGGTGACCACAATAGCAGAGCCTGTTGCCCCATCCAAACGCTCTTCTAAAAAAACCTGACTTGGATTGAGCACCTCAACCAAACCGCCTGAGCGCATCTCAAAAATCCCGATTTCATTGGTTGATCCAAAGCGGTTCTTAACAGCGCGCAAGATACGAAAGGTATGATGGCGCTCCCCTTCAAAATAAAGCACCGTATCCACCATGTGCTCCAGCATCCGAGGCCCAGCCAGTGTTCCTTCTTTGGTCACATGACCGACGATAAAGGTAGCAATATTATTGGTTTTAGCCAAATTCATCAGCTCCGCCGTTACCTCACGTACTTGTGACACAGAGCCTTGGACACTGGAGATTTCAGGACTCATGATGGTCTGGATAGAGTCAATAATCAAAAAATCTGGCTTGATTTTCTCAATTTCAGCACGGACATGCTGCATGTTGGTTTCGGCATAAAGGTAAAATTCATTATCAATATCGCCTAGACGCTCACTTCGAAGTTTTATCTGCTCAGCCGATTCTTCTCCCGAGACATAAAGAACCGTGCCACGGTTGGCTAATTGAGTCGATACTTGCAAGAGAAGCGTTGATTTCCCAATACCAGGATCACCACCGATAAGAACCAGGCTACCTGGGACAACACCGCCACCAAGAACCCGGTTAAACTCATCCATATCCGTTTTAGTCCGGGCATAATGGATAGAATCCACGTCTTTTAACTTGATTGGTCGTGTTTTTTCACCTGTCAAACTGACACGCGCGTTTTTTACCTCTTGAACTTCCACTTCTTCGACAAAAGAAGACCAGGCTGAACAGTTGGGGCAGCGCCCTAGGTATTTAGGAGAGTTGTAGCCACATTCTTGACAGATAAAGGTTGATTTTTTCTTAGCGATAATAAACCTCCTTGCCTATGTTCCGGTACTGCCAAAACCGCCTGTGCGCACACCTTCTGCATCGTCGCCATCAGCCACTAAAAATGGGGCAAAGACGCCTTGGACAATACGGTCTCCTTTTTCCAAACGAACCGCTTGGTCTGAAATATTTTGCATTTGGGCAAAAATATGACCTTCGTTGTTGGGATTGTTATAGTAATCCCCATCAATCACACCCACAGAGTTGATTAAAATCAATCCTTTCTTACGAGGATTTGACGAGCGATCATAAAGGCACAGCACCTCTTGATCCTGCATATAAGCCTTTACCCCTGTCGGTACTAAAACGATTTCCCTTGGCTCAATGGTCGTCTCTACGGCAACCTTCAAATCATAGCCTGCTGCATGAGCTGTTTCACGCTTGGGGAGCAAATCATCTTGCCCCTCAAAGGCTGTAATCAATTCAAATCCACGTAATTTGGTCATTTTTATTATCCTTTGTAAATAGTCTTTCCATTATAAAATATTCGATAAAAAAAAGCTATTTACAAGGACTTATTGTATCATAAGAAGATGTCCTCTTTTATGAGACCAAAACATACACGACAAACGCATGAAGAAAACTTCGGTTTCAGAGAGCGCTTTTCTAGACAAATAGTGACTTTTTAGATGAAATTTGTGGTATAATTCATACGAGATGAACAAATGTAGTATCGGTTATCGAAATAGTTTCAAGAAAATTTCTAAAAAATGCATGTAGCTAGGAAATAGTTTCATGCATTTTTTCATGCGTTTGGCGTGCTAAAACATCGGTTTTTCTGATTGAAGCGACGAGATTAGGGTGTTTTCAAAGGAACAATAGGTTGTAACATCACAATAGCCTCTAATTCTGTTTTTCTACTAACAGTCTTCTAGAGCGGTGAGAGGTTTACTAGACATTTTATTATTGGACGCTTACTATTTTTAAGTGATTGAGAATAAGTTAAATTTGAGTCCCATACTAAAAAGAATACATAAAGGCCTCATACTCAATAAATTTCAAAAAAATCTAAAAACACCATTGTGAAGCTAATAACAATTTATGGTGCAAGTATTAGATTGTTAGACTGTTAAAAACCATCATCAAGCAATAATGCTTACAAACAATTAGGTTTTGATTTTAGATGAGTGTTAGATTACCTCCGACTGTGGCGCAAGCTTCTAAGGGGATTTGACTGGTAGGGTCACGCGATTCAATAAAAGTGAACTTGTGACTACAGTTATAGAACTCAGTGCCATTGCAAGCCCCGCGATTTCAGGAACCAATGTTATCCCAAATGTTGAAAATACTCCTGCTGCAATGGGGATGCTTACAATATTATAAATAAAAGCCCAAAATAGATTAATGATAATCCTATTGTAAATTTTTTTAGCTAATACGAGAGCAGTGACAGCAGACATTAAATCATTCTTAACTAGGATAATGTCGCCAGATTCAATGGCAATATCACTCCCTGATCCCATTGCTATGCCGACTGTTGCCGTCGATAAAGCAGGTGCATCGTTAATGCCATCTCCTACAAATGCTGTGGCACTATTTTCTTGTAACCTTGCTACTGTTTTTGATTTATCACAAGGTAACAAATCCGCGAAAATAGTCTTGATACCGACTTCAGTAGCAATTTCTTTTGCTACAAAAGTATTATCCCCTGTTAACATTACTGTTTTGAAACCCGCTTTGTGCATGGTCTTAACAGCCTTCTTAGAGCTTGATTTAGGAGTGTCTTGAATACCAATTATTGCAATAACATCGTAATCATACCCGACAATCACAACCGTTTTGGCTTGTGATTGTAACGTCTCCATCTTATTTCTAAAATCTAAGTTCACCTTGAAATCATCTGCTAACTTATCATTGCCAACAAAGGCAGGCTTACCATTAATCAAAGCCGTGACACCTTTTCCAGGAATAGTATCGAAGTTTTCGACTTTATCTGGCTTTATCTGTTCTGCTTCAGCTTTAGCAATGATTGCTTTTGCAAGGGGGTGCTCTGATAATGCCTCTAATCCTGAAGCGAGCGATAGTATCTTTGCCGTCGAATAGCCTTTAAAGGGAATAACATCCGTTACCCTGGGTTTTCCTACAGTTATTGTACCTGTCTTATCAAGAATAACAGTCCTAATATTATGGATAGATTCTAGTACCTCAGCATTTTTAATTAAAATACCCAGTTTAGCTGCACGCCCCGTCCCAATAAGCAAAGCCGTAGGTGTCGCAATTCCTAAGGCACAAGGACAGGCAATAATCAAAACAGCAACAGAGTACTCTAATGCAGTAGCGAAATCTGAACCAACAAAGACAAACCAAGTCAAGAAGGTGACAATAGCAATGACGAGAACAAGAGGAACAAAAATAGTTGTTAGTTTATCAACTGTTTTTTGAATAGGGGCACGAGAGTGTTGAGCCTCTTTTACCATAGTAGCGATATGAGATAAAACGGTGTCTGTACCAACTTTTGTAACCTTAAACAGAAAGGTTCCATTATGATTTATTGTGGCACCAATGACACTATCTCCTGGCATTTTCGTTACAGGCATAGCTTCTCCAGTGACCATTGATTCATCTAAAAATGACTTCCCTTCAATAATCTTACCATCTGTGGCTATTTTTTCTCCTGGACGAACTCTCACCGTATCTCCAGGAACAATAGACTCAATTGGAAGCCTTAAAAAATTACCATTTCGAAGAACCTCGGCGTCTTTTGCTTGTAAATCCATCAATTTTTCAACAGCTGTTGACGCAGAGCTTTTCATACGTTCTTCAAGCAATGCACCCAATAAAACAAGGCTCAAAATCACTGCTACGGTTTCAAAATAGGTTGCCATGGGATCCTCAAAAACCCTTAAAAGACTATAACCATAAGAAATGCTTGTCCCTAAACCGATAAGAGTATCCATAGTGGCACGATGATTCTTGAATGCCGCCCATGCCGATTTCAGATAGGGTAAACCAGCTCCCCAGTAAGCTACTGAGCCAAAGAGTAATTGAAACCAAGCAGCATATTTTTCACCACCAATCATGTGACCATTGAAAGCTAGCAGCATATTACTCACTAATGGAATAGCGCCTATTAAACTAATTATCAATCGTTTTTTCATCGTCATATTAAATATTAAGCTCCCTACCAACTTACTAATATCGCTAGTTATTCTATAATAATATTGCCGTGATACATGTGCATCCCACATGTATAGGTAATCTCACCTTTTCTTGATGTGTCAATCGAAATGATCACATCTTCAAAAAGAGGCAACGATGCCTCAACACCTAACTCAGGAAAAATAACTTTCTCTAAGCAGGTTGATGGATCTTTTCGATGAAAGATCAGCTCAAGAGGGTGGCCTGCTTTCCCTTTTAGAAGAGAGGGAGTGTAGCCACCTTCAACTATTATTCTTGCTTTTTGTCCCTCATCAGAAACCACTGCTAGGGCTTGGCTGATGTCGTGCTCACCAAAAAACCACCACCCAATAAAGCAAATGGTTAAAACACCTAGAATCAATAGTACAATCTGTAACATCATAAAACCTCCTTCTTACGAGAACTAACAGTCACAGTCTTTGCTCTTTTCGACACAATTACATGTGACACTGAGAACTGTACTTTTTTCTTGTAAAATGGACAAGATATCTCTTTTTTTATCTTCCGTCAGTTCGATGATATCTAGCATCGTCGTCATCAGCTCACCATGTCGTTCGGAGCAAACTTTTGATAAAAAATCTGCTATCAAGCAATCTAAAATTTCCTGTTCCGAAACGATTGAATGATAGATGAATTGGCGTCCAAGCTTTCTATGACTGATCAATTCTTTTACCTCAAGTCTCGCTAAAAACGTCTTTATAGTTGATAAAGACCAGCAATAAGTACTACTGAGGTCAGTAAATAATTGAAGAGCAGTCCTCTCACCCAAAGTCCAAATCATTCTTAATATGACCAATTCTGAATTGGAAACGGTAAATTCTCTGTTGGTAAATGAAAGCCCTGAGTTATGATTAGTTGTGACCAAAGAGACCTCCTAGTTAATGTGATAATAAAAATAAGTTTACACTTGTAGATTTAAAATGTCAAGATAGATGATTACCTTACCAGATTGTCACTTTAATCATGACTTTTTTGCTTTTTATTTTTATTATAACTGTGGTAAAATAACAGTTATGAACACTTTGGTTTTTCACCTCAAAAAGACTGTGATCAATGGTCTTACTAAGCAACTGGCTGCTTATCAGATCAGTAATCACAATCCCTATGTCTCTTTTGCAGCCAAGCACTTGAATGCAACCTTTTTAGCCTATACTTCAGAAAAAGTTGTGATACAAGGTCAGGGTGCTCAAGCATTAGCACACTTTTTACAGCTAGATAACCCCTCTACTAGCAGTAAGCCTGATACACAATCCTCTCTGGCAGGGCAGGCTATGCCCATGATTGGGACTGACGAGGTTGGAAATGGTTCTTACTTTGGTGGTGTTGCTGTCGTCGCTAGTTTTGTAAAGCCAGAAAATCATGCCTTTCTAAGGTCACTTGGTGTTGATGATTCCAAGCGAATGACCGATCAAAACATTCAGACGATTGCCCCTTTGTTAGAAAAAGAAATCCCTCACAAAGCCCTGCTATTGTCCCCTAAAAAATACAATCAAGTGGTTGGAAAAGGGCTAAAGCATAATGCTGTCTCTGTCAAGGTTGCCCTTCACAATCAAGCAATCTGGCTACTCCTTCAAAAAGGGATTGCACCTCAAAAAATTGTGATCGATGCTTTCACAACACCAAACAACTATCAAAGATACGTCTCCAAAGAAGTCAACCAAATCCAGCAAGCCATCACACTTGAGGAAAAAGCGGAAGGTCGCTACCTAGCCGTTGCCGTTTCATCAATCATTGCACGCGCTATGTTTTTGGAAAATCTTAGAGATCTCGGACAAGAAGTCGGCTTTCAGTTGCCCAGTGGCGCCTCAGCCAAATCCGATAAAGTCGCCAGTCAACTACTAGCTGCTTATGGAATGACTGCCCTAGCCCATACTGCCAAATTACACTTTGCCAATACTCAAAAAGCACAAGCACTATTAACCTAATAAAGGACTTATCATGAAACATTTTTTAAAAGAATGGGGATTTTTTATCCTCTTTATCATTGTCTTTCTCTTGACCCGCTGGTTTATCTGGTTTCCAGTGACAGTCGATGGTCACTCCATGGACCCAACCCTAGCGGATCGTGAAAAACTAATCGTTATCAAAACGGCCAAGATTGAGCGTTTTGATATGGTTGTAGCTGATGAAACGGATGGTGGTACTAAAAAACAGATTGTTAAGCGTGTTATTGGCATGCCAGGGGACCACATCAAGTATGAAAATGACAAACTCTTTGTGAATGGTAAGGAAACCAAAGAGAGTTACCTTGAGCCTTATATTGCCCTCTATCAAAAGGACAAGCTCCAAAAAACCTATGCCTATAGTGATTACTTCCAGTCACTTGCGAAGGCGAGCGAGGCCTTTACTCAAGATAGCACTGGAAATGCGAGTTTTGAAATCACTGTCCCAGAAGGCCACTACTTCCTTCTTGGTGATGACCGTCTGGTCTCCAAAGATAGTCGTAATGTCGGCACCTTCCAAAAAGAAGCCATTGTCGGTGAAGTTAAGTTTCGTTACTGGCCTATCAACAAAGTCGGCCCATTGAAATAAACTGCCTTTCTATCCTGCTGCTTGCCTATTATTCTTTTGAAGAGTCTGGGACAAAGAAGTTCCTGGGCTCATTTTAGTATTATAGCCTTTTGAATTAACTTTGATACGCTTCGCTTTTTGATTTCTAGGCTCAGACCTCAAAACTTCATCATGAGGCTTTGAGCTTTTAACTTGCCGTGCTCTTATATGACAAGCTCTGCTTGTCTTATCTCCAGCCTCAAACAGTTTAGTAAGCTGTTTGTACTGTCTGCGTCTCAGTTCCTTGTCTGAAAATTACTTCATTTGACTATATCCCTAAGGATCATTCACTCTGATCATCAAATGGCTAACATATCATTAAAATCAAACATCCGCTAGGCAAGTTGAGGTCTTCTCTTGTGGATGCTAAAAGCATCTGACAGGCTTCATTTACAGGTCACTTTCTGTTTACCCATTCAAAGGACTCTTATGACAACTTATTTTTCTGGTACTATTGATCGCCTTATTTTTGAAAATGCCACTAATTTTTTCAAGATTTTACTTTTAACCCTTGATGATACTGACAGTGACTTTGAGGATGCCGAGATCATCATTACAGGGACTATCGGTGACATCATTGAGGGCGAATCCTATACCTTCTGGGGTAATCTCGTCCAGCACCCCAAATACGGTCAACAACTTCAAGCTGAACGCTATGAAAGAGCCAGACCAACAGCCTCTGGTTTGATTCACTACTTTTCCAGCAGTCATTTTAAAGGCATTGGCCGTAAAACAGCCGAAAAAATCATCGAACTCTACGGTCAGGATCCTATCGATCAGATCCTAGAGGATCCCAGTCGACTGGATACCATTTCAGGCTTATCAAAGGTACACCGTGAGAATTTCCTTGCCAAACTCAAACTCAACTACGGCACAGAGCAAATCCTAACACGCTTAGCCAAGTACGGCCTCTCCTCAAAACTAGCCCTCCACATCTTTAATCACTATCAAGACCAAAGTTTGGCCGTTATTGAGGACAATCCTTATCAGCTAGTAGAGGACATCAAAGGCATTGGGTTCAAAATAGCTGATCAACTCGCTGAACAACTAGGAATAGCGGCTGACGCAGCGCAACGCTATCGTGCAGGACTTGTCCATTGTCTGAGCGAAAATGCCCTTCAAACCGGCAACACCTATACCCAAGCACGTGACCTGCTAGAAATGACCCTCTATCTCTTAGAGTCTAGCCGTCAGGCGGCATTAGAGCCCAGTCTTGTCGCTGATGAGTTAACACATCTGATCGAAGAAGGCAAGGTGCAAACAATTGATACCAAAGTTTTTGACAATACCCTCTATCACGCAGAAGCAGGCATCCACAAGCATCTCACACGCCTATTGGCAGCTGATGACACCTTAGATTTCTCAGCAGAAAGCATCGAAAAAGAAATCGAACGTGTCCAAGAAAAACTCAACTTAACCTATGACACCATCCAAAAAGAGGCCATCACCAAGGCTTTAACCAGCCGTGTCTTTATCTTGACTGGTGGACCAGGAACGGGCAAAACGACAGTCATCAATGGTATTATAGAGGCCTATACCAACCTCCATCAGCTTGCCCCACAAAAACAGGAGACACCTATTTTGTTAGCGGCTCCGACGGGACGTGCTGCCAGACGTATGAATGAGCTAACGGGACTACCTGCCGCCACGATTCATAGGCACCTGGGACTGACTGGAGATGGTGAGGATTACCAGACCTTAGATGATTATCTGGACGCTGATTTAATCATTGTTGATGAATTTTCCATGGTTGATACTTGGTTGGCCAATCAACTCTTGAGTGCCATTGCCACACGTAGTCAGCTGATTATCGTAGGCGATAGTGACCAACTACCTTCTGTTGGACCAGGACAAGTGCTGGCTGATATCTTAAAGATCGAGTCGCTCCCCCAAGTCCGTCTGGAAAAGATTTTCCGGCAATCTGAAGACTCTACCATCGTCACTCTAGCCAGTCACATAAGACAAGGACAACTCCCTAGTGATTTCAGAGAGAAAAAACCTGATCGCTCCTACTTTGAGGCCAAGGCTAACCATATCCCTCAAATGGTAACCAAAATCGTCACTGCTGCAATCAACAGTGGCATTGCTCCTCAAGAAATCCAAATCCTAGCACCCATGTATAAAGGTGAGGCTGGCATCAATCACCTCAATACCCTGCTCCAAGACCTCATCAATCCCTTAGAAGATCAGCTATCCTTCACCTTTAATGACCAACATTTCAGACCAAAGGATAAGGTACTACATTTGGTCAACGATGCGGACAATAATGTCTTCAACGGTGACATCGGCTACATCACCGACCTTCTCCCCGCCAAATACACCGAGAGTAAACAAGATGAAATCACCATCGAATTCGATGGTAATGAAGTGATCTACCCCCGTAACGAGTGGGGAAAAATCACGCTAGCCTATGCCATGTCTATCCATAAATCACAAGGAAGTGAATTCCAAGTGGTTATTTTGCCCATCACCCATCAAAGTGGACGAATGCTGCAACGTAACCTAATTTATACGGCTATCACGCGCTCCAAAAGTAAACTTATCCTCCTAGGTGAAGTGACGGCATTTGACAAGGCTGTTCAGACCCAAGGAGCAATTCGCCAAACCTGTTTGGTTGAGCGTTTCCAAGATAGTGACATTGACTCCCCTCCTGCTAATCAGTTATCCACAAAACAAACCAGATCAACGCCATCATCTGGGGATAAGTCTCTACAAAATCCTCCTGATAAGAGCAATCAAAGCATTGATACTAAAGGTTTTTCCCAAGAAAACGAAACTTGTCCACATGTTGTGGATAAGGGTGTTCATAACCCTATGGATAAAGACAAGCAGTATCGCCTCACACCTGAAAATAGCTTGACCATTGATCCTATGACTGGACTAACAAGAGATGATTTCAAGGCATTTTTTAGAATTGATTGAAACACAAAGAAATGCTTTTAGGGCTTTTTGAGACAGCTAAAGTGGCAAGTTCAAAAGGAAAGAACAGATTGAACTGGCTTTGCCATCATTAAATCTCAAGAAACTAGCAAACATAATGACAGGAAAGCCTTTTTAGTTTGAAACATGCAATATTTAGAGTCTTCATTGACAACTGGATGTTGTTATTCAAGAGGATGCCAGCAAGATTTTAACTTAAATGAGATGGATAAATTCTGCTTAAAAGTATTGAAACTGATCTATGTCAGCTAAAAGATGAGCTTTAGATGTAAGAAATGTCATCTCAACACAACCTTGGATAAATATCTGAAAACTCATATGAAGAGAAAAGTATTGGAACAAGTCAAAGAGAAGCTCATACGTGTATCCTGTCTCCCTATAAAAAATATTGTAATTTTTTATATACATGATATAATGATGTTGAATCTTTATAAATATTTCAACAACAAGGAGATAGATATATGAAACGAAAATTTAAATTCTTTTCTGCCCTAACGTTTAGTACCGCACTGTTATTTGTACCATCAATGATGGCAGAAGCGACAACATATTTGGAGACAGATAAAAATTATTATCAAGATGATAATATTACAAAAGGTTTTTTAAATAAAGTTATTTCAGACGGAGCTGACGGAAATGAAAAAACAACTGAAACGGAGTTATTAGTCAGTTTAGAAGCTGCTGCTGCCAAAGGTTTAGTTGTCTATAAAGATGGGATGACATATAATGATTATTTTTTAGCTAATAATATTTCACCAGAAGATAATTTTATGGCCTATCGTGAAAATCCTGGTAGTGTACAAGAAGTTGCTATTCCAGACAAAGCGGGTGTCTATAATGCAAAGTTGTCCCCTAATCCAGTGTTAGCAGAAACTAATCCCATTACTTACGTAGGACCTGCCACTAACAAAGGATTAGCTTATTGGGGAGAAAACGTCATTTCAAAACCTATTTTCTTTTCGAGATTAACAGTAGGCTCTTTGCCAGCTGGATCAACGGAAGGACAACTATCCTTATTCAATCGCGATACCCATTTGATGCCAAATCGTATTGGTTATGGAGAAGTAGCAACAGTTAATGATTATATGTTAACACCAGAAAATGACATTATTATTCCAACGCGTTTTAATCAATCACGTAATGATGTTTATTTAACAATGCGTGCACATCAATATTTTGGGGCAGGTTTTGACACTCCACGTGCGTTTTTAAGTGCTACAATTAACGGTGTACCAGTTCAAAGTAAAGCACAAAATCCAAATGCGTATCTCAATTTAACAGGAAATGTTTATATCACACACTTAGGTTACTCACAGTTAGGTTTTTTGGGGCAATTTAGTGCACTTGGTTTTCCGGATGAAAGTCGTGAATCAATTCATGATATCGGTGTTAATGAATTGACTCAAAAAACATCTTCGCTATTAAAAGCAATTGATAACAATAAAAAAGTACCCATTGGTACAGGTGCACAATTGCAAATCAATGGTTTTTATCGTCAATCAGATCATGATACAGATTTTACGCAATTAGAAGCAACACGTCAAACTGATTCCAAAACGATTGTAGATGTTACATACTACGTGTATACAGAAAGAGCAACGAATATTACAACGCCCATAGCATCAAACGGTAAACAGTTATATTCACCAAATGAAACTAGCTACAAAATCGAGATTACAAGACCATACTTCACAAATTTTGGAGATTTAGCGACACCAGTTCAATTTGACGAAAAAACATTCGATAACGATTTAGGTGTCAACAGTTTTAATGTTATGGATAATGGTAAATTAGCAAACGGGGATGATGTTACTGTAGATGTCACACGTGTTAAGGTGAGACTGGATGACGGTAACGGATTTACAGCTAAAGAATACACATTAGATGAATTAAAAGTAGAATTAAGTAAAGCACAAAATTCAGATAAGACATTCCAAGTAGCGTATACTTATGCAGCAAGTGATGCACAAGATACTATCGTAGGTAAATTACCTGCAGAAATTGCAAATGATACAGGTGCATATGCCGTACCGTTTGTACGTTCAATTACTGTTCCAAAACAAAAAGGTAAATTGACAGTACAATATGTTAATACAGATGGTATAGCATTAGAAGCGCCAGTGGTGACACAAGAGGCGATAGATACACCATATACAACAACGCCAAAAACAATTTCTGGTTATGAGTTATTGCGTGTAGAAGGAAATGAACAAGGTTTATTCACAAATACAGATACAGTAGTAACCTATGTTTATGAAAAACACACGACAAGCATACCAAACAATCCACCGACAGCGGATGAAAAAGAAACCATTAAAACAACAGAGTTTCTAGATGAAAAAGGCAATAAATTAGCCGATACCATCTTTAAAACTGAAATCGCTGAGCCGTTGACTATAAATGGATACGAGCTCCTAAAAACAGAAAAAACAGCAACTGGGCTAAAAC
>NZ_JBLOJV010000034.1:0-15012 GCF_047785705.1 Streptococcus pluranimalium
TTCTAATAACAGTATACCTGAGGAGTGAGAGGATGACTAGATACCTCGTTATTGGGCGGTTACCTTTGATTTATCTTTTTTGAAAAATGTTGTTTTAACGATAGCATCTAAATGGTGCTCTTTTTTTGTATTTAGCAATAGATTAGATGGTCTCAAAAGGATTAAAAAATGTAATGAACGGATTAAAAAGGTACGTTCATTATCAAAAATAGTCCATTCATTAGATTTGTCCTTTCTTTTGTGGCATTAGTGATATACTTTTTTGTGTAAGGACGAGGTAAGACTAAACCGAGTCAAAATAAATGCTTAACGAAAGGGAAATGATATGTTTAAATTCAATTTGATTCAATTTAAAAAAGGAGAGTTGTAATGCTAAGACAAATTATTTATAGGATCCACCCCAGAGATGGGTGTCAATGATAAGAATCTTTAAAAGAATTATAGAATTAGAGAGGAAAAATAAAACTTATGAATCGTAGATTACCAAAACATCAAAATATTTGGTCTTCACCAGATGATATTGCCAAACGAATCAGGATTCCTAAAGGACGGCTCCCTGGAGGAATAAAAAATCAATCGCAGTAGTAATAAATGATTAGGAGAAATCACATGTCAAAACGTACAAATAAGAACAGCAAACAAGCCACACTTCGTGTCGGTAAATTTAAAGCTAGCGTTGGCTATGGTAACGCAAGTCTGTAAAAAAGATTAGGAGAAATCACATGTCAAAACGTACAAAAAAGAACAGCAAACAAGCCACACTTCGTGTCGGTAAATTTAAAGCTAGCGTTGGCTATGGTAACGCAAGTCTGTAAAAAAGATTAGGAGAAATCACATGCCAAAACGTACAAATAAGAACAGCAAACAAGCCACACTTCGTGTTGATAAATTTAAAGCTAGCGTTGGCTATGGTAACGCAAGTCTGTAAAAAAGATTAGGAGAAATCACATGCCAAAACGTACAAAGAAGAACAGCAAACAAGCCACACTTCGTGTTGATAAATTTAAAGCTAGCGTTGGCTACGGTAGCGCAAGTCTATGATAATTAGTTGAAATTAATTACTGTGGATAGCACTGTAAGCATTATTGCTATTAACAGTGCTATCAATAGTATAAGGTTTAACAACAGAGATAAACCTTATACTATTGATATAAATAATTTAGGAGGTTTGTGATGAACAAATTATTAGTGATATTTAAGTCAATTATTGGGCGTAAAGATGTTAAAATTTTATTTTCTTTTTCTCTGCTCCCTGTTATTACTCCATTTTTAATGGGAAATCAAGAATTGGAAACATTGACATTTTCAGATTTTACTTCAAGCCTTTTCTCGTTTTTTGCTGGGGCAATTGATACGCAATACAAGTTGATTATTCCAACTTTAATTATGGGATTTATTGTCTGTTCGGTGTTTAGAGAGGAGATAGATTCTAAAGTCATGTTTCTGTATAAAGATATTAGTAGGGACACTATTTACAATTTAAAAATTACAAGTCTTTTAATGGTATATGGATTATATTTATTGATTTCATTGGCTACAAGCGCGATAGCTTATTTTGGAGTTATTGGTCCTATATGGGAAGTTCCAACAAAGGTGTTACCTGAAATAGATGGTGTTTTTTCTAGTAATTTGTTGTCTATTCTATCAACAGTTGTTTTAAATATTATTACTATCTTATTGATTTCATCATTATCTTTAAGAAAAGGGACCTTACCTTCCGTTTTATTAGGTGTTTTATTCACTTTATGTTCAATACTAGGAGAGATGCTTAATTGGCTGAGTCCAATTTTTCCTAACGGATATGTGAAGTCGTTAGGAGTACTACCATTTAGTACAGCAGCTTGTATGATTGTATTGCTTTCTTTAATCTATTCTGGGGTTCCTTATGTATTAGGCATGATGACATTTAGAACAATTGAGTACTAGGAGATGGCTATAATATCATGAAGGATTTAAGATTAGAGTCAGTTGTATTTTCAATATTCTTAATTATTTTAGCTTCGATAAGTTATAATTTGGGGTTATCTGCCTTATTGTTACCAACTTTAAGGAATATTTCAAATGCCTATTTGTATATTTTATGCCTATCGATGCCTATAGGATTTGTTGTTATACCAAATGTTATCTCTAAAAGATATAAACTTTTTGATCATACAGATTATTCATTTGATTTGAAATCTAGTATCATTTTAGCATTATTTATCATATTGTTAGATACAGTCTATTTTAAATCGTCTTCCCCTCTTCATCACCTAATCATTGCAACTTGTGAGGAGTATTTATTTAGATATATCATTCTAAATATTCTAGATAAGAGCATGACAAAATACCAGTCGATAGTTGTTAATTCACTCTTATTTTCACTAATTCTACATCTCAACTATAGTTTTATTGATAATTTGCTCTTTCGATTTCCACTGTCTTTACTACTCTGTATGATATCTAAAAAATACGGATTAAAATATTCGATTGCTACTCATTGGCTATATAACTTAGTGGTTTCAAAATTTATGTTTTAAAGGAGTCTATAATAATGTTTATAACTATTTTTTCAGTAATTTTCTATCTTTCTATAACTATCTTGGGAGTCCACTCTCTTACTCAAATGTCAGCATTATCTTATATTGTGCTAATTTATTTAGTTCCACCAATTTATAATTTTTTAGTTTTGAAATGTCAAAAACGTAAGAGAATGTTTCTTAGTTTAGTATTGCCATCATTAGCTTCTATCTTTTATGGTTTTTTATCATGGGTAACAGAGGTTAATGGAACATGGATGACATTTGTAGAAAGGAATACTATTTCATCACCAAACTTTTCATTAGAAATCGAGCCTAATGGATTTGATATGACTCAGATTATTTTTATCACTATAGTATATTTTGGACTTGCGTTTGGACAATACTATTTCATAAATCGTAAAAACAAAGAAGTTAAAGGAGAGATGTATGCTTAATATCACAAATATTTCAAAGAAATTTCCAGGTAATGAGTTTTACTCGTTAAGAGATATTTCATTGGAAATTCAAGAGGGAGAGATTGTTGGATTAATTGGAAAAAATGGAGCAGGGAAGTCCACGTTGATGAAATTAATTGCAAAATCTTTAAAACCATCTTCAGGAATTATGGAATATAAAGGAATTGATATCAATAGTAGAGATAATGTGCTTGATGACTTTGGTATTATGATTGATCCAGTATTCTTTCCAGAAATGACAGTTATAGATAATTTAAAATTTTATCTTAAACTCCATAATAAAGAGAATCTATATGGGAATATTGAGACAACATTGAGATTAGTCGAATTATGGGATGCAAGAAATAGAAAACCCAAGGGTTTTTCGTTTGGAATGAAACAAAGAACGGCTCTTGCGATTGCACTTGTATCAGAACCCAATTTCCTTATCTTAGACGAACCTTTTGTTGGTTTAGATCCGATTGGAGTAAAAAAATTAATTAATATTTTGAAAAAATGGTCAAGTGAACGACAAATTTCTATGCTTATTTCGAGTCATCAATTGAGTGAACTCGAAGAACTATGCGGACGATATATTTATTTAGAAGATGGGAAGCTTGCCAATAGTTTCGATAGTATGTCACATTCACATATCATGATTCATCTAGATAGAAAAAAAGAAATTGATCTTTTACTTCCAATGCAATCAGAAAATATTGGTTTAGTGAATAATATATTGGAAATTTCTACAAGTATTGACAATAAATCTTTGAATCAATTATTTAAAGTTTTAGGAGAAAATCAATTAGTCGATGGAATAGCCATTAAAGAGAATCAATTAAGAGAAATTTTTACGGAGGAAATCATTGAATGAAAAACAATGTCATCTCAGCGATATTTCGAACTATTATAAATAGAAAAGAAACAAAGATTTTTCTGATGTTTAGTTTGTATCCGTTAATATTTTTAATCGCCACTTTATTTCCTGATTCAAATTTTATGCAAATCTCAGTTGAAAAGGGATCGACACTATCATTAATAGAGTTATTTAATCTTTTATTAGGATCGATAAATGCGTTAACCCTACCCTTAATTGCTTTATATTATTTAACCTATATGGTTTTCAAAAATGAATTTGATGATTCTACAATGTTTTTATACAAAGATATTAATAGATCTGAAATTTTTAAGGCCAAATTATGGAGTTTATGTGGAATTGTAGTCATTTTTTTATCACTTAGTTTTTTATCTACAGTATTTGCTAACTATATTGGAGCTGTTCGTATGCCGTACGGTTCAACGAGTATTTTACCTAATGATACCAATATCATTTTTTCAATTATTATTGCCATAATAAACACTTCTCTAGATTATATGATGTCAATTTTTATAGCGATGATGATGTCCTTTTATTTTAAAAAAGGGACTACGGTAGTCAGTGCGATAGTTATAGGGGTCGTTACTGAAATTTTGGCACTTATTGGTGGTGTTTGGGGATTAATCTACCCCACAGGTTATACTAGTCTGGCTTTTGAAGGACGTCCCTTGATAGCTTTTATCGGTTCAATTAGCATTACCCTATTTTATATGTCCTCAATGTATGTAATAGGCGTTAAAAATTTTAAGAATTTGGAGTTTTAGAATGAAATATAAATCAATTTTTCATATGTTATTCCAATTTTTAAATAAAAGTCAGTTTATTTTAGGGATTTTTTTAAGTGTTATCGGGACAATATTATCATTGTTTTTACCACAGTTAATTGGACAATTAATCAGTGCTGAATTTCTTCAAAGTATTATTTCAAATCCGGATTACTTAATGGCAATGATCATTTTTTTGGTGCTCACTTATGGCATTCAAGCTAGTGCTAGTTATATTATTGGTTCATGTGGAAGTCAATCTTTAAATAAGATTCAAAAATATACTTATAGTTCCCTGCTAAAAGCATCAGTTAGAGAGTTAGATGATCATTCCTCAGGAGATTTAGCTAGTCGATTAACGAACGATATGTCTATTGTATTGAACTTTATCACAGTAGTATTGCCTAATTTTATGTTAAATGTAGTTATTATTATCGGCTCTATTTACTTTCTACTGAAGATTAGTTTACCACTGACATTAATGAGTTTGTCTTTATTTCCTGTGTTACTATTGGTAGTAGTCCCCATTAATCATAAAATGGAGGCTTATTATACGGATTATCAAGAGGGATTGGGAGCCATTTCGAGTCGTATTAGTCATAGATTTAATCATATTAGACTAATGAAAGCATTTAATGGAGAAGATAGTGAGCAGAGAGCCATGTCTTATACGTTTGATAGATTAACTAATCATTTTAAAAAAATTATTGGGCTATCATCTATCCAGAATACTCTAGTTAATGGTCTGATGATGAGTTTTATGATATTACTTTTAGTTGTAGCCGGTATGGAAGTGTCTAAAGGTAGTATGACGATGAGTACTTTAATGACATTTATGTTATATATGACTCAGCTGATTGATCCAGTCACTGATATTTCGGAATCTATGACAGAGCTAACAGAGTTTAATAGTGTTTCAAATCGTTTAATAGACATTTTGAATCTTGAAAAAGAGGACACTCAAACAGCAGAGAAGGCACTTGTTGGGTCAAATATTGTTATTAACAATGTTAATTTTGCCTATGATCAAGAAAATGTTTTGAATGGTCTATCAGTAAGTGTTGAATCAGGACAGCACGTTGCCATTGTCGGTCCAAGTGGATCAGGGAAGTCTACCATCTTCTCCTTATTGATGACATACTATCAAGATTATGATGGGGAAATTACCATTGGGAATAGCAATCTCTCAACACTATCGAAAGAGCAAGTTAGAAATATGATCGCTTACATTCCCCAGGATAATACGCTCTTTCATGGCAGTATTAAAGATAATTTGCTTTATGGAAAAAATCAATCCGTATCTGAAGAACGTCTCCACGAGGTTCTAAAGGAACTTGGTTTGACCAAGGTGGTAAATGATTTAGAAAAGGGTTTAGATACTGAGATTTCTGATAGTGGTACAGGATTGTCTGAAGGTCAGAAACAGAGATTCAATATTGCAAGAGCTTTGCTATTAGAGCATCCCATCTATCTACTTGATGAGGTTACAGCTAGCTTAGATAGTGTTACAGAACGCCTTATCAGTAAAGCAATTGATAAACTAACAGCAGGAAAAACGCGTTTAACCATCGCTCATAGATTACATACGGTCAAAAAAGCTGATGCGATATTAGTTTTAGACAAGGGCGGGCAAGTCGTCGATTTTGGAACTCATCATCAATTGATGGGTAGAAATAAATTATACAATGACTTTTTAACAGGCTTGCAACAAGCTAGCTAATACCAAAGGAGGAAATGATAGCCTCATATCACTGGCTTTGTAATGTGATGAGCACTATCAACTATGGCAAATGATAACCGATCCCTAATAAACACCGCTTGAGTTTGGGCGGTATTTTTGTTATAATAGAAAAAATTTCGAACATTCAAAAAAATAATTAGATGATGATTGTCCTAAATGCTGATGGTTTGCTATCAATGAGTTGTCATTTAGACCTAGCATTTTGCTTAAAGAAAGAGGTTTTATGTTACATTTTGAAAATGATTATAATGAAGGCGTTCACCCAAAACTCTTGCAGGCTCTGATAGACACTAATACCATCAATCAGTCTGGTTATGGTTTGGATGATTACACGGCTCAAGCCATTGACAAGATCCTTCAAGCCATCGACTGTCCTCACGCCCAAATTCAACTATTAGCAGGTGGCACACAGACCAATCAGATTGCGATTGCTAGTCTGCTCAAGTCCTATGAGGGTGTTTTGTCAGCAGATACTGGTCATATTGCGACACATGAGGCTGGTGCGATTGAGTTTGTTGGTCACAAGGTCTTGACCCTTCCTCATCATCAGGGAAAACTGAGTGCCAAGCAGGTTGACCAATATCTCAAGGATTTTTACCAAGACGAAGCCTACGAGCACATGGTCTTTCCAGGAATGGTCTATGTGACCCATCCGACAGAGTATGGGACGCTTTATCGCAAAGAAGAGCTAGCAGCCTTAGCTGACGTTTGCCGTCGCTATGAGATCCCGCTCTTTCTTGACGGTGCTCGTCTAGGTTATGGTTTAGCATCTAAAGATAGCGATGTGACCTTAAAAGATATTGCTGATTATTGTGACGTTTTTTATATCGGTGGGACCAAGCTAGGAGCGATGATTGGTGAGGCATTGATCTATACCAAAAACAACATGCCCAAGCATTTTCCAGCCATTGTCAAGCAGCATGGAGCACTCTTAGCCAAAGGTCGTTTTATTGGTCTGCAGTTTGCACAATTCTTTACAGATGACTTGTACTTGAAGATTGGAGAGCAGGCTTTAAGCCTAGCTGAGCAACTAAAAGCTTTATTAAAAAACAAGGGCTACCGCTTTTATATCGAAAGCCCAACCAATCAACAGTTCGTGATTATGGAAAACACTCAGCTACAAAACCTTCGCGACAAAGTCGTCCTTAGCCCCTGGGAAAAGTATGATGAACATCACACAGTCGTTCGCTTTGCGACCAGCTGGTCAACCACTCAAGAAGATATAGATGCCTTAGAGGCTCTTTTGTAACACGCTTTCCAAAAAAAGACAGGTCTTTGACTTATCACATTGAGGAGAAGCAAACCCCAAAAAGGTGTTGAGCCACAGCTCAACACCTTTTTGGGTTTATATGATTGGTAGACTAGGACGGTGACGATCAATCAGGGAGATTTGATAGGTTTCAAACATCAATAGGGCAATATCGTTGCTTTGGTGACTCTTGGTTCAATCCAAAGCAAGTCGCCTCATCTAGGCTACCCTTTGGTGGGCTTAATAATCCTATTGGTTTTAATAGCCTACCGTCCTAAGCGGCTTACCAACTGGCTTTTTTGATGCCAGGGATTTGCCCTTTATGGGCTAATTGACGGAAATTGATACGGCTGACACCGAATTTACGCATGTAAGCGTGCGGACGACCATCGATGCGGTCACGGTTTTTCAAACGGTTAGGGTTTGAGTCACGTGGTAATTTTCGAAGGGCTTCATAGTCCCCTTTTTCTTTTAGTTCACGACGAAGATCAGCGTACTGTTCGATCAATTTGAGTTGCTTTTCAAAGCGAGCAATTTTAGATTTTTTTGCCATGATGCCTCCTTTTAATATTTAACTGGTTAACTATTAAAGTTTATCAAAAAAGTCAAAAAGTAGCAAGAGAAAATAATGACTTTTTGACAAATCAGTAATGTAATGCACCTGCAACCCAGCCAGAGCAAAGGGCAGAGGTAATGTTAAAGCCACCTGTATGGGCATTGATGTCCAAGACCTCACCCGCAAAATGCAGTCCAGCGACTTTTTTACTTTCTAGGGTTTTAGGATTGATTTCCTTGAGGTCAACGCCTCCTTTTGTCACAAAGGACTTGGCCAAGGTCATCTTACCAGTGACCGGAATTTTGGTGCTTTTGAGCTTATCAATCAGCTGTTCAATCTGCTTGGGATCCATCTGTTTGATTTTTTCGGGGAATCCTTCGGATAAAAAATCAGCTAGACGCTCAGGTATCAGTCCTTTTAGCCCATTTTTGATGGATTTGTCACGGTTATCGCTTAGGTACTGACTAATCTCTTCTCGCGTCAATTTGGGAAGGACATCAAGTGATAGGATTTCGCCACCACGGACAAAGGAGGACATGCGTAGAGCGGCAGGGCCAGAGAGGCCAAAGTGGGTGAAGAGCAGGTCGTGGGTGATGATGTGCTTGTCATAAGACAGGGTGATGTCATCGAGAGAAATGCCTTGTAGGGGCTTGTGGGGAAAGTCGGTCAAAAGGGGGCTTTCAGCCGCTTCGATGTCAGTCACTTCCAGTTTGAAATGACGGGCGATGTCGTGTCCAAATCCTGTTGACCCTGTTGAGGGGTAGGCTTTGCCGCCAGTTGTCACAATCAACTGGTTGCAGCTAAACTGCTCATTAGCCGATTTGATGATAAAGAGATCGTCCTTTTTCTTGACGGAAATGACCTCGCATTGGGTCTTGATTTGTCCTTTGAGTTCAAGGATTTTATTTTCTAGGGCTTGGATAATGGTGCGGGATTTATCCGTTGTTGGGAACATCCGCCCGTGGTCTTCCTCTTTGAGTTTAACCCCATTGTCTTCAAAAAAGGCGATGATATCATGGTTGTCAAATTGAGAAAAGACACTATAGAGAAAGCGACCGTTACCAGGGATGCCTTCTATCAAGTCTTCGAGGCTACCACTGTTGGTCACGTTACAGCGTCCACCGCCAGTTCCGGCTAATTTTTTACCCAAGCGGCGATTTTTTTCTAAAAGTAAGGTTTTTTTACCGTGGAAGCTCGCTGAGATGGTTGCCATCATGCCAGCAGGGCCACCACCGATAATAATGGTGTCAAAATGTGTCATAGTGTTATTGTAACACATGTTCATCGTGAAAAGACGAGATAAGGGCTTTTTAGGGGTCTTTTTTTGAGACCTAAATTGACATCAAAAGGTCTTTGTGATACTATTTTGATAAGTAAAACAGTAAAAGAGGGTCAGATGGCTATTGAAAAGACAGTCAGTGAATTAGCTGAAATTTTAGGCGTCAGTCGTCAAGCAATTAATAATCGTATCAAAACACTTCCAGAAGAAGATATTGACAAAAATGATAAGGGCGTGACGGTTGTTAATCGCAATGGGCTAATCAAGCTGGAAGAAATTTATAAAAAAACGATTTTTGAGGATGATCCTATTGATGAAGAGACGAAGCAACGTGAAGTCTTAGAACTCTTGATTGATGAGAAAAACTCTGAGATTACGCGTCTCTACGAGCAGTTGAAGGCTAAAGATGTTCAGATTGCTGCCAAGGATGAGCAGATGCGTGTTAAGGATGTGCAAATCGCTGAAAAAGACAAGCAAATTGATCAGCAACAACAGCTAACCCTGACCGCCATGCAGGATAAGGAAAATCTGAAGTTGGAACTTGAAGAAGCTAAAGAAGCGGCGCATCAGGCTCGCAGCCAGGCACAAGAAATCCAAGAAAAGCACGAAGAAGCGGTTAACCACGGATTTTTCTTTCGTGTCTTTCATAAGAAAAAAAAGTGAGAGCCATTGAAGGCTCTTTTTTAAGAGATAAGTGAGGTTACGATGGAACATTTAGAAGACTATGTCGCTTTTGATTTGGAATTTAACACCGTCAATCATGTGAGCCATATCATTCAACTATCGGCTGTTAAATATGCTGCTCATGAGGAGGTCGCTCATTTTGATAGCTATGTTTATAGCGAGGTACCGCTGCAAAGTTTTATCAGTGGGCTGACAGGCATTACGTCTGAGAAGATTGCAAGTGCTCCCCGCCTAGAGACTGTACTTGCTGATTTTGCAGCCTTTGTCAATGAGACGCCCTTGATTGGTTACAATGCGCATCAGTCAGATTTGCCGATTTTGGCTGAAAATGGTTTGGACCTAGCCTCTCTTTATGCCCTAGATGTTTACGATGAGGCTTTTGAGCGTAGAAGTAGCGATTTAAATGGCATCACCAACCTCAAATTACAGACAGTCGCAACCTTTTTAGGGGTTAAGGGCAAGGGGCATAATAGCCTAGAAGATGCACGCATGACAGCTCTTGTCTACGAAAAATTGTTAGAGTTTGATAGTAACAAATCTTTTTTAGATCAACAAGAAGAAAGTCACGGAGACAATCCCTTCGCTACTCTAGGTGGCTTGTTTGATTGACAAGAAGTTGATACTATAGCCTTTTGAATTAACTTTGATACATCGTCGCTTTCAACTTGCCGTACTCCAGTACTGCCTGCGTCTCAGTTCCTTGTCTAAAAGTTAATTCATTTGACTATATTATACAGACGTGATAGTCGCTACTATGAGATGATCAAAAATAGTACAAAAACCTTCTCCAAGTGGAGAAGGTTTTTGTGAATACAGGTTCTAAAATGGTAATTTGTTAGCGAATGCGCCCATTGTTTTTTGAGTGGCTGCATCAATTTGACCAAGGGCGTCGTTGATAGCCTGTACGGTCATGTCTTGAAGGGTTTCGATGTCTTCAGGATCAACCACAGCTTCAGCGAAAGTGATAGTGGTTAGTTTTTTATCGCCTGAAAACTCAGCGACAACCAAGTCTTGAGCTGACTTGCCAGTAAAAATAGTAGCAGCAAGCTCTTCTTGTTTTTGCTCCATTTGCTTTTGGAGCTTTTGAGCCTGTTTCATCATGTTTTGCATATTCATCATCGTTGTGTAATCTCCTTTGTTGCTAGTTTTTTTGGATAGTTGATTTTAGTTGGATTGCTATATGGGGCAAAGGTAAAATTGACGTTTATAGAGGCATTTCAACACTCTATCCTTTTGAGGGTTAAAGCGTGTTAGTTGTTGCCAGCCTTTATGACTGGTTACCTTTTTATTGTACCATGTTTTTGGGGGATATTAAATGCTCTTTTGATTCATTCTTGGCAAATATCCTATCTCACAGCATCGGCACTTCAAGTGAGGCCTTTTCTAGGTCGATGGTTAGGTGATAGTCGCTATTATCTCGAACGGTGTGCTCAAAGTCAGTGGTGTAGAGGATGACACGGAGTTTATCTCCTGCCTTGAGATGGTAAATGGTTGGTTGCAAGGTCAGTGAGATGGTCATCCAGTCATCAGGAGTGACCTCCTCAACGCTGAGGAGATCGTGACGATTCTGGAGGTTGAGGTGTCCTTTTGAGATGACACGGTAGGGTTCTTCTTTAAAGGGCAACTCTCTAAGGGTCTCCATCTGAAAGCATCTGCCATTGTCTACGGACAAGCTGAGGTTTTCTGGGATAGCCTGTAGGTACTTTTTAGAGCCAAAGTCAAGGACTTGAGCTGATAAGAGTCCCTTATCGATACTTGATTTGACGCTTAGCTTGAGCGTCATAGCACCATTGATCGCAAGATCCTTAGCAAGATCGAGGTCAATCGTGATGGCCTTGGCCTTATCGTTATATAAGTCAACTTTAAAGCTATTAAAGTCTTTGCCATAGCGTGTGAAGTCGTCATCCAAATAGCGATTGGCAATCTTTTTTTGCCCAAATCCCAGTGAGAATGTCTCGACCTGCTCACCACCAAAATCATCAAGAGCTTTCCACATCTGCTCAGTCTGATTATCCTGCCAAATAACCCTCGGCAACGCAAAGGCCGTCTCCTGCCCTAGCATGAGCTGACTGAGTAAGGCGTTCATGCTTTCTCTAAAGTCGATAGACTGCCAAGCGTTCATGTAAACATGAGCCCCATGATGGAGAAAGAGATGCTTAGAGACAGTAGCAGGCAACGCATTGAACATCTGGTAGACATGGATGGGTTTAACATTCCAGTCTTGAGTGCCGTGGGTAAAGACCATGCGAGCCTTGACCTTGTCGGCATGGATAACATAATGACGATCATGCCAAAATTGATTGTAGTCACCAGTCTCTTGAGAGGCAGCCTTACCTTGTTCCTTGAGCAGTTTTTCATACCGCATGTTTTGGCGAAGATAGTCACCCGCGGCTAAGTTTCTCGAATAAGTAAAAGCAGTCAAGGTGTCCAAATCCTCACCAGGAAAGCCACCAGGACTGGTCACCAGACCATTTTCACGATAGTAGTTGTACCACGATGAGATGCCAGCTTCAGCAATAACCACTTCAAGCCCATCAACACCAGTAGTGGCTAAGGCATTTGACATGGTTCCTAGATAAGACAGGCCTGTTGTTGCGACCTTACCAGAAGCCCAAGTCGCCTTGATGTGACGCTTACGGTCACGACTGATAAAGGCACGGGCCCGACCATTCAGCCAGTCGATAACTGCCTTGTAGGCTTGGACCTGCTGATAGTCACCAGTCGTCATGAAACCATCGGATTGGATGGTTCCGATACCTGAGACATAGACATTGGCAAAACCACGTGCCAGCATATAGTCATTGAGACTGTAGCTATTCGTATAGAGAAAAGTTTCTTGCGTGTCGCTCACTTCTTGAGCGGGGCTATCAGAGCTTAGAACGGTGATCTCACGATTCTCAACAGAGATCTGTCTGACTTCTTTTTTGAGGAGTTCTCTCTCCATCTTGTGGGTCAAACGCTCACTAGCTGGCTCATTCACGCCTTGATGATAGGGACTGGCAGTCATCATGACAGGCAGTTGATGCTTGGTTTTAGGACGGATGATTGAGACCTTGACCAGATCAATCTCTCCATCATGATCAGTATCAACACCTGACTCGACATAGACCACCTCTCGGATAAGATCAGTCGTGTCAAACGTTGCCAAGCTCTTCCCATTAAAATAGTGATAGTCATTGGTCACAGGGATTAACCCCTTAGCGACCAGACTATCGATCAAGCTGTTGCCAGACTTAGTCCGACAAGCTAGCAGATGATAGAGAGCCACCAGGCCTTGCTCAAACCTCACCGGAAAGCCAATCTCATCACTAAAAGCCATCACATCGGTAAAATCAAGGTTTGGGACAAATCCAAGCAGTTGAAGAGCGATGGTATTGAAGACGGCTTTGGTGAGCAAATGTCCTTCCTTAAAAAAAGTCAGAAGATCGGTCTCAAAATCAGCAATCATCAGTGACAGCGCATAGTCAGTGTCTTGAAATTGGAGCGATAATACCTTGCGGGTGAAGCTCTCCATATGAGCTGTCAAGCTGACATCAGCAGACACCTCAAACCCTAGGGCAGTCAACTCTAAAATAGCCTCGTCAGCCTGAGTGGGAATGTAGCTGTATTGATTATAGTGCATATCAGTCTCCTTAAGTAAACGTTTTTATCGCGAAATAGGCTTTACTTTATCCATTATACTTGATAAAATGGTGAATGTCGAAAAAAGAAAACATCACATCTTCGAAAGGAAATCAAAACACATGGACGTGACATGGACTGTAAAGTATATCACAGAATTTCTTGGAACAGCCTTTCTCATCATTCTTGGGAACGGGGCTGTTGCCAACGTTGAACTCAAAGGCACAAAAGGGCATGCTAGTGGCTGGCTGACCATTGCGATTGGCTATGGCATGGGGGTTATGATCCCAGCTCTGATGTTTGGTAATGTCTCTGGCAACCACATCAACCCTGCCTTCACCCTTGGCTTGGCCGTATCAGGCTATTTCCCTTGGGCTCAAGTCCTCCCCTACATCATCGCCCAAATCCTGGGAGCTATGGCAGGTCAGGCTGTTGTCGTGGCGGCTTATCGCCCTTACTATCTAGCGACAGACAATCCCAGTCATATTTTAGGGTCTTTTGCGACGATTTCCTCACTGGACACGCAAGCCGTTGACACCCGTAAGGGTGCCAAAATCAATGGCTTTATCAACGAGTTTTTTGGCTCTTTTGTCCTCTTCATGGGAGCTCTAGCCATGACCAAGCATTACTTTGGCGCTGAGGTAGCTCAGTTTGCGACCAAACAAGGCCTAGACGTGTCAGAGATCACAGCCAAAGTCCAACTTGGTGCTCACCTCAATGCCGGACAAGCCGTATCCCACATGGCGCTAGGCTTTCTCGTCATGGCCTTGGTGACAGGCCTCGGAGGGCCAACAGGCCCAGCCCTCAACCCAGCGCGTGACTTTGGCCCACGTCTCCTACACCACCTCCTACCAAAAACAGTACTTGGTCAGCATAAAGCCGACTCCAGATGGTGGTATGCCTGGGTACCAGTAGTCGCACCCATCCTTGCCAGCATCCTGGCAGTAGCCCTTTACAAACTCATCTACGCTTAAATAACCGATCCCTTTGGAAGCCTTTTCCAAGGGGATTTTTTGAGCCATCCTCTAGCTCTAGTCAAGCTAAAAATGAATGAAAGAGATGACCTCCTAAAGTTACTTTTTCCCTTATCCAAACAAGCCTTAAAAACCGCTAAAAACCCCGCCAAATCAAGCAAAATACTTGACAAAATGGGGGGGGGGGGGGGTAAAATAGAAGATGACACAAACTATACTTTTGTTGTCCACTGTTTTTAGACAGTGACTCATGCTCGCCAAGTCTCAAACCTAGACCTGATGACAAGATGCCTTGATAACACTTGGGGTTA
>NZ_JBLOJV010000035.1:0-14581 GCF_047785705.1 Streptococcus pluranimalium
TACTCCGTTATTGGGCGATTACACCTGTTTATGGTTCAAGTTCAGTTAGACCAGATAGTTTCAATATCAGGTATAAAATTGAAGGTGAGCCTATTAGAATCCGTCAGGTTAATAATAAAGCAGGAGGTTAACTATGTTTGAAAATGAATTAAATCAGTTAATAAAGAGAATGGTTGAAGTTACAAATGCAATGATACCAATTAATTGGAAGGATTTATACATTTATACTGAATTACAAGATGGTGAAGGAGAAACGTTATTCTATTATAATAGTTCAGAGGAGGAAGAGAAATATAAATACTCTCATGATATTCCAGAGGAATATAACATTTCATTTTCAGAGTATATGAATGGGTTTAATGAGTTAATGTCTACTTCACGAGAAATACATAACCTGTTAGATAAGAATGGTCAAGAAAAATGGGTATGTATGACAATTATTGTACATAATCAATCAACATTAAAAGTTGAATTTGATTATGCAGATTGGTTAAATAGTTCTTATACATCCAATCAAAGATTAAAATATTTTCAATATACACATCTTGGGAAAATCCCTCAAAATGAATTAGAAATGAAATTGTTTGAAGAGATGGAAGAATTTCAGAAAAAAAATAACAGTTAAAATTCTATTTATAGAGGAAGGAGGTATGGTAGCCTATAGATTTGATAAAATAAAGGGCTAATTGTCAACCCACTACAGTTGACAAAGAGCCTCTAATGTGAGTTTTGTCGCTTTTCATTGTAAGTCATATGGGACTTTTTTCATACTTAAAAGGCTCTATAATCTCCGTGGTGGAGTTATCCACTACAGAAATTATAGAGCCTTAACTCTTCAAGGGCTTTTACTTATCATTCCCTTAATGATGAGAAGGCGGTTTTTGAGGGGAAACGAGACCTTCTTTTAGCGGCTGGTGTTGTTATTTTGAGTATTTTCTGTCCTCCTGCAGGAGCTGTGGCAGGTGTTGCCTTAGCGGCAGCGGACATGTATTCGGCTGCTTCAGGTAAGGACTGGATGACCGGTCGTGAGCTTGATGATGGTGAGCGTCTCATGCGTGGAGCCTTTGCCTTATTTGACTTAATACCAGGTGTTGGTTATTTGAATGACCTAGCCAAGACAGGTAAGGTGGCAGGTTTCGCTGGTATCAAAGCAAGCCTTAGAACCAGCTTCAAAGAAGGCATGGAGCAGGCGGCTAAGAATGTCGATAATTTCAAGGTTGTTCTTAAGAACGTGGATGACTTTGGGAAGCGGGTTGTCACTAAAATTGATGACTTTGGGAAACAGGCGACAGATATTCTTCGCTCAATTCGGGACGAGGCTTATCAATTAGCAGATGGCTCATTTGATCCCAACTTTGGTAAACATATTGCTAATGTTTATATGCCTGGCTCACAGATTGATGAGGGGTTAGAAGCTAGTAAGCGATTTACCTTGAATGGTGGGGGAAATGTTGAGTCAGTTGCAGAACACTGGACAAAGCAAGCTGACGAGATTTTGACTGACGGCAGTCATATGAATGGTAAATATCCTAAGCCTAATGTTATTTATCAGACTGGTGAGCATAATTATTTATATCGTACAGATGAATTTGGACGTATAGATAGAGCTTACGCGGAGAACTTACAATTCAAGCTTCATAATGGACGCTTGTCTCATAAACGTCAAACTCTAGATAAGCAAGTCGGGGACCATGCAGGACATATTTTTGGCGATTTATTTGGTGGCTCTCCAGAGCTAGATAATTTGATTTCACAGGCCAAAGATGTTAACTTGAAAGAATATCGACGTATTGAACGTGATTGGGCAGAAGCTTTAGAAAAATCCAAAAATATTGAAGTTGATATTAAGATAACCTATGATATAGACTCAATGCGTCCTAAAAGTTTTGAAGTCAATTATAAGATTGATGGCGAACCCTACAAGGAAATAATACCGAATATTAATAAATAACAGAGGAGTTAAACGATGGAAGTGTTTGAAGAACAGCTAATGAGTATTCAAGTTGGTATGGTATCTCTTGGATTAGAGTATGTCCAGGGGCAGGCTGAAAAAATTTATATTTATGCTATTGCAGATAGTCTTCATAGTTTTAATCTATTTTTTCAAATTAAAGAAGAAATAGTAAAAATTCATAAAGTGAATACTGTATTACCTCATCCAGTAGATGCTTCTGATCAGATGATGTTTGCGTTGTTGGATTATGGGATTGAAGATATTTCAAAAATTATTCAGTTGTGTCAGCAATATCAAAGAGAACACCCAACTGAAATGTGGCTGATTTACGATAATGTAACTAATAGTCTTGATGTCAAGTATAGTTATGAAGGACGATATTCTAAGGATGAAGAATTGCTTCCTCGCTTAGAGTTTGATAAGTGGTTCAAGGAAGTGAAAAACAGTAGCCTATAGTTTTCTTTAGCAGAGCTTGTTTTTAGCTCTGCTATTTTCCCAAAGACCACCATAGAACTATCCTTTCAACAGCGTCTGGCACCGAAGCTCCAAGCCTTGTCTCAGACCAAATACTATGAGGGCGGGGAGGCTTCTAAGGCGATGGAACATTACGCTAAGATGCTAAACAAGGTCAATGAGGTTGGTGATTTGTATAGTCGAGCCAATAGTGAGGTTTTCTACCTGATGAATCAATGGCTGGAACAGGATGAGGTTCTGGCACAGAACTTCCGAGATAGTTTGCAGGGCGGTGGTCAGCTGGCTGATAATTTGAGGCAGTTGTTCCCACCAGAGGAAGGAGGTAGCCAATGACCAAAAACGTTGAACTTCATCTCCACAAGTGGAGCAAAATGAAGGGTGCTTTAGGTTCTGTCACTGAGACTGGCTCCGGTGGTGGTTTTAGTGGTGGCAGTTACAGCAGCTGGGGCGGTCCAGCCATGTCCTCCTATAGTGGCATTGGCGGTAGTGGTAGTCAGGGCTTTGCGAATCGGATCAAGTCCCTGGTTGAGATTACGGAGAAGGCCAAGCGGGCCATCAATGATCTAGATGTAGACGGGGCTATTGGCAACCTTCACTTCCATGATGACCATGTGACGGCGATTAGCTTGCAGTCTAAACTGACCGCTTTAGAAACCTATGCCGGTAAGGTGCAACAGTACTTGAAGGATAAAATTGACCAGCCTTTCTATGAAAAGTTGGACAAGGTTGGGGATCGGCTAGAGGCCTTGAACATCAGCGACTACAAGACCAGTAACCAGATTGGGTTTAAGAAAACTGAGGTCATCTATAGCGAAGCTGGCCAGTACATGGGTACTCGGGAAGTCTTGGCCAAAGAAGTTGGTCTCAAGGAACTTTATCAGGTTGACAATCCTTATAAGACACGTCTCCAAGCCATGTATGACTCCTATAAGTCTAGCGATGACTATAAAGAGAGCAAGCTGACCGAAGAGGATTACCTCTTTGCCAGTTATCAGACTAGAGCCTTTACTTATCATTCCCTTAATGATGAGAAGGCGGTTTTTGAGGGGAAACGAGACCTTCTTTTAGCGGCTGGTGTTGTTATTTTGAGCATTTTCTGTCCTCCTGCAGGAGCTGTGGTAGGTGTTGTCTTAGCGGCAGCGGACATGTATTCAGCTGCTTCAGGCAAGGACTGGATGACTGGTCGTGAGCTTGATGATGGTGAGCGCTTGATGCGGGGAGCCTTTGCCTTGTTTGACCTTGTGCCAGGTGTTGGTTACCTCAATGACTTGGCCAAGACAGGTAAGGTGGCAGGTTTTGCAGGCATCAAGGCAAGCCTTAAAACCAGCTTCAAAGAAGGCATGGAGCAGGCGGCTAAGAATGTCGATAATTTCAAAGTTCTGCTCAAGAATGTGGATGACTTTGGGAAGAAGGTTGTTCGTCAGGTTGATAATTATGGTAAGCAATTCACAACATTTGGTCTTGATTTAGTAGATGAATCAGCCCTAGGATTATCCAAGGCTGCTCAAGAAGGTTTGGAGAGAGCAAAGGCTTTTTCATTAAATCTTCCTACGATTGGTGTTGTCGAAGATGCGATGACAGGTCAGAGCATGATGATGGCTGATGTTGTGGAAACAACAGTAGGTGATACAGCCATAGGCAGTAAATTAATCACACCAGCAGAACAATTTGTCAAAGGTGCAGGAGATAAGAGTTTAGCTCGGCTTAAATCTCGTCATCACTTCTATACGACAAAAGAGGAGTTTATTGAACTCTTGAAAAAAGGTGATATTCCAGAGTATCTAGGTGTTCACTCGGTTGACGATATTCTAAAACAGCAAGACCTCATTGGAAAAGTTGATGACGGTGTCGAAGAACTGTTGACCAATATGCGTAAGGGTAACTATGGCGAGATGACCACTGATGAAATTTTCCGTCAACGGGGTTATGAGCGTATCAGTTTGGACATCACTGCCGACCTTGATAATGTTACACACCACGGCATTGATGGTGTTTACCATAATCCAGATGGGCATCCGCCGTATATTATCGCGGAAGCTAAGTATGGTGGCTCGCGGTTGAGTTACCTGAAAGATGGCACTAAGCAAATGGAGAGTAAGTGGATTGGTGATAGATTGGTTGATGCTTTGGGAGATGAACAAGCTAATATTATTTTTGAAGCTATGGATGATGGTTTAGTTGGAACGCAGCTAGTCAATATTAAGAAAAATGGAGTTATTACTATCAATAATTTAGATAGTAGTGGTAAAATTATTAGACCATAGAGGAATTTTAAGATGTTGCGAGATAAACAAAAGGATATAGAATACTTTAAATCTAAAAATAGTTTATATATAAAAAATTTGGAAACACGATTAGCAAAAAAGCATTTAATAAAAGATGAAAATAGACAGAATTATTATAGAAATTTAGTGATAAATTATGAAACCCTCTTCAAAATCGGCTACTCCATTGGAGTTGAGACTGATAATCTATTTGATTATTATAAAGGTTGTTTAATTTATTTGAATCAGGTTGCTAAGGAGGGTGTACCATTTTATAGAGCAGTTGATGTATTTGCTTTGGGAGTCCTTTATAGTGAGCGTAAGGAAGAGTTTATTGATGTATTAAAATCAATTTATGACCAATTAACACATACCGATGGTGTGATTGAGTACTATATGGCTTATCTGTTTCATGACAAAATTGTCCCATATCGTTCAGTTTTAGAGTATCAGAATATGATTGGTGATGATTTTGACAGTGTTCAAAAAGCCCAAGGTTTTTGGTATTATGAACATTCAGATGCACCTTGGTATGAGACACATCATTATGACAATCGTGGTTACTATGGTTACTGGGCTTTTGATACGGCGGCAACTTGTAAAATCAAAGGTATTTATGATGAGCGATTGAAAAATTTAGATTATTTCCCTTATGATTTGTTGGTGCAGGAGTAGCAGTAATTAGCAGAGCTAGTTTTCAGCTCTGCTATTTTTCCAAAAGATCACCATAAGATGCTAAACAAGGTCAATGAGGTTGGTGATTTGTACAGTCGAGCCAATGGTGAGGTTTTCCACCTCATGAATCAATGGCTGGAACAGGATGAGGTTCTGGCACAGAACTTCCGAGATAGTTTGCAGGGCGGTGGTCAGCTGGCTGATAATTTGAGGCAGTTGTTCCCACCAGAGGAAGGAGGTAGCCAATGACCAAAAACATTGAACTTCATCTTCACAAGTGGAGCAAGATGAAGGGTGCTTTAGGTTCTGTCACTGAGACTGGCTCCGGTGGTGGTTTTAGTGGTGGCAGTTACAGCAGCTGGGGCGGTCCAGCTATGTCCTCCTATAGTGGCATTGGCGGTAGTGGTAGTCAGGGCTTTTCGAATCGGATCAAGTCCCTGGTTGAGATTACGGAGAAGGCCAAGCGGGCCATCAATGAGCTGGATGTGGATGGGGCTATTGGCAATCTTCACTTCCATGATGACCATGTGACGGCGATTAGCTTACAGTCTAAACTGACCGCTTTAGAAACCTATGCTGGTAAGGTGCAACAGTACCTGAAGGATAAAATTGACCAGCCTTTCTATGAAAAGCTGGACAAGGTTGGGGATCGGCTAGAGGCCTTGAACATCAGCGACTACAAGACCAGTAACCAGATTGGGTTTAAGAAAACTGAGATCATCTATAGCGATGCTGGCCAGTACATGGGTACTCGGGAAGTCTTGGCCAAAGAAGTTGGTCTCAAGGAACTTTATCAGGTTGACAATCCTTATAAGACACGTCTCCAAGCCATGTATGAGGCCTATAAGTCTAGCGATGACTACAGAGAGAGCAAGCTGACCGAAGAGGATTACCTCTTTGCCAGCCATCAGACTAGAGCCTTTACTTATCATTCCCTTAATGATGAGAAGGCGGCTTTTGAGGGGAAACGAGACCTTCTTTTAGCGGCTGGAGTTGTTATTTTGAGCATCTTCTGTCCTCCTGCAGGAGCTGTGGCAGGCGTTGCTTTGGCGGCAGCGGACATGTATTCAGCTGCTTCAGGTAAGGACTGGATGACTGGTCGTGAGCTTGATGATGGTGAGCGCTTGATGCGTGGAGCCTTTGCCTTGTTTGACCTTGTGCCAGGTGTTGGTTACCTCAATGATTTGGCCAAGACAGGCAAGGTAGCAGGTTTTGCAGGTATCAAGGCAAGCCTTAAAACCAGCTTCAAAGAAGGTATGGAGCAGGCGGCTAAGAATGTGGATAATTTCAAGGTTGTTCTTAAGAACGTGGACGATTTCCGAAAACAACTCATTACAAAAGTTGATGATTGGGGTAGACAGACAACAGATTTACTTCGTTCTGTTCGAGATGATGCCTACCAGTTGGCTGATGGTATATTTAATCCTGACTTCGGTAAACATAATGCAACAGTCATTATGCCAGGCTCACAGATTGATGAGGGATTGGAAGCTAGTAAACGATTTACGTTGAATGGTGGGGGAGGGAGTTCAGAAATTGATAAGATCTTACCTAACCCTACCGAAGAGTTAAATATACTTCGGAAAAAGTGGGGCGTACCAGAAACTGATACTATTGCAATTGGTAAAACAGATGTTCCTGGACTTGAAGGTATAATTTTTGAAGGAGGTTCTCCAAAGGTTCGAAAAGAAGCTGGTTTGCCTGATCTGGATGAGGTGATGCCAGACAGGGAAATAAAAAGTTCTGGTAAAGTACCGTCAGCCACTCGGCATGCTGAGGAGGATATCGCTAATAAATTTGTGGAGGCTGTGAATAAACTAGGCTTAAATCCCGAAGATATTGAAGGGACATTGAGGTTACATCAGTCTAATCCTAAAGGTGTCTGTCCGACATGCTTGAGTGGATTAGGGAACCCAGATAAATCTTCAGGCGTAATCAAACAGCTTAGTGAAATGTATCCCAAGTTAGAAATTAAAGTAACTTCAGAAGTTATTGATGGTGTTAAACCGAATGGAAGAGCAGAATTTATTGTAAAAAATGGTATCTATGTTAATTAGGAGGAATGATGGAAACGAATAAAGATTTAGCTTTTTTTCTTCAAATTTTAACCGAAAATATTGTAAGTCTTTTATGCAAAGAAGAATATGTTCAGTTTGTTTTTAAAACTCTAGAAATGACCAATAATTTTTTACTGGGTAAACATACAGACCCTGATACGTTATATGGTAGATTGGAGAATTTAGATGAACAAGACATCTTAACTTATTTTGATTTAGATTCGGTTAGTAATCCAGCAATTTGGAGCTGCATTGCTAATGCAGTGGCTTATATTTGTTTAGTATGCTATGTAGAAAATGGTGAGAAATACTTACCAGAAACCATTGAAGCAGTTGATATTGAAACATTGAATAGTTTTTTTGAAAATTATAAAGTTCTTATTAAAGATTTTGAGAATATCCTTTTTTTAAGAGAAAAAATGATTGCTGATGAGAGGGTAAATTTAGATAATCCCGAAGTAAAAAAATACTACCAAATTTTATTCTCATGATGTGGGTCAAAGGTAATAACAGTTCTTCGTATTCCCAATATAGATAGATTAAAATTTTATATTAAAAGAGATATTTGATTTGGAAGAAGTAAAAAATAAATTGTTAATGTCATTACAAAAAGTAGGGATTAATAAAATTGGTTCATTTGAGTATTTTTTTTCCTATCGGCCTGATGTTGCTTATTCTGATGGTAGAACAATATTTTTTGAGGATGGAAAATACCATGTATTAAATACAGATAGAGGAAAATTGATTCAAGAAGAAGTGTTTGGAACTAAGGATACTCTGAATTATTATTTATTAGACACTTACATTGTTTCTAAAGCGAGTGAGATAGTTGCTAAAGAAATTGGCAATGCATACCATCTTTATCAAGATAAATTTTTTGAAAAGCAAATTGCTCTTTTTGATAAAGTTTCTCCTCTTTATGGTAAGTGGAAGCAGGAGGAGTTGAAGAGACTAATGTCGGAAAATTCAATTAAATAATCCTCTGTTTCATGCCGAGTTTTCCTATTAGAACAGCTTTAAACTATTGCTTAAGATAGCTATAATTAATTTCTCAGTTTCGGGAATCAGTTATGAAGGTAGCAGAGCTTGTTTTCAGCTCTGCTATTTTCCAAAAGACCACCATAGAGCTATCCTTTCAGCAACGTCTGGCACCGAACTTTCTCCCGTTGAAACGTCTAAGCATAGAGCGAAATTTAATGAAGTTAAAGATAATTTAATTTCAGAATGGGAGCAATATACTGGACAAGAGTGGCCAACATATACAGAAGATGTGTTAGGTAAGAATGGAAAGATTGTGCGTCGTGCAGGTGACAAATATGATGCTCACCATATTATAGAAAACTCATTTGGTGGCCAACATGAGTGGTGGAATATACATCCTGCTAAGTTTCCAAATGAGCATCAAGCAGGTATTCATGGCGGAGATTCAATTTCTAGGAATTTGTTTAAATAGGAGGAATACATGAAATTTAGTAATATAAAAAATAATAAGAATAATCAGTTTCATCAGTTGAACACTCAAGAAATTATCTCATCTGAGAGTGAGCTGGGAATTTTATTTCCAGAGGATTTAAAATTATTCTATGAAAAAATAGGATATGGTTTTATTGGAAGCAATATTGGCAATATTAATCGTATTATGGATCCACAATCTGTTCGGGATTTTCGATATAAAGAAAATGATTTTGAATTCTATCAAGATATTGATATATATGATGAGTTCACACAAGATAAGTTAGTCTTTTTTGAAGCTAATGAATCGACATTGTTATCAATCGGATTTTTAGATTATAATATGGGAAAAATTTATTATTATGACAAAGAGATTGCTCACAGTTTAATTGATTTTCTTGATAAGATTTCTGTCAGTGAAAAATATTATTTCAATATGTATTAGTATTTTTGTAGTTTTAATTGGCAGAGCTTGTTTTTCAGCTCTGCTATTTTTCTAAAGTAAGAGCACTATCTTGCCTTAAAAATTGATGATTTTGGGAAACAACTTGACAATCTAGTGGCTGATAAGGTATCATCACTAGCTGACAATGTTGCTGGTAAACTTCGTCATGCGGATGAGACAATCAGCACTGCAGCACAGAATTTCCGCCTTAATATTGGTTTAGAACCACAATTGATTGATGGCTTTATGCCAACTCCACCTCCAGGGAAATTGTCTGGTTTAGCGGATAACATTCAAGCCTTTGCGAAGAATTTGAGTGGTAGTGTGGATGAGGTGATGGAAAGTGGTGCTAAGACCAAAGTACCATACGGAGAGCATATTGTAAAAGGTAAGTATGGGAAGAAACAACTCTTACCAGATATTCAATATGTCAGTGATCAGGGTTACAAATATACAACGGATTCTTTAGGAAGAATTGTATCGGTTGAAGCAGATGAACTAGTATTAGATAAGGCTTCTCGCAATCTATACAGTCAACGAAAAGTTGGTGGTGCAGACAGGCTAGCAGACGATGATGGAGGGCACTTAATTGCCTCGATGTTTAAAGGCTCTGGTGATATCGATAACTTAGTCGCCATGCATAAAGATATAAATCGTAGTGGTGGAGTATGGTTCGATATGGAGCAAGAATGGAAGAAAGCACTAAGTGAAGTTCCACCGAAAAAGGTGTCTGTTAATATTGAACCAATATACGCAAATGGTGGACTGAGACCTACTGAATTTAAGGTAAGATACTATATTGAAGGGAATGACCCTATGGTAAGGAGAATTATAAATCAACCAGGAGGCTAAAGTACAATGAGTAGTACAGAACAAAAGATTCAAGAAAAAATAATTGAAATTTTAAAGAGTGTTGACCAAACCATTCCAGTAGATTGGACAGAAGTTTATATAAATATTGAGATGTCTGAGGACGGTGGTGGTGTCTTTTTTGATTTTAAACCTAAAAATTCATCGTCATTTCACTATAGTGTTCTAATTCCTGAAGATTTTAATGTAGATAATAAATACGTTGAAAAATTATTGGATGAACAATTTGAGTTGGGATATGAATTATGGAAAATATTTAATGATAATGACTTGCCAGCTTGGTCTTCAGTAGTTATTTCGTATGTAAATCAGAAATTGAGTACAAACTTTGATTACGCTTCATGGGGGACTTCTGAATTTAGTCCTACGGATAGACGGAATTTTTATAAATATAAATATTTAAAACTTCCCCCTAGAAGTACTCAGGAAAAAGAACTGTTTAATGAAATGGAACAGTTTCAAAAAGAGAACAATTGATAATCTAAAACTTATCAAGTAGTGGGACGGTTAGTAAAGATGAGCAAACCAAACTGGGTGGTAATGATGTTGCCAAGGCTGTCATTGAAGCTTCTCAGGGCATTGCAAGAGAAGTTGACCGAGTGATTAGCAATATGTCCAGTAGCCTCAAGGGCGTTTCTCAAGAGTTGCAAGCGATGGATCAGACACTGGGCAAACAATTAGACAATCTAGAGAAGAGCTACAGTACGGGGTTTACGATTAATGGAACAAAATGAGTTAGTAACAGCTGAGAAACAGGTGAGCGACCGTCTTAGTCAAACAGAACGTTCATTAAAAGAAACTCGCCAGGCGATGACTGACTTTTCTCAACTGTCTAAAAGGTCAACCCAGTTTTTAGAAGAAACCTTAGCTGCCTTTGGTAGGTCGTCAGAACGCTCTGTTTTTAAACGTATTTTTGATGACTAAGTCTTTCTGGGTAGGAAAACTCAGAAGGATTTAGAACAAAAGCATGAAGACTTGGAGCAGGAGTATCGTCGTCTGACGATTCGACAAGAAGAATTAGCTAAAGAACGGCAACAATTAGAAAGAGAGGAAGCCGATGGGAGTTGAAATGAACCTTGGTCAGTCTGACCATCAAGCTCAAGGGGTGACGGCTGTTTTATCCAATCGGATTAATGCCTATGAGACAATTAGGTCCAGTCTTCAAACCTTTATTGGAACAAGCAACTTACAGGGCCATGCCTATCAATCTGCCAAGGATTATAGTAGTCAGGTTTTAATCCCTTTACTAAAAGGGTGCATTCTTTTGGACGAGGCGATTAGGGAGGCTTGTGCCAAGTTACCGAGTGAGTATCGGTCTCGGGTTGATGTGATTAGCTTGAAGGAAAGCAATCTTAATGATAACATTGACCGAGCTCAAAGCATGATCAACTCTTATCAGAATTTAATTGACTGGGAGTACTGTCGTGAGGAACCTGATTATCATTATATTTCTAATTTACGTGGCTTAAGAAATTCTTATCAGGAGTTGCATGTTGAGTTGACCCTCAAACGTGATAAGCTTGTTGCGTTTAGTGGGAGTTCACCATCGCTTTTTTCAGACATTCATTCCCTTTTGGAGGCTGTTCAGCAGGGGCTTAGACAGGCTAGTCTGTCTTGGAATTCAAAGACAGGGACGTTCAAGATATCAGATGAAGTGGGTATGGCTTGGGCAGATGGGCTTAATCGACCATGGCAGCATAGAGCCACAACACGGGCTCAGGATCTTATTAAGAGGGTTGAGAAAGGTGAAGATTTAAATTCAGATGAGTTGAATGAGCTGGGGCGGTACTTGGTTGATAATCCTAAATCCAAGCTTTATGATAAGGGAATGAGTGCGTTTTTGAAGGCATCAAAATTGGAAGTGGTAGGTGTAGATGGCCTTGTCGCATTTTTAGAAGCCAATGTTGTCCCAACAGCTTCAGAGGAGTTTTTGACAAATTTACTTGAAAAAATAGATGACTCATTCCCAAATCTTTCTAACTATTTCAAAGTTTATGCAGAAAAAAGTAACCAAACCTTTAATAATATCAAATTTAGTGTTTATTATGACGGGAAAGGATATGGTCGTGCGGTTTCAAATTCTCTTTGGAAATCAGGGATTAAATCAATGGCTGTGTCAGGCCCTAGCCTACCTATTGGGAACCTAGTCGACTTTATGGGAAATCCTATAACTCAAGAGATAACTGGGCTAGGGACTGCTTTTATGGCATTAGATTTTTTAGGAAATTTGAAGGAAGAAAATGCAGGTCGTGCTTTTATGCATACTGTAGCCACTACTGCAATGACGACAATCGGTGTTCAAGTGCTTTCATCGAGTCTTCTTTATTCAAGTATTGGAACAGGAGCTATTGCTTCTAGTACTTCTGTTGTAACAGGATTTATGTTAGCCCATCCTTTGGGTTGGGCAGTTTTAGCTGGTATTGGTGTTGGTTTAGCTACCAACTGGGCATATGAAAATAATGTTTTAGGTGTAAAGGATATTGTCAATGAAATGGGAGATAACTTAAATACTCATTTTGAAAATATTGGAAATTCAATACAATCAAGTTGGGAAACAATAGAATTAGTATTTGGGGGTAGAAATGGAGCTTAATTATTCTAACTTACCTACTTATTTACTTGTCTGTTATGATGGCAAAAAATATGTCATGAATTTGACATCAATGAGGGGAAAGAGGTATTATGGAGGCTTTTTACCTCAATCAATTCATCTTGATATGGTGGAAATACCAAATGATGACGAGTCATTTGAAGTGAAAACAAGTTCTCAATCTGGAATGATGATAATTATTTTAGCAGTACAACCGTTAGTAAAATTAATTTATGACTCATTGCAGGAGATATTTTTGACCTTGCATATTAATCAGCAGTTGTTATTAAAGGTTTTCATATTTACGTTGACTTTTCTTATTTCTTTTATTGGTGTGCAGTTCTATTCAAAAATGACTCATAGGGAAGCTCAGCGGCGATTAAAAGATTTAGGGACCAGGCACCGAGAGGTTGTCTTTATTCCGAATGGAAAACGGATTTTCGCTTGGGAACTCTTTTCTCTATTGCACTTTATTTGTTTTCTGTTTTTTGTATTGAATACCAATGGATCAGAAGGGATTTTTCTAATTATTAATGGTCTGATTGCTTTCTTTGGTTTTTTAGGGATGCTCATTACTCCTGCGATAATGGCTAATTATCGCAATGGTGAGTTATTGATTTCGGAAATTCATTACAATCAGGTTGGGAAACACTAGAATCAGTATTTGGGTGGTAGATAAATGGATATTAAAATCAATCAGATAGCAAGCGGTTTTCATCTTATGAGCATAGATGGTAGAAAATTTGTTATGGATAATCGAACGCTGTCTTCTAAGCTCTATTTTTGGGGAAGGAGGCGGCATCAGATAACAGTTGATATAGTTGAAATTGATAGCAATGATACAAGATTTGATGTCAAAAATTCTCCAATTGGATCATCTGCTGTAGTGTTAATGGTACAGCCTGCTGTAAATGTGATTTATAAAAACTTGAAATCTTTATTTGTTAATCAAGAATCTGTTAAATTATTCTTGTTAAAGATTATGATGTTTATTGTCTCTTTATTTGTTAGCTATGGCATCTATTTACTTATTTTTAACTTTGGAAAGAGAAAAATTACCAATCTTTTAGCTGAAGCTTCTCCAAGGTACCGTGTGACATTTACAACAGATGGTAAAAAGAATTATGGTTTGGGAATCATTTTTCTACCTTTGTTGCTTATTTCCGCTTTAGCTTATTTTACCTATTTTGAAACAGCCCTTATTTTAGTTGGTTTATTTGCTTTTGCAACCTACGCTTTTTCATTTACACTTTTACCTATTAGTATTAGTTACCATTTTAGTAATCTTGTTTTTGATAAAATCAAGGAGATTGAAGATTTGTGATAGCATTAACGTTTAAACAATCAAGCATAGGTATTTACCAACTTGTTGAGACATCTGATGGTAGACAGTATCTTATGGATACAAGTTCTGCGAGTCCCAAAACTTATGGTTGGGGATTGCTCCCTAGGAAAGTTACTGTTGAAATGATTGAATTAAGTTCTGGTGTTCAAGCACTTGACCAGACAAAAAAATCATTTAACCCGACGTCGATAGTCGTGTTAGCCGTCCAACCTTTGGTTAAGGCTCTCTATGATGGCTTAAAGCAACATTTTCAAGAGTTTGGTGTGAGCCAACAACTAGCTTTAAAACTATCGCTATTTATTCTATCTGTTGTCATTGCCTACGCCTTATTTCAACTATACATGGGAACTTGTCGCCAACAAGCACAGAAATATTTGCCCTTAGATGGAAAAAAGTGCAGGGCTGTTTTTCGACCAACTGTAACCGCCCAATAAGGAGGTATCTAGTCATCCTCT
>NZ_JBLOJV010000036.1:0-14247 GCF_047785705.1 Streptococcus pluranimalium
TTAAAAAAATAAGGATTTATTTTGGTAGCGTTTCTCAAGCTAAGTTCTAGGATAAGGAAGGCTGGAACTTAGATTGAGAATTTACCCTTTTAAGTTCGAGTTGCAAAAAACATAAAAAAGCACCTCCCTAAGGAAGTGCTCAATTAGAAGTTGTCTGACTCTAATTGTTATTTTGGGAAAACTTAATTGTAAAAATTAAGCTTCGATTTCTGAAACGATACCTGAACCAACAGTACGTCCACCTTCACGGATAGAGAAAGTAGTACCTTGTTCAACGGCGATTGGGTGGATCAACTCAACTTCGATAGTAACGTTATCACCAGGCATTACCATTTCAGTACCTTCTGGCAATTTGATTGATCCAGTTACGTCAGTTGTACGGAAGTAGAACTGTGGACGGTAGTTGTCAAAGAATGGTGTGTGACGTCCACCCTCTTCTTTAGAAAGAACGTAAACTTCACCTTTGAATTTCGTGTGTGGGTTGATTGAACCTGGTTTAGCAAGAACTTGTCCACGCTCGATTTCATCACGTTGAACACCACGAAGTAGGACACCAACGTTATCACCAGCAAGACCTTCGTCAAGTTGTTTACGGAACATCTCAACACCAGTAACGATTGCTTTAGTGATTTCTTCTTGGATACCAACGATTTCAACTTCATCATTGACACGTACAGTACCACGGTCGATACGACCTGAAGCAACAGTACCACGTCCAGTGATTGAGAACACGTCCTCAACTGGAAGAAGCAATGGTTTGTCAGTGTCGCGTTCTGGTTCTGGAATGTATGAGTCAACAGTTGCCATCAACTCCATAACGATGTCTTCAAACTTAGAATCACCTTCAAGTGCTTTAAGAGCTGAACCTTGGATAACTGGAAGATTATCACCTGGGAAGTCGTATTCTGAAAGAAGGTCACGGATTTCCATTTCAACCAACTCAAGCAACTCTTCATCATCAACAAGGTCAATCTTGTTCATGAAGACGATAAGGTTTTTAACCCCTACCTGACGTGAAAGAAGGATGTGCTCACGTGTTTGTGGCATTGGTCCATCAGTTGATGCTACTACAAGGATAGCTCCGTCCATTTGAGCGGCACCAGTGATCATGTTTTTAACGTAGTCCGCGTGACCTGGAGCGTCAATGTGAGCGTAGTGACGTGCTTCAGTTTCGTACTCAACGTGTGCAGTGTTGATAGTGATACCACGCTCACGTTCTTCAGGAGCAGCATCAATAGACGCATAGTCTTTTGGTTGGTTAACTGATGAAGGCAAGCGACGTGCCAATACAGTTGTGATAGCTGCTGTCAAAGTAGTTTTACCGTGGTCAACGTGTCCGATTGTACCAATGTTAACGTGGGGTTTACTACGATCGTATTTTTCTTTTGCCATTTTAGGAAAAGCCTCCAATAAAATATATTTTATAGATAGACAGTAGGCAATACGGTCTAACTTTACCCTCTTATTCTATCAAACTGACATGAAATTGCAAGTCTTTTATACGTTTTTCGGTATTTTTACGGATTTAATCATTTTGTAAGGCTGTTTTGCCCTCTAAATGCCTCTTTATTTGGACCAAATCACTCAATTTTTGAGAATTGGGTTAAAAAAAATGCATTAGAAAAGAGGCTGAAAATCCAGCCTCGTTGATTCTTGGTTCTTGATACGGTGTTTTTCACTTAGCCTAGTTCTTTTTCGGCTTCTTCAAGGATATCAGCTCTTTTTTCATTGGCATCAATATTTAAAACCATGGCAATGGCTACTGATAATACTAGCAAGCTATTGCCTCCTTGTGATAGGAATGGGAAAGTAACACCAGTAGAAGGGATTAAGCCAGAAATACCGCCTATATTAACAAAGACCTGTGTCAGCATCATACCACCGATACCGATGGCCATCATGGCATTAAAATGATTTTTAGCCTTAATCCCCACAAGAATAATTCTTAGAATCAAGAAAAAGACCAGTGCCAAAATCAAGCAAGCGCCTATCATGCCAAGCTCTTCCATAACAATGGAAAAGACAAAGTCGGTTGTGGCTTCTGGAAGGTAGCCTCGTTTTTCGATAGAATGCCCAAGTCCAAGCCCAAACCAACTGCCATTACTCATGGCATAATAGGAATGAGCTAATTGGTGACCTGAATCGGTTAAATCATTAAAGGGATTGAAAAAAGCACTGAAACGCTTGGCCACATAACCAAAAACGGGGACTTTAGCCATGGTTTTAACCCCAACTAGTCCGATAAGACCTAAAAATAGAGCCGATGCTGCTGTGATGCTTAAAAAAATAGCTGAGAACCAGCGGTAACCGATACCACTAATGGAAACCATAATCAAGACAGTTAGCACAATAATAGCAGCATTACCAAGATCGGGCTGAGCAGCGACAAGCCCGATTAAAAAGAGACAGACCATCCGCCAATCGGTTAAGTCACTGCCACTACGTGGCCACCATCGTCTTTTAGTTAAGGCTTGATAGTCATAGACAGCGATAGCTTTTTGCCTCCGACTAAAGGTGAAGGTCAAGAACCAAATGACGATGATTTTGAGATACTCAGCTGGTTGAAAGCTGATACGTCCAATAACAATCCAGCCGTGCGCACCATTAACCTCTTGTGTGAAGAATCTTGCGACGATTAATAGGATGACTTCAACAAGCAGAGCCATTGTCAGGACATTGGCATTTTTTAAAAAATTGAGCCTTAGTCGGTAAATGAACCAGATAGCCAAGAGGCTGACCACCCAGAATGCCCCTTGGTTAATCATTGCTTTGAAAGGGTTGATGCTATAATCCACTAGGGTAGCACTGGTGGTAGAATACACAATAATCAAGCCTAAGACTGATAAAATCATGTAAGGGATCAGTATTGAGTAATTGAGTAGGTGTTTTTTGTCAATATGCATTTGTTTATTTTCTCCATCGATAACACTAGTATTATACCATCTTTCCCCAAAAAGCCCAATCAAAAAAGCAAAGACAAGACCTTGCTTTTTGAGGTTAGAGAGCTATGACAAGTCTTGTCTTAGACTTGAGTGGCTGGTCTAGCCTGAGTTACGTAAGCCGGTAGCGATGCCATTGATGGTAATGTGAATCAAGGTTTCTTGGCTTGGGTCTAGGGTTCCTGCTCGCAGACGCTTGATTAACTCAATTTGAATATAATTTAAGACATTAAAGTAAGGCAGGCGATAGTGCAAGCTGTTTTTGAGGTGTGGTAAATCTTCTAAGAGCTCCTCACGTTGCTCGATTGCTAAGATGACATTTTTGGTTAGTTGCCACTCGTCTAAAATCGTTAAGAAAACATCTCGAACCTTTTGGCTTTCTGCCATTTGGGCGTATTGGAAGGCAATGTTCATGTTTGATTTTGAAAGCACCATGTCTACATTGGCAAGTAAGGCTTTAAAGAAGGGCCAAGATTGGTACATCTCTTGTAGGATGCCCAAGTTTTCGGGAGCTTTGTCAATGAAGCTTTGGAAACTTGAGCCGACACCGTACCAGCCTGGAAACATAACACGGTTTTGTGACCATGAAAATACCCAAGGAATGGCACGTAGTCCTGAAATTTCGGTGATGGTTTTTCGAGCTGCAGGACGTGAGCCAATATTGAGGCTAGAGACCTCTTTGATGGGACTTGCTTCAAAGAAGTAGTCATAAAAATGCGGGTTTCCAAAGACAAGATCTCGATAAATAGCTTTACTATCTGCAACAATGTCTTCCATGGTGGATCGGTAATCGTCAATTTTATTGGGATCTGTGATCATGCGTGTCATCATGCGATCAAGGGTAGCAGATAGTAGCATTTCCAGATGGTAGTAAGCAGAATCTTTGTTGCCATATTTGGTCCCGATAACCTCACCCTGCTCTGTAACACGAATACGATCTTTAATGGAACCAAAAGGCTGTGAGGTGATAGCGTCGTATGAAGGACCGCCACCACGACCAACAGTGCCACCGCGACCATGGAAGAAGGTCATTTTCACGCCATATGCTTCGCCTAGTTTGGTTAGTTCATTCTGTGCTTTGTAGAGGGTCCAACCAGATGCTAAATACCCACCGTCCTTGTTGGAGTCAGAGTAACCAAGCATCACTTCTTGATAGCCACCTTGATCTTTGACCCATGCTTTGACGATATCGAGACTGAGATAGTCTGTCATGATTCCCTTAGCGTTTTGCAGGTCATCGATGGTTTCAAACAAGGGCACAATTTGGATACGAGAATGCTCTTTATCCAAAAGCCCAACCTCCTTGAGCATAACGGCCAGCTCTAGCATGTCTGAAACGGTCTCAGTGTGAGAGATGATATGCTGCCTAATGACATCCTCTCCCAAACGATCTTTGAGTTCACGCGCTGTTTGATAGATGGCCAGCTCGGTTTCCAGTAGCTCTGATTTGGGAATTGTTGCCGCTGATAGGGGGCGAGGGTCCTCGATCAACTCTTGCAACAACAAGCGACACTTAGCATCCTCAGATAAGGCACTGTAATTACTCTCGATATTAGCTGTTCTTAGGAGTTCTGAGACACAGGCTTCTTGCACACTAGAGTCTTGACGCAGGTCAATAGTGGCTAGGAAAAAGCCAAAGACCTCTACCGCCTGGCATAACTCTAAGAAATCACCAGCTACCAAACTTTCCATGTGATTGGCTTCAAGCGATTCTTGGATAAGTGCCAGATCAACCTTAAACTCCTCGGCACTGAGATAGTAATCAGTCATCATGCCTTGAGACTTAGGTGAAGAAGAGGTTTTAGTCACATGTTTGTTGAGCTCTGTCTGTGGTTTTTTCAAAGCAATCAAGGTGTTCGACAATTTTGACTGAATGTAGTTAAAGGCCTTACGATAGGGCTCGTTTTCACGAAATTCAGAGTCATCCAGTGATTTTTCAGCCAAGGTTAATACCCCCTCTGAGACAGAAGTTAGGGTACTTGAGAGTGAGAATTGTCGATAAAGTTCGGCGATTTTCTCAATGTAGTAGGTCAAAATCACTTCACTTTGGAGAGTTGCTGATAGCCTCAACGTATCAGCTGTTACAAAAGGATTGCCATCGCGATCTCCCCCAATCCACATGCCCATAGTGATTGGTTTTGGATTGTCTAAAGCAATGCCGTGTTTTTTAGCCAGGGTCTTATACTCTTGTGTCAGCTTGGTAATGGCTTTGATCAAGGAAGTCGGGTAGTATTCCATGACATTGGTGATTTCATTTTTAACCTTCAGTTTTTTCTCACGAATGATATCTGTTTGCATCATCATTTGGACATAACGATGCAGGTCGGCATACCATTTGTCTTGGTTGATGAGTCCACGTTTGACATCGCGGTGTTTGCGAAGGAGATTATGGATTTTAGTGGTTAATTCTAGCATGGTTTTTCGCTGTACCTGGGTTGGGTGGGCTGTCAGGACAGGAACAACATTCAGATGATTGATGATATCAGATCCAAGATCATTTTCCACAATCATCCCCATGGCGGTTGATAACTTGCCAAGGTAATCTTGATTGCTATTATTTTGATAGTTGACTTCGTAGGCTAAGTCGACATCTTCGGCAATGTTAATGAGCAAGGGTAAGATGGCAAAATAGCGAGAGATTAAGACCATCTCGTCGTTGCTGATGCTTGCGATGACTTCTTGCAAGCCTTGATAATCATCTGTCTTAGATAGGGTTGTTAAGTCATTGATTTTGGCAAAGGCCTTATCTCCAAAGAGTTTTTTGGTGATGTCCTCTAAGAGCTGGGTCAGTATATCGACCTCTTCTTTGATGAGCTGGTGATTACTGCTGCTTTCTAATTTAGTGATGGTCACACAAATGCCTCCATTTCTTTTGATCTTTACCCCTATCATATCACTTTTACCGCCGAACTGCACTGGATACTTTTTGATTTTTGGAAGAAAATGTGTTTCATTCTTTTTTAGATGTCATCATATTGGTTTAAATCTGATATACTATAGAAATAGAACAAAGGAGACTCTTTTATGGAATTAAAAAAACGTTCAACATTTCCCGAAAATGAACTTTGGGACCTAACTGCCTTATACAAAGATCGTCAGGATTTTCTATTAGCCATTGAAAAAGCCTTGGCTGATATTGATACCTTTGTGCTTAATTATCAAGATAAACTTGAGACGGTTGCTGATTTTACCCAAGCCCTCATGGAGCTTGAGCAAATTTATATTCAGATGAGTCATATCGGAGCTTACGCTTTTATGCCGCAGACTACTGACTTTTCAGACGACTCATTTGCAGAACTGGCAAAGGCTGGTGATGATTTTGAGACCAAGGCTAGGGTGGCTCTTAGTTTCTTTGACACTGCCTTAGCGACAGCAGATCAGGCTGTTCTGGATACCTTAGAGGCCAACCCTCACTTTAGCGCAGCCATTCGTCAAGCCAAAATCCAAAAAGAACACTTGCTTGATCCTAAGGTTGAAAAAGCCTTGTCCAACTTGAGAGAAGTACTAGGTGCACCGCATGACATTTATACTAAAATGCGAGCAGGCGACTTTGCGATGGAAGACTTTGAGGTTAATGGTAAAACCTATTCAAATTCCTTTGTGACTTATGAAAACTTCTATCAAAACCATGAGGATGCAGCCGTTCGTGATAAGTCATTTCGTTCCTTTTCAGAAGGCTTGAGGGTCCATCAAAATACCGCGGCCGCAGCCTATCTTGCCAAAGTCAAATCTGAAAAACTCATGGCTGATATGCGGGGCTATTCATCTGTTTATGATTATCTTTTGGCAGAACAAGAGGTTGACAAGGCGATGTTTGATCGTCAAATTGACCTCATCATGAGTGACTTTGGACCAGTGGCTCAAAAGTACCTCAAACACGTGGCTCAAGTCAATGGCCTAGATAAGATGACCTTTGCAGATTGGAAACTGGATATCGATACTGACCTCAATCCTCAAGTCTCTATCACGGATTCCTATGATTTGGTGATGAAATCCCTTGCTCCCTTGGGACCAGAATATACGCGTGAGATAGAGCCTTATCAGACAGAGCGTTGGGTTGACTTTGCCGCTAATGCCAACAAAGATTCTGGAGGCTACGCCGCAGATCCCTACAGGATCCATCCTTATGTGCTGATGAGTTGGACAGGGCGTTTATCTGATGTTTACACCCTTACTCATGAGATCGGTCACTCGGGTCAGTTTATCTTTTCAGATAATCATCAATCTTACTACAATACTCACATGTCAACCTATTATGTAGAGGCACCGTCTACCTTTAATGAGTTGCTGCTAAGTGATTATTTGGAAAATCAATTCGATAGCCCTCGTCAAAAACGCTTCGCTCTGGCACATCGTCTAACAGACACTTATTTCCATAATTTCATCACGCACTTACTTGAAGCTGCTTTTCAACGTAAGGTTTATGATCTGATTGAAGCGGGTGGGACTTTTGGAGCAGAAACGCTAAATGCCTTCATGAAAGACGTTTTAACGGATTTTTGGGGTGATGCGATTGAGATTGATGATGATGCCGCCCTCACATGGATGCGTCAATCACATTATTACATGGGGCTCTATAGTTATACTTACTCTGCGGGTCTTGTGCTCTCAACAGCTGGTTACCTCAATCTCAAACAAAAGGCTAATGGTGCCAAAGAGTGGCTGGATCTTCTCAAATCAGGTGGTAGCAAAACACCACTAGAAACAGCGATGATCATCGGAGCAGATATTAGCACTGACAAGCCTCTGCGTGAAACAATCCAGTTCTTGAGCGATACGGTAGATCAGATTATAGCCTATAGTGAGGAGCTCTCTCATGACTAAACTGAGTGATTTTACCGTAAAGGCTCAAGATGGTCAGTCTCTATCACTTGAACGCTATTTAGGCAAGGTGGTTTTGATTGTCAATACGGCAACAGCTTGTGGGCTTACCCCACAATACCAAGGCTTACAAGAACTTTATGATGATTATCAGGAAAAAGGTTTTGAAATCTTGGATTTTCCTTGCAATCAGTTCATGAATCAGGCCCCTGGGACTGCAGAGGACATCAATGCTTTTTGTTCTCTCCATTACCAAACAAGCTTTCCACGTTTGGCTAAAATCAAAGTCAACGGCAAAGAAGCCGATCCCCTCTTTCAGTGGCTAAAAGAGGAAGCCAGTGGTCCTCTTGGCAAACCGATTGAGTGGAATTTTGTTAAGTTTCTATTGAACCGAGAAGGGCAGGTTGTTAAGCGCTTTTCAGCCAAGACAGAAGTGGCAGAACTCGTGAGCCATATCGAGCATTTGCTTTAAACAGTTCTGGTTTTTCTCTACCGCAGTTGTTCAAGCATCTGCTCTGCTTTTCAAAATATGACAAATTGATGACAAAACAAGGACATTATGGCTATTTAAGGTAAGTTACTTTGATTTTTTAGGTGTTTTAAGTTACAATATAACGAAGATGAGAAAGAGAATAAAACGAACGGTTGCGTTTATCTTTTTAAGCTTACCCATTATGGTCTTGGTTCTCGCCAATGTATATGCGACGGTTGCAAGAAGCATCAGGCTTAATGTTGCCAAGGCTAATATCCCTACCATAACGATAGCTTCTAAGGTTAGTAAACCGTCAACACAGACAGAAAAAGAAGAGCCAATCACCTCTTTAAAACCGATTATTGACGTCTCTGGATGGCAGCTTCCTAAAGAAATAGACTATGACTTACTGTCTAGCAATATTTCAGGAGCTATTGTTCGTGTCTTTGGAGGATCAGGTATTGGCATTGATAATAACGCCACAGATGCCCAAGGTGTCGACAAATCCTACAAAAAGCATATCACCGAGTTCCAAAAACGTCAGGTACCAGTAGCTGTCTACGCCTATGTGATGGGAACGAGTGTCAAGGAGATGAAAGAAGAAGCCCGTATCCTTTATGAAAAATCCCAACCCTTCAAACCAACCTACTATTGGCTAGACGTTGAGGAGAAGACCATGGATGACATGGATAAAGGCGTTGAGGCCTTTCGTTCAGAGTTGGAAAAATTAGGCGCCAAGAATATTGGCATCTATATCGGAACTTACTTTATGGAGGAGCACCGTGTTTCGATTGATAAGTTTGATGCGGTGTGGTTTCCTACTTATGGGACAGACTCGGGCTTCTATGAGGAAGCACCTCGTACGACTTTAAGTTATGATCTCCACCAATACACGTCTCAAGGTTATCTTGAAGGTTTTAACAAACCCTTAGACCTCAATCAAATCGCCATTAACAAAGACATTGGCGAAACCTACCAAAAATTATTTGGTCAAAAACCAAGCCCAAAAATGCAATAGTCCAAAAAAATGCTGACCAAAGTCTCCAATAACAAAAAAAACGCATCCTATCAAGTGTTTCAAAACTTTGATAGGATGCGTTTTTTGATAAGGTCATTTGCGAGCTATTCTCTCAAATGGCTTTTTGCCTACTGGCTCTAGGGCTCATGCCTTAAAACACGCGGTAGACATAAGGGTTGTCAGGTGCCTCTACTGGCTGGCTATCTGTAATATGCAGGACAGGAAGGGGTTGTTGCAGTTGGTTATTATACTCGGTTGCAATCCTTCCAGTCACCGTGACCCAGGTGTTATTAGCATAAGGTTGAACATTGCCAGTCGTAGAGAGACCATAGACGCCAGAGTCTGCGATGCAATGAATAATCCCAAAGCGAAAGAGGTATTGGTAGCCCTCATGTCCAGGCTCATTGTAGACAAAGCCTGTGAAGGAGATGTCTTTACCAGCAAAAAGATCGGGATAGAGATAGATCAGTTCCATGACTTCCATATAGTTGTTGGGACTAATACTAATTTTGTCCACATCTTGATAGGCTTGTAGCTCACGCTTCATTTCTTTTTGGTAGGCATTTTTGGTGAAATAAAGGCTGGTGTCTGGTTTTAGGTACTGCACGCGCGTGCCATCCTCAGACTCTCCTTGGCCGACAGATCCCACAGCTGTTGGGAAATAGTAGCCTTTAGCAGAAACGGTTGTGGAATCAAGGGTTACCGTAGGAACGAACAACCCAACTAAAACCGGGAAAACGAGTATCATAGGACTGGTCAGCTGTGCAACTTTTCCAGATAGATGAGAATGAAGGCGAAGGTTTTTCATCCAAATCACCAGTTGAACAATTGCCAATATAAAGGCTAAAACCATGGCAATAATGGCCAGGTAAGAATAATGGGTGTTAATATACTGATCCAACTTACCCGACAAGTAAAGGTACATGCTGAGTTCAAAATAACCAGCTAAGATCAAAAATCGAATCATGCGAAAACTCCTAAAGCAAGACAGTAAAGGGTGACAACAACCGCTGAAACAGCCACAAACTGAATGATAAACCGTGGTTTAAAACTGTTAACCATCATCATGAGGTTTTTGATGTCAATCATGGGACCGATGAGTAAAAAAGCCATGACTGGAGCCATCCCAAAGTTTGATAGTAGCGAAGCCCCGATAAAGGCATCTGCTTCACTACAAAGAGAAAGGATAAAGGCCAGTAGCATCATCACCAAAATCGCTGTCAAAGGATTGCCACCAATCGTAGCCAAAATCCGAGTCGGAACATAAATCTGCATGGCAGAAGCGATCAAAGTTCCAAAAACCAAGTAGCGACCAGTATCAAAAAAGTCGTCAATGGCGTGAGACAAAGCATAGAATATTTTTTGAGGAAGTGAATAACCACTGTAATCATGACAATGACTGGGCTTAATATAGTCTTTAACGATATCCTCATCAATGACAAAACCAAGCATCATACCAAGAACAATAGCCACTAAACTAGCACCAACTAGCCTTAGCATGACAAAACGCCAGGAATTGCCAAAGGCTGAATAGGTGGCAAAAAGGACAATAGGATTGATAATGGGGGCAGTTGCTAAAAAAGGAATAGCGGTGTAGCTAGGCACTTTTTTCTCTAAAAAACGATTGATGATCGGCACAATCCCACATTCACAAGATGGAAAGACAAACCCAACAAACGTTCCAAACAAAATGCGTAACATTTTTGACTTGGGCAAGCATTTGGCCACCCGATCAGGGGTGACATAAACACTGATAAAGCCTGATAAAATAGCGCCTACCAAGACAAAAGGAAGTGCCTCAATGATGATCGACATGAAAATCGCCATCCACTGGAGAACGCTGTCAGGTAATTGATGAAAGAAAGACATAAAGCACCTCACTTGAGTCGAGATTTAAGCAATCGCCAAAGAGCTCCTAGGCAAAAATCAAGCCCTAAAGCCACCACGATATTGATGAAAAGTGACCAAGGTAGACTATTGATGAGAAGAAACGTTAAAGCCCCTATCAAGATATAAACGATAATGTCAATGGTGCTGTCTTTTGGTGTCATCTGTTGCTCTCCTCTTTTTGATTCTTGCTTTCTATTTGGTCATTTTTTTTGTCGTCGCCTTTTTCAAGGTCTGAGTCTAACTCATCAGGCAGCTTGGCAAAGCGTGCAAACAGGTTGTCAAGTTTCTCGTCTTTACGGTATGAAATCGCCATAAGGCACCTCCTATTTTTTATCTTATCTCTATTATACTATCATTTTCTTAAATAAGAGAGCAGAAAAATTGGTGGAAGTATGATAGAGGATACTCAAAAAGGAGATGGGTAAGCTCTCTCATCTCCTTTGAGCGATCAATAATTCCTATTTGATAGCGGCTTAGGTTTATTGGTTATCAGAATGATCATCATAAAGTGAATAGGCAATAGAAGTACATGGCCACTAAAGTTACGGTCGTCTCAAAACCATCAAATCCATTTTTAGCAATAAGAAAGTGCCAGACGATTTTGCTAGAAAAACGATAGGAAAAGCGGGCTATTTTTTTACGCTACCAAAACCTCATACCAAAGTCTGTCCACAAAGGTCAGTTTAGGTCAGTGAAAGCTATCGAAAACCCCGCCAAATCAAGCATAACACTTGACAAATCGGGGGGGGGGGGGGGTAGAATGGAAGTGTATAACTATGTTACTTATTCCGCCCAGCGGATAGCATGATGTAAAAGGAGTTTTTATGACAAAACGCAGACACAAATCTTTCGACTGGCACGGTATCAGCCAGCGCTTCTCCCTCAGGAAGTACCACTTTGGTGCGGCCTCTGTCCTCTTAGGGACAGCGGTCATCCTAGGAGCAGCCGCTGGGGCTACCAGCGTCTCAGCTGACACCACATCAGCCCTAGTCAGCCCCAGCACCCTAGAGCCTACTCCTAGTACGGACCAGGCTACGATCGAGCAGCCAACAGCTCCAGCTGCCCAGTCCTCTGAGACACCAGCCCAAGCGCTCAGCCAGCCAGTCCCAGCCCCGCAGTCAGTAGCACCAGAGGCTCAGACCCCCCACCTAGCCCCCATCGCTAAGGCTGGCCTGGTCTTTAGTACCTCCCTCACACCAGAGGATTTTCTAACCAATAGCGCTGACCTCAAAGCCCAAGGAGCCACCATCAGCTTTACAGATGGCCAGCCAAGCCCAGACGCCACCAGTGTCAGCCTCAAGGTTGTTTATCGAGATGGGACGGAAAGATTGCTCCAGATTCCAGTCATACTGGAAAAACGATCAGTAGACATCCTAGTAGCTGAGCAAGTCCAGCCAATCTCAGAAGCGACTGAATTAGAAGTTAATGTAGATCAGACGGAAACAGAAACCACCCCAGGAAAAAAGAGGGTCAAAAGAGCCTTGACTAACCCTAAAAACCAGACTAACCTGCCCTATTTTAACGTTGCTACTAAAGAAATTCTTAAAGAATCGATTCAGAAAGCTTTGCCTAACGACTCTAATCATCCCGAATATTATAAAGATGGTTTGAAATTTGGTCATTCTTTTACAGATAGTGGAAAAATTGGTATCGGTGAAGAAGACAAGGAAAATCAGTATACTTTTTCTTACTATAATCGCTATAATGAAAAGGTGACCTTTAAACTGATATCGACAACGATGCCACAAAAAGAAGCATCTTTTGCGAACGCTGTGCAAATTGATGGAGCTGCCGGTCACTCTAAACACACAGCCTCAACAACACATTATCAGGAGTATGCAAAAAACGCACTTATTGAAACAGGAGGACGCGGTGAAAGTGTCTATGAAATCAACATAGAAGGACGTGAGAAATTAGGTCTAGTTGCTCTAAGGCCCTACTTACCAGTCAACTATGCAACTTCTTACCAAAAAATGGAGGTTAAATTTTCTCATGCCAATATACTTGCGGTAGGACTTCATAATCTTCCCAGAGACAATTTTTATTTTGAGGAAAAAAAGATAGATGGTCTCGAATCATCTGAACTCTATACTACTCCAGTTGCTAAAAATACTGAGGATGGTGTTGAGTTTGTAGCCCATTCCATGGACACCCACGATTTAAGATATGGTGCCTCACCAGAAGAAAAAAAAGAATTCTTACAAACAAAGAAAGAAAGTAACAAAAATTTAAGCCAAGACTCAGTAGCAGTTCTAACGAATTCTCCAACGATTCGAATGACGGTAAAAAAAGTGCAATCCACTACCTTGAATTCAATCGAAAGGTATGACGCGTTAAAAAGAACAGGATATGATAGTGTTCAATCCCCAGAATATCAGTACGACATATTTCTTGGTTTGAATGGCGGTGTTTGGAACAGGTTAGAGCTCTCTGACAAGGTCAATGTCAAAAACGCTTCAAACCTTTCTGAAAGTGAAAAAGAAACGATTATACAAGCCATCAAAAATTCTGACTATATAAAAAAGAAAGGAAATTATTCAGGGGTAAGAAGAATCGTTGTTACCCAAGAGGGAGATGCTCAGCTTATCTTCCACCCAGATTATAAAACAATCGTCATTCCAAAAGAAAGTCTAATCACCGAAAGCCCAGCGCTTGAAGTGCCAGTCATTGCCCCAATCGACAGCGATGACCGCACCATTTCTATCACCCTTAAGACCGAAGCGACAGACAAGTCTCAAGTGGTTGTGACGATTGATGATGTGCCCGTGGAAGCTGATAAGATTTCAGTTGTTGGTACAGATGTGACGGTTACACTTGATAGACCACTGACAGCTGGTCAAACAGTGGGTGTGGTACAAACGTCACCAACCCAGAAAGACTCGCCAAAAGCGGTGGCACAAGTGGCCAAGACAGCATCTGAAACCGCCCAAGACGGCAAGAAAGACCCTGTCAAAGTCCCAGTCAAAGACGCGACAAACGTCTCTGAGGACGAGAAAGCCAAGATCAAGGAAGCCATCAAGGTCGCCTATCCAAACCTACCAGGTACGGAAACGATTGACGTTAACCAAGATGGAAGTGCTCGCATTACCTTCGTAGACGGCAGTGCG
>NZ_JBLOJV010000037.1:0-13945 GCF_047785705.1 Streptococcus pluranimalium
TTTTGGGTCTCACATCATTGACAAAGGTACATAATGGCAGAGCTAGATAAGTCTGTTCCCCTTAGTCAAGACTTCCGTGGCAAGTACATGGGAGGTTAGGCATGGAGAATCGTTACCGCACCAATCTCAAAAAAGTATTTCTGACGGACCAGGAGTTGACTAACCTTAATGATCGCATTGCTCAAAGTCGATGTAAAAATTTCTCTCAGTACGCCAGGAGAGTTCTCTTAAATCCTAACATGACTTTTCTGACTATTGATACGACCAATTACCAGGAGCTAATCTTTGAGTTGAAACGGATTGGGAATAACATTAATCAAATTGCACGGACAGTCAACCAGCCCCATATCTTAACACCGACTGATCGAGCTAATCTTTGTCAGGGCATTAGCCAGCTCATCAAGGAAGTCGAAAAGGATTTTGACATCAAGTGTCAACAGTTGAGGGCCTTCTATGGTAGTGACTAAGCATTATGCCACACACGGGAAGAAGTATCGTAAGAGCCTTATCAAGTACATTCTCAATTCAGAAAAGACGAAGAAGCTGAACTTGGTCTCTGATTTTGGCATGAGTAACCACCTGGACTTTCCTAGCTATGAAGAATTGGTGGAAATGTATCATGCCAACTTTGTCAACAACGATAGACTCTACGATTCCAGGAATGATCGGCAACAGGTCAAGCAAACGAAAATCCATGCCCACCACCTGATTCAATCCTTTTCCCCTGATGACAAGCTCACACCTGAAGAGATTAACCGCATTGGCTATGAGACCATTAGAGAGTTAACGGGTGAGAGTTTTCGTTTCATTGTTGCGACACACGTTGATAAGGACCATATTCACAACCACATTTTGATAAACTCTGTTGATATGAATTCTGATAAAAAGCTCAAATGGGATTATGGTCAGGAGAGAAACCTTCGTCTGATTTCTGACCGCATTACCAAAGAAGCTGGAGCAAAAATCATCACCCCTAATCGTTACTCTCATGAGAAGTTTGAGACCTATCGTAGAACCAACAATAAGTTCGAACTCAAGCAGCGACTTTACTTTCTCATGGAAAATAGCAGGAGCTTTGAGGATTTTTTGGCCAAGGCTCCCGCTCTCAACGTGGAGATGGATTTCTCTCGCAAGCACGCCAGATTTTTCATGACCGACCGAGACATGAAGCAGGTCATTCGCGGCCATCAGCTGGATAAGCGACAGCCTTACACCGAGGACTATTTCCGAGAGCATTTTGCCAAACGAGCCATTGAAGAACGCTTGGAATTTCTTTTGCCCAAAGCTCAAAGCCTAGAGCATTTAGTTAAAATGGCAGAGCAGCTGAACCTAACTATTTCTCTCAAACAGAAACACGTTGTCTTTACCTTATCAGATAATGGCAGGAGCATAGCCATAAAAAATGAGAAGCTGAGTGCCAAGTGTCTTTACGATGTCCAGTTTTTTGAAGACTATTTTTCTAAAGAGAAAGAGCTCCCAGACGTTAGCTTGGAAACTCTTGTGTCAGATTTTGAAAAGTACGAGGAAGAGAAAAACAAAGATAGGCTGCCTAGCGAAGAACTTTGGCCATCCTATACGGATTTCAAAGAAACACGAGACCAGGTTCAGGAGTTTGAAGTTGTTTTAGCGGAGCACCAGATTGATAAGTTGGTCAAGGGCGGTCTCTTTATCAGAATTAATTATGGTATTAAAAAAGACGGCTTGGTCTTTATACCAAACCGTAATCTGGATATTAAGGAAACAGACGCAGGGCAAAGCTACCATGTCTTTATTCGTGAGACCGCCCAATTTTTTATCTATCACAAAGACAATGCCCAGCTCAATAAGTATATGAGAGGCCGAGACCTGATTCGTCAACTCTCACACGACAGCAAGCATATCCCTAAGCGCAGGCGACCAACCCTTGATACCCTCAAAGAAAAAATCGCAGAGCTTAATCTTTTGATTGAACTGGATATTGACAACAAATCTTACCAGGAAATCAAGGACGAGATACTCCAAGACATTGCTCAACTGGAGTTGATGATTACGGATTATCAGGATAAACTTGCTTACCTTAACAAGGTTGCGGAAGTGCTACTCAATCTTGATAACGCAGATCCAGAAAACCGCAGACTAGCCCGGTTTGATTATGCCAAGATGAATCAAGATGAATCTGACCGCAGCTATTGCACTTGGACAGGTAGAGCATGAGGTAAAACAATGTCAAGAAGAACTGGGTAAATTAATAGATGATTATGAATATGAAGTGAGACGTGTGGAGAAGTTTGTCAAGAATTTTGATAGAGCGAATAATAGTCGCGGAAAAAGCAATTTAGCCCAAAATGATTATTTGGATATCTTATAAATAAAACAACTAATTCTAGTAAAGTTACAATATATTTGACAAATGTTTTAAACCCCTTTAGACAAAATTGAATAGAGACAACTTGTTAAAAGTATTATTAATCGCTACGGAGAGTTTTAAATTATATGAAGTATTTGAGAATCAGATATATTGAATTTGATATTTTTTTAGAAGCATTATCAATAGAAAAAAAATTTATAAAAAACTTGACACGTTCCAAAAAATCGCTTACAATAATCTTGTAAACAAATAAAGGAGGAAGTCAGATGAATCTTTTACAGAAATATCGAGAAGAAAGGGGGGTGCTGATTGCGGTTCACCGCGGTACTAACGGCGGTAACGTCATTCAAAACACGACCAAAGCTTACCTGAATGCCATTCGTCATAAAGGTGATATGGTCGAAGTTGACGTTGTCCGTTCAATTGATGGTGAATTCTTCGCTTTCCATGATGGTCAAGAAAAATTGGTCTTTGATATGAATATTGATCTCCGTCTCTTGCCTTCAGAACAAATTAAAGGTCTACCTTGTTTCAACTCACTTGCTGAACCAGTAGATCAAAGGCTAGAGACTATTGAAGAAGTTCTTGCCAATCTGGAAGGGAAGAGCTTGATCAACATTGATCGTAGTTGGTTCTATTGGAATACATTCCTTGATAAACTTAAAACATATAAGTCATTAAATCAAGTCCTGCTTAAAGCGCCAGCAAAAAGAGAGTTACTGGAGCAATTGCGAGATTCTGAATTAGATGTTATGTTTATGCCGATTGTCAAAACGGTTGAAGAACTGGAGTTAGTGCTTAACTTTGGAGGTATTAACTTAGTTGCAGTAGAACTGATTTTTGAAGATTTAGATTCAGAATTGATTAGCCCTGCTACTATGCAACGACTTCGTAATAAAGGCATTCTTACCTGGGTAAATGCTCTTCGTCTAAATGACACGATTGTACTGGCTGCAAGAATTGATGATGAAGTAGCTCTGTTTAACAATGGATATTCTTGGATCAAATTAGCTGAACTGGGTTTTGATATTATTCAAACAGATTGGCCATACTTATTATATTCTTGCTTAATTGAAAATAACTACAAAAAAATATTAAATAGGGGAAATTCTCATGAAACACTTTAAAAAGCTTTGCATGTTCGCTAGCGCAGCACTCTTGTTGACTGCTTGTGGCACATCTAAATCAGCTGAGCCAGCTAAAGAAAGTGCTCCAGCTGAAATTGATTACTCACAATAGATTGTCATCTATTCTAACTCAACAACGGATGGTCGTGGTGATTGGCTCAAAGAAAAAGCTGCTGAAAAAGGCTTTAAAATTTCTTACGTCGACATCTCTGGTGGTGAATTGGCTGACCGCTTGATTGCAGAGAAAAACAATGCGATTGCTGATATGGTATTTGGTTTGAACAACTTGGAGTTCAACCGTATCAAAGATGAAAAACTTCTTGTTAAATACAGTCCAGAGTGGGCAAATGAAGTAGATGCTACACTTGGTGATGCTGACGGCTACTACCACCCAATTGTTGTTCAACCATTGGTACTGATTGGTAATGCAAAAGCTGATATGCCAAGTGACTGGACAGATTTGACCAAAGACACCTATAAAGGTGCTTATGGTATCTCTGGCTTGAACACAGGTACTTCTAAAAATATCTTCGCAAGTATCGTTAGCCGCTATGCTGACGAAAAAGGTGATTTGGGTATCTCTGACAAAGGTTGGGAAGTAGCTAAGAAGTACATTCAAAACGCACATACTTACGCACAGGGTGAAGATTATATCTCTGCTCTTATCGATGATAGCAACCCATTGAACTACAGCATGATGTGGGGTTCAGGCGTTCTTCAAAACGAAGCTGAACGTGGCTATAAATTCCAAGTTATGAGCCCTAAAGTAGGTGTTCCTTACGTCACTGAGCAAGTTGGTATTTTGTCAACTAACAAGAAAGAAGCACTTGTTAAAGAGTTTATCAACTGGTTTGGTAGTGCAGAAGTTCAAAAAGCATGGAGCGATGAGTTTGGTTCAATCCCTGCTAACAAGACAGCCCTTGAAGGTGCTAAAGCTGAAATTAAAGACTTTGCAAGAAGCGTTAAACCTCAAGAATTGGATTGGGAGTTCATCGGTGAGAACATTAACTCATGGGTTGAAAAAGCTGAGCTTGAATTCGTAGAATAGTAACATTTAGAAGTGAGGAGAGGTGTATATGATTACCTTTAACGATATACAAATCAAATATGCAGACTTTATTGCGATTGACAATTTGAATTTAGAAATCAAGGAAGGGGAGTTCTTTACATTTCTCGGACCAAGTGGTTGTGGTAAATCAACAACCTTGCGTACCTTAGTGGGCTTCATCAACCCCTCTAAGGGTACCATTCATGTTAATGGTAAGGACATCACGAATTTAGATCCAGAAAAACGTGAGATTGGTATTGTTTTCCAAAGTTATGCCTTGTTCCCTACAATGACAGTTTATGATAATATTGCATTTGGTCTGAAAGTTAAGAAGATTTCTCCCGAAATCATTAAAGCCAAGGTTCATGAGGTTGCTAAGAAAATCAAAATTTCTGATGAGCAACTGAAGCGTAATATTTCAGAACTCTCTGGTGGACAGCAACAACGTGTTGCTTTAGCAAGGGCTTTGGTTTTAGAACCTAAGATTTTATGTTTGGACGAACCCCTGTCAAACTTGGATGCTAAATTGCGTGTTGATCTGCGTTTGGAGTTGAAGCGACTTCAGAAGGAATTAGGCATCACGACGCTCTATGTCACTCACGACCAAGAAGAAGCCTTAACATTATCTGATCGTATTGCCGTCTTTAATAATGGCTTTATTGAGCAAGTTGGTACTCCGTATGAGATTTACAATCAGTCTAAGACAGAATTTGTATGTGATTTCATTGGAGACATCAACCATCTGTCAGAGCAAACCTTGGCTCTACTTGCTAATGGGTTGCCAATTTTTGAACCAACAAGTGGCTATGTCCGCTTAGAACGTGTTAAATTGGAAAGACAATCAGAAAGTGATTTGTCTATCCAAGGGAAGATTATTGATTTGGAATTCAATGGTGTCTTCATTAAGTACACTGTTGTATTGGATAATGGACAACAAGTTAATATCATTGAAAAGAATGATGGGCATTCAAGCCATGTTATCGATGATGTCGTGACCCTATTTATCAATCCGAAAGATATTATGCAATACGGAGGTAAGTAGTATGCTCAAAGATATTAAATGGAAAGACTGGATACTACGGATAGGTGTTCTATGGTTGCTGGTAGCCTTCATCATATATCCAAATATCGGACTTCTGACAAATGTCTTTTTCAAAGATGGTGAGTTCTCCTTGCGTGCTTTGGATAAGATTATGAGTTCAGAACGGGCCCTAAACAGTATTGCTAACAGTTTTAAATTAGCCATCTCTATGGTAGTAACTGTTAACCTAGTTGGTACTCTCGTCGTTCTCTTGACAGAGTATTGGGATATCAAGGGAGCCAAAGTTCTCAAGCTTGGGTATATGTCTTCTTTGATTTACGGAGGTATCGTTCTCGCTACTGGCTATAAATTTGTTTATGGCAGTAATGGACTGATTACCAAGTTGTTGCTGTCTGTATTTCCTAGTATGAATCCAGATTGGTTTCATGGTTTCGGAGCAGTTTTGTTTATTATGACTTTCGCTTGTACCTCAAACCATATCATGTTCTTGACGAATGCTGTACGTAGTGTAGATTACCATACGATTGAAGCATCTCGAAACATGGGTGCGAAACCAATGACCGTATTCTTCAAAGTGGTGCTGCCGACATTCAAACCGACTTTGTTTGCCTTAACCATTTTGACCTTCTTAACTGGTTTGTCAGCAGTTTCTGCCCCACTTATCGTAGGTGGTAAAGAGTTTCAAACGATTAACCCCTTAATTATCAGTTTTGCAAAATCAAATGGCTCACGTGACCTTGCAGCCTTCCTAGCCATTATGTTGGGCTTGGCAACAATCTTACTGTTAACCTTGCTTAACAAGGTAGAAAAAGGCGGTAACTATGTCTCTGTGTCAAAAACAAAAGCTGGTCTGAAAAAACAAGTTATCACATCTCCAGTTTGGAATGCCATTGCTCACATTGTTGCCTACGTGCTATTTGTGATTTATATGCTACCAATTACCCTAGTTGTCCTATATTCCTTCACGGATGCATTGACCATTAAAACTGGTAACTTGAGCTTATCTAGCTTCACTTTGGCAAACTATCAAGAGCTGTTCTTTAACGCGGAGTTCTTTAAACCTTATCTTGTAAGTTTGCTTTATGCGGCATTAGCAGCCTTTGTAGCTACTGTAATTGCAATTGTTATTTCAAGAATTGTTCATAAGAACACTTATAAGTTAGATAAATTTTTTGAGTACGGTGCTTTAATCCCTTGGATTTTACCGAGCACCCTAATTGCTCTCGGTCTGATGTTTACCTTTAACGAGCCTCGGTTGATTGTATTTAATCAAGTTCTCATTGGTACCTTAGGTATGATGCTAATTGCTTACATTATCCAAAAACTTCCGTTTTCATATCGGATGATTCGAGCAGTATTCTTTAGTATTGACAGTGATATGGAAGAAGCCGCTCGCAGTATGGGAGCATCTAGCTTCTACACGATGGTAAAGGTTATCATTCCGTTTATTATACCAGTTGTGCTCTCTGTTATGGTACTAAACTTTAACTCACTATTATCGGATTATGATTTATCGGTATTCCTCTACCATCCTCTCTTTAGACCACTTGGTGTTATCATTAAATCTGCAACTGATGAGACAGCTACCGTCAATGCAATCGCTATGATGTTTGTTTATTCAGTTATCTTGATGATCATGTCAGCCTCTGCCCTTTATCTTAGCCATCGTTTCAGAACTCAAAAGGGAACGAAACGTTAATGGGTGAGTTAGGAGATTTGACCCTACCTACGATTTTACTTAGGGTAACTTTATCAGTTGTTCTAGGTGGAATTATAGGATTTGAACGAGGCGTTAAAAACCAGGCGGCTGGAATTCGTACCTACATTCTTGTGTGTTTAGCTTCAGCTATGGTGATGATGACCAACCAATACATCGTCCTTAAACATGGCTCAGGCGACCCCACACGAATGGGTGCACAAGTTATTAGTGGCTTAGGATTTCTAGGTGCTGGAACAATTTTAGTAACAGACAACCAGAAAATTCGTGGTCTAACAACGGCAGCAGGTCTATGGGCTTCTGCCGTTGTTGGACTAGCTACTGGTATTGGTTTCTACTCAGGTGCTCTTATATCAACTGTTGCTCTAATAGGTATTATGACCCTATTTGCTCCCCTAAAAGATTACTTAAATAGTAGATCTAAAATTGCAGATTTCCATATTATTTTTAACTCGTTAGAGGGCTTTAATCGTCTTCTTATCTTTTTAAGCCTCTCTGATATTAAAATCCTGGATATGCAAAATGGGCTTAGTCATAGCGATAAGAAAAAAGGGGTATATCAAGAAGAAGCCAGTCAAGTTTCCTGCTACCTGTCCTTGAAACTTAATGAATCGTTTGATCATTTAAAATTGATGGAAGATTTATCTAGAATACCAGGTGTGATCTATTTAGAGGAATTGAAATAAGGTGTTGTCTAGACAGCACCTTATTTTTATAAAGTGACTACGAAAATTCAGTGTATTTTGGTAGAATAGTAAGTGAAATAATATTGCGGTAAAGTGAAAAAAGAGGTGTGGAATGAATTTAGTCTTTGATTTTGGAAATGTGATTATTGAGTGGGACAAGGAAGTATTTTTGAAGACTTTATTACCTGATGATGAATCACGTTGTCGAGTAGATACTGCTATTTTTGGTTCGGGCTTATGGGAAGAGATGGATGCTGGGATTTATACTGTGGAGGAAGTTGAGCATAAAGTTAATGAGGACTTACTACATGAATTTGAGGAAGAAGTTCATCAAATCATGTGGTATTGGTATCGTTATGTCAGATTCTATGATGATGTTGTTAAAAAAATGGCTTCATTAAAGCAACATGGACATCAGCTATACATTCTTTCCAATACTTCTCAATTATTTTATCCGTGTATGGAAGAACGAGCACCAGAACTCGCATCAATTTTGGATGGTAAAATTTTATCTTATGAGGTTAAGCAATCCAAACCAGAGCCTGAGATTTACCAGACTTTATTGACGACTTTCGAGCTTGAACCCAGCCACACTTATTTCTTTGATGATCTAGAGAAGAATCTTGAGGCTGCCCGAAATCAAGGAATCAATACTTATCAGGTAACAGATATATCATTATTTTTAGAGTATTTGGATGGTTTTTTAAATTAAGAGGCTAAGTTATGGTTACTATTAAAGATATCGCTCGTGAGGCTGGAGTGTCACATGGTACAGCATCAAATGTCTTAAATAAACGAGGAAATGTTCGAGCTTCAAAAATTAAGTTAGTAGAAGAGGCGGCAAAGCGTCTGGGGTACCAATTAAATTCCCAAGCTCAGGTCTTGAGAAAAGGATTGTCAAAAAAAGTCTGTGTTTTTATTCCGTATTTTGGTCGTTTTCATTACACAGACCTCATTGATTTTCTAGTGACCTTTGATACTGATGATTATGATATTGAATTAGTTTATTTCAAAAATCAGATTGATTTAGATGAACGGATTTTAAAGATTAGTTCTCTGTTACCCCTTGCTGTGGTTTGTGTTGGACTTGAACCGACACGTGTGACAGACTTGGAGAAACAAGGAACTAAACTCCTTCTCGTTGATACCGAGAACTATGCTGGCATTAACTTTGATAGTGATCGTATCCAAGCATTTGTGTTAAATTTTTTAGAAGCTCGTTCCAATGGGATTGTTACACTCATCAGTCCCTATGCAGGTTTTTCTCTCTTTGAGAATCTGCATCGAACGTTGCTTAAGTCAGATTTCAGAGTACGATTGTTGACAGATTCTGACAATAACAATTTTGTGATGACGTACTCAAAATTGTCTCATTTAACGGCTAATGACACCTTAGTTGTCTCTGATAGGAAGGTTGCTAAGGAACTAAACGATTTATTTGATTGGTTTGGGAAAACAAATAGGCCTCATATTTTAGTTTTAGGTTGCCGTGATATCATCGGGCAGCATAATACCTCTTATTTGAAATTAGATTATAAATTAGTTGCAAAGCGGGTACTAACTGCTCTGGAGACTAATGAGTATTCTCTTATTGAGCTTAAAGGTATTGAGAGCAATAATGAGGAAATTTGTCATAAAGTTGCTTTAACCTTAACTCTTGCAATCGTTGAATCACCCATGTCAAATGCCATTAAGGTACTTGTGGAAAAATACAAGACCCTGACAGGCATTACTATTCAGATTGAAGAATTCACCTATCAAGAATTGCTTGCCAACTTATCAAATCGAGAATTTTTGAATCGAGTTGATTTAATCCGTGTAGACATGGCCTGGTTACCAAATTTTGCCGAAACAATTTTTCGGGAGGTGACAAATCAGGAGATCGCTCAGTTAATCAACAGTAAGTTGATGTCTGATATTGCCTTAGAGTATAGCTATCAGTCCGATAGGCAATACACTTTCCCATTCGATATCTCCAGCCAAGTCTTAGTTTATCGGAAAGATCTATTTGATAATACGTTGCTCCAGCGGCAGTTTTACGAGAAGTTCAAAAAACAATTGGATGTGCCAAAAACTTTTGAAGAGTTTGATCGCGTGTCGTCTTTCTTTAGTAAGTCTTTCAACAAAGATTCGCAGACGGATTTCGGCCATACATTAGCAGTCAAGACCCCTATCGTTGCAACATGTGACTTTATGCCAAGATATAGAGAAAAGTTATTAAAAAATAATATGGACTTATCTGTTATCAATGAGGCATTTAAAGACTACAAAAATAGCGTGACATTTACTAACGGTAAACTAGATTTATGGTGGGAAGATCATGTTAGACATTTACGTCTAGGTCATACCGCAATGGAAATAGTCTTTTCAAACTATATCTCACCACTGTTCTCAGGATCTGAAAAACATGATGTTACCTACCAATTTGATATTGCTAGTGTACCAGGCAAACAAGCGATGACCGGGGGTGGTTCTATTGGCATTAGTAGATACTCCGCTCAGGTCACTCACTGCTTGAACTTTTTAAATTGGCTATATTCTCCAGAGGTTTCTCGTCTATTAGCCTACCTTGGGGGTGTGCTTCCTGTAGAAACAGTTATTGAGGATACTAATCTTGGCCAGATGTATCCATGGTTTGAGAATTTTAAAGAGACCTTCAGTCAGGGAAGTAGAAGTAATTGGCATGATTTTGTTACTGATTTAGATTTTGAAAATATATTAGGACAAGAGTTAATTGAGAGATTTTCTGAATGAAATAGTGGCAGTTAGTCTAGTGGCTAATTGCTTCTTTTTTCCAAAAAATTTCACTTTATAAAGTGAAAATCCTTTCATTGAAACCGCATATCATTCCCTTTATAATTAACTTATAAAAACAAAGTTTTTATTTAATTAAAATAAAGCAGGAGGATAATATGTCAGACAGTATTGCACTACTACTAATGTCTCATGGTAATTTTGCGAAGGCTGCAATTGATAGTGCAGAGTTGATTGTAGGTAAGCAGACCAACTTTGAGACATTAGGAGTATATACAGTTGACGATGTCGAGGTTCTAAAAGAAGAGATGCTTCAAAAGATTTCCACGTTGGATACAACTAAAGGACTGGTTGTTCTTACGGATATTATCGGAGGAACTCCAATAAATTTAGCATCACAACTTTTATCTCAGGAAAAAGTAGTAGTTGTCTCAGGGTTGAATCTACCCATGCTTTTAGAAGTTCTGATGAATCGTGGACAGCAAATTGAATCATTAGCTGCTGTATTAAAGACAGCTTATGACCAAGGATTTAGTGTCAGGACTAAACAAGATTTAATTGAAGAAGGAGAAGAAGATGACTATAGTCTTTAGTAGGATAGATGATCGCTTAATTCACGGTCAAGTAGTTACGACCTGGGTTAATATGCATAAGATTGAGCAAATTATTGTTTTGAATGATAAAGTTGCTGGAGACAAAACTCAAAAAAGTATTTTGACTATGGCAGCTCCACAAGGAATTTCTGTAAAAGCATTTCCTGTTGAAAAATTTGGTGAAATTATCAAAACAAACAAAATTACTAGACGAACAATGCTACTATTTACGACTAGTGAAGATGTATTAAGAGCTTACGAAGCTGGTGTTCCAATTCCTTCTCTTAATGTGGGTGGAATGCGGTTCCAAGAAGGTAGGGAGAAGCTAACTAAGTCAGTTGCTGTTACACCTTCCGAGAAGGAAGCATTCAAGAAATTATTGGAAAACTCAGTGGAAGTAACAATTCAGATGGTTCCAAACGACGAAAGAATTAAATTAGAGGAGGTCATTTCATGATCCAGGCATTACTAATTGCAGCGTGGGCTGGTCTATGTGCAATTGATGATATTGGTACTCAAATGTTGAGACGTCCCTTGCTGATTGCTCCCGTTATCGGCTTGATAATGGGAGATGTACAAACATCATTACTCATTGGTGCTTCACTAGAAGTTATGTGGATGGGTATCGGTAACGTTGGAGCTTATTCAGCACCTGACATCATTTCAGGTACTGCAATCGGGACGGCATTAGGTCTTGCATCAGGTGGTGTTGCGACTGCTGTAGCAGTTGCGGTTCCAGCTTCTCTATTAGCTCAACAATTACTCGTACTATATCGTTCAAGTATTGTTTATTTGAATCCAATCGCTGAAAAAATCGCAGAGACTGGTGACTTTAGTAAAGTTTATCGTATTAACTATATTCCGATAGTAATTGCCTTCCTTATTCGTGCAGTTCCAACTTTCATTGCTGTATATCTCGGTGCTGGTGTAGTAGACCAAGTTGTTGCTGCACTTCCAAAAGAAATCATGTCAGGTCTTTCAGTAGCAGGTAAGATTATTCCTGCTGTGGGTATTGGTCTCTTGATGCTGATGATGTTGAAAAAAGCTGAGCTTTGGACATTCCTAATCGCTGGTTTTGCTCTAGCAGTTTATCTGCAGCTTTCAGTTTTACCAATCACTCTAATCGCTTTACCGATTGCTTTGATTTACGACTTGGCAACTCAAAAAGCTCAAGTTAAAGAAGTTGTCGGACAAATTGATAATGATGAGGAGGACTATGATCTATGAGTAACAAAATTACAAAGCAAGATTTAAACAAAGTATTCTGGAGAATGCAATTACTAAACGTAACTAATAACTTCCAATCAATGCAAGCTATTGGTTTCTTGTCAAGTTTCACACCCGTTCTTGAGCGTTTGTACAAGGATAAGCCAAAAGAGTTGCGTGTGAAAGCTATGAAGCGCCATCTTGAATTCTTTAACAGTCATGTTAACTCAGATGCCTTGATTCTTGGAATTGCAGCTGCCGTGGAAGAAACGACAACTGAAGATCAGAAGGATACTGTAATTGGTATCAAAACTGGCCTAATGGGACCACTCGCAGGTATTGGTGATAGTGTATTGAAATTCACTTGGTTACCAATTTGCGGAAGTATTGGTGCAGCTCTAGCATTAAATGGCAGTGTCCTCGGTCCGATTGTAATGTTCTTACTCTATAACTTTGTAAACATTGCGTCTAAATATTATGGTATCCACTTAGGCCACGCTAAAGGTGTAGAAATGATTGAAGGAGTAGGTGGCAATATACTGCAACGTTTATCAAATATTGCGAATGTTGTCGGTCTTATGGTTATCGGAGGACTTATTGCTTCTGTCGTTAAAGTAAATGTTGTCTCTGAAATTAAGACTGGTGACAACGTTATCCTCTTCCAAGAAATGTTTGACAAAGTTATGCCTGGGCTGTTTAGCATTCTGTTAACTTTTGTTATCTATAAAATTTTGAAGAAAACAAATGGCAAACATGCTCCACTGTTGATCTTTGGAATTATGGTTATTTCTATCCTCTTGACCTATTTGAAAGTGTTAGGTTAGATTATGGCTAAAGAGTTTGAAGTGAAACAGTTACAGAAGAATATCTACACTTTTATTAGAGAAAGTGATTCTGAAAATGAAGAAGTCGAAGTATTTCTGTTAAGTAGCTCAGACGGTGAGCCAATTAAGTTTCTAAAGAAAACTGATGATAACAAATTTAAAATTCTGCTAGAGTTAGATAAAAGACCGTATTTCCTGATTAAATCCAAGTCAGGCGAGTACAAAGTTGCTGAAAGAACTTTACCAGTGTCTGGAATGAATAATTTTAGAGATATGGGTGGTTATAAAGCTAATAACGGTAAGAGAGTAAAATGGGGGGTGTTATATCGTTCTGATCATATTCACAATGCAACAGAAGATGGTTTAGAATATCTAAGACAGTTGAACTTAAAGATAATTGTTGATTATAGGAGTGATAATGAGGTGTCAAAGTACCCCAATCCTATAATTCATACAGGTGTCACGAGCTTTCAACTAGATCCATCTGCTCATGTTGCAGAGCTCGCAGCTCAATTTCAGTCTTCTAAAGAGGATGAGGACATTAACCTTATCAATAAAATAATTGAGCAACAAAAATCAGGTCAATTAGTAGATCAGTAAC
>NZ_JBLOJV010000038.1:0-13335 GCF_047785705.1 Streptococcus pluranimalium
TATATCATCAATACGATCAAGTAGCGGCTTCATTGATGGCTCGTAATGGTCAATAGCCACACTCAACTTGAGGGTTTTACCATCTTTATTGCGATAATTGCCTAAAAGATCTAGCACTTCTTGCATCACTGCTGCTGGACGCTCATCGAGTGCAATATAAGCCTTATCAAACCAGCCCTTTTCATCCAGATGGGCAATATAGGCGGTTAAGAAAGCCCCCCAAGTGTCTTTCCATTCTTGTCTGGTATCTTTTTTACCGTTGACTAAAACAGGGTTAAGTTCTTTAAAGACTAAACGGTCTTTGGTTTCATCCGTATAGCCGACACGGTTTTCCCAAGGCGCAATCGAGAAGGATTTGATTTGTTGATCAATACCAAGCTCCATTGCTAGGTTGACGTATTTATCAAAGTGATCAAAATCAAATGTAAAGCTACCATCTGCTTTTTTAGTCCATTTGACCATGGATGGGTATTTATCATAGGTCTGGTTGTTCCAAGGATCTTCAACAACAGTTGCTGTGATGGACTTACCACCAACCTTTTGATACTCACTCAGTTGCTGGCGTAAGATAGCCAGATGCTCCTCTCCAAAAAGCTGATCTTTAGGAATGCCATAATAACGAGCCACTGTGTAAGGGTATTGCCAAAGCTCCACGCTAAAGCGATTTGACTCTGGTTGTTCCATTGGCAATACTTCAAAGCTATAAGGTATGACAACTGGCTTATCGTCGTTGTCAGCTTTGTAGGTCAAAGTTCCAGTGTAGACACCTGGTTTGGCATCTTTTGGCACTGAAATGGTAACCCAACTGCCTTGCAATGTTTTAGCAGGAATAGCGACTGAGGTCGCTTTATCAATCACATCTGGAACGAGCTCTTTTGGCGCTTTAGGAATGTTAAATTTATTACCACCACGCGCGATGTGAGCACTGGTATCTTTCAAAAACTGAACTTTAATATGATCAGCAGAAATAACCCCACCAACAGTCATAAAGTCAGAAGCAGTCCCCGTGACATTCTCTAAGTCTGCCTGCTGACTAAAGAGTAGGACTTCCGCATTGATCTGATCATTGAGGTAGGCGAAAGGACGCTCAGGGCGAGTTGGTGCTTGATTTTTCAGGCGTTCATAGTCTGTTTTTTTATAGTGGTGACCGTTGCTAACAACATGAGCTTGTAGTTTCAGCAAATCTTCTGGAGTAGTCGTTGCTGTATAACTAACATCAATATGTCTCAGCGCAAAGCCAAGTCCTGAAGTTTGAACTAATTTTAGGACATGCTCACTCTCTGGCAATTCGTCACTAGCAAAAAGCAGGACATTTGTTTCCTTCTTATTTTTATAGCGAGCATCTATCGTTCCAACTTTCTTATTATTTAGGAAAACATCTAACTGTGCACCTTCTATCATACCAATCTCTTCAGGAGATAACTTATCACCAAAAATCTCTACTTTTTTACCGGTAAATTTAAGGGTGGCAGTCGGGTTATTGCTAGCGTCATCGTCAAAATCATATGATAGTTTTGAATTATCTCGATAATCCATCCACATTCCAGTATATGTGATTTTATTTTTTTCATCAGATGTTGTTGCATCTGTACCTAAAATCTTTATTGTTTTTATCGTTTTCTCATCAGATTCTGATGATTGATTGGAATCTTTTGGTTGAAGTTTTTCTAAAGCTTTATTTATAGCATCAACGTAACCATTAACGATGGCTTGTTCAGTAGCTAATTTATGAAATTGTACTGCATTGATTGCTTCTTCAAGGTTTTCCAAACTTGCTTTAGTATAAACATCTGTCTTATCAGACTCTTGAAGAGCTAACATCAAAACGGCATTGAGCGCTGTGTAATCAGCCAGTTCAGGTGTTGCAGATCGAGTAGTAACACCATTGTTGTTTGAGGATGATGGTTGAACTAAAGGCCTCTCTTGAAGTCCTGCCAAAGCCTGCTCTATATCAGTCACGTAGCGGTTAACAATGTCTTGTTCAGCTATTGTTTTATCAAAAGAAACAGCATTGATTGCTGTGTCAAGTGTCTGAAGACTTTCCTCAGTATAACGATCTGACTTAGCAAGCTCGACTCCAGCACGGCCAAACACGGTAAAAAGAGCTGTGTAGTCAGCTGACTCCGTAGATACTGCTGGAGCAGTAATGGGGATATTATTTTCAACAAATTCCCCTGTCACAGGAGCATTGGTATCAGCCTTGGCAGTCATTGTAGCAAAGGGAGCTAGACTCAAAGCTGGCAAAAGAGCAAGGTATAAATGCTTATGACCTCTTAAAATGCGGTAACGTTTGTTGCTACCAGGGTTAGATGATGTTTTAACTGTCTTCATCGAAAGAACCTCCTTTTTGTTAACGCTTACATTGGGTAGAAAATAAAAAATAACAGATACACAATGGCGTCACTATTAGTATAGTGGCATCTATTATTTTTAATCATTAAAATGACAACAAGGGGACACCTCAACCTCAAAACAAGGAGGAAGTGCCTATGCGACAAGGTCTTTGACCTGTCCCTTTTTGTCACCCATCTGAAAAACAGATGGGTAGGTCAATCAAGTTTATTAACTAGATAAACTCTTAGTTTCTTAACTCAAAACATCATCTCTCTTTGTCATTGAAAACGACAGCAAGTGGATTTGTTTGATTGACTATCAAGAGTCAGTCCTTGAGTCTCATTTCTACACTTGGAGAGCTGGTATAGAAAATTTAGTTAATTTTATCTTCCCAAGAACTTGCTGTTTTTTCGAGCACTTTATTGAGATCATCAATATTCTTGAAACCTTCTGTACGCAACCACTCACGAGCCGCCTCTGCACCGTCCTTGATATAAACAGGAACACAACCTGCCCAGGTCGCACGACCACAAAGAACACCGTTGAACTTAGCACCTGATGCTGCCGCAAATGCAAGTGTTTCTTGGAATAACTTAGCTGATACTCCTGCACTCAAATAAATGTATGGCAAATCACTGGCTGCTTCTTGATCCTTAAAGGCTTGAGCTGCTTCTTCTTTGGTAAAGAGAACCTCATCCTTGGCAAAGCCCTCAACATAATTCATGTTAACAGGCACTTCAACTTTAAGCACATCAACACCAAAACGCTCTTCTGAGAAGACCTTCATGGCTTCATTGACCTTACGTGCTTTCACTTTAGCAAATTCTGGGCTATTATTATCCGAGATTTTCTCATCATAAGTCAAGATTTCAAGGTAGAAAGGAATGTCTTCTGCACGGCATTCTGAACCAAGGCTTTCGATATAGGCTTTCTTTTGGTCATTGACAGCTTCATCACCATCAACATCATAGTAAAGTAAGAACTTAACGGCATCAGCGCCTGCTTCTTTGATACGCTTAGCTGACCATACATCTAAGCAATCTGGTAAGCGACTTGTTGTTGTCGCATCATAGCCTGTTTTTTCATAAGCTAAGAGAAGCCCTGAAGCGTCATCACGTACTTTTGTTGCTGGCAAACCGTACTCAGGATCAAGTAGGATTGAAGAAGCATACTTGGTCAACTCTTCTGAAACCAAGCTCTTTAGCTCTTCGATTTGTTCTACCGTTGGTTCTTCTGTCTGATGTTGCGCCATCATGCGTTTTAGAGCACCACGTTGGTCAAAGGCAAGGGCTGAAATCACCCCGTCTTGACTGAGTTGCTCCATTGAGCGACGCTTGTTTTTGGTTAGTGTTAACATGATTTCTCCTTAATGTATTATTTTTTAAAATCGTGAATAGTAACACCTTTAACAACACGGTTAACTGTACCTGTCGCTGACGGTGTATCCGGAAGATTCTTAACCTTGATGGCAGATAGCAAGGCAATCGTCTGCGCAACAAAGATATAAGGCAAGGCTAAGTAAGCATCTGGCAATAATTGATCCGCCTCAAACTCAAAGCGATCACCACTAAAATTACGCTCGCCTTTTTGGGTCAAAGCAAGGGTTTGAACGGCAATAGCATCGCCAGCCACTTCCTCTAAAATGTCTATGTCATAATCACGAACATAAGGGTCATTATTGACAAAAGTGACCACCACTGTTTGCTCATTGACAAATGATTTTGGCCCATGACGAAAGCCCATTGAGGAGTCAAAGACTGTGACAATTTTCCCTGCTGTTAATTCAAGTAGCTTCAACTGTGCTTCACGCGTTAAACCAGAAAGGCTACCTGACCCTGTGTAAACAATACGATTAAAATCAAGGTCAACCACTTCTTGTAGTTCAGACTCACGTTCCACAACACTAGCTGCCATTTTCGCTGCAGTCTTGACGTAGCTTTCTTTATCGCTATCACTGTTTTCTTGATCAAAGACAAGCAAGGCCGTTAGCATCATACAAGTGAAGCTTCCTGTCATTGCAAAGCCATCATCGTTAGAGCGCTTTGGTTGCAAGAGGAGTAAGTTATTATCTTGAGTTTTAGCAGCTTTAGCCAAAGCCCCTTCCTCAGCACAGGTGATGCTCATGTGATAAACATTTGGCACTAATTGATTGGCCAAATCAACTGCTGCGATACTTTCTGGGCTATTACCACTTCTCGCAAACGACACCAATAAAACAGTATCTTCAGGATAAAAGTGATAGTGAGGAGCTGCTACAATATCAGTTGTCGCGACACTTGAAAAGAGAAAACGCTCACGGTCACCCTTTGTCTGCAAGTAGTGAACAATGCTATTTCCTACATATTCTGATGTCCCTGCACCAGTGAAAATAACTTTAACCGCTTTGCCATCGGCTGATGCGACAACTTTATCTAAGAAATGATGGATGGCTTCTTTTTGAGCCTGATAGGCTTGAAAAGCCTCCCACCACAATTCTGGTTGCTGCTTAATTTCACGAGTTGTGATTTCAGCGCCAAGCTTTTGCAAGTCATCTACAGATGATGTAAACATAAATACCCCCTTTTAAGATGGTTTGTGAATAATTTGATAACGGAATTGATCAGCACGAGCAATACTAAATGTAAATTCAATCATGACATTTTGAGCATTGTAAGTATGTCTCGTGATATGTAACACAGCCGCTCCTTTCTTAATGCCTAGCAGATCTGACTCATAGTCTAGGGCAATGCTAGCAGAAAATGCTTCTTCTGCTATACGGATGGTCTGATTGAAATCCTGAGCAAAAATATCGTACAAAGGTTTTGACATCATCACATCCTTTGACAAGGTTTCAAATGAAACAACTGGAATATAAGTTCTCTCAAACATCAACGGTTGCCCATCTGCCAGACGTAAACGTTCAACTTCAAACACTTCAGTCCCAACAGGCATGTCTAAATAAGAGGACAGATAGCTCGTGACAAGCACTCTTTCAAAAGAGAGAATCTTGGTCTCTGGCTTTTTCCCAAGTGACTTCATTTGCTCAGTAAAGCTATAAGTTGATGCCAAATCAGTCTTTTTAGTTTCAAAATCAGAGACAAAAGTCCCTTTACCTTGAACCTTATAAATCAACCCTCTAACCTCTAGCTCTTTCAAGGCTTGTCTTACCGTAATACGACTCACATCAAAAGCAGTGCTCAATTCTCTTTCAGAAGGCAGACGATCATTTGGAGACATCGAATCTCTGATACTCAATTCTAATGTGTCAACCATCTTAAGGTAGAGCGGCTTTTTTTCTTGTTTTTTCATAGCAACCCTCTCGATAGTTCATCTTGTTATAACCACTTAAAGTATATAATATATGTTAGTATGGTGTCAAGAAAAAACACAATACTATTTATAACGCTTTCATATTTTAAAATAAAAAAGGAGGGAATCAAACCCTCTCTTTAACTATTGTAACATTCAAGTAAAATCAATGGCTTTTAATCACTTCTTTACAACCATTAAGATGATCTAGGATGAATTAAATATTTGCCCAAACCGACTCTAATATATTCGTCTGTTCGCGTCCTGGTCCTACTGAGAAGGTAGAAATACGAACGCCAACCAATTCACCAATACGACGAACATAGTTGCGAGCATTTTCTGGAAGGTCTTCTAGGCTACGAACACCTGTGATGTCTTCAGACCAACCTGGAAGCTCTTCGTAGATTGGTGTGCAACGTTTGAGTTGTTCAAGGCTTGCTGGGTAATAATCGATACGCTCACCATCAAGGTCATAAGCCACACAGATTTTAACCGTATCAAGGCCTGACAGCACGTCAATGGAGTTAAGTGACAGGTTGGTAATTCCTGAGACACGACGGCTGTGTCGCATAACAACAGAGTCAAACCAGCCCACACGACGCGGGCGACCAGTTGTTGTTCCATATTCCTTACCAACTTCACGGATACAATCACCAACTTCATCGAATAATTCTGTTGGGAATGGTCCATCACCAACACGACTGGTGTAGGCTTTACAGACACCAACAACCTTATTGATTTTAGATGGACCAACTCCTGAACCGATGGTCACGCCACCAGCAACTGGGTTTGATGAAGTTACAAAGGGGTAAGTCCCTTGGTCAATATCAAGCATAACGCCTTGTGCCCCTTCAAAAAGAACACGCTTACCGCCATCCAAAGCGTCGTTGAGGATGACAGATGTGTCTGTCACATACTGCTTGATTTCTTGACCATATTGGTAGTATTCTTCGAAAATATCGTCAAAAGCCAATGGATCTGATTCATACATTTTTTCAAAGAGACGATTTTTCTCAGCCAAGTTGGTTTTAAGGCGTTCTGCAAAAATCTCTTTATCCAACAAATCAGCGATACGAATACCAACACGCGCAGCCTTATCCATATAGGCTGGACCAATCCCTTTGATGGTTGTTCCGATCTTATTGTCCCCTTTCGCATCTTCTTGAAGCTGATCAAGCTTGATGTGGTAGGGGAGGATCACATGGGCACGGTCAGAGATACGAAGGTTGTCAGTTGTGACACCCTCTTCGTGGAGATAGTTCAATTCTTTAACCAAAGATTTTGGATTGACCACCACACCGTTACCGATAACTGAGATTTTTTCTTTAAAGAAAATCCCTGACGGAATCAAATGAAGTTTGAACTTCTTGCCATCAATCACGATGGTGTGACCAGCATTGTCACCACCTTGATAGCGAGCGATCACCTCTGCGTCCGCTGACAAGAAATCCGTGATTTTACCTTTACCTTCGTCGCCCCACTGGGTACCAACAACTACAACTGATGTCATATCTTTGATTCGGGCTGCGTCCTAGGCAGGATTAAGCCCTACTCCTTTTCTGAAAAACGATTGGCAGGAATTTCACCCGCGAGTTTATCTTACACCCCATTATAGCAAAAACCGAAAACTTTTTCCAGAAAGCACTGAATACCAAGTTGATTACTAACATTGGCACTATTAAGAGAAGTAAAAATCAGGAAATTAACGGCTATTGTCCTTCTTGGATTGTCACATCCAACAGTTATTATTTGATCAGATACGAGTCGTCTATACCATCTTCTGGTAAGGTATCCTATGTTCATAACTATCGGTCAGTTAGAATAATTTTTACCATCTAGTTTGACATGCCTAGTTGGATTTTGAAAAAACTAGCTTATTATGATAACATAAGAATGTAATCATAAATAAAGAATAGGTCTAGAAAGAGAAATAAAAACGGAAACGATAATTGACTGAAACTTAAATTTATGTTTATTTTTAATTTACCCAGCCACATTGAAACCATTTTGAAAGGATGTTAAAAATGAAAACGAAGATAAAAAAATACATAATCGTGTTGTTAACTACAACACTTTTCTCTGCTACAATAACAGCTCAGAATCCTCTGATTCCAATAAAAGTATCTGCTGATGAAACCATTGTTAATAAGTCAGAAAAAGATGATTTATACATTCAATTACCCACAGATAAAAAAGAGCAATTTGATGAAATAGTCGCTGCCCTAAGTTTATCAGAGAATGAACAGTTAGATTTACTAAAAGCATATCAACAAGAACACCCTCGCAGGAGAAAAAGAGGCGTCAAATCTGCTGTAATAAAAAAAGTTGCTCGTTTTATTGCAACTAAATTAGGGCAAAAAAGTTTGGTAGAGGTAACTAATTATTTGTTTGAATGGCAAGACAATTTAGAAACTGGTGCTGAAAACTACCTTGTTAAGTATGGTTGGAATAGAAATCTTGCTCACTGGACAGTTAAAACTGCTAGCTTTATTTTCTTGTAATAATAAAAAAGATGGAGGATATCCATGACTAAAACATGCTTATTTTGGGGAATGACTATCTCTTATTTTATCATCAGTTTTTTTCACAAAGTGTTGGATATAAAAGTCTTAGGATCTTTCCAAATATTTCTAGAAAATTTGCCGATATATCTAAAAATAATATTACATTTATTACTGGTGTGTGCTGTGTTTGTTTTGTACCCTTACAAAACAAAGCAAGATCGTAAATAACCAATAAAATCTAATAAAGGCCTCAACCAAGGAACCTAGCGCTGTTGTCCCAGGTTCTTTTTTGCTATAATAGAGGCATTATGGATAAATTAATCAAATCAATTTCAGAATCAGGGGCTTTTAGAGCCTATGTTCTTGATAGTACAGCGACGGTCAAAGAAGCCCAAATCAAGCACGACACCCTAGCATCATCAACCGTTGCCCTCGGCCGTACCCTCATCGCCAACCAGATCCTTGCCGCCAACCAAAAAGGAGACAGCAAAGTGACTGTCAAAATCATCGGCAACAGCTCCTTTGGTAACATCATTTCCGTAGCAGATACCAAAGGTAATGTCAAAGGCTATATTCAAAACACTGGCGTTGACATCAAGAAAACAGCGACCGGTGAAGTTTTGGTTGGACCTTTTATGGGCGCTGGTCAGTTTGTCGTCATCGTTGACTATGGCACTGGTAACCCTTATACCTCGACTACCCCTATCGTCTCTGGCGAAATCGGTGAGGATCTGGCCTTTTATCTGACAGAAAGTGAGCAGACCCCTTCAGCTGTTGGTCTCAATGTCCTCTTGGACGACAACGATCAGGTCAAAGTAGCCGGAGGCTTCATGCTCCAGGTTCTGCCAGGTGCGACTGAGGCAGAAATCAGCCGCTATGAAAAACGCATCCACGAAATGCCAGCTATCTCAACGCTCCTAGAGTCAGAAGATCACATCGATGCTCTGCTATCAGCTATCTATGGTGATGAACCTTACAAGCGCCTTTCAGAAGAAACCATCGGTTTCAACTGCGACTGTTCACGCCATCGTTTTGAGTCAGCCCTTGCTACACTACCAGTTGTTGATTTGAAAGACATGAGAGACCAAGACCACGGCGCCGAAATCATTTGCCAATTCTGCGGCACTAAGTACCAATTTAATCAAGACGATTTGGAGGCTATTATCCGTGACAAAGCTTAACTCATCTTTTAGAATTGGGAATGTCGAAATCCCACACCGCACTGTCCTAGCACCGATGGCAGGGGTCACCAACTCTGCCTTTCGTACCATCGCCAAAGAATTCGGTGCTGGATTGGTTGTCATGGAGATGATTTCTGAAAAAGGATTGCTCTACAACAACGACAAAACCCTCCACATGCTCCATATTGACGACAACGAACACCCCATGTCCATCCAACTCTTTGGTGGCAATGCCGAAGGGCTAAAACGTGCGGCCGACTTTATCCAAACCAATACCAAAGCTGACATCGTTGACATCAACATGGGCTGTCCCGTCAACAAGGTTGTCAAAAACGAAGCTGGTGCCAAATGGCTCAAAGACCCAGATAAAATCTATCACATCGTCAAGGAAGTGACTTCTGTCTTGGATATTCCCTTGACGGTGAAAATGCGTACTGGCTGGGCTGATAGCTCACTCGCTGTGGAAAATGCCCTAGCTGCTGAGTCTGCGGGGGTTTCTGCCCTTGCCATGCACGGTCGAACCCGTGAGCAAATGTATCGCGGTCACTGTGACCATGAAACCTTGGCACGTGTTTCTAAAGCTATCACCAAAATCCCATTTATCGGAAACGGTGATGTCAAAACTGTCCATGATGCCAAGTTCATGATTGAAGAAATCGGTGTCGATGCCGTTATGGTAGGACGTGCAGCTATGAATAACCCACACATCTTCACTCAAATCAATCACTTCTTTGAAACTGGAGAAGAACTACCGGAACTCCCCTTTGCTAAGAAACTAGACATCGCTGAAGATCACCTCAAACGTCTGGTTGCCCTCAAAGGTGAGATGATTGCTGTGCGTGAGTTTCGTGGGCTTGCTCCTCATTATCTCCGTGGAACAGCTGGGGCTGCCAAGATCCGTGGTGCCGTCTCACGCGCCGAAAGTCTCCAAGAAGTGCAAGAACAGTTCAATCAACTGAGATAAGAAAAAGAGGCCAGCGCCTCTTTTTTTATTCATACCTCAATGACTCGACAGGATCTAACTTACTGATGTTTTTCGTTGGAAAATAAGCTGATAAGTAACCCATGGTAAAAGCAAGTAGGATCATCCCAAGAACAGATTGCCAATTAAGAGCAAAGACCCGCTCAATGTCTTTGTAGAAATGATTGACAATCGTATTGGCCAGGCCACCAATAGCAAGCGATATCACAAAGGCAAATAAGAGTGAGATGAAAGTAATCAAAAGAGATTCCAATAAGAAAATCGCCTTCACGTCTTTATTGAGGTAACCCACTGCTTTCATCACACCAATTTCTCGTGAGCGTTGCATGATATTGATGTAAACAATAACCCCAATCATAACAATAGATACCAACACTGCCTGTAAAGATAACACAATAAGCAGCCCCTGAGCAATTTTGATAACGTTAATGACAATATCAAGAATGGCTTGTTGAGATATGACTAGATATTTCTTGTTTTTCTTGATCTTATCGCTGATTTTAGCGGTATCCTCTGGATTTTTAGCCTCCAGCAAAAGATAAGGAATCGTCTTGGTAAAGCCGTTAGTTTCCATAGCTTTCGCTAGCTGATTGGGTGCCATAAAACTATTACTATCCCCCAATTCATCCTTGATGATGCGAGAAATAGTCGTTTTGATAGTGCCTGTCTTGGTGTCAGTTGCTGAATTTTCTACCAGTTGAAGCGTCACTTCCTTACCTAAAAAATCCTGATGATGATAGTTAGTTTTATTGGCTTTATTAAAATGCTCTATCAGCGTCACTGGAATCGTCAACCCCTGTTCATCAGCGTCCGTATATTCCTTGCCTAAGACAATCTCATCAGCATCATTCGCAACAACTGAAATGCTAGTATCCTGATAGAGACTCACTACTTGCGAATAGTTTGGAAGACTTTCTGTCATCCTTAAATTACCCAAGTCTTTGATATCCAGACTGCTCATCATCACAGAGAACGGCGCTTCCAGATACTTGATTTTATCTTTACCAACTAGCTTTTGCACCTCTGTCATATCATTTTTATTCAAGTTTCCTGTCTTAATGACTTCAGCATTGAGAGAGATTTGGATTTGTGAAGGAAGCTTGCCATTGCCAGTGTTTTGGTTAATCATCGTAAGAACAGCATTGCCAAGACCAAAAGAAATGATAATACCGATAAAGCCTATCGAAGTTGCCAAAGCAATCACCAGATTACGCCATTTACGCTCCATAAAGTTTCCAAAAGCCAACTTTAACTGATGCTGCATCGATAATTTATTTCGCGTTAGTTTCATGAATAACCTCACCATCCTTCATTGTGATAATCACATCAGCATAATCAGCAACTTCTGGGTTATGTGTCACGATAATCACAGTCTTTCCTAACTTTGCCAATGTCTCCAAAATCTCTAATACCATCGCCTGAGACTCTGAGTCCAAAGCGCCTGTCGGCTCATCTGCAACAATAATCTCAGGAGAGTTGACCAAGGCTCTAGCAATAGCCACGCGTTGCCTTTGACCTCCTGATAGTTGCTTAACATTTTTTGTCTTGAGTGTTAAAATACCCAAATCATCAAGGATTTTAGCCACAATTTGCTGACTCTCATGTTGAGATAAGCCTTGTAAATAAAGAGGCAATCGGACATTATCCTCAACAGTCTGGTGAGGAATCAGATCAAAGTTCTGGAAAATGAAGCCAATATGGTTTTTACGAAAAAGCGTGATGTCATCCTCAGACAAGCCACGCAGACTCTGCCCTTCAAAAGTGAGCTCCCCTTCAAAATCCCTATCCAAACCACTGATAATGTTTAAGAGACTGGTCTTACCACAGCCAGATGGCCCATAAATGGCTGTAATAGCTCCTTTTTGAAAAGACAACGATATATTTTTCAAGGCTTGTTCCCTATTTGTCCCATCAAGTTGATAGTATTTGTTAATGTTCGTTAATTGTAGCAAAGCGATTCCCCTCCTATAGTTGCTTGATAGAGTGTGGGACAAAAATCGGTAATTCGTCAGAATTCGATTTCCCTCACTCTTTTATGTCTAGGTTGGGGCTGAAACGGTCTATCCCCAGACCGTTTCACTCCCACCTCCGCACAGTTGAATAGGACTGTAAAAGCTAATGAAATCAGCGTATTAGAGTCCACTCAACCACTGCGTCTCGATTGACAATTCAAAAAATAATTGAGAGGCTAGGATTTTTGTCCCCGCCTCTAACTTACCAAGATCATTTCTCCTAACGTGATCGTCCTAGTCATCCTCACCTTGACTGTCAATGAATGCTATCGTTGTCATCTCTTAATCTTACCATTATACCATAGATTACTAACACCTCAGTGGTCATGGATAAAGCAAGAAAGCTCATACCCTAAAAAAGCCAGACAGTATTGATTCCAGTCTGGCTAGTGGTTTTGCTTCCTAACATAAATTATTTGTTTCTTACAACAAAACACGTTTAGGATAGCACTACTGATATTTTTGGGACGAAAAAATCCTGAATGCTAGCTATAGTGGACTAAGATATCTTTCTTAGGATTTCTTCGCTATGATTTAAATGGTAAAGCTACCAAACATCTTAATACCCGTATTTGATGTGAGATAAACTGCGTAATGCCTGTAACTGTTGCGATTGTTCTTTGGATAATAACAGATCCTGTTCTGCTAACACAGTCGCAATTGCCATATTCATACGGCTTAAAATAAAAGGAATGGATAACCTTGCTTCTTTCAGCTCTTTTTCATAAGACCTTAAAACAGTCTGCAAAGGCATCGTATGAGCATCAGCCTGAAGATCAATAAGCAATGTTTTAATGAGAGCACTTGCTTCTTGTTGACGCTCACTACCGCCAGAAAACCACTTAATAGTAGCCATTATGCTATCCCTCCAGAGTGCCAAATCGTTTTACAACCTGTTAATCCATAAGAAATCATTTTTCCACCCTTAACAGCGGCAAGTGATTCGGTGTCCAACAGTTCAAATGGTGAAATGGTTTGTGTAGTCATATCGAATACCTCCTTAAAATATTGTTTTGTGTCATGACCACGATTTA
>NZ_JBLOJV010000039.1:0-12814 GCF_047785705.1 Streptococcus pluranimalium
CTATCTTTTGAATCACTGCTACCAACCAAAAAACAACCTATCTTGATTTGTTTGATAGATGTGAGATTTATCCTTGATAAAAAAGACTTCGACTATTTTTAAAGTCGAAGTCTTTTCTTAGTTACTCGATTTCGCATTTTAAGATTGAAAATTGTCCAAAAACATGAGTATAACTAACTACAACAAGAACCAGACGAAGTGTTTCAAGAAAGTATGACAAATAGCTATGATCCTAATATGTACTCACTAGCCTTCAATATAATCTTTTAACTCTTGACCTGTTAAACCAGCACTGAGAGCAATCAGTAATTTAAGGCGGGCTTTTTGACCGTTTAGTTCTTTGACAAACATGATACCGTTAGCCGCCAAGTCAACACCTCCACCTTGGTAAGCATAGACTGGTTCTGCGATGCCATTGAAACACCGTGAGACTAAGACGACTGGCAAACCATCTTGAGCTAGTTTTATCAAGGTTTTGGCTGCTTCTGGTGGCAAGTTACCCGCTCCAAGCGCTTCGATAACAAGACCATCAATGTGACTGTCTCTAAGCAAACTAAGAATACCGTCTCCCATACCAGCGTAGGCCTTGATGATAGGGATTGTGCCCTTGATAGTCTCTAAGTCAAAACGCACACGAGCTTCGGCTGATTGGAAGAAGAGAATGTCATGTTTCATAATGATGCCTAAAGGGCCGTGCGTTGGGGTTTGGAAGGTGGAAACATTGGTTGTGTGGGTTTTGGTGACGTACTTGGCAGCGTGGATATCGTCATTCATGACGACTAAGACTCCCTTGTCACGAGCCTTCTGGTTACCAGCAACACGAAGAGCAGATAGGTAGTTGTAGATGCCGTCACTGCCTAGTTCATTGGCTGAGCGCATGGCACCAGTAAGGACAATGGGAATATTTGGTAGTGTCAGAGTATCTAAGAAGTAGGCGGTTTCTTCTAAGGTATCTGTACCGTGTGTGATGATCACACCATCGTATTGACCACTTGTCGTTTTGATGGTTTGATAGAGTTTAAGCATGTGTTGCTCGGTGATATGAGGGCTAGGGACATTGAATAAGTCCATGCTTGTGATGACGTAATCAGTGAGTTCAAGAGCGACATGATTCATAGGATTATCTACGGATGAATTGACATGCCCCAGCTCATCTGCTGTCATTGAGATGGTGCCTCCAGTATGAAGCACTAATATTTTTTTAGTCATTGAAAACTTCTTTCAAAATTATGTTATAATTTATTTTAACATAATTCAGAAAATGGGAGGGCTACATTGGCAATCAAGGCGGTTTTTTTTGACATTGATGGCACTTTGTTAAATGACAGTAAGCGTGTTGAGAAGGCGACTGCTTTAGCCATTAAGCAGTTAAAAGAGCAAGGGATTCTTGTTGGTGTTGCTACCGGAAGAGGACCTGGTTTTGTGCAGCCCTTTATGGATAATCTTGGTCTGGATGTCGCCGTGACTTATAATGGTCAGTATATCTTTACGAGAGATAAGATTCTTTATCAAAATCAACTGCCCAAGCCCCTGCTCTACCGTGTCATTCGTTATGCTGGGGATAAAAAGCGTGAAATTTCCTTAGGGACGGCATCAGGTTTGGTTGGCTCAGGCTTGATTGAGATGGGAACCAGCAATTTTGGGCAAATGATCAGCCGTCTAGTACCGAAAAAACTGGCCAAGACGGTAGAAAACACTTTTAAAAAGATTATTCGCCGCATCAAGCCACAAAACATGGATTATCTAAAGACACTGATGCGTGAACCCGTTTTCCAAGTGGTTCTTATCGCCACAGCAGGTGAGGGGCAAAAGCTACGTGACAAATTTCCACAAATTACCATCACCAGATCAAGTCCCTACTCTATTGATCTTATTTCTCAAGGGCAGTCTAAGTTAAAAGGCATTGAGCGTGTAGGGGAGTTTTTTGAGTTTGATTTGGATGAGGTCATGGCATTTGGGGATTCCGACAATGATATGGAGATGCTGACAGGTGTTGGGATCGGAGTAGCCATGGGAAATGGTCATGACAAACTCAAATCCATCGCTGACTACACGACCGATAGTAATAATCGTGATGGGATTTCTAAAGCACTTGCCCACCACGGTCTCATTCATTTAGAGCCAGATCAAGGCTTTAAGAGCCACGATGACAACTTTAATAAAGTCAAGACCTATCATAGTACCCGAGATGTCTCGCTTAACCACACTCCTCGTCTTTATGATATTGGTGAGGGAGGCAATCATGCGCAGTCCAAAATTGAAGACATTGTTGCCTTTTTATACGCAGCCAGCCAAGGTGACCATCATCAGTTTACCCAATCTCTCTTAGACCTACACGCAGCGATTGATCAAGCTGCTCAACAAGTGGGTAGCAGACCTCATCCAGAAACGCCCTTGGTTGGAGAGGTGGCAGCCCTGACGGATTTGCTGTACCATACCTATGGTTCTTTTGTATTGATGGGTGTTGATCCTAAGCCCTTGTTTGATGTGGTACATGAGTCTAGCATGAGACAAGTCCCCCTTAAAGCTAAAACTGGCAATGATACCCAAAATCCTAGGACAAACCCTTGGCAAAAATCAGATACCGCTACACCAGCCATCAAAAAAGAACTTGATCGGCAGATCCATAAATCCCTCCAACGTAAACCATAACCATGTGAAAAGGATTTTTAAAAAAACAAGGAAACGTTCAGAAAATGACGCTAGACTAAGAGCATATGAGGTAACAATATGAAAACATTTGACAAATCATCTAAATTAGAACATGTCGCATACGATATCCGTGGACCGGTCCTAGATGCGGCCAATGCCATGCGAGCAAATGGCGAAAAAATTCTTCGCTTGAATACGGGAAATCCTGCTGAGTTTGGGTTTACAGCACCAGATGAGGTGATTAGAGACCTCATTCTAAAAGCACGAGACAGTGAGGGCTACTCTGATAGTAAGGGGATTTTTTCAGCGCGAAAAGCAATTATGCAGTATTGTCAAACCAAGCATTTTCCAAATGTAGACATTGATGATATCTATATTGGAAATGGTGTTTCAGAACTTATCACCATGTCCATGCAGGGCTTGCTGGATAATGGCGACGAGGTTCTGGTTCCGATGCCTGACTACCCTCTATGGACAGCAGCGGTGAGCTTGGCTGGTGGACATGCCATTCATTATATCTGTGATGAGGCTGCCAACTGGTATCCTGATTTAGAGGATATGGAGGCTAAGATCTCTCCTAACACCAAGGCTATTGTCTTGATCAATCCTAATAATCCGACAGGTGCTTTATACCCTAAGGCGATTTTAGAAGGCATTATTGCTATCGCAAGGCGTCATCACTTGATTATTTTTTCGGATGAAATTTATGATCGGATGGTTTTTGATGGTGCCAAACATATTCCAATCGCTTCTTTGGCTCCTGATTTATTTGTGGTGACCATGAATGGTTTGTCTAAATCACATCGTATTTGTGGTTTTCGTGTTGGCTGGATGGTGCTTTCAGGCCCTAAAGAGCATGTCAAAGGCTATATTCAAGGATTGGATATGTTGTCAAACATGCGCCTTTGCTCCAATGTCCTCGCCCAGCAAGTGGTTCAAACCTCTCTAGGCGGTTACCAGTCTGTTGATGAGTTGCTGATGCCTGGAGGCAGGCTTTATGAGCAACGTGAATTTATCACAAAGGCTATCAACGATATTCCGGGATTGACAGCTGTGAAGCCACAGGCAGGCCTTTACCTTTTTCCAAAAATTGATCAAAGCATGTATCACATTTCAGATGATGAGCAGTTTGTTTTGGAGTTTCTCAAACAAGAAAAAATCATGCTGGTACATGGACGTGGCTTTAACTGGAAAGATCCTGACCATTTTAGGATTGTTTACCTGCCAAGAGTCGAAGAGTTAGCTGAAATCCAAACTAAGATGGAGCGCTTTTTAAAACAGTATCGCCGATGATCTAGCTGATATTTAGCTAACATATCCCATGATCGTGCGACTTGATCGATATGATGACATAATTTTCAGAAAATTGTTTGCCTTTTTATCATGGGCTTGTTATAATGATATGTAAGATTATTTTGAGTACAGAAAGGGTTATCATGCCGAATTTATTGTCAAAAACCCGCAAAATCACTTCCATTCTGCAACGTTCTGTTGACAGTCTTGAAGGGGAGTTACCCTACCATTTGATGGCTACCCAGCTTGGGGATATCATAGACTGTAATGTCTGCATCATCAATGGTGGTGGTAGTATTTTGGGGTATTCGCTCAAATATGACACCAACAATGACCGTGTTGAGCACATGTTTGAGGAAAGAAAACTTGTTGATGATTATGTCAGAGAAGTCAGTCGCGTCTATGATACAGAGTCCAATCTGCCGGTGACTGATCGTCTTAGTATCTTTCCAACGGAGCTGCAAAAAGATTTTCCTGATGGTCTGACAACCTTGGCACCGATTTATGGTGGTGGGATGCGCCTAGGAACTCTTATTATTTGGCGTAATGACCAAGATTTTAAAGAGGATGACTTGATTCTAGCTGAAATTGCTTCGACAGTTGTCGGTATTCAGCTACTAAACCTTCAAACGGAAAACCTCGAGGAGACCATCCGGAAACAGACAGCGGTTACCATGGCTATCAATACCCTTTCTTATTCTGAAATGAAAGCAGTTGCGGCGATTTTGGGAGAACTTGATGGGACAGAAGGACGCTTGACAGCCTCTGTGATTGCGGATCGCATTGGTATTACACGCTCTGTGATTGTCAATGCCCTTCGCAAACTTGAGAGCGCTGGTGTGATTGAAAGCCGCTCACTGGGTATGAAAGGGACTTACCTTAAGGTCATTAACGAAGGTATTTTTGATAAGGTTAAGGATTATCACTAATGGCTAAGGCACTTATTTCGATTGATTATACTGTTGACTTTGTGGCTGATCATGGCAAGCTAACAGCAGGCAAGCCTGCCCAGGCGATTGAAGCATCACTCGTTGCTCTCACGCAGGAAGCTTATCATCAAGGTCACTATATTATCTTTGCGATTGATGCTCATGATGAGGGTGATACTTACCATCCTGAGACCAAGCTTTTTCCTCCTCACAACATTGTGGGAACTGCTGGTCGGGCCTTATTTGGGCAGTTGGGAGCCTTTTATGAGACCATCAAAGAAGACCAGAAAGTCTTGTGGCTGGATAAACGTCATTACTCGGCCTTTTCTGGGACTGATTTGGATATTCGTCTGCGTGAACGTCAGGTTGATACCTTGATACTGACGGGAGTTTTGACCGATATTTGTGTCTTACATACAGCGGTGGATGCTTATAATCTTGGTTATCAAATTGAAGTTTCCAAGTCAGCTGTGGCTAGCTTAACCAATGAGCGCACCCAATGGGCCTTGACGCACTTTGAAGAGGTCTTGGGAGCGACCATTATGACTTAATGAGAGAGAGGTTGAACTGCTACTTCAACCTCTTTTTTCGTGCCTTTAAGAGATAGGACTATTCTTTATTTTATGGTATAATTTAAGCATCTGTGACAAAGTCATTTCATATTGGCTTTAGTCAAGATATGGAGATGTATCGAAAATGAGACAGCAAAGATTGTAAGTGTCTTACCTGTATTTAGTGTTTTAAAGGCTGTAGTCATCAGAGCTTGTTTGCTGTTTTGTTATGGCTGAGGTAGGCGTTACTGCTTGTCTAGAGAAATCAATCAAGGAGAAACCAATGAAAATTTCTGAAGAAGAAGTTCGTCATGTTGCCAAGTTGTCTAAACTGAGTTTCACAGATCAAGAAACCCGTGCATTTGCCCAAAGTTTGACAAAGATTGTTGATATGGTGGAGCTGTTGAATGAAGTGGATACTGAGGGTGTTCCTGTAACAACAACCATGGCAGACCGAAAAAATGTGATGCGTGATGACGTGGTACAAGCTGGGCCATCACGTGAAGACCTCTTTAAAAATGTGCCAGACAGCAAGGATTATTTGATCAAAGTACCAGCTATCTTTGAAGAAGGAGGAGAGGCCTGATGTCACTCAATCATAAAACTATAGAAGAATTACACGACCTCCTTGTCAGAAAAGACATCTCGGCAACGGAGTTAACCCAGTCGACACTAGATGACATCAAGTCTCGCGAAGAGGCTGTAGGTTCTTTTGTGACGATTGCTGAGGAAAACGCTTTGGAGCAAGCCAAGGCTTTAGATGCCAAGGGTATTGATGCTAATAATGTCATGAGTGGTATTCCTCTAGCGGTTAAAGACAATATCTCAACCAAAGGAATCCTAACCACAGCTTGTTCAAAAATGCTCTTTAACTATGAACCGATTTTTGATGCCACTGCGGTTGCCAATGCCTATGATAAGGATATGATTGTCATTGGTAAGGCTAATATGGATGAGTTTGCCATGGGTGGCTCGACAGAAACATCCTACTTTAAACAAACCAAAAATGCCTGGGATCAGACCAAGGTTCCTGGTGGCTCATCTGGTGGCTCTGCGGCGGCTGTTGCGTCTGGACAAGTGCGTTTATCGCTTGGCTCTGATACCGGTGGGTCTATTCGCCAGCCGGCAGCTTTTAATGGGATTGTTGGAATGAAGCCAACCTATGGGATGGTGTCGCGTTTTGGCTTATTTGCCTTTGCGAGCTCTCTCGATCAAATCGGTCCATTTGCTCCAACCGTTAAAGAAAATGCTCAGTTGCTCAATGTCATCTCAAGCTATGATAGTAAGGATGCCACCTCAACCAAGCATCAGAGTGCTGATGTCACCAGCAAAATCGGTCAAGAGATTAAGGGGATGAAAATTGCCCTTCCAAAAGAGTACTTGGGAGAAGGGATTGCTCCCGAGATTAAGGACAATATCTTAGCAGCAGCCAAGCAGTTTGAAAAACTAGGTGCTATTGTCGAAGAAGTCAGTCTTCCCCACAGTAAGTATGGCGTTGCTGTTTACTATATTATTGCCTCTTCAGAGGCTTCGTCCAACTTACAACGTTTTGACGGTATTCGCTATGGTTTTCGTGCCGAAGATGCTACCAGTCTTGACGACATTTATCTGAAGACACGTAGTCAAGGATTCGGTGATGAGGTCAAACGTCGCATCATGCTTGGGGCTTTTAGCTTATCCTCGGGTTATTACGATGCTTATTATAAAAAAGCAGGTCAAGTGCGTACTTTAATTAGGCGTGATTTTGATCAAGTCTTTGCAGACTATGACTTGATTTTAGGGCCGACAACACCGACAGTTGCTTACGATTTAGGCAGTCAAAGCAAGGACCCTGTATCCATGTATTTGGCTGATTTGTTGACCATCCCTGTTAACTTAGCTGGTCTGCCAGCCATCTCAATTCCGTCGGGATTTATTGATGGCTTGCCGGTTGGTTTACAACTGATTGGTCCAAAATACAGTGAAGAAACCATCTATCAAGCAGCGGCAGCTTTTGAAGCAACAACTGACTATCATAAACAACAACCTAAAATTTTTGGAGGTGACAACTAATGAATTTTGAAACCATTATCGGACTTGAAGTTCACGTTGAGTTGAACACCAAGTCTAAAATCTTCTCTCCCTCATCAGCGCATTTTGGTCAAGAAGCCAATAGCAATACTAATATCATCGACTGGTCTTTCCCGGGTGTTCTTCCTGTTATCAATAAAGGTGTTATTGATGCAGGGATTAAGGCATCTTTAGCTTTAAATATGGACATCCATCAAGATATGCACTTTGATCGTAAGCATTATGTTTATCCAGATAATCCTAAAGCCTATCAAATCTCCCAGTTTGATGAGCCGATTGGTCACGATGGCTGGATTGATATCGAGTTGGAGGATGGATCGACCAAGACAATCCGTATTGAGCGTGCCCACTTAGAAGAAGATGCTGGGAAAAATACGCATGGAACGGATGGTTACTCTTATGTTGATCTCAATCGTCAAGGGGTTCCCTTGATTGAGATTGTCTCAGAAGCGGATATGCGCTCGCCTGAAGAGGCCTATGCTTACCTGACAGCTTTGAAAGAAGTTATCCAGTACACAGGCATTTCGGATGTCAAGATGGAAGAGGGATCAATGCGCGTAGATGCCAATATCTCCCTTCGTCCTTATGGTCAAGAAGCCTTTGGTACTAAGACAGAATTGAAGAACCTTAACTCCTTTAACTTTGTGCGTAAAGGTTTGCAATATGAGGTTGAGCGTCAAGCCAAAATCCTTCGATCAGGTGGTCAGATTCGTCAGGAAACCCGCCGTTATGATGAGGCAACAGGTGAGACCATTCTCATGCGGGTTAAAGAAGGAGCGGCAGATTACCGTTATTTCCCAGAGCCAGATTTGCCTTTGTATGAGATTGACACTGCGTGGATCGAAGCGATTCGTGCGGAGTTGCCAGAATTTCCCAAAGAGCGTCGTGCCAAGTACATCTCACAATATGGCTTGACAGCCTATGACGCTAGTCAGTTGACAGCGACTAAGGCGGCATCAGATTTCTTTGAGTCAGCTGTGGCTCAAGGTGGTGATGCCAAGCAGGTCTCAAATTGGCTTCAAGGTGAGGTAGCACAATTCCTCAACGCTGAAACCAAAACCTTATCAGAGATTGCCTTGACACCTGAAAATCTCGTAGAAATGCTAGCTTTGATTGAGGACGGCACGATTTCATCTAAGATAGCCAAGAAAGTTTTTGTTCATTTGGCTAAAAACGGTGGCTCAGCGCGTGAATATATTGAAAAAGCTGGGTTGGTGCAAATCTCAGATCCAGCAGTCTTGATTCCGATCATCCATCAGGTTTTTGCGGATAATGAGGCTGCGGTTGCTGACTTCAAATCAGGAAAACGTAATGCGGATAAGGCCTTCACAGGCTTCCTCATGAAAGCCACCAAGGGACAAGCCAACCCGCAGGTAGCACTCAAACTCCTAGCACAGGAATTACAAGCTTTATTAGAGTCGTGAGAAGGCCAAAAATAATGCCTCTTATCGCTTGAACAATTAGCATCAAAAGGGCCACCAGCCGTGGTCTTTTTTGTGAGCTAAAAAGTCCTGAAAAATGCCCTGTAACCCTAGTAAAGCCTTGACAAATGGGATGGGGGGGTAGTATATAATGTGGTATGATTTTGCCTAATGGTGGGTGAAGATCACCATTTTAGAAAGTTTAAAAAAAGGAGAAAACATGACATTTCAAAGAGATCAGCGACAGATTTTTTCAATTCGTAAATTTAAAGCTTACGGTGCGGCGTCTGTTTTGCTGGGATTATTGACCTTAGGTGTTAATGGTCAGACACAGGCAAATACTCTTTCTTCAGCGACTGTTACGATAGAAGAGAGCGTGCTGACAAAAGAACCAGAAGTCTTGCCTCTTCCAAAAACTCCTGGGGAGACCTCACCAAGTGTTTCTCCAGTAGAAACATTGACGCAGGAAGAGCCAGAGGGAGACGGTGTGAGCAAACTTCACTCTCTTTCTCAAACTCTTGATAAGTCGGTCTTATCAAAACGTCTAGAGGGCCTCAAAAAGCGTGAGCTTAGTCAAGAAAATGAGGCTTTCCGTGTTCAGTTTGATGAGGTTTTGACCAAAGCGCAGGAAGTTTTGACCAAAAGTGAGGTAACTGTTGAAGAGCTCACCAAGCTTTTAGCTGACTTAGATCAGCTAGAGGCGCTCTTAGGGCGAGAACAATCTGATAAAGATAAAAAGGAGAATACTGAGAACGCTCAATTATCTGACGTCAGAGACTTGCCAAAAGAGTCCATGTTGACGCAAGCCCTTGCCGTGTCAGAGCATCTTGGCACTGAATCTGGTGCTGATGTTCTAGAGCAGGCAGCGGCTGTTTCAGTTTTACAAGCTGCTCTTGAAAAAGTTGGGCATCCTGCGCTGGATCTTCAAGAACTCAATGATCTGTTGACATTTGTTCAAAAAGAATTACACAAACCGCTGTCTCGAGAGATTATCCAAGGGATGGCACTGGCCTTAGACGACTTTAGAAAGCAAAGTCAAGCCCAAGCTGCAGATCAAGTTGTCAGAGAAACAACTCCAGCGACTAGCTCTAGGTCACGCCGTCAAAGACGTGCTCTAGATGATCAAGACTGGGCGACGGCTGAGGAAAAAGCACAGATCCAATCGGAAAAAGCTGATCGACAACGCACTTTAGATGATTATTTTAGAAATGAGTATGGTCGATATCTAAGAAAAGTTGACCACCAGTATGTGTTAGAAGGAGATGATATCCAGCCGATTCGACTGTCAGAGACCGACGCTTTTATCATCAATACTAAAAAATACCCTGATGGGTTGGATAGAGGAGAACCCATTGGTGTGAATGCTAAAGATGCACGAACACCAGAGTTGTTAAATCGTATCAATGCGAAATTAAACCTAATGGGTTTGAGCGCAGCTTATATGTCTGGATCAAAAACGATTGAAATATCTGGGAAAATCAATCGAGCTGACAAAGTTACAGGTGAGAGATTACAATGGTTTGTGCAGATATTACACGGCAACAATGCATCGGCGACAGAATTTTTAAAACATACTGGATCCATACAAAAAAGTAGTGGAATTCCTGCCTCAAATTCCACTGGAGTAAGCATACATCTCTTTGATGTTTATAGCACGAATAAAAAGGACTATCTGGATAATTTTGCTAAAGACAGAGATAAAATAATTAATGAAATTCAACAAGCAAGTCCTTATTATAACAATTGGCAAGTAAGTAATTGGACTCAACGTCTCAACCGCCTTAAAGGGCATTTGCCAGGCTACAGAACGAGTTTTCCAACAGCATTGCATCAAAAGCTAGGCATTAATACTAAGGCTTATGATGTCGAAATCCCGGAAACTACTAAGGCTAAAGACATCAATGATGTGACACCAGTTCCCAAAACGATGTATGTTGAAGATTTAGGACAACTTCGAGTGGAAGAACTGGTATCCGTATCTAGAAAACCAGAAGCAGCGAATTATCGCCCAACTGACGGTATTTATAATAAAGAATCTGCTACGTTTGCAAGTACAGAACCTAAACGAGAAGTAGGTGTTCAAAATATTGATGTCAAAGTTGTTTTTGGAGATAAAAGTGAAATAATTGTTTCAGTTCCTTTGACACTCAATTCTTCAGAGTATGAATTTTTTATTAAAACAGTCGATGAAGAATTAGAAAAATACAAGGGGATGATTGAAAACAAAGATCAAAAACGCCCTTTGACGCAAGAGAGTCGACAACATATTGAAAATGAGTTAGAGAAAATTGCGCAAGAGATACGAGAAGAAATTGAAAAATTAAAACCTAAGCGTCATAACCAAATTAGACCGTATTTCTATCGTGAAGTTGGCCGTATGTATCTTGTTTTGTATAAAGAACGCGCGCTTATTGAAATTGATATGGAAAAAGAGCGTTTGACGGAAGTTATTAATGGCAATGATGACCTTACCTCAGAAGATCAAAGAGTGCTTCTTGCAGACGTAGAGAAGCAGGCAAGGCTGTATAAAGAAGTCGTTGCCGAAAAAGGAGTTATCCGTGATCCGTTACCAGGAGAAGGATCAAGTAGGCATCACGCAGCAGGAAATAGGATTGAACATGCTATTTATGAGTTGAAGAACCTTGGCATCATTGAGCACAAAGCAACTCGAGTGGCTGAGAATAAAAAAATAGCTAGAGAAGAGATTGCAGCTAAAGCTAAGGAAATTACCGATTTTCTAAAGGATGATACGACGCTTTCACCAGAAGATAAAGAACGCTTGACAAACAATTTAAATACCGTTAAACAAGAAGTGGAACAAGCGTTTGAGAGAAGAACCATAGAGCATATCCTTACAGGGGCTTTTGGTAATATCCAACCAGAGTTTAAGCGAATTAAAGATGAAGAAATCGCTAAATTACAACTTCTTTTAGATGAGGCTAAAAAGTTTGCTGTTGCAAAGAAAAATGCTAAAGATGCAATAGACGCCGAAGTAAATCGAGTGAAGCAAAAAATTACAAACAATAATAACTTGACTGAAACCGATAAAGAACGTCTAAAAGAAGAAGCGACTCAAGCAGGCGAAACCGCAAAAGCTGAAATCGATAAGAAAGTAACAACAGATGAAGTTACAAACGATAAAGAAGATCAAGTTCGTAAAGTAACAGCAGTTGGCACAACAGCTCAAGATCTAGGCGAAGCTAAGAAGCAAGCTAAAGCTATGATCGAAGAGGCCTTGAACAAGGTCAAAGAAGTTATCACTAACAACGACAATTTGACTCCAGCAGACCAACAACGTTTAGAAGCCGAAGCGACTCAAGTTGCTAAAGATGCTAAAGCCGCTATTGATGCTAAAGCGGATAAAGACGGTGTGACTGATTCCCAAGCTGCTCAAGTGGCGACCGTAACAGCTGTAGGCGACAAAGCAACAGCCCTTGGTAATGCCAAAGTTGACGCCAAGGCCGAGCTTGACCGTCAGGCTGAAACGGCTAAGCAAGCGATCACTGCAACCCCTCATTTGACTGCCGAGGATCAAGATCGTCTCAAGGCCGAAGTCACCAAAGCGGTAGATGATGCCAAAGCTGCGATTGACACTCAAGCATCCCCTGAGACCGTCACTCAAGCTAAAGACGCAGGTATTCAAGCCATTGACGCCGTTCAAGCTAAGTCCGGAGAATTAGGACAAGTCAAAGCTGATGCCAAAGCAGAAGTAACTGCTAAACTAGCAGACGTTATCCAAGCTATTGCGGACAACGGCGACTTGACACAAGACGACAAAGATCGCTTGACGCAAGAGGCCAATCAGGCAGCTGATAGAGCGAAAGCAGAACTTGATGCCAAAGAAACGACAGCTGAAGTTACAGACGCCAAACAAGCACAAGTTGATACAGTGACAGCG
>NZ_JBLOJV010000004.1:0-86545 GCF_047785705.1 Streptococcus pluranimalium
TAATTTAAGAAAAAAGAAAAATAAAATTACGTTTGATACGCATAAGAAAATAGATGATATTCTTACTGACATTCAAAGTATATTTACACAGAAAATAGTTAAACCAGATTTTCAAATTACAAAAGATTTATCTGGATGGTTAAGGGAGGGGCTACATTTACATAGTGATAGCGTAGACCAGTGTAAGTTTTGTGGTAATCATTTTGATTATGAAAAAGTTTATGAAGGGATTCAAGAAAAAATACAATCTCAATATTCTCTAGCAGTTGAAAGTTTAGAAAGAAATAAAACTATTCTAGAAGATATAAAAAATGAATTGCTTAATCAGCCTAAAGATATCATTGATGATAGCTTCAAGAATTTGAATTCTGATTTATTAGAAATTATCAATAGCATAGAAGAAAAAATTGAAAATCCTTCTTTAGTTTTAGCTCAGACCTCTGAAATTGAAAAAAATTATAACAATGTAATTGTTAATATACAGACAGAGTTAAATAATCTTAACGCAGAGATATTAAAACAAGAGACTTTATTGAGTGAAATTGAAAATGTTGCTAAGTCATGGGTTGCTCAAAAAATATTGGAGCGATATCCTATTGATGTAGTTAGTGAACGACTTCAACAGTATGAAAAACAACAAAGAATTAATGAAGAATATATTGAAGAGAATAAACAGTGGATTCGACAGGTTGAGCCAACAGGTAATTTAAAACCCTTTGCGGAGTTACTTAATCATGAATTTAGAGTCATTGGAGTGAATATAAAGTGCCATATTGATGGAAATAAGTATTTATTAAGGCATGGAACAGATTCTTCAATAATTATTAGTACAAGGGATTTAAGTGAAGGTGAAAGGCGTTTATTGGGATTTTTACATTTTTATTATGATTTATACTTAGAGCCAGAGAAAAGTTTAAAAAATAATATAGAACACATTATTTTTGATGATCCTATTACTAGCCTAGACTCAGATCATAGATATTATTTGACAGAGTTGATAAATACAATTATCAAAAAATTGACGTCATTGAAAGCTCAGGTTTTCATTTTTACACATTCCTCAATTGATTTTCACAATTTTGGCTACGGCTTGAATCAACAAATACTTTTAAAGGCATTGATTTATAAAAATGAAAATGGAAATAGTAATATACGAAAAGTAGAGCGAAACGAGAGTCAAAACTTCAGTGATTACTACAGAACTAATTTTAAGTCATTATATGATTTTGCAAAGTTAAATAATAGCAAAATCAATACAATTGAAAATAGTGTCAGATTTGCAAATATGGGAAGACTTATTTTAGAGTCACATGCACGAAGCAACTATAGATTGGAAAATGCGACATCGACCTCAATAGATAAATTGATGAAATTATATAATATTCAAGAAGAGAAACAAATTGAATTTAAAGGAATGTTAGATATAATAAATAGTTTATCACATGGTCTATCAATTTATGATAGAGATGTAAGTCAAATTTCATCTCGTGAAATTAGGGATGCTATTAGAAAACTCATTTCGGTTATGTTCATGAATGATTGTAATCATGTGATTGCAATGATTGGATTGGCTGATGATAGTAGGGACTTAGATGTTATCAGAGGTTGGTTTTTATAATCTTTTAATCCCTTCAATACAAACATGTAGATTACTAAGTTATTTATGATGCTATTGTTGAGCAATATGCTGAGATGGAGAAGTTACAGGTAGGATAAAGTAGCCTGAAAATGTTAGTGAGAGATAATATTTTTGAATACAATGAGTCTAAATGTTGCTTTTATTTGTCTAAATAAAAGGAAATTGTATTTTCCTTTTTAGTAGGGTATGGATTAGCACTGTAGAATTTTTTAAAAATTATTAAGTACATAATAAATTATTTATGGATAGATTGTTAAAAAGAAAAGGGAGCTATAATGGGAATTAGTGAGAAAAAACTGAAAGAATCTTGTAGACGAGCTATAGAAAATGTTTTGTATGAAGGAACAACAGATGTTGAGATTTTTAATCATGCTTTTGAAATTGATTTTTTAAAGGATCAAAATATAAAGAATGACATGGTAAAATTGGTCTGTAGTTCTATTCGGAATGCTCTAAGAAGTGAAGAGTCAGAAAAAAATAACTTTTCAAAATTAAAAGTTCACAAGCTAGGACATGTTTTGGTACCTAAGAAGAATCTGTCAGATTATAGAAAATGTGCTATTGTAGATATTTATGATGAAATCATATATCTTACTTTAGTATTAAGTATTGCTTCCAAAATAGAAAATATGAGAATAAGAACTCCCCTTAACAAAGTGTTCTCTTATAGATTTATTAGTAACGATAAGTCTGGTAAATTGTTTGATAAAAAATATAATTATTCTACGTTTAAAAGTGCTACTCTAGAAAAGAGTCGGAAAGAAGAATATAAAGTTATAGTAGAGTGTGATATCGCAAATTTTTATGACAGGTTAAATATCCATAGAGTGGAGTCAGTTTTAAGGTCAAATCCTAAAATTGATGAAGATGTTATATATATTATAAATGAACTTCTACTATATTGGGCTAATAGAGATTCATATGGCTTGCCAGTAGGTTCAAATGCTTCTAGAATTTTAGCTGAATCTGCTCTCATTGAAGTTGATAATTATTTAATATCAAAAGGGATAGAGTTCTGCAGATTTGTAGATGATTATAGAATTTTTTCTAAAGATGCTATTGAGGCGCACAAAAATTTAGCACTTTTAACTGCTCGCTTAAGTAAGGAGGGAATATTCCTTAACACTCAAAAAACTAGAATTCGGGATATTTCAGAGTTTAAGGCAGACATATCTTCGCTTGAAGAATCTGGACGTAGTTCACATCAAAAGGAACTCGAACAAGACAAAGAAACTATGAGTGTTCAAGGAAAAGATAAAGTCTCGAAAATAATAAAAGGTTATTCCGGTCTCATACCTACTAAATTTAGGAAACTTTCAATTAAAGAAATGGAGAAATTAAAGGAGAATGACCTTGAAACTATGTTGGCTAAAGCTACTCAGTCTGTACTTGTTGATGAAAAAATGGTGACGACGGTTATTCGCACCATAGTCGCTCATGAAGAATATGAAAGGCTTGGGGAATTGCCTAATATACTGAAAAAGTTTCCTCAGTTTATTCCCTATTTTGTGGATACTGTCCTTAAGTGTGAAGGAATTTCAAAAAAAGTAATTCAAAAGATATGTAAAGATTTTGAATTTTGGATGACTAGTTTAGACGCACCTGAGTATATACAAGTTTACTTGACTAGGTTATACTCAACACCACCGTTTGAAAATAAACAAATATTATTAAATAGTTTTAGAAATTTAAAAAGGAATTCTGGAGATTATATTGGGATGGCAATCCTTGAGGCATTGGATGGTAAATTAACAAGAGGAGAGCTATTAGAAATTCGAGATTACTACTATAGAGCCGACAAATGGGAAGAGAGACAAATTTTAAAAATGATTAATTCGGATTTGCATAAGGGAGAAAAAAGACCATTTCTAAAAGATATAAAATTTCACGAGGAAGACTTCTTTACTCAAAAAATTATTTCTTCACAAAGATAAAAACGATTTTAAGGATCTAGTCCTAAAATAAATCTCTACTTCCAACAATGTAATCCAATAGACTAAATATGTTATACTAGTTAAGTTAAAAATAAACAAAAAGGAGCTAACATGTCAAATTCTGTAAGTTCCCCTGCTGAAAAGAAGCATAATATTGCGGCTTTCTTTTCTGGCGTTGGAGGAATTGAGTTAGGTTTTGAACAAACCAATGAGTTCAGAGTGGTGTTTGCTAATGAGTTCGATAAGTATGCTAGGAAAACTTATGCGTTAAATTATCCTGATACGCTTTTGGATTCACGTGATATCCACGCTGTTCCTGCCGAAGAAATCGGCGAAAATATTGATCTTATAGTCGGAGGTTTTCCTTGTCAGGCCTTTTCGATTGCAGGTTACCGTAAAGGTTTTGATGATGACCGTGGTGATTTATTCTTTGAACTTTTACGAATGATAGAGGCAAAGAGACCAAAAGCTATTTTTATTGAAAACGTCAAAAATATGGTGGGTCATGATCATGGTAATACGTTTAAAGTGATTCGTGAAGCTTTGACTGAAAATGGCTATTTTATTAAATGGAAAGTCTTAAATGGGAAAGACTACGGTAATATTCCTCAAAATAGAGAGCGTATTTATATTGTTGGATTTGACAATAAAGAGAGTTTCGATCATTTTGAATTTCCTGATGAAGTTGAATTGACGACCACTTTACGTGATATTATTGATTTTTCAGATGATAAAGATATGGTATATCATTACGAGGAAGGACGACAAGCTTTTTATGATTTGCTAAAAGAGAGTATGGTAAGTCAAGATACTGTCTACCAGTGGAGACGTCAGTATGTTCGTGAGAATAAAAGTGGTGTTGTTCCTACGCTAACAGCAAATATGGGTACTGGTGGGCATAATGTTCCACTTATATTAACCGATGGTGGAAAGATTAGAAAATTAACCCCTAAAGAGACCTTTAATGCACAAGGTTTTCCAAAAGATTTTCAGTTACCTGAAGGTGTATCGAATGGGCAACTCTATAAACAGGCTGGTAATAGCGTTGTTGTTCCAGTTATACGGCGAATTGCTGAGAAAATTGCTGAGGCTATGACATTCTCTCACAATACTGAAACTAAAGAAAGTTTTAATAAGTATTCACTTATTTATACCAAGATGAATGGTCCCTTTGAAGGTGAATCTTTTGTTGAAACTACTTTTGAAGAAGTTGACGCCGTAGAAAAATATATTGAAACATCTAATCGTGAGGTCTCTTTATTCTCAGACGAGGATTATTTCTCTTTTGTGAAACGCAAGAAATCTGGAGAATTTTATACGATAGGATAACGAATAATGATATGAGGATTAGTGAAATACTAATCTTCTTTTGTTATACTTACATTAGCAACTATGAGGAGTTTGGTTATGTGGGAATATTTGAAATCTGAGCAGAAAGAAAAATATCAAAAATTAATTACTAATTTTGCAAGTTTGAGTGAAGCATTTTCTCAAAAAGCTGATAATTCCAATGAAGAAGATGTTCAGGAATTTGTAGCACCTATTGTTAATTCAAAATTTCAAGAAACCGTATTTCAAAGAGCTTTTGGTGCAGTAGCAGAAGACATTGCTAATACTTCTTATGATGCCTCTTTAGAACTTGATGATAAACATAAATATTTAGTCGGATTGAAGTCATTTGGTATCAATTCAGGTGATCAAAAAATTGCTCAATTCAAGAAAAATTCTCAAGAGTGGAACGAACTTCTAGCTGATATTCGATTCAATGCTTCTATCTCAAATGATAAAAAGATTTCTGATGAGAAAAATTTACCCCATTATGAACTGTTGGCGAAAAACATCTCTGAACTTCGAAATCAGCGAATTGAATCTTCAAAAGCACAAATCCGAGGATTTAAATCTGATAATGTATCTGTTGAGTCTGTTTACCATGTATTGATGCCAACTTCAAAAGGTCAGAAACCTCAAATTTTTGTAGGTGAAACAAGTTACCTACCTATCGATATTGAACATTTAAAAATTTTAGGAGCAACAAATTTAAATAATCCTACTAACTTTAGATTTACTGATGGTCACCATGTTTATAAGTATACGGCTGCAGATAGTCAGCTACATATGACATTCAATAATAAAGATATTGTCGTGGATACGTGGGATGTCGATTATATTGAAGATCCATTCTATGTTTTTGAAAATCTTCATTTACTTAATCGAGGTGAGGAAACGAGTATTGAGCAGACGGTTTCTTGGATGATTCCTAATAAACATCATGAAGTTGAATTGAGCTCTGGATTCAATGGTTTTAACGGAGGTTCTAAGCTATCAAGAAAAGATAGATATAGAGAGAAGCGTATCAAGCAGTTGTTACAAAAGTATCATGAATCGTTAACCTCTGAACAATATTTAGTTGTAAAAGATTATTTGGAGTTGCTCTTACTTCCGGAATACCGTTCGCATGAAGAAACGGCAAGAATGCGTGACATTAGACAAGAGTTTATGACTAAAATATCTAATTTCAATAGTCCTAATCTTGTAAAAGATGTTGAAAAAATGATTTATCGTGATTCTAAAGAAGTTTATATTCCTATACCAGATTCTAGAAATTTTCATACTACTTTTCCTAACTTTTTTGGAAAAAATGTTGGAACCTTTGATGATAAAAATCCACGTAAGTTAGCTTTGACTAAAGAGAATAGAATTTTTACATTAAAATTTTTAGCATCCGGTGATGAGATCGAAGCTTACATCAATCAAGAAAACGGAAAAGCTATCCAATCAACTAAGAAGCAAGATATACTAGGAGAGTGGTTGCTAAGAGGTGTCTTCCAGCTCAGAGATAGAGAAGTCCTAACATATGAAAAGCTGATTGATTTAAATATTAATGGTATTAGATTGACTAAGTATAAAGATTCTAATATCATTGGTATTGAGTTTATTTGGATTGACCCAGATAATCCTCCTACAGATGCTATCGGTTGGGTAGCAAGGAGGTAATAATATGTTCTACAAATTCCTTTATCAATCCCCCTCGGTCAGATCAGTCTTTTGGCTGATGAGGAGTCTCTTTTTGGGATTTACTTTGTCGGACAAGCTTACTTTGAGTGTGGGTTTGATGTGGCTCAGATTGTGGAGCGAGAGGTAGCTCCGCACCGGGAGGCTAAGGCTTGGCTAGATGATTATTTTGCGGGGTGCAAGCCCAAACCTAGTCGATTGAGACTGGCTCCGCATGGGACTGCCTTTCAGCATCAGGTCTGGTCAGCGCTAGCGGCCATTCCCTACGGTCAAACGACGACCTATGGTCAACTGGCCACAACCCTCAACTGCAAGTCTGCGCAAGCCATTGGCTTTGCCGTTGGTAAAAATCCCCTGTCCATCATCGTGCCCTGCCACCGTGTGCTAGGGGCTGATGGGTCTTTGACGGGCTATGCTGGTGGCATCGAGCGCAAGGCGGCGCTCTTAGAATTGGAGAAATGATGTATACTTTTTACGAATACCCTAACTGCACGACCTGCAAGAAGGCTAAGAAGGAGCTAGAGATGCTTGGTCTGGACTATCGTTTGGTTGATATCAAGACGAATCCGCCCAAGGTGAGTCTCCTCAAGGAGCTTTTGGAGAATTCTGACCTTGATCTGAAGAAGTTTTTCAATACCTCGGGAAATTCCTATAGGGAGTTGGGTCTCAAAGACAAGTTCGATAGCATGACAGTTGATGAGGCACTGGAACTCTTGTCACAAGACGGCATGCTGATCAAACGGCCTATCCTTATCAAGGATGATAAGGTCCTACAAATCGGCTACCGTACGCCTTATGAGGATTTGAATCTTTCATAATATAGCAAAACATCAGCGGAGATAAGCTGGTGTTTTTCTCTTGGACAACATGGTATAATAGTAAAAAACAAAAAGGAATGATGATGGTTTTATCAAAAAAACGCGCACGTAAGGTGATCGAAGAGATTATCGCTCTTTTTCCAGATGCTAAGCCTAGTTTGGATTATCGCAATAGCTTTGAATTGTTGGTGGCTGTGACCTTGTCTGCTCAAACGACAGACGCAGCGGTCAATAAAGTAACGCCAGCTCTCTTTGAGGCTTTTCCAACACCGGCTGATATGGCTTTGGCAGAAGAAGGCGAGATTGCCAAGTATATTTCTCGATTAGGTCTTTATCGCAATAAGGCCAAGTTTTTAAAGAAATGCTCCCAACAGCTTTTGGAAGACTTTGATGGACAGGTTCCCCAAACACGATCAGAGCTAGAGAGTTTGGCTGGTGTGGGACGTAAAACAGCTAATGTGGTCATGAGTGTCGGCTTTGGTATCCCAGCTTTCGCAGTGGATACCCATGTGACCAGGATTTGCAAGCACCATGATATTGTCAAGAAATCAGCAACCCCACTTGAAATCGAAAAGCGTGTCATGGAGGTCTTGCCAGAAGAAAAATGGCTCCCAGCTCACCAAGCCATGATTTACTTTGGTCGTGCCATTTGCCATCCCAAAAATCCAGAATGTCATCACTACCCACAACTGTATCACTTTTCTGAGTGAAAACGTCTTTTCGCGCCGTTTGGATTTGCCAAAGCTATCTACTGAAGTGTTTTTATGCTATAATAAAAGCATTATCTTTACTTAATTAGGAGAACATTGATGGAAGACCCCGGTCAGTCCTTGATTTTACAATTTATTTTATTACTGATTTTAACTTTGCTGAACGCTTTTTTCTCAGCGAGTGAGATGGCTTTAGTTTCTCTAAACCGTTCACGTGTTGAGCAAAAGGCAGAAGAGGGCGACAAGCAGTTTAGTCGTTTATTGAGAGTTCTTGAAAATCCCAATCATTTTTTATCCACAATTCAGGTTGGCATCACCTTAATCAATCTCTTAGCGGGTGCTAAGTTTGCGGATTCTTTAGGGCTTGTCATCGCTGGTTGGCTGGGTGCTTCTCAGCTAGCCTATACCCTTGGTAGTATTATCTCGCTTGTCTTTTTGACTTTTATTTCGATTGTTCTTGGGGAACTTTATCCCAAGCGAATCGCCATGAATCTCAAGGAGAATCTTGCGGTTGTTTCAGCACCGATCATCATGGTTTTGAGCAAGCTGGTTAGTCCTTTTGTTTGGTTATTGTCAGTTTCTACTAATCTTTTGAGTCGTCTGACTCCGATGAGTTTTGATGATGCTGATGAGCAGATGACTCGTGATGAGATTGAGTATCTCTTAACCAATAACGAAGCGTCTTTAGATGCGGATGAGATTGGGATGCTCCAAGGGATTTTTGCCCTTGATGAGATGATGGCGCGTGAGGTGATGGTTCCTCGTACAGATGCTTTCATGGTTGATATCAATGATGATATCAAAGACATTGTTCAAGCTATTTTAAAGGAAAACTATTCACGTATTCCTGTCTATGACGGGGATAAGGACAAGGTTATTGGGCTTATTCATACCAAAAAGATTTTGCACGATGCTTTTGTCAATGGTTTTGATCAGATTAGTATTCGACGTATTATGCAAGAGCCTCTCTTTGTGCCAGAAACCATTTTTGTCGATGATTTATTAACCCAACTACGTAGCACCCAAAACCAAATGGCTATTTTATTAGATGAATACGGTGGTTTGGCAGGGATTGCCACGCTTGAAGATTTGTTGGAAGAGATTGTTGGAGAAATTGATGATGAGACGGATTTAGCAGCGGAGTCAGTTTATGCTATCGCTGATAACACCTACATCGTCAAAGGGACAATGACCCTCAATGAATTTAATGACTACTTTGATACGACTTTAGGAAGTGACGATGTGGATACCATTGCTGGCTTTTACCTGACGGGTGTGGGCTCGATCCCTAGCCAGGAAGTCAAAGAGTCTTACGTGGTTGATAGCAGTGACAAGCGTTTGACCTTAATCAATGATAAGGTCAAGAATGGTCGTATTAACAAGCTCAAATTGCTGGTTTCCGCTATTCCAGAAGAGGAAGAAAACTGATTGATCAGCATCCGTTCTTGCCTAGTCAAGAGTGGCGTTTATTGAGGTTTGATGTCTTGTATCATTTACTGTGCCAAGACCGAGATCAGCTAGCAAGGTCTTTGGTACTTACTAGGACTTGTGATATAATAGCTAATGTAACAAATAAATGAGGTATAAACATGTCTAAATTATTAGTTTTTGGTCATCAAAATCCAGATACTGATGCCATTGCATCAGCTTACGGCTGGGCTTATCTAGAGCGTCATGCTTTTGGTCGTGATGCCGAAGCAGTCGCTCTTGGCACACCAAATGAAGAAACAGCTTTTGCCCTTGATTACTTTGGTCTTGAAGCACCGCGCGTGGTTACATCTGCCAAGGCTGAAGGCGTTAGCCAGGTTATCTTGACCGACCACAACGAATGCCAACAGTCGATTTCAGACATTCGTGACCTTGAAGTGGTCGCGGTTATTGACCATCATCGTGTGGCTAATTTTGAGACAGCAAACCCTCTTTACATGCGTTTAGAGCCAGTAGGGTCTGCCTCTTCTATCGTTTACCGTGCAGCCAAAGAAAATAAGGTTCAGCTTCCAAAAGAAGTGGCAGGTCTTTTGTTATCAGGCTTGATTTCGGATACCCTTCTCTTGAAATCTCCAACAACTCACGCATCAGACCCACAAGTGGCAAAAGAGTTGGCAGACATTGCGGGTGTTGATTTGGAGGCCTACGGTTTAGAATTGCTCAAAGCAGGAACGAATCTATCCAGCAAATCAGCTGCAGAATTGATTGATATTGATGCAAAAACCTTTGAGTTGAATGGCAATAATGTCCGTGTTGCACAGGTCAATACCGTTGACATTGCTGATGTCTTGAAGCGTCAGGAAGAGCTTGAGGCAGCCATCTCTGAAGCGATTGTTTCAGAAGGTTACTCCGATTTTGTCTTGATGATCACAGATATTCTCAATTCAAACTCAGAAATTCTGGCACTGGGTTCGCACCTGGATAAGGTCGAAGCTGCCTTTGATATCAAGCTTGAGCAAAATCATGCTTTCCTTGCAGGGGCTGTTTCTCGTAAAAAACAAGTTGTCCCTCAACTCACTGAGAGCTTTAATGCTTAAGACCTAAACGCTAAAAAACCTAATTCCTAGTATGCACGGGGTTAGGTTTTTTATGTTGTCAATACTCTCAAGATGACTTCAATCCCTCACAAGAATCACTATAGTTATGGTATAATGAGATGACACTAAAAAATCAAAAGAAAGGCTAAATGTTGGCTAGTGTGATAGCGGATGTTTAGTATCTGAAAGATGCACGTAGAGATGATGGATGAGACAGGGCAGGTCTCTGAAACGATCCAGAAGCAAACCCTTGAGTTGCTTGAACTGGCTGCTAAAAAGCTGGGCAAGTCTGATAAGGAGATGGCGGTGACCTTTGTGACCAATGAACGTAGCCATGAGTTAAATGTGGCCTATCGTGATACTGATCGTCCGACAGATGTGATCAGCTTGGAATATAAACCAGAAAACCCTATCGTTTTTGATGAGGAGGATTTGGCAGAAAATCCTGAGTTGGTTGAGATGATGGTAGAGTTTGATGCTTATATGGGTGAGCTTTTTATTTCTATTGACAAGGCGCGTGAGCAGGCCGAGGAGTATGGGCATTCTTTTGAGCGTGAAATGGGATTCTTGGCAGTCCATGGGTTCCTTCATATCAATGGTTACGACCATTATACAATAGAAGATGAAGCAGAGATGTTTGGATTACAGGAAGAGATTTTAACCGCCTATGGCCTCACAAGATAATAAGCAGAAAAAATGGAAAAATCGTACCTTAATCGCTAGTTTAGAGTTTGCGATGACGGGACTTGTTACGGTTTATAAAGAAGAGCGTAACATGCGTAAGCACTTGATGTCAGCTCTTTTAGCGATCCTTGCAGGTCTTGCTTTTCATCTGTCAGCGGTGGAGTGGTTGTTGTTATTGTTGAGTATTTTTTTGGTGATTGCTTTTGAGATCATCAATTCAGCCATCGAGAATGTGGTGGATTTGGCGAGTGGTTATCATTTTTCCCTACTAGCCAAAAACGCTAAAGACATGGCTGCTGGCGCTGTCTTGGTGATGTCGCTTTATGCCATCGTGACAGGTCTCATTATCTTTGTGCCAAAACTCTGGCAGTTGCTGTTTGGATAAGCTAATAATAAACCCCACGGTTATTCGTTGGGAAAGATGAAAGAAAAAGGAGTCTATTAATGGTATTTAAAAGTGGTTTCGTGGCGATCTTGGGTCGCCCTAATGTTGGCAAATCAACCTTTTTGAACTATGTCATGGGGCAAAAGATTGCCATCATGAGTGATAAGGCGCAAACAACGCGCAATAAAATCATGGGTATCTACACTACAGATACTGAACAAATCGTCTTTATCGACACACCAGGGATTCATAAACCTAAGACAGCCTTGGGAGATTTTATGGTAGAATCTGCCTACAGTACCCTTCGTGAAGTGGAAACGGTTCTCTTTATGGTGCCAGCAGATGAAGCGCGTGGTAAGGGTGATGACATGATTATCGAACGCCTCAAAGCCGCTAAAGTTCCTGTTATCTTGGTCATCAATAAGATTGATAAGGTGCATCCTGATCAGCTTTTGGCACAGATTGATGATTTTAAAGACCAAATGGACTTTAAAGAAATCGTTCCGATCTCAGCGACTCAAGGCAATAATGTCAATCGCCTCATGGAAATTCTTAAAGATAACCTTGAAGAAGGTTTCCAGTATTTCCCAGAAGATCAGATTACTGACCATCCAGAACGATTCTTGGTTTCCGAAATGATCCGCGAAAAAGTCCTTCATTTAACCAAACAAGAAGTACCGCACTCTATCGCCGTGGTTGTTGATTCCATGAAACGTGATGAAGAAACGGATAAGGTTCATATCCGCGCAACCATCATGGTTGAACGTGATAGCCAAAAAGGGATTGTTATCGGTAAACAAGGTGCTATGCTCAAGAAAATCGGAACCATGGCTCGCCGAGACATTGAACTCATGCTAGGAGATAAAGTCTTCCTCGAAACTTGGGTCAAAGTTAAGAAAAACTGGCGAGACAAAAAACTCGACCTGGCCGACTTTGGCTATAATGAGAAAGAGTATTAAAAACGTCTAGGAGATGTTTTTAACCCGACCCTGAAAATGAAAAAGCGAGGTCAGTGGAGTGACCTCAATAGCCTGCTGACCTTGGAATAACAAATAGAGAAAACTTTAGCGAATCGTGTTACAAGTTGAATTTGAAAGGATTTGAAATGCCAGAAGATTATATTTCCTATATCCGGTCAAAAGTGGGTCAGGATAAGATTTTTCTCAATTTTGCTGCAGGTATTTTGTGTGATGAGGATGGCAAAGTTCTTTTACAATTAAGAGGAGACAGTCAGAATTGGGGTGTTATCGGTGGCATTATGGAATTAGGCGAAAGTTCGGCAGATACTGTCGTTCGTGAATTTTTTGAAGAAACAGGCATTGTTGTCGAACCGGTCAAACTGTTAAGTGTTTATACTAATTTTGAGACGGTATTTCCAAATGGTGATACAGCCCAGACAGTTGGTGTTTTATACCAAGTAAGAGCGACCAAATCATATTCCATTGACCACTTTACAAATGAGGAGACCCTTCAATTAGCTTTTTTTTCGGCAGAAGAGATTGCAAATTTAGACTTATTCAGCTCGCAACAAAAGGTGATGCTAGAAGAGTATTTTTCAGGAAATTTTCAAATAGGACGTTAAGGGAGTACTATGCCACGTAGTGAAGAAGTGATTTTAACTAATATGTGTCTGGTTGAGGACAAGGACGGTAATTGTGTCGTTCAAATCAGGGACCCCAAACGTTATAATTGGCCTGGAATTGCCTTTCCAGGTGGTCATATTGAAAAAGGAGAAAGTCTACACGATGCTGTCGTTCGTGAAGTTTTTGAAGAGACTGGTTTAAGGATTTCAAATCCTAAATTGGTTGGGGTCAAGCATTTTCAAACAAGGGGAGACAAGATCAGATATTTGGTATTCTTATATAAGACATCTGATTTTTCAGGAATGCTGACATCTTCAGAAGAAGGAGAAGTTAAATGGGTATCTCGTCAGGACTTGTTAGACGGTAAGATTGATTTAGCAGATTCTATGGACGAGATGTTTCCTATTTTCTTTGACCAGACGGCATCTGAACTCTTTTATGAACGTAATGATAATGATGACTTAGTAAGGAAGTATTTTTAATAGTTACTTTTTATATATATAATGGTAAAAAAGTTGAACTGAACGGAAATTGAAAGGATTTTAGTCAGTTTTGCTATATGAAAATATCTGTTAGAAAGGAGCTAGCCAGCGAGCTTAATTGAACTCGCCAACGACACTGTGAAAAAGATAATACTGTCTAGATGCCAGTATCTGCGGTCAGTTTCCCATTACATATAAATATCATTTTAAGAAAGGATATTCGCACATATTCCGTGGTTGTAATTCTTGACAAAAAGTCGGTAGGTGGGTACAATAAAGTAATTTCGCAGCTATTTTTAGTGGCCTTGTTCTGGCTATAAAGAACAAGGCACGAGAGCATAAAGGAGAAGGAAAAGAAATGAAAGGTTCATCATTATTCACAAGCAAGCAACGTTACTCACTGCGGAAGTTTAGTCTTGGCTTGGGATCGGTTTTACTGGGGAGTGTGTTGCATCATCCAGTGGTACAGGCAGATAGTCCAGTAACTGTTAAGACAGTAGAATTTGGAAGTCTCTCTGCAGAGCAACAAGGTCAGGTCCAGTTGGGCTTGCCCCATGGTGTGTCAGAAAAAGAGCTAGAGTCCTGCTACATATTTGTATACAAGCCCGTTGCGTCTACGCCTCAAGGGTCGTCTGTTACTACACCAGGAGGCTCTGCTGGCACATTTAGTATCTTGCCCAAAACAGGTTCAGAGGACTTTGGTATGGCTGTTTCTGCCCTAGGTCTTGCAGGCTTGACCTTGGCTGGCTACCCCATTTACCGCAATAAAAAAACAGGGAAGATGATCTTGGTTGCGGTGGTTGCTGCAAGCGGGGTTGCAAGAGGAGTTGTTGCTCAAGCGGCAGTTGAGTCCTTGGCTACCCAGCATGAATTCATCCTTACGGATGAGGGAAGCCTTCAAACGGTAGACATTTCGGGCTATGACTATGTTGGATATTTGAAGGTTGATTGCGTGATTGAGGGAGACACGGTGGATACCCCATCAATGGATCCTGCAAAGAAGCCAGGCATTCCTTCTACTGATCCTAAAAAGGAGCCAGGTACCCCTCCTACTGATCCTACTCATGAGCCAAGTCAACCGATTGCTAGGTTAGAAGATTTTACAGTGGTTGTAAAGGTTGATGGGAATGAGACACAGGTTTCAAACTTTGAAAAGATTTCCCACGAGGATTTCTTGTCCCATCTTTCTGCATTAACGGAAGCGAAATTACCAGAAGGCTTGACGTATGTCTCTGCAGTTTTTGAAGGTAACACTGCTATCTTGCATTTTACTACGCCTGCGACTTACCACGAAGAGTGGGTGGATACTCCTGAGGAAGTGGTATCAGTCGATCGTGTGGAGGAGTGGGTTGAAGATCCGTATGTGACAGAGAATGCCACAGAGCCTGAGATTCGCCACGAAGAGTGGGTGGATACTCCTGAGGAAGTGGTATCAGTCGATCGTGTAGAGGAGTGGGTTGAAGATCCGTATGTGACAGAGAATGCCACAGAGCCTGAGATTCGCCACGAAGAGTGGGTGGATACTCCCGAGGAAGTGGTATCAGTTGATCGTGTAGAGGAGTGGGTTGAAGATACAGAGTACTTTGATGCGACAGGTGGTGAGATCACTGTGAACCGGAATGCCCTATTGACAGAAGACGATATCAAGGATAGGGTGACGATTCCAACAGCGTCAAATGGCCAAATCTCCTCTGCCATCCAAGTACCATCCACCGAGACGGCAGGAGTTTACACAGTCCCAGTCACGGTGACTTATCCAGATGGATCGACGGATGACGTAGAAGTCAAGGTAAGGGTTATAGAGACTGACCTGCCACCTCTGGCTAGGAATATCTTTATAGATGGAGCATTTGAACCCTGGGGAAATATAGAGGATTTTGATACCTTTGCCGTTCCTCATTATGATTATGAATGGAAGAACGACGTTATTTCTGAAGAAGTCATAGATAGGATATACAAAGATTACGGAGATAAAATCAGTGATATTTATACTCTACCTATGTCTGTTCTGAGAGATAAGTTCCAAGATGACCCAAGTCAGCCAGGTGCTAATAATCTTGTGGCCATCGAGATTGCAGAGCTTCCGTATCTCGGACCAGGTGAGGGGATATTGCTACATCAGGCGGCGGATGGAACCCTACGTGAGGTCCAGGTGGGGGACCAGATTCCTGTAGGGGGTGACAATATCCTTCTTTATCTACAGACTGGTGATGATAGATATGACGACAATGGTGATTACTATCAAAATGATCCAGACTATGACTTCTCAGACATCGGTCTGACACCGGATATGCTGACACCAATACCAGAAGCTGAAGCTTTGATTTATAGATGGAGCAGTCCGAAAAATACTGGTATGATTCAAAATCGTTACCTCAATCAGGACCAACTGCTCCTTCCTCTTAACACGCCAGGTGCAGCAGTGACAGAGGAGCTACTTCGCTCGGTCGTGCAGCTACCAGAAGGCTGGTCTTGGGAATTGTTAAGAAGAGAAAACCCAACTAATGGAGCTTATGAGATCCCTACAGATGATAAGACAGTCGCCACTATTCGAGTGACTGCACCGGACCAATCACAAACAAGCCGCCTTATTTACGCTACGGTCACCGATCAGGTGACGACTCCTACAGTGGTTGATAGGAGTGCTGAGCGAAACCAGGTTCGACGCACGAACCCAAATCAAGGCAGATTCCCTATCGACCGCTTCAAGTATCGCTACATCGATAATGGAGCAGAAGGGTACAATCGAAGCGAAGAAGCTTCCGTCTACGTCACTTTTGGCTACTTTCGCTAGTCGGTAAGAGTTGGTGCTAAGACCACCAGTTTCTAGCCGATGATAGGACAGTTGCCCTGCACTTGCAGGGCAACTTTTTTTCATCTATTCCGTCCATAAAGCCAGGCTGGTGCAGGACAAGATGGAGTTTTCTCTTGACATTTGTAGAGACCTCATGCTAGAATGAGAGCAGATACAACCTTTAAATGTGTCCAGAGAGGCATCAAAGGTCCACCGAATAAATGGGTGTTTTGTACCCACTTTTTGTGTGGCCTCGCCTTCTTTGGCGAGGCTTTTTCCATGCCGTATGAAAAAGGGGGAGTGGTTTCTTGTGTAGGAAGAGGAGCTAATACTCGAAGAAAATCAAAATCTGACTAGAGAAAGCGTTGTAGCTCGAACTAAAGTTCATCAAGGTAAACTTGACAATATCAGATTTTGATTTTCAATGAGTATAAACGCTCTTTGCCAAAAATGAAAGGAGTTCATAGAAAGGAATGAGTTGGTTAGTGAGTTTAGTTGAACTCGCCTACGACACTGTGAAAAAAGATCATACTGCCTAGATGCTTGAACCATTGTCGTCAGTATTTCTATTACATGTCAATATCATTTTAAGAAAGGGAAGGGTAAGCCTGTGTTCTGACTTGAACACGGGCTACGGACTGTGTCAAAAAGATAAATACTACTTTGACGCGAGCGTCTTCAGTAGATTTCCTATTTTGACTGTGTCCGTTTAACGCCCTTTGTATCGTGATTTTATGCCTGAACTTCCTGAGGTTGAGACGGTTCGTCGTGGTTTGGAGAAGCATGTGGTTGGAAAGTCCATTTTAGATATTCGCTTTGCTTTTGCTAAGATAGCGGTGACGGGTGTGGATTCTTTTTATCCATTGGTTGATGGTCAGATGACCGTTCAAGCCATTCGTCGTCGTGGCAAATATTTGATTTTTGATTTTGGTCATTTGTTGCTCATTTCCCACTTGCGGATGGAGGGGAAGTATCTTATGTTTGATCATCAGGAGAGTGTCTCTGATAACAAGCATTTTCATGTCTTTTTCACCTTTACAGACCAGTCGGTCTTGGTTTATCAGGATGTGCGAAAGTTTGGTACTATGGAAATGCTTTTGCCATCGCAAGAAAAAGCCTATTTCACCACTAAGAAATTAGGTCCTGAGCCGACCAAGGAAAGCTTTAAATACGCTCCCTTCGAGCGAGCTCTGCTTTCGTCCCCTAAAAAAATCAAGCCCTATCTTTTGGATCAGACTTTGGTGGCTGGCTTGGGAAATATCTATGTGGATGAAGTGCTCTGGGCAGCCAAGGTGCATCCTTTGCGGATCAGTTCCGGTCTCAAAAAAGCTGAAATCAAGCGTCTGCATGATGAAACGATTCGTATCTTGCAGCTGGGGATTGAAAAGGGTGGGTCGACGATTCGAACCTATCGCAATGCCTTGGGCGAAGATGGAACCATGCAGCAGTTTTTATAAATGTCTATGGCATGACAGGTCAACCTTGTCCGCGTTGTGGAACAGCCATCGTTAAAATTAAAGTAGGAGGGCGGGGTAGTCATTACTGCCCTAAGTGTCAAAAATGATGACCAAAACCATCGGAATCACTGGCGGTATCGCCTCAGGCAAGTCGACGGTGACAACCTATCTACGACAAAAAGGCTTCCAGGTCATTGATGCGGATGCCGTCGTTCATGAACTCCAGACCAAGGGTGGCAAACTCTATGCTACTTTACTTGAGTTTTATGGTAAAAAAATCCTAGCTCCTGATGGCCAATTGGATAGACAAGCTCTGTCTGAGCATTTTTTCTCGGATGATACTGTTCGTGCTCAGGTGTCAGCTTTGCAGAACACTATTATTCGGCAAGAATTGCTGGCGAGGCGAGATGATTTATTACAAGAACATGAGGTGGTTTTCATGGATATTCCGCTCTTGTTTGAATTGGATTATCAAAGCCAGCTCGACCAAGTCTGGCTTGTTTACCTTGATCCCGCGCAGCAGTTGAACCGTCTCATGAAGCGAAATAACTATTCAGAAGAACAGGCTCGAAAACGCATGGCAGCGCAGCTTTCTTTAGACGAAAAAAGGCACTTGGCTGATCACATCATTGACAATAATGGCGATTTATCAGAGACCTATGGTCAAGTTGATGCCTTGCTAAAGAGTGTTTATTCGTCATAAGCCAGTTGGATTTTAGCCTTAGCTATGGTATAATAGTGAGCATTGTTAGCAGGCCTATCAGAAAAAAAGCTTATCACAAAGGAAGGTCAAGTGCGCGTTAAAATTCATTTAAAATGCAGTGGCTGTGGGCATAAGAACTATCTGACCAGTAAGAACAAAGCCACTCATCCAGAAAACATTCAAGTGCCTAAATATTGTCCTAAAGAGCGTAAAGTGACGTTACACCTTGAATCTTGAGAGAATATATGGTACTATTTAAGGACAGTATTGGAGGAAAAGATGTATAATTTGCTATTAACAGCACTCTTGGTGATTTCAGTAATCTTGGTGATTGCAATATTCATGCAGCCACAAAAAAATCCAGGGAGCAATGTCTTTGATAGTGGTGGTTCAGAAGCCCTCTTTGAACGTTCAAAAGCTCGTGGTTTTGAGGCTTTTATGCAACGTTTTACAGGCATTCTGGTCTTCTTTTGGCTATTGATTGCATTTTCACTGGTAGTATTATCAAGTCGTTAAGAATAGTGGGCCTTGACAACTGTCGGGTCCTTTTTGACACCTTTTTCTAATGAACAAAACAAAGTAAGGAAACTATGAAAGAACAGATTTTAACGTATTTACAAGAAAATGGAAAGTCAACCATCAATGAGTTGGCTGCTAGCTTACAAATGGCTGGTGCCAAGAAATTTCCTCTTTTGATCAAAGAGATTTCCAAGATGGAAAGTAGGCGAGAGTTGCGTTTCAATGACAATGGTGAGCTATCGCTTCGCAAGTCTCAAGAAAAGCCAGAGCAGTTAACCGTTCAAGGGATTTTTCGTGCCAATAAGGCAGGTTTTGGGTTTCTTTTTGTCGATGACAATGAAGAGGATATGTTTATTGGTCGTCATGATGTTGGGCATGCCATTGACGGTGATAAGGTAGAGGTGGTCATCAAAAAGCCAGCGGATCGTCTTAAGGGGACGGCAGCTGAGGCACGTGTGGTCAGGATTGTGGATCATGCCTTAAAAACAGTGGTTGGTAAATTCGTTTTAGATGATGAGAAACCACAGTATGCGGGTTATATTCAGTCTAAAAACCAAAAAATTCAACAAAAAATCTACATCAAAAAAGAACCGGTTGTCCTAGATGGTACTGAAATCATCAAGGTCGCTATTGACAAGTATCCCGTTCGGGGGCATGATTATTTTGTGGGGAGTGTTCGTGATATTGTCGGGCATCAAGGGGATGTTGGTATTGATGTCCTCGAGGTGCTGGAGTCTATGGATATCGTTTCAGAATTTCCAGAAGATGTGATGGCAGAAGCTAAGGCTGTCCCAGATGCCCCAAGTGACAAGGATTTGGTGGGACGTGTAGATCTTCGCAAGGAGATTACTTTTACCATTGATGGTGCCGATGCTAAAGATTTGGACGATGCGGTTCATATCAAACGTTTGGCTAACGGTCATTTTGAGCTTGGGGTTCATATCGCAGATGTTTCTTATTATGTCAGGGAAGGCTCTGCTTTAAACCGCGAAGCTGTGGCCCGTGGCACATCAGTTTATGTCACAGATCGCGTGGTTCCAATGCTACCAGAGCGCCTCTCAAATGGGATTTGCTCTCTTAACCCCAATGTTGACCGCTTGACCCAGTCTGCGATCATGGAAATCAACCCTCAAGGAAAAGTAGTTCATTACCAAATCTGTCAATCTGTTATTAACACGACCTACCGGATGACCTATAGCGATGTTAACGAGATGCTTGCTGGCAATCAAGAACTCTTGGATAAGTATGAGGCCATTGTGGAGTCTGTGCAGGATATGGCTACCTTACATGAGATTTTAGAAGCCATGCGTGAGCGTCGCGGGGCGCTTAATTTTGACACCTCAGAAGCTAAAATTATCGTTAATGACAAGGGCATACCAGTTGATATTGTGGTACGTAGTCGAGGTATGGCTGAGCGCATGATTGAGTCCTTCATGCTAGCGGCAAATGAGTGTGTGGCTGAACATTTCGCTACAAAAGACCTGCCTTTTATCTATCGTATTCACGAAGAGCCAAAGGCAGAGAAATTACAAAAATTCATTGATTATGCTAGTGTCTTTGGGGTTCAAATTCAAGGCACAGCCTCTAAAATCACCCAGTCAGCCCTACAGGATTTCATGGCTAAGATAGAGGGTAAGCCAGGCTCAGAAGTCCTTAGCATGATGCTACTTCGCTCCATGCAGCAGGCCCGTTATTCAGAGCATAATCACGGTCACTACGGTTTGGCTGCAAACTACTACACCCACTTCACCAGTCCTATTCGCCGTTACCCTGACCTCTTGGTGCATCGCATGATTCGTGAGTACGACAAAGCTGCCACTCCTGAAAAGCAAGAGCATTTTGCTGCCGTTGTCCCAGAGTTGGCGAACTCCTCTTCACAACTGGAGCGTCGCGCCATTGATGCTGAGCGCGTGGTAGAAGCCATGAAGAAGGCGGAGTATATGGAAGCTCATGTGGGCGAAACCTTTGAAGGGGTTATTTCCTCAGTGGTCAAATTCGGCCTCTTTGTGGAGTTGCCAAATACCATTGAAGGGTTGATACATGTAACCACACTACCTGAGTTTTATCACTACAACGAGCGTACCATGTCGCTTCAAGGGGAAAAGTCTGGTAAAGTCTTTAAAGTTGGTCAGCCTATTTGTATCAAGCTGACGCGAGCGGATAAGGAAACAGGAGACATTGACTTTGCTTATTTGCCGAGTGATTACGATGTGATCGAAAAAGTCACTCAGTCAGATCGAAAAGCCAGAAGACCTCGTTCAACAAAGGCTTCTGACAAGTCTGGGCATTCCAAAAAGCCACCGACCAAAGATAAGCCTTTCCAAAGGTCATTTGATAAGAAAAATGCTAAAAACTCTCGAAAAAAACGATAGGAGGTTCTCATGCCAAAAGGTGTAGACAGTCATGTCTTAGCGCAAAATAAGAAGGCCAGACATGATTACACTATTGTAGATACCATAGAGGCTGGGGTGGTCTTGACAGGGACAGAAATCAAGTCTGTTCGTGCGGCTAGAATCCAGCTTAAGGATGGTTTTGCCCAAATCAAACATGGCCAAGCCTGGTTAGTTAATGTCCATATCGCGCCCTTTGAACAGGGTAACATCTGGAACCAAGACCCAGAGCGTACACGAAAACTCTTACTCAAAAAGCGTGAAATTGAGCGTCTAGCCAATGACTTAAAAGATAGTGGGATGACCCTAGTGCCTTTAAAAGTCTACCTTAAAAATGGCTTTGCCAAGATCTTACTTGGTCTAGCCAAAGGGAAACATGACTATGATAAACGTGAGAGCATCAAACGCCGTGAGCAAGATCGTGACATCAAGCGTGTCATGAAAAGCATCAACCAAAGATAAAAAATCGAACAAGCCCGGCCATCATCAAAGGCGGGACTTGTTCGGTTTTTTGATAGTGAGTTATCCAAAGCTGATGACTAGTCTTTAGACGCCATAAGTATCCCAAGGAGACAATGCTATGATGCCAAAGCTAGCCTTCAAAGTAGAGGAGATCTTTGGGGGTCTTGGTAAAGGTTTCAAAACCAGTTTTGGTAACGTAGCCACAGTCTTCGATACGAACACCAACCTTGCCTGGGATATAAATCCCCGGCTCTACAGAGAAGCACATACCTTCTTGGATCTCGATGTCATTACCTGCCATAATAGATGGGAACTCATGGACATCCATTCCCAGTCCATGCCCCAGACGGTGGTTGAAGTAGTCACCATAGCCTGCTTTTTCAATGATCTGTCGTGCTGCTGCGTCGACTTCGGAGGCGGTCACACCAGGCTTGATCATATCTTGTGCGGCTAATTGTGCCTCCAAGCAAAGGTGATAAATCTCTTTTTTAAAGGAGTCGGGTTGTCCGAGGGCGACGGTTCTGGTCATGTCACTGGTGTAACCCAAGGTCTCAACGCCCAAATCAAACAGCAAGAGTGCGTTGCTTTCCAGTCGATTAGTGCCGGGGATTCCGTGTGGGTTGGCAGCATTTGTGCCGGTTAGGACCATGGTGTCAAAGCTCATTTTAGAGATGCCTTGTTTTTTGAGTTCAAACTCAATAAGAGCGATGATGTCGGTTTCGGTCTTGTCAAGAGAAATGGCATCAAAACCGATTTGAACGGCCTTGTCAGCCCACTCTCCAGCAATCAGCATTTTGTTGATTTCATCGGCGGATTTGATCAGTCGCATCTGCTGGATGAGGGGAGTCAAGTTGACAAAGGCGGCTGTAAAGACGCTTTCTAGTCCCTTAAATCTGGTCACGTTGAGGTGGTCAAATTCGACAGCAACCTTAGTTGAAGTTGGCTGTGGGAGGATGGCTTTGAGTTTGTCCCAAGGGTTTTCGGCATCTTGATAGCCGACCACTGGAAAGGATAGGCTAGCTTTGGCGCGCGCTAGATCCAAGGCAGGCAAGAAGAGCAAGGGCTCTTTACCAGCCATCAGGAAAAGGAACATATAGCGTTCGTGAGGGTCATTAGCAAAGCCTGTGAGGTAGTTGATAGTGACAGGATCGGAAATCACTGCTGTTGCAACATCCTGCTTGAGTAGTTGCTCTAAAAGTAGATCAATTTTAGTCATTTTATCCCTTCTTTCTGTCTTTTATTCTTTCAAAAAAAACCTTAAAAATCAAGTGTTTGTCATTTGCGTTTCGGAGTGCTTTCAAAGGCTCTTCATTTTTTTCAAAAAAAGCAAGCAAAATACTTGACAAATCGGGAGGGGGATATAATAAAGATTGTCTAGATCATTTGCAAAAAGACAAGACTAACAAAGAAAAGGAACTTTAATTTTATGAAGATGAGCAAACAATTTACCACCATTTCAGCAGTCCTACTAGCCAGTTCAGCCTTGGCATTAGGGACAGTAGCAAGTAGTGTGTCGACAGTATCAGCACAAGATTATTATTCTTCTGCTCCTGAAATCGCGCCTGGTGAGCCATCCAATCCTTTAAGGAATACTTTAGATGACATTTTAAATAGCGATGGTTCATTCAAACCTGGTTTTACAGGCGAAGTGTTTAACAACGGTACAGAAACACGCATTAAAGACGCAAAGACTGGTAGGGTGCTTAGTGATAGTGTTGGAGGAGTATTCTATGATGATAATGGAAATATAGATTATGCACGGCACGCTGCTGAAATCAATAGAATGGCCAAAGCGATTGCTTTACAAAAGGGGGCATCTGGAACTGTAGCTAATACAGACTCTACGTCTACTAATGCAGACACAACTACTCCTACATCAGGAGAAGCTGCCACAGCGCCAACAGGCACAGTGGCAGGGACAGGGACATCTGCTTCCCCTTCAGGCACAGGCGCGGCAGCAGCTCAAGCAGGTAAGACTAACGGCAGAAAAGATGCCTCATCAACAGCCAAGCCCGCTAGCAAACCAGTAGCAGCCGCTGCAACCGCTAAAGCAGATAAAGCACTGCCAAAAACAAGTGCGGTCAAATAATCTTTAAAGAGTGGAAAGACAATCCTTGATGTCGTCGACATCAAGGGATGACTTCCTCTCTTTTTTTTAGATAGGCTATAAGCTAAGGGTTTTTCTTGAACCTTGTTCTGATCTTTTTTGAGAGAAATCAGTAAAACGCTGTTTTACGCTTGAAAGTGTTTCCAAATCATGATAATATAACTAATGAAAGCGTGATTTTCAACGATAACAACTCAAGTGAAAGGAAATACCGATGCATACAGATGATACTATTACGATTTATGATGTTGCCAGAGAAGCTGGTGTCTCTATGGCGACAGTTAGCCGTGTTGTCAACGGCAATCAGAATGTGAGAGAAAATACCCGTCAGAAAGTTCTTGAGGTGATTGAGCGTCTGGATTATCGTCCAAATGCCGTGGCACGAGGGCTGGCTAGTAAAAAAACAACAACCGTAGGGGTGGTCATTCCTAATATCTCAAATGCTTACTTTGCCCTTTTGGCAAAAGGGATTGATGATATTGCAGAGATGTACAACTACAACATTGTCTTGGCCTCTAGTGACGAAAATGAAGACAAAGAAGTCAATGTGGTTAATACCCTTTTTGCCAAGCAGGTGGATGGCATTATCTTTATGGGGCATCGCTTGACGGATAAGTTGCGTGCGGAGTTTTCGCGTGCCAGAACGCCTGTTGTGCTTGCTGGGACGATTGATTTAGAGCATCAGCTACCAAGTGTTAACATTGACTATGAAAAAGCGGTTGCAGAGGTGGTGGCTGACTTAGCGAAAAACCATCACAAGATTGCCTTTGTATCAGGACCTTTGAGTGATGATCTCAATGGTAAGGTACGCCTATCAGGCTATCAATCGGCTCTAAAAGCTCATGGTATTGACGATACAGACCAGCTGATTTTTGAAGCGGGCTATCGCTATGAGGATGGCTTTGACCTAGCAGAGCGAGTGCTTGCGTCAGGAGCAACTGCAGCTTATGTCGCAGAGGATGAGCTGGCAGTAGGGCTTTTAAATGGCTTGTTTGCAGCTGGTAAAAGTGTTCCAGAAGATGTCGAAATCATCACCAGTAATGACTCTGAAATCGTCAAGTACACTCGCCCCAATCTCTCGTCTATCAGTCAACCTATCTATGACCTTGGCGCTGTTGCCATGCGCATGTTGACTAAGATTATGGATAAAGAAACCTTGGAGCAAAAGGAAATTATTTTGAATCATGGCGTGACCAAGCGTGCCTCAACGACATAAATCAAGTGAGACTGGGCGAAAGTCCAGTCTCTTAAGCAAGTCTAAAAAAACCATTTGCTAGTTGATCAACACTAAGGCTAAATTAGAGGCTAAGGCTGACCATCAAAGGAAGGTGTATTAGATTAAAGTTATGTTTTGGCGTTTAAAAGCCTCTGACCTAATGCTAGCATCAGCAAAAATGACAAAAAGTGAGGGAATAATGTGACAAATGAAACGCTCATGCAGTATTTTGAATGGTATCTTCCAGCAGATGCCAAGCATTGGCAACGCCTTTTAGATGATATTGATCATCTAAAAGAGCTTGGTGTGACCAAGGTCTGGCTACCGCCTGCTTTTAAGGGAACTGGCTTGGAAGATGTCGGCTATGGTGTTTATGACCTCTTTGACTTAGGCGAATTTGACCAAAAAGGGACAATCCCCACCAAGTATGGGACTAAAGAAGCGTATCTGACAGTGATCCAGGCCCTCAATGAGGCTCAGATCATGCCCATCGCTGATGTGGTCCTTAATCATAAGGCCAATGGTGATGAAAAGGAGCGCTTCAAAGTCTTGAAAATGAATCAAGCTAGTCGCCAAGAGCCTATCTCTGAACCCTATGATATTGAGGCTTGGACACATTTTACCTTTAAGGGACGTCGCCAAAAATACGATGATTTTGAATGGCACTGGTACCATTTTTCAGGTATGGACTATGACGCTCTCAATCATGAAACCGGGCTTTACATGGTTATGGGAGACAACAAGGGCTGGGCGGATCAGGCTACGGTTGATGAGGAAAATGGCAACTATGACTACCTCATGTTTAATGATGTGGATTTTAGACACCCAGAGGTAGTCGCCAATCTTCAGAAGTGGGCCAAGTGGTTTCTTGAGACCAGTCAAGTTGGTGGTTTTCGATTGGATGCGATAAAGCATATTGATTCTGATTTTATGTCGGCGTTTATTCGCTATATTCGTGACCACCTCAAGGAAGACCTTTATGTGTTTGGTGAGTATTGGAAAGATGATCCCAATGCTACCGTGGCTTACTTAGAGGAGATCGACTTGCAGTTTGATCTGGTGGATGTGGTGCTGCATATGACCTTCTTTCAGGCCTCCCAAGAAGGTCAAGCGTTTGATCTATCAAGGATTTTAGAGGGAAGCCTGATGCAGCTGCGTCCAGACTTTGCGGTGACTTTTGTGGACAATCATGACTCCCAAAGAGGTCAGTCCTTGGAATCCACGGTGGCAGACTGGTTTAAGCCCCTTGCTTACAGCTTGATTATGCTACGACAAGAAGGAACGCCTTGTATTTTCTATGGTGATTACTATGGGATTGAGGGAGAGTTTGCCCAAGCCTCATTCAAAGACGTGATTGCCAAACTGGCCTACCTAAGACAGCATCATGTTTACGGTAATCAAGTTGATTATTTTGACCATCCCAACTGCATCGGGTGGGTTCAACAAGGCAATGAGGAGCATCCCAATCCACTTGCTCTTGTTATGTCAAATGGTGAGGCTGGTTGGAAGACCATGGAGATTGGGGAACTTCATGCAGGCGCTACTTTTGTGGATTATTTGGAGAATTCGACAGAAGAAGTTGTGATTTTAGAAGATGGCTGGGCAACCTTTCCTGTAGGAGCAGGATCAGTCTCAGCTTGGGTTCTAAAAGATTAAAAAGGTCAGTCCTAGGACTGATTTTTTGCTTTCTTAATGAAAATGTCTCTTGAATACGTTATAATAGGCTTTATGAAAGTATTACTCTACCTAGAAGCAGCAGACCACTTGAGCAAATCAGGGATTGGTCGTGCCATCAAACATCAAGAAAAAGCCTTAACCATAGCAGGTATTGATTATACGACTGATCCAAGGGATGATTACGACCTGGTTCATCTCAATACCTATGGCATTAAAAGCTGGCATCTGTTGAGAAAGTCTCAAAAGGCCGGTAAGCGGGTCATCATGCACGCCCACTCGACGAAAGAAGATTTTGAACGGTCTTTTAGAGGCTCTAATCTCATGGCTCCTCTTTTTAAAAAGCATCTCATGCGCTTCTACCAAGCGGCAGATTACTTGATCACACCGACAGCCTACTCTAAAAAGCTGATCCAATCGTATGGCATCACAACACCAATAGCAGCTATTTCAAACGGTATTGATGTCAATCGTTATCAAAAGAGTGCTAGTAAAGAGGCTATTTTTCGTGCTCACTTTAATCTTAAGCCAAGTGACAAGGTCGTGGTTTCAGCGGGTCTCTTTTTTGAGCGTAAGGGCATTGATGACTTTGTCAGAGTAGCAAGTCTCATGCCTGAGGTGACCTTTATCTGGTTTGGACATATCAATCATTATCTTATTCCCAGTCATATCAGAAAGATTGTTGAGGGGCAGCATCCTGATAATGTCATCTTCCCTGGCTATATCAAGGGGGATATTTATGAGGGAGCTATGACGGGTGCAGATGCTTTTCTCTTTCCTAGTCGAGAAGAAACAGAAGGTATCGTAGTGCTAGAAGCTCTGGCGAGTCGTCAGAATCTGGTAGTTCGTGATATTCCTGTTTACAAGGGTTGGCTTGATGAGCGATCAGCTTATCTGGCTAAGGGAGTTGGTGACTTTGTGGAGGCTTTAGAGGAGATCTTTGCAGGTTATCAAGATAAGGTTGAGGCTGGCTATCAAGTAGCAGCTAGTAAAGACCTGACAGTGATTGCCAAGGAGTTGGCAGCCGTATATGACAAAGTAATGGAGCTCTAAGATGAGAGTTGGACTGTTTACAGATACTTACTTCCCACAAATATCAGGTGTGGCAACCAGTATCAAAACCCTAAAAACAGAGCTAGAAAAGTTAGGTCATGAAGTCTTTATCTTTACCGCGATGGAAAAAAATATTCGTGTTGATGAAGACCCAACCATTATTCGTTTGCCTAGCCTACCTTTTGTGGCTTTTAGTGAGCGTCGTATTGTTTATTCAGGCTTATCATCTGCTTATAAGATTGCTAAGGAACACCGTTTGGATATCATCCACACCCAGACAGAGTTTAGTGTGGGGATGTTTGGTTGGATGATCGGCAAGGAACTAGGCATTCCAGTGGTTCACACCTATCATACCCATTATGAAGATTATGTCCATTATATTGCCAAGGGACGTTTGATTCGACCGGGGATGATCAAGTATTTTGTGCGTCATTTTCTCAAGGATTGTGACGGTGTTGTTTGTCCTAGCCGCATTGTTTTAAATATTTTAGAGTCCTACAAGGTTACCATCCCTAAAAGGGTTATTCCTACTGGCATAGACTTGGAACAATACAAAAGACCAGACATCAAAACTTCTGACAGTTTAGCCTTACGTCAGGAGATAGGGATTGCACCCGATGAGACGATGTTACTCAGTCTATCACGAATTTCTTATGAAAAGAACATTCAGGCGGTTATTCGTGCCCTGCCAGCTGTGCTTGCCATTTATCCCAAAATCAAGTGTGTCATTGTTGGTGATGGCCCTTATCTTAGTGACTTGAGGGAGTTGGTGGCTGAGTTGGGTCTGGCTGAGGTTGTGCTCTTTACAGGTATGGTTGAGCGTGAGAAGACTGCTTATTATTACAAGGCAGCTGACTTTTTGGTGTCCGCTTCGACCAGTGAAACGCAAGGGCTGACTTATACGGAGAGTTTGGCTAGTGGAACACCGATTATCGCACAAAAAAATGCTTATTTGGAGAGTTTGCTGGATCATCCGATGTTTGGTTATCTTTATGAGGATGGTGAGTCAATTTCCCAAGCGATTTTGAGGGCTGTTAGTGAGACACCTGCCATGACAGAAAGGCATCTGGCGGATAAACTTTATGAACTCTCATCAGAGCGTTTTGCCTTATCCATTTATGAACTTTACGTTGATGCGATTATTTCCAAATACTACCAAGTCAATACCAATCCCTTTGCCCTAGATGGGAAGAGGAAGTACACGCACATCAAATTGATGAGAAACACCTTTGGTCTTCCCTCAACAGTGATCAAAACAACCGCTCAAACATCGGTCAAAGTTTTGAAAACGCCTAAGTTATTAGTGGATCGTATCCGGCTACTTTCTTTGAAAGATCATGACAGAAGCGACTAAAACCATCATCATCTTCACAATAAAGGAAATCCATGTCTTGAATTGCTTTTGGAAAAAATGTCTTGACAAGCTATCAAATTATGTTATGCTAAATGATAAGAGACACGTCCGTCAGTTGCCATTTTAAAGAGAGTATCCGGTTGGTGTAAGGGTATGGATGAGCTGATGAGATACTACTTTTCATGATTTTATGCAAACATAAAAGGGTGGTTCCCTTATCGCCATTCTGAGGTCATCAGTTTTTTTGTGCTGGTGACGAATGAAGGTGGCACCACGTTACGACGTCCTTTTTTGAGGATGTCGTCTTTTCTTTTATGACCAGCAGGATTACCCACTAGGCATAGTCAAATGAATTAACTTTCAGACAAGGAACTGAGGCTGGAGATAAGAGTATGGCAAGTTGAAAGTTCAAAGCATCCTAATGAGGTTTTGAGGTCTGAGCCTAGAAATCAAAAAGCGAAGATTATAAAAGCTAATTCAAAAGACTATAAGATCATGATTCGTGTCTTGTTGATAGTCTTTAACCATCAATATCACTGGTCTTTCTACTCAAACACTATTTTAGGGGTTGTCGGCTAGTTTATGGTTGATTGTTATTGAGTATTGACGATGCAACACTATAAAGAGCTCTGGGTTTTCCCAGTCTCATCTCTATCAAAACTAAGGAGATTCCTATGATTAAGATTACATTTCCAGATGGCGCTATCCGCGAATTTGAGTCTGGTGTCACAACTGTCGCCATTGCTAAAACCATTTCAAACGCCTTAGCCAAGAAAGCCTTGGCGAGTAAGTTTAATGGTCAACTGTTTGATACTGTTCGTCCTCTGACAGAAGATGGTTCGCTTGAGATTGTCACTCCAGACCATGAGGATGCCTATGATTTATTGCGTCATTCTGCGGCTCACCTCTTTGCTCAGGCGGCAACTCGTCTTTTTCCCAACCTTCGTCTAGGGATTGGTCCAGCTATTCAGGATGGTTTCTACTATGATACTGACAATGAGGCAGGACAAATTTCAAACGAAGATCTTCCTCGCATCGAAGAAGAAATGCAAAAAATTGTTGGTGAAAACTACCCATGTATTCGTGAAGACATTTCAAAAGAAGAGGCTCTTGAGCTTTTCAAGGATGATCCTTATAAAGTAGAGTTGATCAATGAACATGCTGATGATGCAACAGGTTTGACCATCTACCGTCAGGGCGAGTTTGTGGATCTTTGCCGTGGGCCACATGTCCCATCAACAGGGCATGTTAAGGTCTTTAAACTGCTCAATGTAGCGGGTGCTTACTGGCGTGGGAATTCAGACAACACCATGATGCAGCGTGTTTATGGAACGGCTTGGTTTGACAAAAAAGACCTCAAAAATTACCTGCAAATGCGTGAGGAAGCCAAGGAGCGTGACCACCGTAAACTCGGTAAGGAACTTGATCTTTTCATGATTTCTCAAGAAGTGGGACAAGGTTTCCCGTTCTGGCTGCCAAATGGGGCTACCATCCGTCGTACCTTGGAGCGCTACATCACTGATAAGGAATTGGCTTCAGGCTACCAACACGTTTACACACCACCGCTTGCTTCGGTTGAATTGTACAAAACCTCAGGTCACTGGGAACACTACCAAGAAGATATGTTCCCAACCATGGATATGGGAGACGGCGAAGAAATCGTCCTTCGTCCTATGAACTGTCCTCATCATATCCAAGTTTATAAAAACCATGTGCGTTCCTATCGCGAGTTGCCAGTGCGTATTGCCGAGCTTGGGATGATGCACCGTTATGAGAAGTCAGGTGCTCTTACTGGGCTTCAGCGTGTGCGTGAAATGACTTTGAATGATGGTCATATCTTTGTGACACCTGAGCAAATTCAAGAAGAATTCCAAAAAGCACTTCAATTGATCATTGATGTTTATGAAGATTTCAACCTTACTGACTATCGTTTCCGCTTGTCCTACCGTGATCCTGCAGATAAGGAAAAATATTATGACAATGATGAGATGTGGGAAAATGCGCAAAGCATGCTTAAAGCAGCCCTTGATGAGATGGCATTGGATTACTTTGAGGCAGAAGGTGAGGCCGCTTTCTACGGTCCAAAACTTGATATTCAAGTTAAAACTGCTCTTGGTAATGAAGAAACCTTGTCAACGATCCAACTTGACTTCCTTCTTCCTGAGCGTTTCAATTTGTCCTATAAGGGAGCTGATGGTGAAGAGCACCGTCCAGTCATGATTCACCGCGGTATCATTTCAACCATGGAACGTTTCACTGCTATCTTGATTGAAACTTATAAAGGTGCTTTCCCAACATGGCTTGCGCCACATCAAGTCACTCTTATCCCAATCTCAAATGAAGCCCACGTAGACTATGCGTGGGAAGTGGCTAAGAAACTTCGCGATTTAGGCATTCGTGCAGATGTTGATGAGCGTAATGAAAAAATGCAGTACAAGATTCGTCAAAGTCAAACCAGCAAAATCCCTTATCAGCTGATTGTTGGAGACAAAGAGATGGAAGACCAATCGGTTAATGTCCGCCGTTACGGTAAAAAAGAAACGAAGACGATGTCAGTTGATAGCTTTATTGAAGCTATCCAAGCAGATATTGCAAGAAAATCAAGGCCGATAGATGAGTCTATGGATTAAGTTATCAGTTTGGTTTTTGAAAATAATTCAAAAGACCATACCATTCAACGCAGTAGTTAATGGATAGTTTGGTTGAGCATGATAGGCTCTAAAAACTGCCACCATCATCTGTGTAGAAGTGGGAGTGACATTGCTTGGTTGGCAAGGTCACTCCTACTTTTTTTCATATCTTCTTAAAAGTTTCTGATTTGCCGCTTTATAATTGAAAATCACATAGAAAGTGTTATAATGTAAGCGTAATCATTTTTTTGGAATAGGAGTGGGACAGAAATCAAGCAACCATGACCTTTGATTTTTCCCTACTCTTTCATCTCTAAGTTCGAAACGCTAAGATTAAGAGATTTAGACCTTGGTCTAGGTCTCAGGAGTTAAGAAAGGAAGTTAATTGGTATGAAAAAAATTATTAATCGTCCAGAAGATATTGTGGCAGAAATGCTTGATGGGATTGCCTATGTCCATGATGACTTGGTAGAGCGTCTGGAGGGCTTTGATGTGATTGTTCGTAAAGCCAAAAAAACAGGTAAGGTTGCCCTCATTTCTGGGGGCGGTTCTGGCCATGAACCGTCACATGCTGGTTTTGTTGGAGAAGGTATGCTCTCGGCAGCTGTCTGTGGAGCTGTCTTTACGTCACCTACGCCTGATCAAATTTTGGAAGCCATCAAGGCAGCTGATGAGGGTGCTGGTGTCTTTATGATCATCAAAAACTACTCTGGAGATATCATGAACTTTGAAATGGCTCAAGAAATGGCTGAAATGGAAGATATTGCTGTGGATAGTATCGTGGTAGATGATGATATTGCAGTGGAAGATAGCCTTTACACGCAAGGACGTCGTGGTGTGGCTGGTACCATCTTGGTTCATAAAATTCTTGGTCACGCTGCAGCGCAAGGAAAATCTCTCGAAGACATTAAGGCATTGGCTGAGCGTTTAGTTCCCAATATCAAGACAATTGGTTTGGCGCTTTCTGGTGCAACGGTTCCTGAAGTTGGCAAGCCAGGATTTGTCCTTGAAGACGATGAATTTGAGTATGGTATTGGCATCCACGGAGAACCCGGTTATAAGAAGGAAAAACTAAAGCCCTCTACTGACTTGGCTAAGGAACTTGTGTCCAAATTATTGGCAGACTTTGATGCCAAACCAGGTGATGACTTTGCGCTACTGATCAATGGTATGGGCGCAACACCTCTAATGGAACAATATGTTTTTGCCAACGATGTGTCACAATTATTGGCTGAAAAAGAAATTCAAGTGACCTATAAAAAATTAGGCGACTACATGACCTCTATTGATATGGCTGGCTTGTCGCTCACGCTGGTCAAAATGGATGACCCAGAGTGGGTCACAGCCCTAAATGCCCCAGTTGCAACCATAGCTTGGTAAGAAAGGAATCTTATGACACCTGAAAATGCAATCAAATGGATGAGTCTGTTTAATGACAAGATTCAAGAAAACAAAGCCTACCTCAGTGATTTGGATACGCCTATTGGTGATGGTGACCATGGTGGCAATATGGCTCGTGGGATGGCTGCGGTTATGGAAAACCTTGACGGTAAAAACTTCGCGTCTGCAGATGACGTCTTCAAAGTGGTCTCAATGCAGTTGATCAGTAAAGTTGGCGGTGCTTCTGGACCACTTTATGGCTCTGCCTTTATGGGATTGACCAAAAGTCTCAAAGCAGGAGATGGTCTCTTAAAGGGCTTGCAAGATGGTCTTGAGATGATTGAAAAGCGTGGCAAGGCCCAAGTTGGAGAGAAGACCATGGTTGATGTTTGGACGCCAGTACTTGATGCCTTAAATCAAGGTTCACTAACAGCTGACATGATCGATCAAGCAGTAGAGGCGACTAAGGATCTCAAAGCCACTAAGGGGCGTGCTTCTTATGTTGGGGAACGCTCCCTTGGTCATATCGATCCAGGTTCTTACTCTTCAGGTTTGCTATTTAAAGCCTTGCTAGAGACGGAGGTGCTCAATGGCTGATACAGGTATTATCATCGTTTCTCACTCTAAAAACATTGCCCAAGGTCTTGTTGACTTGATTTCACAAGTGGCTAAGGATGTTGCGATTACTTATGTTGGAGGGACCGAAGATGGTGGGATCGGCTCTAGTTTTGAGCAAGTTCAGGCTATTATCGAGGAAAATCCCAAAGAGCAGTTGCTAGCTTTCTATGATTTGGGTTCTGCCCATATGAACTTAGAAATGGCTCTGGATTTTTCAGATAAGGAAATTCTTATTCAGGATGTGCCAATCGTTGAGGGAGCCTATACAGCGGCAGCTCTGCTTCAGGTTGACACCCCTTTAGCAGCTGTTCAAAGCCAACTCGATGAGCTTGCCATTGCTAAGTAAGCATGATTAGACAGTGTGGCAATAAGCCATGATGTGAAGCCATTCAAGCTGTTGATACTATCAGAAAAACAGTTTGATCTCGTAGTTGCTTGGCAGTTTTGGTCGCTTTAGAGTCTTTAAAACATCAACAGCCTAGATTCTTGACGTGCCTTGCGGAATGTTAGTTCTGATTTTGCTTGGATACTGGTCAAGAAATCCATCTTAACAAGAGAGGTTAGATCTTGTTACTGCATTTCCAAAGCGAGAGTTAAAGGCTCAAGTTGAGGTTGTAGTCTCAAGTATCCAGCCTCTTTTTTAGGGCGAAAAAGCGCCATCAGTGTCTTTCTTGGTGGCATTTGGTAGAATAGCTATATGACAGTAATCAAGACAAAAGCGGCATTATTAGAGCAGGGTTGGGCTAAGGAGCTAATCAACCATTATTCTCAAGACCTTAATCGCCAGAGTGATTTCAGGATTGGCTCGCCAAGTTTTTTAAGGTTTTGGTCTCAAAGCCAGAGGTGGATGTTTCCTAGGGAGCGCTTGACAGCCTTGCTCAATCTGATGGCTATGCCTAGTGAGTTGACAGGAACAGTGGCGGAAAGTCAAGCATTAGTGGCTAAGATTAGCATGGATTTAGCCCCAGATGCTAATTTTTGGTATGACTTGGCTGCCTTGGTGGATCAGGCTTTTCCAAGAGACGGTTTAGCCCATTTAGGAGAGTTAGAGCGACGCCTGCACCAATTTCGCTACCTTATTTCCAGTCATCAGGCACAATACATACGCCATCATTTCAAGTCTGATGAGATGACGGATCAAGAAGCCCTAGCGCTTTTTTTGAGAGGGAAACGCCAAGCTCATTGTTTTGGTAAGGGTGACTATAGTTTTAAGGAGTCTGCCCGACTTCATAATAAACTAGCCATTCGAGAGGGTAAGATTACCTATCCTGATAACCAACCCTCTGCCAATATCAAGGTGTTGATGGGGTTTCATACAGAGTTTATCCTAGATTCTCAAGGTCACTTTTTGAATGAAGCTGATGTTGAACAAGTGACAGAAAGTGGTGTCATCAATGGTGCTAGCTTTAACTATGGCAAAGGTGGTAAGAGGCATTTCCAACTGGATGTTGCCCCTGTTGGCCCTCATGATCCAGCCTTTCGAAAGAAAATCAAGCGTGGTTTTTACGCTCCGAATCGTAGTCGTAGCTGGTCATTATTCACCAAAGGCGACTATGCCAAGAGTTACTTTAATCCAAAGGGTGTCTATAGCCTCAATCAAGAAAGTCGTCAGAAAAAGGTTCATCAAGAGATTAAAGAGTTTAAAGCAACCCTTAAGCAACTGTAATCATCTTAGGTAATCCTTGAGGTGTCTTAGATGGTGTCAATGGGTCATATTTATGCTACAATAGGGCTATGATTGCAATGGAACACATGGAAGCCTTAAACCGAGAAGCTCTTCCTTCGATTAGCCTGATAACAGGTGATGATTTAGGCTATTACAGCCAATTAAAAGAAGCCTTTCTAAGGCAAATTGGCTATGATGCTGCCGATTTGAGCACGGCTTATTTTGATTTAAGTGTGACTCCTTATAGCGAGGCAGCACTGGACTTGGAGAGCCTCTCCTTTTTTGCGGATGACAAAGTGGTCATTTTGGATCACTTTCTAGACCTTACCACGACCAAAAAATCTTATCTATCTGAAAAAGAACTCAAACAATTTGAGTCTTATGTGGCAAACCCTGTTGCGACAACGCGTTTAGTGATATTTGCTCCAGGCAAGCTAGATGGCAGAAGTCGCTTGGTGAAACGCTTGAAAAGAGACGCTCATCTTTTTGAAGCTCATCCTTTAAAAGAACAGGAGCTACGTGCGTATATCCAGAATGATGTGAAAGCGAGAGGACTTCATTTTGAGTCATCTGCTTTAGAAACACTCTTAATCAAGTCAAACTTTGATTTTTCCGATTGTTTGAAAAACATTGCCTTTTTGGAAACCTATCAAAAACGTGGAACAATCTCAATCGCTGATATCCAAGAAGCCATCCCCAAAACCCTGCAAGATAATATTTTTGATTTAACCAAGCTCATTTTAAAGAGAGATATTGATGCTGTGCGTGATTTAGTGAGAGATTTACGCCTCCAAGGCGAAGACGACATCAAACTCACCGCTATTATACTAGGTCAGTTTCGCCTCTTATTACAGGTTCAGCTATTGACTAAGCAAGGGAAACATCAAACACAGATCGTTCAAGAACTCTCGGATTATTTAGGAAAACAAATCAACCCTTATCAAGTTAAATATGCACTGAGAGATTCGCATTCACTTAGCCTGCCTTTTCTTCAAAATGCTTTGGTGACTCTTATTGAGGCAGATTATCAGATGAAGCAGGGCTTGTTCGACAAGGATTATTTGTTTGATATCGCCTTGTTAAAAATGATCAAAACCCATACCAGCAAGGCATCTTATTAAGGGAAGTGGTCATAAAAAGGAAAAACAAACTGCTTGAAAGCAGTCTCAAAAAGCGATAAAATAAACCTATCACCTAAAATGAAAGAGGATACTAAGATGGCAATAAACTTACCAGAACTTCCCTATGCATACGACGCACTTGAACCACATATTGATGCAGAGACCATGACCCTGCATCACGACAAGCACCATGCAGCCTATGTGGCCAATGCCAATGCGGCTTTGGAAAAACATCCTGAAATTGGAGATGATGTTGAGGCTCTTTTATCAGATGTTGATAGCATTCCTGAAGATATCCGCCAAGCCCTTATCAACAATGGCGGTGGGCATCTTAATCACGCGCTTTTCTGGGAGCTTTTGTCACCAGAAAAAACGGAAATCACCAAGGACGTCAAGGCAGCTATTGATGAGGCATTTGGCTCATTTGACGCCTTTAAAGAGGCCTTTACTGCAGCAGCTACAACGCGCTTTGGATCAGGTTGGGCTTGGTTAGTGGTTAATGCTGACGGTAAACTTGAAGTGACATCAACGCCAAATCAAGACACGCCACTGATGGATGGTAAAACACCAATTCTAGGACTTGACGTTTGGGAGCATGCCTACTACCTTAACTACCGTAACCTACGTCCAAATTACATCAAAGCTTTCTTTGACATCATCAATTGGAACAAGGTAGACGAACTTTACCAAGCAGCAAAAGCCTAATCACTAAGATTTGAGAGCCTAGGACACCTTGTCTCAGGCTTTTTTATGTTGGAAGGCTGGCTATGACTATGCTAATACTCTCTAACCATGGGAAGGTTTCATCGTTTTGCCACTTTTTGATGCTTCTTGAGTATCAAATGAAAATAGTAACATTAAAATGATTGAAAAATACTCATTTTCCTTTATAATAGTTAGAGGTTAGGGGAATTATGGTGACATTTAAACGTATCAAACAGTTATTATTAGGTGCTATCTTAGTTAGCTTTATCTTGTTGATTGTGATAGGGTTTGACACTTATGTCAAGCCTTTGTTTGCTGTGAAAAAGGATCAGGCACAGGAACTAGCCAAATCACAGTCAAGTCCTTTTAAGAAGCAATCAAAGTCAAAAGAGGATCCCAATCATCAAAAACCTATTCCTAAGAAAAGTCAAAAAGAAAAGGATGCTGCTCAGTTAGCTGATGCCGAAACCATGGCAGCTTATGGTTTGAGCTTTGACTATGCTCATATGACCCTTAAAGAGGTGATCCTAGCTTACATGGACAGCCAAGGAATTGATCATGAGAACGTTGCATTTTCTTATAAAGATTTAACAACTGGAGCGACTGATGCTCTAAATGATACCCAGCCCATGACAGCAGGTTCGACCTATAAACTCCCCTTAAACATGCTTGTTGTTGATAAGGTAGCCAAAGGCGAGTTGTCAATGACTAAGCGTTTTGATATTACAAAGACCCCTTATGAATACCAACCAGAGCATGATTCCTACGTTGCGGCCTTTAATGGTGCCATGTCAATCCCTGAAATGCAAAAGTACTCCCTGGTTTACTCAGAAAATACTCCAGCCTATGCCTTGTCAGAACGTCTTGGTGGCATGAGCAAAGCGTTTGACAGGTTAGATCGCTATGGTCAGTCAAAAGCAAGCATCAAAACCATTAAACGTGATGGCAACAAGACAACAACGGACTATTACATTCAGGTCTTGGACTATCTCTGGCATCACAAGGAGAAATACAAAGATGTGCTTTACTATATTGGGCAATCCTTCCCAGCCCAATACTACAAGACCTACCTACCGTCTGATGTAGAGGTTTATCAAAAGCCAGGGTATGTCCGTGAGGCCTTAAATGTTGATGCCATTGTGATGGAGGAAAATCCTTATCTAGTAGCACTCTATACACGCTATTTGGGAGGGTCGGATGAGACTTCTGAAGAGATCAACCCTTATGGTTACAACCAATTAACCCAAATCACTTACATCATCAATCAGTGGCATCGTGTCAATCAAAATGGCTTAAGAGCTCATTAACATAAGTCCTTCAAGAACAGCCGTTGTTTAGGAAGGATTGACAAGGAAGAGCCGCCCTTAGGCTTTTAACCAAACACAAAACGAGTCCAGACTTGGTCTGAGGCTCGTTTTAAGGTGTTTTATGAAGTTTTGTGTTGAGGAGATGTTAAAAACATAGCGTCTCCAAAACTGAAAAAACGGTAATGCTGTTCAATAGCGTATTGGTAAGCGTCTAGGATGAACTCTCTTCCAGCAAAGGCCGCAACTAGCATGACCAGTGTTGATTTAGGAAGGTGAAAGTTGGTTGAGAAAGCATCAACGACTTTGAAATGATAACCAGGTTTAATGAAAATATTAGTCCAGCCAGAATCAGCGACCAGCTTGCCCTCATGTTTATTGCCAATGGTTTCAAGGGTTCGGATAGACGTTGTACCGACAGCAATGATACGTCCTCCTTTTGACTTGACATGATTAAGGGTATCAGCAGCTTCTTGGTTGAGTTGGTAAAATTCTGAGTGCATATCGTGTTCTGCGATATTATCTACCGAAACAGGACGAAAAGTACCAAGTCCGACATGGAGGGTTAAGTAAACCAAATGGACCCCCTTGGCAGCTATCTTTTCCAAAAGTTCAGAGGTAAAATGTAGTCCAGCTGTTGGTGCAGCTGCAGAGCCATTTTCCTTGGCATAGACTGTCTGATAACGCTCACGGTCATCTAATGTTTCGTGGATATAAGGTGGTAGAGGCATTTCGCCGAGGCTCTCCAATACTTCTAGAAAAATGCCATCATAGGAAAAGCGTACGATACGCCCTCCGTGCTCCAGTACTTCAACAACCTCTGCCAGGAGACGACCATCGCCAAATGAAATGGTCGCTCCGACTTTAAGGCGTTTAGCAGGCTTGGCTAAGACCTCCCACTCATCACCAGAAGTATTTTTTAAGAGCAGTAATTCAACATGACCGTGGGTATCTGCTTTTTGACCATAAAGACGGGCAGGTAGGACGCGGGTATTATTCATGACAAGGGCATCACCGGGATTGAGCTCATCAATGATATGCTCAAAATGAGTATCCTTCATTTCTTTGGTCACTGGATTTAAAATCAAGAGTTTTGAGCTATCACGTTTTTCTAAAGGTGTTTGTGCGATAAGGTTTTCGGGCAAATTAAAGTCAAAATCGTTCGTGTTCATAGGTCTCCTTTGCTGGTTTTGCTAACGTCAACGACTACTATTATTGTATCACTAGTTGGTGTATTTGTTTAGTAGTAGCAGGACTTTATTTACTTGACAACAATTGGTATATACCATATAATAAAGATGTCAAATTGATATAGACCAATTAAGGAGGGCTAGAGATGAAGATAATCACTGTTAAGAATGCTCAAGAGGGAGGAAAGGTTGCTTTTGACCTTTTGAAAGACAAAATGTCTCAAGGGATTGAGACGCTTGGTTTGGCGACAGGATCGAGTCCAGAGACCTTTTATGAGGAAATTCGCCAGTCAGATCTTGATTTTTCCCACATGACCAGCATCAATCTGGATGAATACGTCGGCTTAGATGACTCAAGTGACCAATCTTACGCTTATTTTATGAAGCAACAGCTCTTTGATGCAAAGCCCTTCAAAGCCTCCTACCTTCCAGATGGTAAGGCAGATGATTTAGCAGTTGCTGCCAGAGATTATGATCGTATTATTGCTGAGAATCCTATTGATTTTCAAATCTTAGGCATTGGTCGCAATGGGCATATTGGGTTCAATGAACCAGGAACTTCTTTTGATGCGACGACTCAAATTGTGGATCTAGCCCCCTCTACTGTTGAAGCCAATAGCCGCTTTTTTGATAGCATTGAGGATGTGCCTAAAAAAGCTATCTCTATGGGAATTGCTTCCATTATGACTGCCAAAACCATTGTCTTACTTGCCTTTGGAGAGGAAAAAGCCAAAGCTATCAAAAGCATGGTTGAAGGACCAGTCACAGAAGACTTGCCAGGTAGTATCCTTCAAAAACATGACGATGTGGTTGTCATTGTTGATGAAGCGGCAGCTAGTCTTTTAACTACTCAAAATTAATATAAAGAAAACTGCTACAGGTAGGGCTTTCCTTTGAGTGAAGCTATCTTAACTTTTATCACATGCACGACCGTATCTTAGAGTTTTTTACCCTATAAAAATCCTATAGTGACGATTTTAAAACGAACCGCCTTGGACCATTTCTTAGATTAGAAAAGGTTACCTAGGGTTCGTTTTTTGATTTTGATTAAGATATGATAAACTAGTTCTATGCGTTTGGATACCTTATTAACTCAAAAAGGATTTGGTTCTAGAAATCAGATTAAAACATTATTAAAAAGTCGTCAAGTTAGTCTCAATGATGCTATTGTAACCAATAAGGCTCAGATGGTTGATGCCAATGTTCAGGACATCAGGGTTTCTGGAAAGCAGGTCAAAGACGATTCTTTGGTCTATTATCTCTTAAATAAACCCGCAGGTGTTGTCACAGCATGTCGTGATCAGCAGCATCAAACGGTGCTTGATTTACTGGCACCTAGGGATCAAAGACAAGGTCTCTATCCTGTCGGACGGTTGGATCGCGATACCCAAGGATTAGTGCTTATCACAAATAATGGTCCCTTAGGCTTTCGCCTGCTTCATCCCAAGCATCATGTCCAAAAAGTTTACGAGGTTGTGGTGAATGGTTATTTAGGCCAAGATGCTATCTCTTTTTTTAAGCATGGCGTAATCTTCTTGGATGGCACACAATGCCAACCGGCCTTCCTAGATATTATAGAAACATCTCAGCTGTCTAGTAGGGCTAAACTGACGATTACAGAAGGGCGATTTCATCAAGTTAAAAAAATGTTTTTAGCTTATGGTCTCAAAGTTGTCTTTCTTAAGCGAGTGCGTTTTGGGCAGTTTGAGCTAGGCGATTTAAAGTCTGGAGAATATCGTTCCTTGAGCCAAGAGGAACTACAGGCTCTTTTTGCAGCCTTATAAACAAGAGTTGTTTTTTGACTTCCTTTTTACGAATAGTAAGGTGTAAAGGGGGATTTGACGATGTTTATGGCAAGGGATAAGAGTGGGCGATTGTATCATTTGTTGAAAGATGATGTTCCAAAAGGGGTTTATTTCTGCCCGACTTGTCAAGGTCCTTTATGCTTGAGGTCTGGAGAAAAAATGCGACCGCATTTTGCTCACTTGACCTTAAAAGATTGCTATGAGGATTACCAAAATGAATCTCCTGAGCATCTGGGTTTAAAGGCTCTGTTGTTTGCGCATTTATCACAAGAAAAAAGCCTTGAAATCGAAAAGCCCCTACCAAGCATTGGTCAGGTTGCTGATTTGATTGTGAATGATAAATTAGTCTTAGAAATACAATGTTCATCTTTATCGACCAAGCGTTTACTTGATAGGACTAAAGCCTACCGCTCAGAAGGCTATCATGTGGAATGGCTCTTGGGCAAAAAATTATGGTTGAAAGACCGCTTGTCAGTCCTTCAAAGGCATTTCCTACAGTTTTCTCCTCGTATTGGCTTTTATTTGTGGGAGTTAGATTGTGATAAAGAACAGTTGCGCCTACGGTATTTGATTCATGAGAAACTGTCAGGTGAGCTGGTCTATCTCACCAAAAGCTGCTTTTTGTCCGAAGATGTCATGGGGCTTTTGCGTTTTCCCTTTCAAGCAAAAAGATTGTCTAGCTTGAGAGTCTCCTGCTTAAGGCAGCCACAAGCCTATATTCGCAAACAGCTCCTCTATAAAAATCCCAAATGGATGAGGCAGCAAGCCTTGGCTTATCAGCAACACCAAAACCTGTTGCTACAGCCGACAGAGTTTTTCTTCCCCCAAATCAAGCCAGCTCAGGTTCCCTATCAAACCAAGCTTAATCAGCCAGAAATGGAACACTATTATCAAGAATTTACAGCTTATTATCGCAAGCAGACCAATAAGTCCTTTCAAATCCTGTACTCCCCCTTTTTTTATGATAAAATAAAAGAAAAACAAAAAAGGAGTCGCCTATGACAACTAATCGCAGTCACTTAAAACTAGAAGAAACCTGGGACTTGACCACTGTTTTCGCAACAGATCAGGATTGGGAGACAGAACGTAGTAGTCTTGAGGCTGCTATCAAAGCAGCTCAAGATTATGCTGGTCATCTCTTGGACTCCGCTAGCAGCTTATTGATGGTTACTGAGACATCACTAGAGTTGCTGCGTCGTTTGGAGAAACTTTACGTTTATGCCTCCATGAAAAATGACGAGGACACGACCCTAGCCCTTTACCAAGAGATGGAAGCTAAGGCTGTGGCCCTATCGTCGCTGTATAGCCAGACCTTTGCTTTTTATGAGCCAGAATTTCTGACCATCTCTAAGGAGCAACTGGCAAGATTTGAGCAAGAAGAGCCTCAGTTAGCGCTTTATCATCATTATTTTGAAAAATTATTGGCAGCCAAAGACCACATCCTCTCGCAAGAGTCAGAAGAGTTACTAGCTGGTGCTTCTGAGATATTTGGGTCGGCATCTGAAACCTTCTCAATCCTTGATAATGCTGATATGACCTACCCTTGGGTGACAAACGATGCTGGTGAATTGGTAGAGTTGACCCATGGGAACTTTATCAGTTTGATGGAGTCAAAAAATAGAGAGGTTCGTAAAGGTGCTTACGAGGCCTATTACGGTGTTTATGAGCAATTCCAGCATACCTATGCCAAAACACTTCAAACCAATGTCAAGGTTGATAATTACAAGGCTAAGGTGCGCGGCTACGCCTCTGCGCGTCAGGCAGCCCTGTCAGCCAATTTTATTCCAGAAGAGGTCTATGACACCTTGTTAGAGGTTGTGAATCAACACCTTCCGCTCTTGCATCGCTATATGAAACTGCGTCAGCAGTTACTAGGCCTTGATGACCTCAAGATGTATGATGTTTATGCGCCCTTATCAGAGCATGACATGGCCATTACGTATCCAGAAGCACTTGAAAAATCACGTCAAGTCTTAACCGTTTTTGGCAAAGAGTATTCAGACCGTGTTAATCGTGCCTTTTCAGAGCGCTGGATTGATGTGCCTGTTAGTAAGGGTAAACGCTCAGGGGCTTATTCAGGTGGATCTTATGATACCAATGCTTTCATGCTGCTGAATTGGCAAGACACGCTGGACAACCTTTATACCTTGATTCACGAGACTGGTCATAGCCTTCATTCAACCTTTACGCGTGAGAATCAACCTTACGTTTATGGGGATTACAGTATTTTCTTAGCCGAAATTGCCTCAACAACCAATGAAAATATTTTGACAGAAACACTCTTGTCAGAAGTTACCAATGATAAGGAGCGTTTTGCGATTTTAAACCATTATTTAGATGGTTTTAGAGGAACTGTTTTCCGCCAAACCCAGTTTGCGGAGTTTGAGTATCTGATCCACAAGGCTGATCAAGACGGTCAGGTCTTAACAAGTGATTTCCTCAATAAGGCTTATGCTGAGCTTAATGAAAAGTATTACGGTTTATCAGCTCAGGAAAACCCTGAAATTCAGTTTGAGTGGGCACGGATACCACATTTTTACTACAATTTTTACGTTTACCAGTACGCAACAGGCTTTGCAGCAGCAAGTTATCTGGCAGACCGTATCGTCAATGGCACAGCTGATGATAAAGAGAATTATCTAAATTACCTCAAATCAGGAAACTCTGACTACCCTCTCAATGTCATTGCTAAAGCAGGTGTTGATATGACACATGCTAACTACCTAGAAGGAGCTTTCAAAGTCTTTGAATCACGTTTGGAAGAATTAGAAAACTTAGTTGAATCCTTGAGTAAACCCTAGAATCAGCTAAAGCAGTCAAAGTCAGATAAAACTAATCTGACTTTTTTGCTATTATACTCAAGAGAAATCCAGTTATACCAGACAAACCAAAGAATTGACGCTTGTACCTTTAAACCTATAAACGAAAGAAAAGGAGTGAGACCTTATGGAGATACGCACCCTTGATGAGAGAGATGAGGTGGCTTTTAGAGCCTTTCAAGACCTGTTATTAGCTGAAAAAGCATCAGGAAATGCTTTTATCGAAACCAAGAAAGTGACCGATTTTTCAGCATTTGTCCAAAAGAGTAGGGCCTTGGAAACCCATACAGGCAACCCTGACTGGTCAACTGTCACCACCTACTATGCCTTTGATCAGGGTGATATTCTAGGGAAAATTTCTTGTCGGTGGGAACTTGACAAGGGAGATTTAGCATCGGTTGGGGGACATATCGGTTATGTGACGTCGCCTAAGTATCGGCAAAAAGGCATTATGACCGCTTTCGTGACATTTGCTTTGTCAAAATACCGAGAACGTGGCGTGACAAGCATTTTAGTGACGGCAAATAAGCAGAATATAGCCAGTCGCAAAACGATTGAAAAAGTCGGTGGTCGCCTCGAAAAGAGCCTGCAACTACCAGATGATTACCCTAGCCCACATATGGCCGGACAAACCATCACCCGCTACTGGATAGACTTGGATGAGTCATTACTTGAGCTTAATCCAGATTCTCATGTTTGAGATATAAACCATGCTAGGCTAGCGAGATTAACCATTTTTAGAGCGACTGAGAGTTACCAAACAAATCCGTTGAAGTATTTGGAGAAAAGAACTACTATTATCTAGTAATAGCCAAAAACCATCACTCTAAACGAAGCAACCAAGCCAAGGCAGTTTCGTTTGGATGGTGAAAGGGCATCATTTGACATAAGGAGGCTGTGCTTGCTATGAAGCGTATTGGTATGATCGTTGGGAGTATTCGGGAGCAATCCTACTCTAAAGCCTTGGCTAAGGCTTTGGCTGGTTTTTTTCCAGAAACCATTCAGTTAACCATGATTGCTATTGATGATCTCCCCCTCTTTAATCCTGATCTTGATAAGGAAAGGACTTCACGTCCTGATAGTTATGATCGCTTTAGAAAAGAAGTTAAGTCTCAAGACGCTCTTATAATCATTAGCCCTGAGTATAATCGCACCATCCCTGCAGCCTTAAAAAATGCGATCGAAGTAGGCTCACGCCCCATGGATGATATCGCTTTTAATGGCAAGCCAGTCCTCATTGTGACCCAGTCTGCGGGGGGGATGGGTGGCTTTGGAGCCAATCATCACTTGCGTCAAACCCTCGTCTTTCTAAATGCAATCGCCATGGCTCAACCAGAAGTTTACTTGCCAGAGATCCATCGTTTGATTGATAAGGATGGCACCATCCTAAAAGCCGATACGGAACTCTTTTTGAAAATGGTGGTGACAGATTTTATCCGTTTTGCAACCCGCTTGGTGAGATAAAACAGTAAGAGTTTGCTTGACTAAACGCTATCACATCAGATAAACCAAGAAGGCTGGGATCACAAAAGGTCCTAGCCTTATTCTTTGTGGGATAAGAGTTGGGACTTTTTTTGATGATATTTGACGATCAAAAAAGAAAAACCTTTGCCTTGACTATGAGACCATATTGATATATGATAGAATGGTAACTTAGTGACTACTCTATTTTTTTCATGTGTGGTCACTAAAGGAAGGAGAATAAAGTGACATTACTTGAAGTCAAACAATTAACCAAAATATTTGGTAAAAAACAAAAAGCTGCACTTGACATGGTCAAAGAAGGCCAGTCAAAGACAGCTATTTTAGAAAAAACAGGCGCAACAGTAGGTGTCTATGATGTTAGTTTTGATATTAAAGAAGGTGAAATTTTTGTCATCATGGGTCTTTCTGGATCAGGAAAATCAACCTTGGTTCGGATGCTTAACCGTCTGATCGAACCTTCTTCAGGAAGTATCATGCTAGATGGTAAGGATATTTCAGCCATGAATGCTGAGGAACTGCGTCATGTTCGCCGACATGACATCAACATGGTTTTTCAAAGCTTTGCCCTATTTCCACACAAGACCATTTTGGAAAACACAGAGTTTGGACTAGAACTGCGTGGTGTGGCAAAGGCTGAGAGACAAGCAGCAGCAGAGAAGGCACTAGATAATGCAGGTTTACTGGCCTTCAAGGACCAGTACCCTAATCAGCTGTCTGGAGGTATGCAACAGCGTGTAGGTCTAGCGCGTGCCCTTGCTAATAAGCCTAAAATTCTCTTGATGGATGAGGCCTTTTCAGCCCTTGATCCCCTGATTCGTCGTGAAATGCAGGATGAGTTACTGGATTTACAAGATGCCAATAAACAAACCATTATTTTCATCAGCCATGACCTCAACGAAGCGCTTCGTATCGGAGATCGTATCGCTCTTATGAAAGATGGTCAAATCATGCAGATTGGGACTGGTGAGGAAATCTTGACCAACCCAGCCAATGATTTTGTTCGTGACTTTGTTGAGGATGTGGATCGCTCAAAGGTCCTAACGGCTCAAAATATCATGATCAAACCAATCACAACAACTCTTGAGTTGGATGGGCCTCAAGTAGCCCTGATGCGTATGCACACAGAAGAAGTTTCTATGCTGATGGCAACCAACCGTCGTCGTGAGTTGATCGGTGCCTTGTCTGCAGATGCTGCGATTGAAGCCCGTAAAAAAGGACTGCCACTGTCAGAAGTGATTGATCGTGATGTTGTAACAGTCTCAAAAGATACGGTTATCACAGACATCATGCCTCTGATTTATGACTCATCGGCTCCAATTGCCGTAACAGATGAGCACAACAAGCTCCTTGGTGTGGTCATTCGTGGTCGTGTGATAGAGGCTCTAGCCAATGTGCAAGATGACGTTGACGAAATGGTTGAGAATTAGAAAGAGGTAGTTTATTTTGGATAGTTTACAAACCAAATTACCAGTAGCTCAACTGGTAGAAGCATTTACAAATTGGATCACAAAGACCTTTACAGGACTCTTTGATTTCCTTCAAATGATTGGTAGTAGCCTTATGGATTTTGTCACCAATACCTTGGTCTTTATCAATCCACTGCTATTTATCGCTTTAGCAACACTGGCTGTTTTTTTCCTAGCTAAGAAAAAATGGTCACTCCCCCTTTTAACCCTCTTAGGCCTGCTCTTTGTTTACAATCAAGGACTGTGGGAGGAGTTGATGAACACCCTCACCTTGGTGATCGTAGCCAGTATGATTTCGGTTGTTGTGGGTGTGCCACTAGGGATCTGGATGGCTAAAAACAACACAGTCAAAAGCATCGTCAATCCCATCCTTGACTTTATGCAGACCATGCCAGCCTTTGTTTACTTGATTCCAGCGGTTGCCTTCTTTGGTATTGGTATGGTGCCAGGTGTCTTTGCATCGGTCATATTTGCCCTACCACCGACCGTTCGTTTCACCAACTTAGCGATTCGTGAGATTTCGACCGAGCTGATTGAGGCTTCCGACTCTTTTGGATCAACTCCGTCGCAAAAACTCTTTAAAGTTGAATTACCCTTAGCTAAAAATACCATCATGGCAGGTGTTAACCAGACCATGATGCTGGCCCTGTCAATGGTGGTAACAGGTTCTATGATCGGTGCTCCTGGTCTTGGCCGTGAAGTGCTCTCAGCCCTTCAAAAAGCGGATATTGGTAATGGTTTTGTCTCAGGGATTTCCTTGGTTATCCTGGCCATCATACTTGACCGTGTGACGCAAGCCTTCAATGCCAAGTCAGAAGGTGGGAAATCATCATCTCTGAACAAGTGGATTGGTATCGCTGCTTTGCTTGTCTTTCTTGGAGCAGCCTTGGGTCGTGTCATGATGACTTCGGCCGATCAATCAGGTCAAGGAAAAACCGTACGCATTTCCTATGTTCAGTGGGATTCGGAGATTGCCTCAACCAATGTGCTTGCACTAGCGCTTAAAGACCAAGGTTACAAGGTGGAGATGATACCACTTGATAACGCAGTCAACTGGAAAACCATAGCCAATGGCAACGCAGACGTGTCAACCAGTGCTTGGTTGCCTGTGACCCACGGTGAGCACTATGATAAGTACAAAGACCAGCTTGACGACCTAGGTCCCAACCTAGAAGGAACCAAACTTGGTTTGGTTGTGCCATCTTATATGAGCGTTAACAGTATTGCAGACTTGTCTGAGCAAGCCGGTAAGAAACTGACAGGTATTGAGCCTGGAGCAGGGATCATGACAGCTGCCGAGAGTGCGCTATCTGACTACTCTAACCTTAGCTCATGGGAGTTAACATCTGCCTCAACAGGGGCTATGACAACAGCTCTGGAGCAAGTCATTACTAAAAAAGAAGACATCATCATTACAGGATGGTCTCCTCACTGGATGTTCTCAAAATACGATTTGAAATACCTTGAAGATCCTAAAGGATCATTTGGAGTAGAGGAAAATATTAATACCATTGCTCGTAAGGGCTTGAAAAAAGAAAATCCAAAACTTTATAAAATCATTGACCAGTTCCACTGGACCACAAAAGATATGGAAAAAGTCATGCTTGACATGAATGATGGCATGACACCAGAAGCAGCAGCTCGTCAGTGGCTAGATGCCAATCAAGACAAAGTCAATCAATGGTTGAAGTAACAAACTGATAAAAAAGGCTGAATCTTACACCAAAAAAAGACAACTAAATCCCTCTCCATCGCCAGCCCCGCTGGCGATTTTTTGCTAGCCTTCTCTCCCTCCACCAAAAGGTCAGATATAGTCAGTAAAAACCTCTAAAACCCCGTCAAATCAAGCATAATACTTGACAAAATGGGGGGGGGTAAAATAGGGACTGATAATCTTATCAGCTATTGAAGCCAATAGCCTAGCTTACAAAAGGAGAATGATATGTATTTTAACCGTCACAATGCCCAGCCCAAAAACTGGCGCATGTACAAAAAGGGCAAGACCTTTTTATACGGCTGCTCCCTGGTCCTAGCGACGGGGATCGCCCTATCGGCACCCAGTCTTAGCGTTTGAGCTGAGAGTCTCCAGGCGGCAGACCAAGGGGCCACAGCCCAGCCTGACCAGGACCCCCTAGCTACCCAGCCCTCTGAGCCGACAGCAACCCAAGCACCTAGCCAGCCAGTCCCAGCCCCGCAGCCAGCGGCAGTGGAGGCCAAAGCCCCCCACCTAGACCCTATCGCCAAGACAGGCCTGGTCTGGAGCGGCTCCCTCACCCCAGAGGATTTTCTAGCCAACAGTGCTGACCTCAAAGCCCAAGGAGCCAGCATCAGCTTTGCGACTGGCACACCGAGCCCTGATGCCACCAGTGTCAGCCTCACAGTCACCTATTCAGATGGGACGCAGAAATCGGTTGAAGTGCCTATCACTCAGCTGACAAAGCCAGCTGAGACCGTCTCAACCCCGGCCCAACCCCAATCAGCTTCAGCCCCTGAAAGCCCAGCCGCAGAAGCACTGGACTCAGAAGTTAAGACCGAGCCAGATCGCAAAAGAGTGCGTCGAGAGGCAGACCCTGCACCGATTCCCGTCTCTAGAGAAACCATAGAAGCCATGGGGATTGACTACAATGACACAGGGATTGCGAGTTTTCTTACATATGCAGGTGATTATGCTTATGTTTATGAAAAAGGTCAAAATAAAAGTGTAATATCGGTTACTCCTGAATTTTATGCCAAATACAAAGATGCTAATCATATGTTCATTCAAAGCCGTGACGCCATTGCCGGCGCGACTGAATCAGTTGGCGAACTTTACAACGGTAAACCCCAATATGTAACCTATGTTGATGGCAAGGAGTTGCCTCCTTTCAAGAATTTAGACCAAGACCCAGCAAGGCCTTATTATGATCTTGAGTGGGAACCAGGCATACGAGCTACTGATTTAAAAGCAACACCATTAGGTACGACTCACGTTTTAAGCCGTGATGGTGAAAAACAAGGCGACGAGGGAACTACTAGCAGTCCAATGACTATGGAGCTCACAGCACTAGAGCCTAAAGATATATCAAAACGCTATTCTGCAGTGTATACTCGAAGAAAATTTTATTTGATGAATTCTAAGGCGACCTATCGGATGAGCCCGGCCAATGAGGAAACCTTCTTCTTTACTCCTGCCCTGCTAACAGCTGAAACATATACAAGTGTTAAAACTTGGTCAGGTGATTTAAGACACCGATCAGCTACTGAATTTGAGGGACATCATTATGTTAAGCTAACACTCAATAAAAGTGACATCAAAGCTATCCTGGTTAATGATAAAAATACTGTTGAGATGGTCGATCTAGGTGACAAAGTAAGCTTCTCGGTTCCAAATTACAAAAATAATTCTAGTGATTCAATTTTATTTGTATTGAAAAAGGATAGTCAGGTTACTTTCGAAAACACAGGTAATGCTATACCGACGCAAGAAGTAAACAGATATGAAATATTTTTTGATACCCAATTTTTAGAAGTTATAACTTATCCATATACCGTTAAGATTAACTGGGAAGGTAACCATACTGGCCCTCTTCCTGATATCAAAGTTAAGGCTAACGTGGTTTTTGAAACTGAGGATCTTGTCACTCGTAGATCGGAAGTTGAAAATAGAGCTTTGGAGACCAAATCTGTAGTTGGTGGAGAAACCACTGTTAGTTGGCCTCTCTCAAAACATAGAATTAAAGATCTGCCAGAAGGAGGTAAAGAGTACCATTATGGTATTGAAAATAGCATCCGTAACTTCTCAGTAAGCCTAGAGGAACCACCAAAGGGCTACAGCGTTAGCTATAATCAACGTGATAGAACGCTCACTCTAAGAGCTAACTCACTGGCAGTCAACTCTCAAGGTCAGCTCCAAGAGATAGCACCAACACCAGTCAGTGATATTAATCAGCTAAACCCAGACGAGCAGGCGGCAGTCAAGGCAGAGGTTGTGCTTAAAAACCCCAATCTCATCGCCCTCCTCAAAAACGGTCAAGATGGCATTCAAGTCGCAACCAACGGAGACGTCACCCTGACCTATAGAGATGACTCTATAAACGTCAAAACCTACCCCCAAGCCAAAACCGTCCGTCAAAAGCTCGATTCTGAAAAAGCTCAAGACGGCAAACAAGACCCTGTCAAGGTCCCAGTCAAAGACGCGACAAACGTCTCTGAGGACGAGAAAGCCAAGATCAAGGAAGCCATCAAGGTCGCCTATCCAAACCTTCCAGGCACAGAAACGATTGACGTTAACCAAGATGGAAGTGCTCGCATTACCTTCGTAGACGGCAGTGCGCCAATCGTCATTCCAGGCAAGGACACGGTTCGTCAAACCTTGACTTCTGAAACCCACACGCCAGTTGCACCAGCAGACAAGGTTGCGGTTGCTAATCCAGCAGATCTGACTCAAGACGAGAAGGACAAGGTTAAGGTCGCAGTCACCGCTTCTAACCCAGGCCTACCAGCCAATACGACCATCACTGTTGGCAAAGATGGCAGTGTGACTATTACTTACCCAGATGGTTCATCCAACACTATTCCAGGTAAAGATACGGTTCGTCAGATCTTGACTTCTGAAACCCACACGCCAGTTGCACCAGCAGACAAGGTTGCGGTTGCTAATCCAGCAGATCTGACTCAAGACGAGAAGGACAAGGTTAAGGCCGCAGTCACCGCATCTAACCCAGGCCTACCAGCCAATACGACCATCACTGTTGGCAAAGATGGCAGTGTGACTATTACTTACCCAGATGGTTCATCCAACACTATCCCAGGCAAGGATACGGTTCGTCAAACCTTGACTTCTGAAACCCACACGCCAGTTGCACCAGCAGACAAGGTTGCGGTTGCTAATCCAGCAGATCTGACTCAAGACGAGAAGAACAAGGTTAAGGCCGCAGTCACCGCATCTAACCCAGGCCTACCAGCCAATACGATCATCACTGTTGGCAAAGATGGCAGTGTGACTATTACTTACCTAGATGGTTCATCCAACACTATCCCAGGTAAGGAAACGGTTCGTCAGATCTTGACTTCTGAAACCCACACGCCAGTTGCACCAGTAGACAAGGTTGCGGTTGCTAATCCAGCAGATCTGACTCAAGACGAGAAGGACAAGGTTAAGGCCGCAGTCACCGCATCTAACCCAGGCCTACCAGCCAATACGACCATCACTGTTGGCAAAGATGGCAGTGTGACTATTACTTATCCAGATGGTTCATCCAACACTATTCCAGGTAAGGAAACGGTTCGTCAGATTGTGATAGCTATGACGGCAACACCAAGTCCAGAAAGCAAGACACCAGTCGTTGAAGGCCAGTTAATCACTCCACGTCCAGCGGTAGTGGTCAATAAACCAAATGCAGTCATCACTGGTACCCAAACCAATGGTGTAACCGTAGATGGCACTGGTAACTTAACGGGTACACCAGTGATTACGGACTGGACACCAGGTGAAGAAGAACGTGTTGTCAATATCCCAGTTAGCGTGACAGTCGGTCATGAAACTCAAGTGATTAAAGTTCCAGTAACGATTGAGCGTGATACGGATAAAGATGGCATCCCTGATAAAGTTGACAATGATGATGACAACGATGGTATCCCAGATGCTCAGGATAAGAATCCTAAGATGGCGGATGCCTTGCGTGAGGATTATGTGATCATCGTTTCGGTGGATGGTACAGAGCAAACCGCCACTTACGAAGACATCACCCATGAGCAGTTCTTGGAAATTCTTGGCGCTATCATTGAAGCCAATGTCACTGATAATCATCCGTTTGACCTGGCATATGAAAGCAGTAACAAGGTTCGACTCATCATTTTGAGCAAGACTCAAAAAGGAGAGTCCCTCACGACAGAAGACAAACCTGTTTACACAGGTCCTGTGGACCAGTCAAAACCAACGACTGGAGGTGTGGCATTGTCAACAGGAGAGACAACTCCGGTGACGCCAACGTCATACCAACCAGTGGTTAACTATGCGCCAGTAGACACGCTAAGTATCAAGCATAAGGCCAAAGAGGCGACGCTACCATCAACTGGTGAAACCAATAGCAGCCTACTTGCAGCTTATGGCGCACTTGGATTGATAGCTGGTCTTGGACTAGTAGCTCGTAAAAAACGTCGGGACGACGAAGCCTAACCCCTCATTAAGTTAGCTACTTTAGTTATCCTTAGATCAACACTCAAATGATTCAAAGATGTCAGCTAAACTCTAGCTTTCCATATTGAGAATAAGACCCATTCCTAATCAAACAGGAATGGGTTTTGTTTGGTCTTAGTCGCAATTTTTCCCAAATTAGGGTAGAATAGGACTGTTACAAAAGCTTATAAAGAAAAGATAATCTTATGAAATCTATAGGAATAGGAAGAGCACACAGTAAGATCATATTGATGGGAGAACATGCTGTCGTTTATGGTTTCTCCGCGGTGGCTCTACCGTTAAAAACGATTGAAGTGGTTTGTGAGATCAGACCAGCTAAAGAGCCACTGCAAGAAAACACGACTGATCCTTTGATCACAGCTATTTTTGCAGCGCTGGCTCACCTAGCTATTACAGCATCAAAAATCAGCTATCAGATTAGCTCATCTGTCCCTCAAAGACGTGGAATGGGATCGTCAGCAGCCGTAGCGATTGCAGCGATTCGCTCGGTCTTTGATTATTATGAGCAGCCCCTGGATGATCCTACTTTGGAAATGCTGGTCAATCAATCTGAAAAAATTGCCCACATCAATCCTAGTGGTTTAGATGCAAAAGCGTGCCTTAGTGATACAGCCCTGGCATTTAGTCGTAATACTGGTTTTACCCGCTTGGAGTTGGCTTTAAAGGCTTACTTGGTGATTGCAGATACTGGCATTCATGGACAGACGAGTGTGGCTGTTGACAAAGTTCGAAGACAAGGAGATCAAGCCTTGCCGCTCTTAGGTGAACTTGGTCAGTTAGCAGATACTTTCACAGTAGCCCTTAGGCACAATGATTTGGTGACTATGGGATCTGCCATGACAAAGGCCCATGCCATCTTAGATGACTTGGGTGTCTCAAGTATTGAGGCTAACCATTTGGTGAGAGTTGCCATCGATGCGGGAGCTTTAGGAGCCAAGATGTCAGGTGGTGGCTTAGGAGGTTGTGTGATTGCATTAACGGATACAGCTGAAAAAGCTATTCAACTGACTAGACGATTAGAGAAAAAAGGAGCCCTGAACACATGGATCGAAACCCTGTAAAGGTCACATCATACGCTAATATTGCCATTATCAAATATTGGGGAAAAGCAGACGCAGCCCAAATGATTCCCTCAACCAGTAGCATTTCGTTAACCTTGGAGAACATGTTTACTGAAACGCAGTTGACGCCTTTACATGATGCGACATCAGACCAGTTCTATATTGGGGGCGTTTTGCAAACTGCGGATGAATGCCACAAAATGAGTAAGGTCCTGGACCTCTTTCGCCAAAATCCCAAAGAATATGTCAAGATAGAAACCTGGAATAACATGCCGACAGCGGCGGGTTTGTCATCAAGTTCCTCGGGTCTGTCAGCGCTTGTCAAGGCCGCTAATGACTATTTTGGCACTCAGAAAAGCAGAAGTGAACTAGCGCAACTGGCTAAGTTTGCCTCTGGTTCTTCGGCGCGCTCTTTCTTTGGTCCTCTATCTGCCTGGGACAAAGACACTGGTCAAATCTATCAGGTAGAAACAGACCTTCAGTTGGGAATGATTATGCTAGTGATCAATGATCAAAAAAAGGCCATTTCCAGTCGCGAAGGTATGAAACGAGCAGCCGAGACCTCTCCTTATTTTTCGAAATGGGTGGAACAATCCAAGCAGGATTACAAGGACATGCTGACCTATCTCAAAGCCAATGATTTTGACAAGGTTGGGCAACTAACCCAAGCCAATGCCCTACGAATGCACGAGACCAACCACCAAGCACAGCCAGCTTTTTCCTACTTAACGGATCAAACTAGAGAAGCTATGGCTTTCGTTAATAAATTGCGTGATTCTGGTGAGAAATGCTATTTTACCATGGATGCTGGTCCAAACGTTAAGGTGCTTTGCCTAGCAAAAGATATGAAACGATTGGCCAAGGTGTTTAAGCAACATTATCAAGTGATCACCTCACTGACCAAGGACCTTTAAGATGTCAAGGATTCGTGTACAAACGGGTGGCAAACTGTATCTTGCAGGCGAGTATGCCGTACTGACCCCTGGTCAAACGGCTATTATCCAGCCTATCCCCATTAAGATGACCGCCCAAGTCAGTCCCTCAAGCCGTCTGCAACTTCAGTCGGATATGTTTGATTATGCTGTGGACATGACACCAGATCAAGGCTACGCTTTGATTCAAGAAAGTGTGGCAACAGTGGCAGAACTCTTAGAGCAGCCAGTAGCAGATTTGCCCCCTTTTCAGCTGTCAATTTCAGGCAAGCTAGAAAAAGATGGCAACAAATTTGGCATCGGCTCAAGCGGCAGTGTGACCGTCTTGACCATCAAGGCTCTAGCTGCCTTTTACAACCTTTCCATCAGCAAGGATCAACTCTTTAAGTTATCTTCTTATACCTTACTCAAATTAGGCGACAAGGGCTCGATGGGTGACCTTGCCTGCATCGTTTATGAGGAGTTGATCGCCTACACCTCCTTTGATAGACTTGCCTTATCTAGCATGCTTTTGGAAAAATCCTTCAAAGAACTGATGGCCATGGATTGGGGTTATGAGATTGTTACCTTAAAGACCAACTTAAAAGCGGATTTCTTAGTGGGCTGGACAGCACAGCCAGTTCTTTCTAGCCAAATGATTAGAGATGTCAAAAGTGCTATCTCAGTTAACTTTCTAGATCAAACCCAGCAGCAGGTTTTATCCTTACAAACTGCTCTGAAAGCAGGTGACCAGCAAATGGTTAAGTACTCATTAGAAATAATCAGTGACTTGTTAGCTTCTTTAAGTCCAGCGATCTATACGGACAAGTTATTGCTCCTTAAAAAAGCCAGTCAAGGACTAGATGCCGTTGCTAAGTCTTCAGGTGCAGGCGGTGGGGATTGTGGCATTGCCCTTTCTTTTCATCCTAATGCCACCAGGATCTTAAAAAAACGTTGGCAAGAAGCGGGGATTACAATCCTGTATCAAGAAAGGTGGGAGTGATGCCAGATTTATTATTGGTAAAACCAAGTTTAGACTTTCTAGAGACGATTGCAGCTTATCAGCAGGCATTTGAGCAAGCAAAAGAACACCTTTACGGTGGTGCTCATTTGCAAGATTATGATGATTTAGGAGCTTGGATTGACCACACACAAGCTATTGAGACTGAGGCAGGTGTGATAGAAGGCCGTGCTCCCTCATCAACCTTTCTCTGCATGCGTCAATCAGACCAGAAAATGGTTGGTATTTGCAATATTCGACATCATTTAAATCAGGACTTTTTGATTAAGCGAGCAGGTCATATTGGTTATTCCATTTGTCCGAGCGAGAGGCGACAAGGTTATGCTAAGGAGCAACTTAAACTTGCTTTGATAGAAGCCGAGAAACTAGGAATCACTAAAGCTTTGGTGACCTGTGATAGTCACAATATCGCTTCAGAAAAAACCATCTTAGCCAATGGTGGGATTTATGATAATACTTATGTAGACCCAAAAGACCACTCCCAAACCAAACGATTCTGGATAGAGGTGATCAAACATGACAAATCGTAAAGATGAACATATCCATTACGCCCTAAAGTATCAATCTCCCTACAATAGTTTTGATGATATGGAGTTGGTCCATCGCTCCCTGCCCGATTATGATTTGGCTGATATTGATTTGTCGACGCAGTTTTTAGGGATGACCTTTGATTTTCCTTTTTACATCAATGCCATGACAGGAGGTAGCGCAAAAGGCGGTGAGATCAATCAAAAACTAGCCCAGCTGGCTGAGGCTACAGGCATTCTTATGGTGACAGGCTCTTATGCCGCTGCATTAAAAGATCCAAATGATCAAAGTTTTCAGGTTAAAAAAAATCATCCAAATCTTATCTTAGCGACTAATATTGGCATTGATAAAGACTATAAACTTGGTTTGAGAGCTGTTGAGGAGATGACCCCTGCTTTTCTTCAGGTTCATGTCAATTTCATGCAAGAACTCCTTATGCCAGAAGGGGAAAGAGAGTTCCGCTCGTGGAAGGAAAATTTAGCCAACTACGCCAAACACATGCCTGTGCCAGTCATGCTCAAGGAAGTGGGATTTGGTTTGGACTTAAAAAGCATGGAAGCAGCTTATGATATGGGCATTAGAGCCTTTGACCTTTCGGGTCGTGGAGGAACCAGCTTTGCCTATATTGAGAATGAACGTGGCGGAAATCGTTCTTACTTGAATGACTGGGGTCAAACGACAGTACAGGCGCTTTTAAATGCTCAACCAATGATGACTAAAGCAGATGTCTTAGCTTCAGGAGGTGTTCGTCACCCACTGGATATGATCAAATGTTTCGTCTTAGGTGCTAAGGCAGTAGGAGTGTCGAAAACCATCCTTGAACTGGTTCAAACCAAACCCATGGCAGAAGTGATCGCCATCGTCAATGGCTGGAAAGAGGACTTGCGACTGATGATGTGTGCCCTTAATTGCCAAAAAATATCTGATTTGACTAAAGTTGATTACATGCTTTCTGGTAAATTAAATCACCTCACAAAAGAAGACGTTCAAAAAAGAAGTTAGGCAGGTAAGCCTAACTTCTTTTTGCATTTCTTAAGCTGTTTAGCAAGCTTTCAGCCGTTGCTAAATTCATGTGTTTTTCGTTCAAGAGTTTCTGAACCAGTGGGCCAACTTCAGCTTCCTTTGCTCCAGCAAGGAGTGCTAGAGATTTAGCCTGTAATTTCATATGCCCTGCCTGGATACCAGTTGATGTCAGAGCTTTTAGGGCTGCAAAATTTTGAGCTAAACCAAGGCAAGTCATCAAACCAGCTAGTTCTTTGGCATTAGGATTGCCCAAAAGATCATGGGCAAGGGTGACAGTAGGATTGAGACCGATAGAGCCTCCACGAGTAGCGATTGGCATGGGGAGTGTTAGCTGTCCATGAATGGTGGCGGTCTTTTGGTCATAAGTCCATTGACTGAGACCACGGTATTGCCCATCACGTGCGGCATAAGCATGACCACCAGCTTCAATCGCTCTCCAGTCATTGCCTGTGGCTAAGACTAGAGCGTCAATCCCATTAAAGATACCTTTATTATGTGTGCTGGCGCGATAAGGATCAAGCTGTGCCAGTTGGCTGGCTTTGACTAATTTTTGAGCCAATAGATGGGCCTCGTCGTGATTACGGCTTAGACTAGAGAGCTTGAGGTGACATTTGGCTGTCACGAGGCTTTCAGTGGCATAGTTGGACAAGATAGCCATCAGAGCTTGGCCTTTGGAGAGTTTTTCCAAAGGTGGGACAAGGGCTTCCATCATGGTGTTAACTATATTGGCACCCATGGCTTCCTTGGTATTGATACTGATATAGACGATGAGAAAGTCTTCTTTTTGCTCTAACCAAAGGTCTCTAGCCCCTCCGCCACGCTTTACGATGGACGGATGTGCTTGGTTGGCTAAACTGATCAAAAGCTGTTTTTGATGGAGAATGGCGGTAGTAGCCTCTTCAAAGTCATGCAGGTCAAACAGCGCTACCTGCCCAATCATTTGACGATTGTGAATGGTGGTTGTAAAGCCACCTGAACGCTTGATGAGCTTGGCAGCAAAGCTAGCCGCAGCAACAACAGAAGGTTCCTCCGTCACCATCGGGAGATGATAGGTCTTACCATCAACCAAGAAATCTGGCGCTATGGCAAGGGGTAGGGCTAGTTTAGTGATGACATTTTCAACCATTTGATTGGCAATGTCAAGAGGCAGTTCGACTTGTTTATCAAGATTTTCTTGATTGTTTGTCTGGAGTAAGCTGGCGTTTTTGAGGAGATTGATACGTTCTTGAGGGGACTTTTTGGCAAAGCCAGTCCATTTGAGCTTGGTCATATTATTTTCTCACATAGATGCGCTGATGCTGTTGGATACTTTTTAGGGCGAAATTTCCTGTATCATAAGTGGCAAAGGTGGCATTTCCGTCATCTGTCACGTTAGCTTCTTCAAAGAAAAGTTTTTCATACTCGGCGACACTAAGAGCGCTTCGTTTCGCCAAGTCAGCCATTCGATCCTTGCGGAGCATTTTGCCATAGTCTTCTTGTAATTGCAGTGAAAAAATCTCAGCAACGGCTCCTGAACCGTAGGAAAATAGACCGATTTTATCGCCTGCCTTGAGGTTTTGGCTATTTTCTAAAAGGGAGAGAAGTCCGAGATACAGTGAGCCTGTGTAGATATTGCCGACCTTGCGACTGTAAGTGATAGATGCGTCAAAATTGTCTCTTAGGCGCTGACTAGCCTCTTCCGTCATTTCTTTAGGAATGAGTTTGTTGAGGCCTTTTAAAGCTAGTTTAGGGTAGGGGAGATGGAGGCAAAAGGCTGCAAATTGGCTTAAATCCTTTTGCTGACGTTTTTGATACTCTTCCCAGGTTGTCAATAAACTATCCAAATATTGCTTGGTGGAGTAAATCCCATCTACAAATGGAGTTGTACTATAGTTTGGACGCCAAAAATCATAAATATCACGCGTTTGAGCAAGATTATCATCTAAAAAAGCTAGGATACGTGGTTTTTTAGTGACCAACATAGCCAGTGCTCCTGCCCCTTGGGTCGGTTCACCAGCAGATCCGATGCCATACTTGGCGATGTCACTGGTAATCACAAGGACTTTCCTATCGGGATATTGCTGAACATGTAGTTTGGCGTAGTTCAGTGCAGCAGTACCTGCGTAGCAGGCTTCTTTCATCTCAATAGCGCGTGCAAAGGGTTGAATGCCTAGCAGGTGATGGACGCAGACGCTAGCAGCCTTGGATTGATCAATACCAGACTCTGTGGCCATGATAACCATGTCAATGCTTGCTCTATCCTCATCAGTTAGGATATCATCGGCAGCAGAAGCTGCTAAGGTTACGATATCTTCGGTGATAGGGCTGATGCTTAGCTCATCAAGCATGAGACCGCTGGTGTATTTTTCGGGAGTTTGCCCACGAGCATGGGCTAATGCTTCTAGTTTAAGGACGTATTGACTGGTGGCAAAACCAATCTTATCAATGCCTATGGTCATAAAAACCTTCCTTATGTTTGTTATCAACAATGTTAGAACTGTTAGTTATTAAAATTGTAACATAAAATGAAAGATTGAACCTTATTTTGATGTTATGGTTTGATGAATCAAAGTAGGCTCATAGGCAAGATACTTTTTCTAGTGGAAAAATAATCTTAAATTCGATAAAATAAAAGAGTTACACCAAAAACTAAAAAAGGATTGGGATCATGGCAAAAGCAGATGCTATTTTTAAAGCCAATATTAAGCGCATTTTAGAGGAGGGGGTCATGTCTGAGCAGGCAAGGCCTAAATACAAAAATGGTCAAACAGCCTACTCAAAGTATGTGACGGGATCATTTGCTGAGTATGATTTGGCTAAGGGTGAATTTCCCATAACGACGCTACGTCCTATTCCGATAAAATCAGCGATTAAAGAAATTTTCTGGATTTATCAAGACCAATCAAATAGCCTAGATGTTTTAGAAGATAAGTACAAGGTTCATTACTGGAGTGACTGGGAGGTTGCTGATACCCGTACTATTGGGCAACGCTATGGTGCCATTGTCAAAAAACACGCTATCATCACTAAGCTTTTGCAACAATTAGCAGAAAATCCTTGGAATCGCCGCAATGTCATTTCCCTTTGGGATTATGAAGCGTTTGAAGAAACAGAAGGGCTACTGCCCTGTGCCTTTCAAACCATGTTTGATGTTCGTCGAGTGGATGGGGAGATTTATTTAGACGCTACCTTGACCCAACGCTCAAATGACATGCTGGTCGCCCATCATATCAATGCCATGCAGTATGTCGCCCTTCAAATGATGATTGCCAAACATTTTGGCTGGAAACCGGGGAAATTCTTTTACTTTATCAATAATTTACATATTTATGACAATCAGTTTGAGCAAGCTGCTGAGCTTCTAAGCCGTGAGGCTAGTGCTTGCCAGCCTCGCTTGATACTCAATGTTCCTGATAAGACGGATTTTTTTGACATTAGACCAGAAGATTTTGAATTAGTAGATTATGAGCCAGTTAAACCTCAGTTGACCTTTGATCTGGCGATTTAGCCTTATGGTGACAATCATGCCAACAAGCTATGAATGATAAGTGAGTATAGAGACATTATGACCAAAGACATTATTGCCATTTGGGCAGAGGATAAAGAGCATTTGATTGGCCATCAAAATCGCTTACCATGGCGTCTGCCAAAGGAAATGCAACACTTTAAAGAAACCACCATGGGGCAGGTTTTAGTGATGGGGAGAGTCACCTTTGAGGGCATGAATCGTCGTGTTCTCCCAGGGAGACAAACCATCGTTTTAACCAGAAATCAAGACTATGACGCAGAAGGTGTTCTTGTTTGCCATTCCAAGAAACAGGTACTTGAGTGGTTTGAAGCTCAGGAAAAAAGCTTGTTTATTGTTGGTGGCGCTAGGATTTACCAAAGTTTTTTCCCAGAGGTTAATAAGTTAATCAAAACCGAAGTAGATGGCATTTTTGATGGGGATACTTATTTTCCAGCTTACTCAGATACTGCGTTTCGGTTGGCCTCTCAACGATTTTTTGAAAAAGATGATAAAAATAAGCATGATTTTTGGGTGAAAGAGTATGTGAGATGTGAGAAAGGTGGATTAGGTGATGAAAGCTAATTTATTTGGCGTTTTTACGGCCTGCTTAGCTGTTATTTGCTTTTTATGTGCCTTACCAGCATTTGCCAAAAAACGGTACGGATTAGGCATCATTTTGTTGTTAAATGCCTTTGCCAATCTCGTTAATACGATGCAAGCCTTTTATGGCGGATTATTTTAGGAGAAATAAACAATCATGGTTGGAAATCGAACAAATGATATAATGGTTCACTGCTCTTTTTGCGGTAAAAACCAAGAAGAAGTCAAAAAAATCATTGCAGGAAATGGTGTCTTTATTTGTGACGAATGCGTCGCGCTGTCTCAAGAGATTATCAAGGAAGAGTTGGCAGAGGACATTTTAGCCGACCTAGCAGAAGTGCCAAAACCCAAAGAGTTACTAGACATTTTAAATCAATATGTGATTGGTCAAGATCGTGCCAAGCGTGCTTTAGCAGTTGCAGTTTACAATCATTACAAACGGATTAGCTTTACTGAAAGCCGCGATGAGGAAGACGTGGTTCTGCAAAAATCAAATATCTTAATGATTGGCCCTACAGGATCAGGAAAAACCTTCCTAGCCCAAACCCTAGCAAAAAGCCTTAATGTGCCTTTTGCCATTGCCGATGCCACCTCGTTGACCGAGGCTGGCTATGTTGGTGAAGATGTTGAAAATATTCTCTTAAAGCTTATTCAGGCTGCGGATTATAATGTTGAGCGCGCGGAGCGTGGTATTATTTATGTTGATGAGATTGACAAGATTGCCAAAAAAGGGGAAAACGTCTCCATCACACGTGATGTCTCTGGTGAAGGTGTGCAACAAGCCCTTCTTAAAATCATTGAAGGCACAGTTGCTAGTGTGCCCCCGCAAGGAGGGCGTAAGCACCCTAGCCAAGAGATGATTCAAATTGACACCAAAAACATCTTGTTTATCGTTGGTGGGGCTTTTGATGGTATCGAAGATATCGTTAAGCAACGCTTGGGAGAAAAGGTGATTGGATTTGGTCAAAATAGCAAGAAAGTATCAGAAGACTCGTCTTACATGCAAGAGATTATCGCTGAGGATATCCAAAAATTTGGTCTCATCCCAGAGTTTATCGGTCGTTTGCCTGTGACAGCTGCTCTTGAGCAACTGACGGTAGATGATTTGATCATGATTTTGACCGAGCCTAAAAATGCCTTGGTTCGCCAGTATGAAACCCTACTGTCGTATGATAACGTTGCCTTGGATTTTGATCGTGAGGCCCTTGAAGCCATTGCTGCTAAAGCGATTGAGCGTAAGACGGGTGCACGCGGTCTGCGTTCGATTATCGAGGAGACCATGATGGACATCATGTTTGAAGTACCTAGTCAAGAAGAAATCAAGCGTGTTCGTATCACAAAAGAGGCTGTAGATGGTACAGATCAGCCGATTTTGGAAACAGCTTAGGAGGCATCATGGCCCAAGAACAAGAATTAAACACCCACAACGCCTCTATTCTCTTGAGTGCGGCCAATCAGTCGCATTACCCTCAAGATGATTTGCCAGAAGTGGCCTTGGCGGGACGCTCAAATGTTGGGAAATCAAGCTTTATTAACACACTTTTAGGGCGTAAGAATTTAGCTAGAACCTCAAGTAAGCCTGGTAAAACGCAACTCCTTAATTTTTTTAACATTGATGACAAGCTACGCTTTGTTGATGTACCAGGCTATGGCTATGCTAAGGTATCCAAAAAAGAGCGCGCCAGATGGGGAAAGATGATTGAGGAATACTTGGTCTCACGTGATAATCTAAGAGTGGTTGTGAGTCTTGTGGATTTCCGACACGATCCCTCTCAAGATGATGTGCAAATGTATGAGTTTTTAAAGTATTACGAGATTCCCGTTATTATCGTAGCAACTAAGGCAGATAAAGTCTCACGAGGCCAGTGGAATAAACAGGAGTCAGCTATTAAAAAGAAGCTGAATTTTGAGAAAACCGATGCTTTCATTATCTTCTCATCAGTGACTCGAGAAGGGTTAGACAGGTCATGGGACACCATTTTAGACTATCTTTAAGGAAAAGTCCTTTGTGATCCTATTCTTAGCTTTCTTGACATTTTTTAGCGCTTAAAATATACTAAGTTTATGTTAAAAAGTTATTCAGAAAATGCCAACCACAATATGCGGCGTCCTGTTGTTAAAGAAGAATTGGTGGATTATATGCGAACGCATCTGCAACAACCCCAAGGACATTTGGCGACTATCGCTGCTTTTGCTCGTGAGCATAATATTCCCATCATTCAACAAGAAGTCGTAGCTTACTTTCGTCTCTTAATGCAGACCCTGGCTCCTAAGGATATTTTGGAAGTTGGGACAGCTATTGGTTTTTCAGCCCTTTTGATGGCGGAATACGCACCTGATGCGCAGATTACCACGATTGATCGTAATCCTGAAATGATTGCTCTGGCTAAAGAAAATTTTGCTCAATACGATTATCGACAGCAGATTTCACTTTTAGAAGCGGATGCTGTTGATTTACTTAGCAATCTAGATCAGGCATTTGACTTTGTTTTTATGGATTCCGCCAAGTCTAAGTACATTGTGTTTTTACCTGATATTTTAAAAAATCTCAAAAAAGGTGGGGTTATCATCTTTGATGACGTTTTTCAAGGTGGGGATATTGCGCGTCCTATTGAGGAGGTTCGTCGAGGACAGCGAACGATTTACCGTGGTTTACATCGTTTATTTGATGCGACCCTTAACCATCCTGGTCTGACAGCAAGCCTGATTCCTATGAGCGATGGCTTGTTGATGCTTCGTAAAAATGAAGATGAGATCCATCTGCTAGATTAAGCCCCATTTAAGTTAATTTATGCTATAATATTATGATAGTGGAATTGGCTCATAGATAGTAAGTTCCCATTTAAAGGAGTTCTCAAAAATGAAAAGACAATCAAAACTATTACTAGGTGCGCTCACCCTCATGTCAGCTGTTACCTTAGCGGCTTGTGCACCAAAGACAAGTCCTAAGGATAAGCTGATTACCATGAAAGGTGACACCATCACGGTTTCAGATTTTTATCAACAAGCCAAGGATACCACAGCAGGTAAGCAAGCCATGTTAACCTTGGTCTTGGAGCGTGTCTTTGAAGACCAATATGGTAAAAAAGTTAGTGATAAAGAAGTCACAGATGCTTATAACAAGCAAGTTGATGCCTACGGTTCTCGTTTTGCTGCGGCCTTGACATCAGCGGGCATGACAGAAGAAACTTATAAGCAACAAATCCGTGTTGAAAAGTTAATCGAGTTTGCTGTTAAACAGGCAGCTAACAAAGAATTAACCGATGCCAACTTCCAAAAAGCTTATGAGTCCTACACACCTGAGACGACAGTTGAAATGATCAAATTGGACGATGAAAACAAGGCTAAATCAACCCTTGAACAAGTCAAAGCTGAAGGAGCTGACTTTGCAGCTATCGCTAAAGAAAGCACTGGCTCTGAAGACATTACAGCCACCTTTGATTCATCTCATAAGGACCTACCTAAAGAGGTTAAGGATGCAGCCTTTAAACTCGAAGAGGGCGCTATTTCTGACATGATTCAAGTCGTTGATACGAAAACGTATAAGCCCAACTACTATATCGTCAAAACTGTCAAAAAAGAGGCTAAAAACCCTGACTGGAAAGCCTATCAAGAGCGTCTCAAAGAGACGATTCTTAATGAGAAAAAAGCTGACTCAGCTTTTCAAAATAGCGTGATTGCTAAAGCTCTTGACAAGGCTAATGTTAAAATAAAAGACAAGAGTTTCAGCAGTATCTTGTCTAACTACAATGCTACAACAAGCCTGCCCTCAAGTGAGTCTAAATAGACTTTCTTGACCAAACGGCGTCAAACGATTATACTGATAAGGTGTGAGAATGACTGTTACAAGTCTCCTTCAGAAAGCTGATGGTTGTTGCGAATCAGCGGAGCTTAACCAGTTTGCTACTGACATCTAAACCCTTACAAATCATAATGAGAATGACAAGGTCATTGAATGAAGGTGGTACCGCGGTTTTTCGCCCTTCGTTTGGTGGGCTTGTCTTATATTTAGGAGGAAATCCTATGAAGACTTTTCAAGTGAAACAAAAACTCCTATCTCTAGGAGGTAGTTTTAAAATCTCTGATGACCTAGGTATACCAACTTATCAAGTTGAAGGATCCTTTCTTAAAATCCCCAAAACCTTTAGATATCGGATATGCAGGGTCAAGAAGTCAGCCGTATTGAAAAGAAACCATTTAGCTTTTTACCGCAATTTGAGGTTATCTTAGCATATGGCACTAGCTTTACCATCAAAAAAGCATTGACTTTTCTAAAATCCCGCTATCATGTCCAAGGTTTGGATATGACTGTTATAGGTAATCTCTGGGACTTGGATTTTAGCTTACAAAAAAGTGGACAAGAAATTGCAAACATTAGCCAGAATTTATGGCACCTTACCTCCAGCTACACCGTAGACATCTATGATGAAGCCTATAGTGACTTAGTCATTTCTTTAGTGATCGCCATTGATTATGTCAAAGAACAAAAAGCAGCACAAAGTTCGTCTAGCTCTGTCTAAATGATTTGCTCAGAAATAACATCTTAAGGACATAAAACGTTAACAAACTTACTCAAAAGGAGAAACAATGAAAGCATTATCGTCAGCTCAAATTCGTCAGATGTGGCTTGATTTTTGGCAGTCCAAAGGTCACTCTGTTGAACCCTCAGCCAACTTAGTCCCTGTCAATGATCCGACCCTTTTGTGGATCAATTCTGGGGTGGCAACTCTCAAAAAATATTTTGACGGGTCAGTGACTCCTGAAAATCCCCGTATGACCAATGCCCAAAAATCGATTCGGACCAATGACATTGAAAATGTTGGAAAAACGGCTCGTCACCATACCATGTTTGAGATGCTTGGTAATTTTTCAATCGGAGATTATTTCCGTGATGAAGCGATTGAGTGGGGCTTTGAGCTTTTGACAAGCCCGGAGTGGTTTGCTTTTCCAAAAGAAAAACTCTACATGACCTATTATCCCGAAGACAAGGATTCTTATAACCGTTGGCTTGCTTTGGGTGTCGAACCAGATCATCTTATTCCTTTGGAAGAAAATTTCTGGGAAATTGGAGCTGGCCCATCTGGACCAGATACTGAAATTTTCTTTGACCGTGGGGAAGCTTTTGACCCTGAAAACATTGGTATCCGTCTTCTTGAAGAAGATTTGGAAAATGATCGCTACATTGAGATTTGGAATATTGTGTTATCGCAATTCAATGCTGATCCAGAAGTACCACGTTCTGAGTATAAGGAATTACCAAGTAAAAATATTGATACAGGTGCTGGTTTGGAGCGTTTGGCAGCGATTTTTCAAGGTGCAAAAACCAACTTTGAAACAGATCTCTTTATGCCGATTATCAATGACCTTGAAAAACTGTCTGGTAAATCATACGATCCAGACGGTGACAATATGAGTTTCAAGGTGATTGCAGACCATATTCGTGCCCTATCATTTGCCATTGGCGACGGTGCTCTTCCTGGCAATGAAGGCCGTGGTTATGTCCTTCGTCGCCTCCTTCGTCGTGCGGTTATGCATGGTCGCCGTCTTGGTATCACTGATGCTTTCCTTTATAAACTTGTTCCAACAGTTGGTCACATTATGGAAAGTTATTACCCAGAAGTGCTTGAAAAACGTGACTTTATTGAAAAGATTGTGAAACGTGAAGAAGAAACGTTTGCGCGTACCATTGATGCTGGTACGGGTCACTTAGAAGATCTTTTGGCGGAACTCCAATCAGCTGGTAAGGACACTCTTGATGGTAAAGCCATCTTCAAACTCTATGATACTTATGGATTCCCAGTAGAGTTGACCGAAGAATTGGCAGAGGATGCTGGCTATAAGATAGACCTAGAAAGCTTTAACGCCGCCATGAAAGAGCAACAAGACCGAGCGCGTGCGGCGGTTGTCAAGGGTGGCTCAATGGGGATGCAAAACGAAACCCTTGCTGGTATCACAGAATCCTCTGAATTTGTTTACTATGTGGATAGCTTAGCATCAACACTTTCTGTTGTCCTTGTGGACAATGAGCGTTCAGAAGCTGTTTCTGAAGGTCAAGCCCTTCTTGTCTTTGACAAGACACCTTTTTACGCTGAAATGGGTGGTCAGGTGGCTGACCATGGTGTTATCAAAAATGATAAAGGCGATATCGTTGCCAAAGTAACGGATGTTCAAAAAGCACCAAATGGTCAAGCGCTTCATACTGTTGAGGTCTTAGCTAGCCTATCTGTAGGGACAACTTATCAACTTGAGATCGACAAAGACCGTCGTTTCTCAGTGGAGAAAAATCACACAGCGACTCACTTGCTCCATGCAGCCCTTCATCATGTTATCGGTGAACATGCTACTCAGGCTGGTTCTTTGAACGAAGAAGGCTTCCTACGTTTTGACTTTACTCACTTTGAAGCTGTTACAGTAGATCAACTTCGTCAGCTTGAAACGCAGGTTAACGAGCAAATTTGGAATGCGATTGCTGTTAAGACTGTTGAGACTGATGTGGATACAGCTAAAGAGATGGGAGCTATGGCCCTCTTTGGTGAAAAATACGGTAAAGTTGTTCGTGTTGTTACCATTGGTGACTACTCTGTCGAACTTTGTGGTGGGACACATGTGTCAAACACTTCTGAGATTGGACTCTTCAAGATTGTTAAAGAAGAAGGAATTGGGTCAGGTACTCGTCGTATCCTAGCTGTGACTGGGAAAGCTGCTTTCCAAGCCTTTCGTGATCAAGAGGATGCCCTAAAAACAATCGCGACAAGTCTAAAAGTCCCTCAACTCAAGGAAGTGCCCAACAAAGTTGCTAGCCTCAATGAGCAAGTCCGAGAGCTTCAAAAAGAAAATGCAGAGCTTAAAGAAAAAGCAGCAGCAGCTCAGGCAGGTGATGTCTTTAAAGATGTCAAAGAAAGTGCTGGCGTTCGTTACATTGCTACTCAAGTTGACGTTGCTGATGCAAGTGCTCTTCGTACATTTGCGGATAACTGGAAACAAAAAGACTACTCTGACGTCCTTGTTCTTGTGGCAAGTATTGGAGAAAAAGTTAATGTTCTTGTAGCAAGCAAATCAAAAGATATCCATGCCGGAAATGCCATCAAAGCCCTTGCTCCGATCGTAGCAGGTCGTGGTGGTGGTAAACCAGACATGGCAATGGCTGGAGGATCAGATGCTTCTAGGATTGCTGACTTACTGGCAGCAGTACCAGAGCAGTTTTAACCAGACGATAAAACCAAGTTCAAATTGAACTTGGTTTTTTGCCCATTAAAAATGTCATTTTGACAAAAACGATAACATTTTTGACTATTATCATTGTCAAAAATAAAATAATATGTTACAATACATTTAAGAAATCAGGGGAATAGAGGAGAAAAACGGTGAAAGGAATGAGGTAGATGGAATATATCTTAAAAAATCGTCTTAAAGAATTGCGAGCGAGAGATGGTGTCAACCAGACTCAAATGGCAAAACTGGCAGGGGTATCGCGTCAGACCATCAGTTTGATAGAACGAGGAGAGTATACGCCATCAATTGTTATTGCAATGAAAATCGCTAAGGTTTTTCAAGAACCTGTTGAAAAGGTTTTTCGTTTAGTGGAGGAGGAAGAAGGATGAGAAATGGAAAACAAATCACAACCCGTCAACGTTGGGTTCGCTTGATTTTCTATATGTTACTAGGGGTTGGTTTTTGGGAAATAGTGACTTTTCTAGCAACGGGGCAGAAGACTAGTAGTACCATTTTTAATTTAGAGAATCTGTTAATGAGTAGTCGGATACTTGTTTTAGGTCTGATTGGAGCTACAGTCTATAGTTTTTATCAGGCTAATCGTCATAACAATCTCTATCTATCAAGCGACCAAGAAGACGATGCATTAGTGGAGAAGTGGTACCAGACAACTTTCAAGCAGTTAAAATTTGGTGCTATCTTCTTTAACCTCTTAGCTTGCTTAGTTACTTTTAACATCGTTGTGGGTCTGAAATTACTCTTAATTAAGGATGGGGCAGAGTTAACCATTCCGATTTTAGATTATTTGTTCTTGATTCCTTTGGTTATTGGTCAAATAGTTTATGCCAAATTAATTAGTCGCATTCGTGATTATCAGATTTCGATATTTCCTACCGTTAGTGAAATGAAAGGTTTGATTTATTCCTATGATGAAGCAGAGCAACAAGCTCATTTTGAACAGAGTTTCACCATTGTCTTTCGACTCAACAACTATATCTTGCCAGCCCTTTATTTAGCAATTACTATCATTTCTGTCATCAGTCAGACCGATCAAATTGTCGCATTTCTAGTGGTTATGGTAATCCATATTTATATCAATATTACCCAGTTTCAGATGGTAAGGACATTTTTTAAATAAGTTTTGCGTGGCATGATGATTTTTCTTTTGAAAATGATCCATTTTTAGTTGAAATAGGGCTTGAATCACGGTGTTTTTAGCCTTACGTTTGTTGATGTAGGGCAATATGCTGGTTCTGTCTTAATGATTTCCATCGGATTTTCTGCCATTGCAGTTGGCATCTTTGCGTTTTTTCACACTAAGTTTGCCTCACGCATTCCTGCTATTGGAGGATTCATATTATATAGGCTATACTAGGAGAGTTTTCGTCTTAAATTGCTGACTTACTGGCAGCAGTACCAGAACAGTTTTAACCATTAGCTCTCAATCAAAAAGCGCTACAAGTTTTTGGCGGTTAATACCACTGGAAACTTGCAGTGCTTTTTTGAGTGAACAATCACTGATGGTTGGGTTTTGTTTTGGTAGAGCCATGTCATAAAAGGCATGGCTATTTAAGATCTTGCTATAGGAATAGAGATACTGATTAGTTTTTCAGTGTATGAAGTTTTGATGTTTTCTTTGATGATGATAGATTTGTCAATGTGACGTCTCAAAAAGAATTCTCGGATAATTTCAATCTCACTCTCTTTGATGGCACGGTATTTATTGGAAATCAGTATTTCATAATGTTTTGGTGCTTGTGAAAAAATGACGTCGGTATTGCCGGCAGAATAAACCTCAATGAGAGTAGCATCAGTGTTTCGGAGTTGATTTTTAACGAGCGTAGGATGGCTACTGGTAACGTTGATAAGTCTCATATAGATCCTCCTTTAAAACTTGGTTGCTTATATTATAACACGCATTGGTAGTGAACGACTTATTTCTGGTATTTTTTTTGCCAACTCTCGACTCCCCATTGATGGCTACCCCGTTTTAGCTTGGTTTTAGCTTCTTGGATAGGAAACCAAGCGAGTGTGTTGAAATCCTCTAAAGGTTGTCCAACTTCTTCAAAAGAGGTAACTTCATAAAGATAGGCAGGATTGTAAAAATGGGCATCACGATGGCTTGAGTAAAAATACTCATCAGCTTGTCCGAAATACTCTCCAAACCTTGCCTTAAAACCGAGTTCTTCAATAAGCTCTCGCTCCAAGGCTTCTAAATGATTCTCATCCCCTTCGATTTCGCCACCCGGTAGAAACCAAGCCCCATTTGGTGCTTGAACAAGAATCAGCTGATCTTGCTCCTTGTTTGGAATGATAGCATAGACACCATAGCGATGTTGATAGTCGACATGATCTTCTTTATGTCCGAATACAGGATTTGTCATAAGTTTTCCTCGATAGTTCTTTTTCTCATTATACTAAAAATCAAACCAATAAACTAGAAAAATTTTCATAAAATACTGACTATTTTTAACCAGTTACTCCAAAAAGCGGTCAAAAGAATCAATCAGGTATTGCTTTAGACGACACTTATCATAGAAGTAGCTTTGCCCAACTCCTAAATGCTTGCTTTTGAGCGTATCAGTGATGAAGGTGGTGTTGCTGCAGAGGCAACTAAAAAACGAAAACCGTTACTCCATATGAGTTAACGGTTTTATCCCACGTTTTTATGATAGGTGCTGGCTTTCTGCTACGGTGTTGTCCGTTTTAGGGGAGGCTTTGATGACAATGTTACCATTTGAGGTCATGATGGCACGCAGATTCTTCTCTGAAGGATTTTCCAGATAGAAATCTGTGATCGCATCTTCAATATGATCTTGGATGGTTCGACGCAGTGGTCTAGCCCCCATTTTGGGATTGTAGCCAAGATCGACCAGTTTCTCTTTGACTTTATCAGTGACATCAAGATGAAGCCCTTTCGTAGCAAGTCGTTCATTGACATCTCCAATCATTAAATCAACGATAGTCAAAAGATTTTCTTTTTCAAGAGCCTTGAATTCGATAATCCCATCAAAGCGGTTCATAAATTCTGGGCTGAAGAAATCGCCAAGTTGATCAAGGACAGAGTTGGTACGTCCTTCACGAGCAGCCCCAAAGCCAACTGAAGCCTCTGCTTTTCCTGTTCCAGCGTTAGAGGTCATGATGATAATAGTGTCTTTGAAGCTGACGGTACGTCCTTGACCATCTGTCAAACGGCCATCATCAAGAACTTGGAGAAACATGTGCATGACATCAGGATGTGCTTTTTCGACTTCATCTAAAAGGATGAGTGAGTAAGGGTTGCGACGAACTTTTTCGGTTAGTTGCCCAGCCTCTTCGTAACCAACATATCCTGGAGGAGCGCCGACCAGTTTAGCGACGGCGTGTTTTTCCATGTACTCAGACATGTCAAAGCGGATCATGCTATCTGCTGAACCAAATAGTTCAATGGCTAATTGCTTAGACAATTCTGTCTTACCGACACCAGTTGGTCCGACAAAGAGGAAGGAGCCGATAGGACGATTTGGTGATCCAAGACCAACACGGTTACGACGGATGGCTTTTGCGATCTTATCCACAGCTTCATTTTGCCCAATCACATGATTTTTGAGATCATCGCCTAGATGGACTAACTGACTTTGCTCTTTTTCTTTGAGTTCTCCAACTGGAATATTGGTTTTTTGTTCAATGATAGCTTCAATATTTTTCTCAGTGATGATAGGGGTGTCTTGGTCATCGAGCTTTTGAGCCTGCATTTCCTTGTATTTGGCTATTTGATCACGGAAGTAAGCCGCACGCTCATAGTCTTCATCGCGAGTGGCTTGGGCTTTTAGGTTTTCGGCTTCAATCAAGCGTTGATCAATATCTTGAGGATTAACAAAGTTCAATGTTAGGTTCATTTTAGAGCCTGCTTCATCAAGAAGGTCGATAGCCTTATCTGGAAGGAAACGGTCTTGGATATAGCGGTTGGATAAGATAGCCGCAGCTTTGATAGCCTCAGAGCTATACTTGACATGATGATAGTCCTCGTATTTTGGACGAATACCTTCTAAGATGGTGATGGTTTCCTCAACACTTGGCTCATCGACTTTTACGGGTTGCATGCGGCGCTCTAGGGCAGCATCTTTTTCGATGATGCGATATTCGTTAAGGGTTGTTGCACCGACGAGTTGCATTTCACCACGGGCTAGTGCAGGTTTTAAGATATTACCAGCATCCATATTGCCGTCACCAGCATTACCAGCACCGACAATTTCATGAATCTCGTCAATAAAGAGAATGACATCCTGACGCTGACGAATCTCATCCATGAGCTTTTGCATGCGCTCTTCAAATTGTCCTCGAATACCTGTTCCTTGAACGAGGCTGACAACATCTAGGCGAATAACCTGTTTGCCTTGGAGTTTTTGTGGCACATCTGCATCAACAATTTTTTTCGCCAAGCCTTCAACAACGGCTGTTTTACCAACACCGGGCTCTCCGATTAACACCGGATTATTCTTGGTTCTTCGATTAAGGATTTCAATGACGCGAAGAATCTCCTCATCACGTCCGATGACTGGGTCAATCTCTCCCTTACGAGCAATATCTGTGATGTTGATGCCAAACTCCTCGAGAAGACCTTGCTGTTTTGGTTGCGCAGAGCCTTGTGGTGCATGGGGCTGGCGATTGCCAGGACCTTTGTTGCCACCTTGTCCTCCAGCCTGACTTTTAGGCTGGTTTGCTAAATCCCTGCTAAAAGCACGAAACTGATTGAGGTCTCCAAAAAAATCATCAAAAAAAGGATTTAGTGATGAAGAAGCCCTTTCTTGTCCTAGGGGTGATAAAGGATTATGTCGAGGTTCTGTTTTCATAATTTGGTAGCAATTTTGACAAAGGTCAACTTGTTTTTGTTTTCCATTGACATTGGTATATAAGTGAATACTTGATTCGTTTAATTGACAGTTGTGACAAAGCATAAGCATACCTCACTTTTGTTAAGAAATGGTTACAATACAATCAGGATGAGCAGTGACAAAAAACTTTTGGTCAAACATAGTCAAAGTTCATCTAAACCTATTATAGCACGATAGCAGGGCAATGCAAGTAAAAAGTTCAAAATTTTAGCACTCGACCGCAAAGAGTGCTAAAACTGTTTTGAACTAACGCCTTCGGCTAATTTTAGGATAAAAAAGAGTGAATGTTAGTTACTTTATTTCATTTTATGGTAAAATGGAAAGAAAGTATTTTAATAAATAGAGGAGTATGCTATGGAATCACATTTGGTTAGAATCATCAATCGTTTGGAGCTTATGGCTACAGATGGTGGTCATTTAAAACGTCATTTTGAGCGTGAAGGAGTCGTGGTTGCGGAAGTTTCTTTTAGCAATGATCCAGAAAATGGACCTGTTTTCACTTTGCGTGACGTTGAGGCTAAGGAGTCTTATTCATTTGATAGCATTGACTTAATCGCTATGGAAATTTTCGACTTACTGTATTAAGTTGATGGAAAGAGTCTGGAATAAGCGTATGAAACTCTTAGAGTTAGCGAGCTTATTTCACACTCTTTTTGTGTGAATCAGAGGGTGTTTTTGGTATTAAAATCCATATATTTGTATTTTAATTAAATTAATGTTATCATAAAGTAATATTTATTTAAAAACAGGAGTATATTATGGATTTTTCATTTTTACCCAAGTATTGGGCTTATTTTAATGATGGTGTCTTGGTGACCATTGTTATTTCGTTATGCGTTGTTTGCTTTGGGACCATGATCGGTATTTTGATGGCACTGCTAAAAAGAAGTTCTGTCAAGCCTTTGTCCTATCTAGCTAGTTGTTATATTTGGCTATTTCGTGGCACTCCCATGGTTGTTCAAATTATGATTGCTTTTGCTTGGTTGCATTTTAACGCTGCACCGACGATTAGCTTTGGCGTTCTGGATCTAGATTTTAGCCGTTTATTGCCTGGTGTGATCATTGTTTCTTTAAACAGTGGGGCTTATATTTCTGAGTCTGTACGTGCAGGGATCGAGGCTGTGCCAAGAGGACAGTTTGAAGCAGCTTACTCTTTAGGGCTGCCTCCTAGGCAGACCATGCGTTATATTATTTTGCCACAAGCGCTGAAAACGATTTTGCCTGCCTTAGGAAATGAGTTTATCACCATCATCAAGGATAGTTCCCTTTTACAAACGATTGGGGTTATGGAGCTTTGGAATGGTGCTCAATCGGTCGTCTCAGCGACTTATATTCCTGTGGAGCCCCTCTTATTTGCGGCAGCGTATTATTTACTGGTAACAACAGCCATGTCTGCTTTGTTGAAACGTCTTGAAAAACATATGGGCAAGGGAGAAAGGCTATGATCACAGGCATCGTGATTTTACTAAGAGAACCAGTTTTTTTGAATAAAGTACTATAAGAATAAAGGAGAGAGTGATGGCAAGATTGATTGATGGCAAATTATTGGCACAAAAAATGCAGTCTGACTTGGCGCAAAAGGTTGCCCAGTTAGAGCTAGAAAAAGGACTTGTACCAGGCTTGGTTGTGATTTTAGTTGGTAAAGATCCTGCAAGCCAGATTTACGTTAGGCATAAAGAGCGCTCTGCCAAGCAAGCTGGTTTTTACAGTGAAACCGTTCGTCTACCAGAGACGATTAGCCAACAAGAATTACTGGATTTGGTTGAGCAGTACAATCACGATGCGCGTTTTCATGGTATTTTAGTGCAGTTGCCCCTACCTGATCATATTGATGAGGAGGCAGTTGTCCTAGCGATTGATCCTGATAAGGATGTGGATGGTTTTCATCCTGTCAATACTGGGCGTCTCTGGGCTGGTCAACCAGCTATGCTGCCTTGTACGCCAGCAGGAATTATGGCCTTGTTTGAACACTATAATATCGATCTTGAGGGCAAGCATGCTGTTATTATTGGTCGCTCTAATATCGTGGGCAAGCCTATGGCTGCCATGTTATTAGCCGCTAATGCGACCGTGACCATGACACACTCAAGAACCAAACAGCTCAAAACAATCACTCAACAAGCTGATATTTTAATAGTTGCTATCGGTTGCTCAAGATTGATCACAGCAGACCATGTCAAACCAGGAGCTGTCGTCATTGATGTAGGGATGAACCGTGATGAGCAGGGGAAATTATCAGGTGATGTTGATTTTGCATCACTGGAGCCACTTGTTGATTGGATCACGCCAGTTCCTGGCGGTGTTGGTCCAATGACCATTACCATGCTCTTAGAGCAAACTTACCAATCAGCCCGACGATTCGCCATCTTGGATTGAAGAAAAAATAGCCTAAGTATCAGTAATGCTAATAGCATGTCCTGTTTTGAATTTCATTTACCGTGAAAAAAAGCCTTATCAAAGCATGTCTAAATCCATTTTAGACATGTTCATAGGCTTTTTTCTTGTTTATTTTTAAGATAATGCTATAATCTAGTTATGAAAACTAGATTTAATCTTTTTGATGAACTCAAAATCAACTTTCTCCCTAAGTGGCAGGATTTGCCAGACCTTGATTTGTACCTTGATCAGATCCTTTATTACGTCAATAAAGTCAGTCAGACCTCGGTAGATAGAGATCCAAAGGGAATCACCTCATCCATGGTGAATAACTATGTCAAACAAGGCTATCTTGATAAGCCCTTAAAGAAAAAGTATCAACGTCACCATCTTGCACGCTTGATTGCCATTGCCTTTTTAAAAAATGTCTTTAGTTTGCCAGACATTGATGAGGCTTTAAGTTTACTGAGAAAAGAATATAGCTCCGAGGAATTATATAACTTGTTTGTCAGCTCCATGAATGATCATGCTCATGTGCCAGAGCTTATTGACGATGCCTGTCTAGCGATCAAATCTTACTATAAAGTCCGTTTATCAACCCTAGCCCTAGGAGGAAATCACAGTGAATCAAACCTTTAAATTGAGCAATCCCTTGTCTTTTGGCGAAGAAATCGCTAATGCTACGACTCATGGTGTGGGTGCTGCTATCATGTTAACCCTTCTTCCTATTAGTGCGATTCATGCCTATCAGGCTTATGGTGTGACGGCAGCAGTTGGGGTATCTATTTTTGTGATCAGTTTGTTTTTGATGTTGCTATCATCAACCGTCTATCACGCTATGACTTACGGAACACCACAAAAGTATGTCTTACGCATCATTGATCATAGCATGATTTATATTGCTATTGCAGGTTCTTATACCCCTGTGGCCTTATCCTTGGTTGGTGGTTGGCTAGGCCTTGCCATTATCATTTTGCAGTGGGGCGTGACTCTTTTTGGGATTCTTTATAAAATTTTGGCGACCAAGATCAATGAAAAATTCAGTCTTTTACTTTATTTAGTGATGGGCTGGCTGGTGATTTTTATTGTGCCTGTTATTATGAAAGAAACCAATCTGACCTTCGGGCTACTCATGCTAGCGGGTGGCTTGTCTTACACGATTGGAGCCTTCTTTTATGCGAAAAAACGCCCTTACTATCATATGATTTGGCATTTATTTATCCTCTTGGCAGCTTTTTTGCAGTACATGGCGATTGTTTTTTACATGCTTTAGAGCCTTCGTCGTTTTATTTGGCATAACAAATGCTTTTAGTTGGGGAGACCCAGCTTTTTTTCTTAAGTCATATAGTCAGTTGTTTCTGATGAATAGCGTAAAAAATGGTATAATAAAAAAAGAATTTGCCTAAAAAAGGGAAGGAAGTGCATGTCGGATTATTTAACGGTTAGCCATTTAACCAAATACCTTAAATTAAAATTTGATCGTGATCCCTATTTAGAACGGGTTTATCTGACCGGTCAAGTCTCTAACTTTCGTCGTCGACCTAATCATCAATATTTTTCACTTAAGGACGAGCATGCCGTTATCAAAGCCACTATGTGGGCTGGGGCATTTAGGCAGTTGGGGTTTGACTTAGAAGAGGGCATGAAAATCAATGTCATCGGTCGTATTCAACTCTATGAGCCAGGAGGGTCGTATGCCATTATCATCGAAAAAGCTGAGCCAGATGGTATCGGGGCTTTAGCTCTTCAATTTGAGCAACTCAAGAAGAAACTAAGAGCAGCCGGTTATTTTGAGGATAGGCATAAGCAAGCTCTGCCTCAGTTTCCTCAAAAGATAGCTGTGGTGACCAGTCCCAGTGGTGCGGTTATTCAAGATATCATAACGACCATATCAAGACGATTTTCTGGTGTGGAAATCTTGCTGTTCCCCACCAAGGTACAAGGTGATGGGGCGGCGCAAGAAATAGCTGCTAATATTGCCAAAGCTAACGAGAGAAAAGACGTCGATCTTCTCATTGTGGGGCGTGGTGGAGGGTCTATCGAAGACCTCTGGGCTTTCAATGAAGAGCTTGTGGTTGAGGCTATTTTTGAGTCACGTTTGCCAATCATATCAAGTGTTGGTCATGAAACGGACACAACCTTGGCAGATCTGGTGGCAGATCAAAGAGCAGCGACCCCAACGGCAGCAGCAGAGTTAGCAACTCCGATAACTAAGGCAGATCTGTTAGCTTGGCTAGGAGAGCGTAGGCAACGTCTCTACCAAGCTAGTCTGCGTCAGATCAGGCAAGGACAAGAGCGTTTTGATAAGGCCAGGTATTCGGTGATGTTTAGGCAGCCAGAACGTCTTTACGATGGCATCGCTCAGAAATTAGATTATGTGATAAGCCACTTGAGACAGATTATGGCTAAGGAGTTTAACCAAGCAAACCAGCAAGAAAAACTATTAAGTCAACGTCTTTTGACATTAGGATTATCCGAGAAAGTCAGTCGCTATGAGGAAAGGCTAGGTGTCTTGCAGCGCTTGCTTTTATCTAACATGACCAGCGCCTATGACAGCAAGGTCAGTCGTTTGGAAAAAGCACAAGATACCCTCTTATCCCTTGATACAACAAGGATTGTGGCGCGTGGTTACGCGATTGTCCAAAAAGATCAACAGATCATCACCAGTAGTAAGGCTGTTTCTCAAGGTGATTGCCTTCACCTACAGATGAAAGATGGAAAGATAGAAGTAGAGGTCAAAAATGCCAAGTAAACAAAAAACATTTGAAGAAAAATTACAAGAATTAGAAACCATCGTTGCTCAGTTGGAAAATGGCGATGTCCCACTGGAAAAAGCTATTGAGCAATTTCAACAAGGGATGATCCTATCCAAAGACCTTCAAAAAACCTTGCAGGATGCAGAGAAAACACTTGTCACAGTGATGCAGCCAGATGGGGCAGAAGTAGAAATGGACGCTTAATGGATAAGATTAAGGCAATTGATAAGGCAATCCATCGTTACTATCGTAGCCATAATGTGGTGTCATCAGACTTGATCGATGCCATTTTATACTCTGTTGAGAGTGGCGGCAAGCGTATTCGTCCGATGATTTTGTTGGATTTATTGGAGGGGTTTGGGCTTGAGCTGACAGCGGCTCATTTTGATGTGGCTGCAGCCTTAGAGATGGTTCATACGGGCAGTCTTATCCATGACGATCTACCAGCGATGGATAATGATGACTATCGCCGTGGTCGCTTGACCAATCATAAACAGTTTGATGAAGCAACCGCTATCTTAGCAGGAGACTCTCTCTTTTTAGATGCGACAGGCTTGATTGCAAGAGCTGACTTGGATGTGACCATCAAGCTTGATCTGATGCAACACTTGTCACATTGCTCAGGAACCTTTGGCATGGTTGGTGGGCAAATGCTTGATATGAAAGGTGAAGGAAAGTCATTGACGCTTGATCAGGTCCAGTTGATTCATGCCAATAAAACAGGTACTCTTTTGGTCTTTCCCTTTATGGCTGCGGGACTGATTGCCAAACAAACAGACGCGGTCATTCGTCAATTAGAGCAGGCAGGGCGCCTTATCGGTCAGGCCTTTCAAGTTCGCGATGATATTTTAGATGTCACCGCAGATTTTGAAACACTTGGCAAGACACCAAACAAGGACTTAACAGCTGGCAAGTCAACTTACCCAGCCCTCTTAGGTTTGGATCAGTCTTATGCGGTTTTGGAGGATTCTTTGAACCAAGCGATAGCTATTTTTCAAGAAATGGCAAGAAAAGCCAGTTTTAAGCCTGATGCCATCGTTGCGATGATAGAAAGGTTAAGGTGTCATGCCTAAAGAAAGAGTGGATGTGCTGGCTCATAGGCAAGGACTGTTTGAGACACGCGAGCAGGCCAAGCGAGGTGTTATGGCAGGCTTGGTGGTCAGTGTCAAAAGTGGTCAGCGTTATGATAAGCCAGGTGAGAAGATTGAAGACGGTATTGAGTTAAAGTTAAAAGGCGACAAGCTACCTTATGTTAGCCGCGGTGGTCTGAAGCTAGAGAAGGCCTGGGCTGTTTTTGGTCTTTCGGTGCAGGATAAGATTGCTATTGATATCGGTGCTTCGACAGGTGGCTTTACAGATTTGATGCTACAACAAGGCGCCAAGTTGGTCTATGCTGTTGATGTGGGAACCAATCAGTTGGCTTGGCAACTACGTCAAGACCAGCGTGTCTGCTCCATGGAGCAGTATAATTTTCGCTATGCAGACGTTCAAGATTTTACCAAAGGACTGCCAGAGTTTGCTAGTATTGATGTCAGTTTTATCTCCCTCAATTTAATCTTGCCAGCCTTGGCGACGATTTTAGTTGATGGTGGGCAAGTGGTTGTTCTTATTAAGCCTCAATTTGAAGCAGGACGTGAGCAGATTGGTAAAAATGGTATTATTAAAGACAGGGTCGTCCATGAAAAAGTTTTAGAGAGGGTCACGACCTTTGCGCAGACTCACGGGTTTAGCGTTGAGGGATTAGATTATTCTCCGATTCAAGGTGGTCAAGGGAATATCGAATTTTTGGCATATATGAAAAAATCAGCGTCACCGAGCAAGGTCTCTTGTGATATTGGTCAGGTGGTCGCTCAAGCACATGAGGAATTTAAAAACAATGCGAAAGAATGAACGATTAGAGTTGATTGTCACTATTGTGAGTGAACAAGAAATTGAAACACAGCAAGAATTAGTAGATCTACTAAGAGCTAAAGGTGTCTTAGCGACGCAAGCCACTGTCTCACGAGACATCACTACCTTGGGTATCATCAAGGTAAAAGGCAAAAAAGGAGGCTACGTCTATGGCTTGTCACAAGAAACAGCTGAGCGCTACATGACACCCTTACAACGAGCAATGGATAATATTTTAGAGCTGTCACAGGGATCAGGGACACTTGCGACTATGGTTAATATCACGGTTGTACCTGGGTCAACAACTTATTTGAAACGCTTGATCTTGGATGACTATAAGGATCAGATTTTTAGCTTGATAGGAGATGACGACAGCTTACTTTTGCTGGCAAAGACTGAGCAAGCTGCCCAGACAATCGTGGAGAGTTTTCAAACTTGGATGAAGATGCTGACAAAATAGAGAACGAGGAGAGCCATGTTATTAGAGATTTCCATAAAAAACTTTGCCATTATTGAGGAGATTTCACTGACTTTTGATAATGGCATGACGGTATTGACGGGTGAGACTGGGGCTGGGAAGTCCATCATTATTGATGCTATGAACATGATGCTCGGTGCGCGTGCTTCTACAGAAGTCATTCGTCACGGTCAAGCCAAGGCAGAAATTGAGGGTCTATTTTCCGTCGAAAAAAGTCCCCAGCTACTGTCGATTTTAGAGGAAAATGGCATTGCTGTTGAAGATGACTTGATTATTCGTCGTGATATTTTCCAAAATGGGCGTAGTGTCAGTCGTGTGAATGGTCAGATGGTTAATGTGACAACCTTGAAAGCCATCGGTCAGCATTTGGTTGATATTCATGGGCAACATGATCAAGAAGAACTTATGAAACCTAGTCTTCATAGTCGTATGCTTGATGAGTTTGGGGATCATCATTTTTTAGCTATCAAAACAAGCTATCAGACAGCTTTTGAGGCCTATCGTCTTTTGCGTAAGCGAGTGATCGACCAACAAAAAAATGAGCGTGAGCACAAGGCGCGTATCGAAATGCTGGCCTTTCAAATCGCAGAGATTGAGGCGGCGTCTCTGACATCAGGAGAAGATGATCAGCTGACTCAAGAACGTGATCAATTGATGACTGCCAAGCAAATTGCTGATACGCTAGCCAATGCTTACACCATGCTTGATAACGAGGAGTTCTCTAGCTTATCAAACGTTCGTTCAGCCATGAATGACCTCTTGAGCTTGGAAGAGTTTGACCCTGACTATAAGGACGTGTCAAATCATCTTTCTGAAAGTTATTACATGTTAGAAGATGTAACTAGAAAACTTAGCGATTGTATGGAGCGTTTAGACTTTGATGCTGGGCGTTTAGTAGCCATCGAATCACGCTTGGACAGTCTAAATGCCATCACACGTAAGTATGGCGGTAGTGTTGATGATGTCTTGGAGTATCTGGATAATATCACTAAGGAATACCATCTGCTAACAGGTAATGAGGCAAGCTCAGAAAGTCTTGAGATGGACCTGCGTTTTCTTGAGAAAGAGTTATTACAAGCTGCAGCAGCACTTTCTGAAGCAAGGCATCAGATGGCACTCACCTTGGAAAAAGAGATTAAGGCTGAATTGACAGAGTTATACATGGAAAAGGCTGATTTTCAGGTGCAATTCACCCAGGGCAAGTTTAGTAAAGAAGGCAATGAACACATTGAATTTTACATTTCTACCAACCCTGGCGAAGGCTTTAAACCCTTGGTTAAAGTCGCTTCTGGAGGTGAATTGTCACGTTTGATGTTGGCTATCAAATCAGCTTTTGCACGCCAAGAAGATAAGACAAGTATTGTCTTTGATGAAGTTGATACAGGTGTTTCAGGTCGGGTTGCTCAAGCGATTGCTCAAAAAATTTATAAAATTGCAAGCCATGGTCAAGTGCTAGCGATTTCTCATCTACCACAGGTCATCGCAGCTGCGGATCATCAGTTCTATATTTCTAAAAAAAGCGATGAGCAATCAACAGTATCAACGGTGCGACGCCTGAACCATGATGAGAGAGTCCAAGAAATCGCTAAGATGATTGCAGGAAACAATGTCACTTCTTCAGCCATAGAGCAAGCCAAAGAGTTGTTGGGACGGTGAGATGGGTATCACTCCTTGTCACCTTGTTAGTCTTTTTAAAGGCAAAATAAAATAAGAATGGGTTTTAAATATGAGTCATGTTAAAATCGTCACTGATTCATCGGTTACCATAGATCCAGAGAGGATAGAGGCACTTGATATTACCGTTGTTCCCCTATCTGTCATGATTGATGGTAAGCTGATGTCAGACGCTGATTTAAAAGAAAAAGGCAAGTTTTTATCGCTTATGAAAGAGAGCAAAGCTTTGCCTCAAACGAGCCAGCCACCGGTTGGTTTGTTTGCAGAAGTATATGAAAAACTAGTTTTGGACGGAGCAGATCAGATTCTATCCATTCATCTGAGCCATGCTTTTTCAGGGACACTGGAAGCTGCCAGACAAGGAGCAGATATAGCAGGAGCCAATGCGACGATTATTGACTCTGGCTTTATTGATCAGGCCTTGGCCTTTCAAGTGGTTGAAGCAGCTAGGCTGGCAAAAAATGGAGCTAGTTTAGAAGCGATTATAGAGTCCATTGAGGTTATCCGCCAAAAAACAGAGCTTTATATTGGCTTGTCAACTCTTGAAAATCTTGTCAAGGGTGGTCGTGTGAATCGAGTGACAGGATTTTTGAGTTCACTGTTGAAGATTCGTGTGGTTATGGCCTTAAAGCAGCATACCCTAAATCCTTTGATAAAGGGTCGCGGATCAAAAGTCTTTTTAAAGTGGTTAGATAGTTTTGTCAATCAGATAGAGCAGCGACCAATTGCTGAGATTGCGATTTCTTACTCAGGTCAAAAAGATGTTGCCCTCATGCTAAAAGACCGATTACAAGGCTACACTCAAACCGATATTACTGTTTTAGAGACGGGCTCGGTGATTCAAACACATACAGGTGAGGATGCTTTTGCAGTTATGGTGCGCTATGAATAGACAACGACGACATGATATCATGATTTTCTTTCTAACCTTGTTAACAGCTGGGCTTGTTTTTTGGTTTGTCATTCCAACGTCAAATGCCAAGCTCAAAAAATCTGATTTTTTAAAGGAAAAACAGACTCAGTTTCATTTGTTTGCCATTGGGGATTCCTTGACACAGGGTGTTGGAGATACTACTGATCAGGGAGGTTTTGTACCACTTTTGGCTAAACGTATGGACGAGGCTTACCGTTATGAGACTGTGACCAGTAATTATGGTGTTTCAGGAAATACCAGTCGCCAAATTTTAAAGCGCATGAAAAAGCAAAAGGCCATTCAAGACAATCTCAAATCGGCAGATCTCATGACTATAACGGTTGGTGGCAATGATGTTATGAAAGTGATACGAGAGCATTTCACTCATTTAAATGTGACGGATTTTAAAGAAGGGTTTAAGGCTTATCAGCAAAACCTTCACGAAATAATTGAGCTCGCCAGATCAGAAAATCCAAAACTGCCCATTTACGTTGTGGGGATTTACAATCCGTTTTACCTTAATTTCCCAGAAATGACCCAAATGCAAGATATTGTTGATAACTGGAATGCCCAAACAGAGCAATTAACATCCCAGTATGAAGGTGTTTATTTTGTGGGAATCAATGATCGTCTCTACAAAGGGATAGATGGGAATGAAGGCATTGTTTCTGTTTCTGGTGATCAAACGAGTGTCGTGAATGACGCTTTGTTTAGTGAGGATCATTTTCATCCCAATAACACAGGCTATAGTATTATGGCTGATGCCATCATGGAAAGGATAAGTCAAACGCATGACAACAAATAAGACACTTTGGAGAACCCTTTTTTTGGTTTTACTCGCCATCAACCTCGCTTTTATCAGCGTTATTGCCTATCGGGTCATCCAACCACGCGAACAAGGCATCAGTCAGCAGACATCATCAACAACAGAAGTCAAAGCTGTTAAAGCAGGAAGTTTTATCACCACAAGAGAAGAGTTGAATAATACCGTCGCTGCCTTTTTAGAGAAATACCAGTCTAAAGGCTTAAGCTATGAGTTTTACACGACATCAAGCCAAGTGCTATTCCAAGGGACCTACCAACTTTTGGGTTACGACATTCCTCTTTATGTTTATTTTGAACCCTATGTCTTGAACAATGGCGATGTTCAGTTGAGTGTCACTTCCGTATCAGCAGGAACCTTGACACTGCCTAGACAAGAAATTTTGGCTTATATCGCCAAAACCTATAATATCCCCAGCTTTCTCAATATAAAACCCAAAGAATCTCAAATCATTTTATCATTAAAAGACATCAAATTATCAAATGGTTTATATGCGAAAGCCTCAGAATTTAGCCTTGCCAACGACCGGATTCGATTTGATTTATTTAAAGAGCCTTAAAGAGAGATAAAATCAGTGTTAAATGCTTGACCTTAGCTTCTTTTTTCGATATGATAAAGACTGTCAATAAGCACTAAGCTTAAATTTTATGGAGGATTTGTTTACAATGGCAAACAAACAAGATTTAATCGCAAAAGTTGCAGAAGCAACAGAATTAACTAAAAAAGATTCAACTGCAGCAGTTGATGCCGTTTTTGAGGCAATTGAAGGTTTCCTTGCAAAAGGTGACAAAGTTCAACTTATCGGTTTTGGTAACTTTGAAGTTCGTGAGCGTGCAGCCCGCAAAGGTCGTAACCCACAAACTGGTGAAGAAATCTCAATCGCAGCTTCAAAAGTACCAGCATTCAAAGCTGGTAAAGCACTCAAAGACGCTGTTAAATAAAAGCATCTAAAAAACCTATTGTTCAACGGTTTTACGTTGAACAATAGGTTTTTATTGTAAGAAAAGGGCGGATCAATTCGGCACGTCCTTTTTTAGTTTATCTATGTTA